>NZ_JAODIX010000065.1 GCF_026586675.1 Halorubrum yunnanense
TGCTCTACTGTTAGGTCAGGGGCAACCTACGAGAGAGTCCCGAAATCCTTCTCAGGGTAAACACGTACCGATAATCGATTCGAGAATGCTTGATGGAATCCACTCTCCGCCACTCTTTATCGTGTCATCGACGCGGTCGAGAATCCGAATTCCACCATCTGGCATCCGTCGCCCGATGTCTCCCGTGTTGAACCAACCGTCGACGAAGGCGTCTGCAGTCTTCTCTGGCAGTTTGTAATAGCCGTCGGGGAGCCACGGTGCCCGAAATTGAATTTCACCCATATCATCTTCCATACCCTCTCGGTGTACGAGTTGGAATTCGCCGAATGGTACTGGGTGAGTCACCCGGCGCAGATACTCATACCCTCCCTCGTCCCGAGCCTCGTCACTCCAAATCGATATCGAGGCGGCGAGCATGTCTGTCCCGCCATAGATCGTCGAGAATTCGATATCGTGCTCGCGGAACTGGGAGACCAGATCACGCTGGATCGTGCTACCACCGGTCAACACCTTGAGGCCGTCAAGAGAGTGATCTGTTTCCAGCAACTGGCGTGCCATCGTCGGGACCATGTTCGTCCAAGTTGCCTCGCCGTCTTCAACCAGCGACCCGACTGTTTCCGGGTCGTATTGGCCTGTCATCAGTAGGTCTGCGCCAAGATACGGCGCGATGACCGGGGATCCCCAAGCCAGTAGGTGGAACATCGGGATACTGGGTAACAGGGTGTCCTCTCCTGACAGCGAGGCTGGTGTGTCGTATTCGGTCAGTTGGTGTGCGATACTCACGCCACCGTGGATGAATTGCTCGTGGGTGTATCTGACCGGCTTGGGTTTACCAGTCGTGCCTGAGGTGAACAGCATAACTGCTGGGGTATCTTCCTCAACGTCGAGAGTAACTGGGTCACTTTCTTCGAGGTCATCAGTATGTAGCGTTTCGCCTGGGAATTGCTGGGCGAGTGCTTCGAAGTCATCAGAGTAGATCAGATGGGTCGAATCTGATTTCTCCAGCGTGTATCCGATTTGCTCGGGTGGGAGATTCAGATTCACCGGGTAGATGATCGCTTCCATTCCAGTGATAGCGTACAGCAATTCGAAAAATTTGGGCGTATTCCAGTCAGCGACTGCGACGACAGTCCCAGCATCTACCCCGCGATCCGCAAGCCCACCTGCTAGTCTCTGGGCATTCTCGTATGCCTGTTCGTACGTCGTTTCACTGGCCCCGTCGGAGACGGTACTGTTGTGGAACAGCGTGCGCGCTCTGTCGAGGACTGAGGGTATGGTGTGCATTGTTAGGTTGTAACTGGTTGTTCTGGAAGTTTCGTATCGTCGAGACTGTCGTACTGGACAATTGCGTCGAAGTACTCCATCGCGGGAGTCGCATCAGTCTGCACGCCAGGCGAATCGGACGCCAACTCGCGCTCGACAAATAGGTTCGCAACGATTGCTTTGCGAGCGTCACCGTCGTCCAAGTGTTCTTGTGCCCGACTTAGGAGAATACTGGCCGTGACGACGTCATAGATGTACTCAGTGACGTCCTTTGCGGCATATTGTGCGGACTCGTCGTCTGTCGTGGCCAGTCCGAGCAGCGCTTCTTGTAATTGTTCAAACTCCGCTTGTACCGTTTCTGCGAGCGGTTGGAGATACGGATGCTCGACGTTGTCTAGATATCCCGAGACGAGCGGTAGCAATGCCCCGTGTGCGGCCTCTTTCTCCATGGCTCGCAGCACATCAAGTGAGAGGATGTTCGCCGTCCCCTCCCAGATTGGTAGGACCTGTGCATCGCGGTACAGGCGGTGGGTGACGAAATCATCGACATATCCGTTTCCACCCTGGATTTCCATGGCATATGACGCAGTTTCGACGGCTTTCCGCGTCGTGACGTGCTTGGAGACCGGAACCAGCAGTCGCATCAACTGGAATGCGTCGTCATCACCGTGATCACGCTCGTATCTGTCCAACCATCGGGCAGCTTCCATTGCGAAAGTCAACGTAGCCTCGTGGTCAACAGCCATCTCCACCAAGTCGCGCTGCATAAGCGGGAAGTCTTGAATCGCCTGTCCAAACGCATCCCGATTCGCTGCTTTGACCTTGCTCTCAAGCAACAATCGTCCGATGATGCCGACAGCACCCACAGAATTAGTCACTCGCTCCCAGTTCACCATCGTCGTCATGTACTTGAACCCGCGCTCGGGCTCACCAACGAGATAACCAGTGGTACCGTCGAATTCGACTTCACCAGTAGGGACGCTCTCTGTGCCGAGTTTGTCTTTGAGCCGCCGATATCGCTGTTCGTTCAACTCTCCTGACGGCAATTCGTGTGGAACAAGAAATAGCGAAAGCCCCCTTGTACCATCGGGCGCGTCGGGACGTCGAGCAAGGGCCAAAGTCCCCTGAGCGTCGATGTTCGAACAGAACCATTTCTCTCCGGTCAATTTGTACTCTCGCGTCTGTAACTCACCACCGTCTTGAGTGGCTTTGGCTTGAGCAGCTGATGATTCAGTTGCCTGGTGCGGCGCCACCACAGGCTCAGCATCTGTTTCGGCCGCCCCGACATCACTTCCGCCTTGCTCCTCGGTGAGGAACATCGCACCTTCGATGACGGTCTCATAGTCGGTGGACGCAAGCTGGTCCAGATACTCGGTGTAGTCTTCCGTATGGTCGTGATTTCGCAATGTCAGCGCGACTCCTGCCGTCATGGACTGCGCGCAGACAAGTCCCGTGTCGGCATACGAAAGAAGTAGTTGCTCAGTCAAGGTGTGGAGTAACCCAACTGGTTCATCTCGTCCTTCCGGTGGCTTGAATGCATCAGCGACGATTCCATGTTCATAGATGAGTCGTTCGTTCTCAAGCTGATCGGGGTGGTACTCAACTTGGTTTAGCAACTTCCCATACTTGTCGTGTGATTGGAGTGTCGGCCCGTGTCTGTCGATTCGGTCTGCGTTGTCTGCGATAGTGTGACCGACAATATGGCCGAATTCTTGGAGTTTCTCCTCCGCCCACCCGAATTCGTCATCTGGATAGAGTCGCCTCGCTTCTTCCTGTAGAACGGGGTTGAGATCCCAGTAATTGACATGGCGTCCCTCCTCAAACTGCTCGTACTCTATGGGTGGTTCTACCATAGTTTACTGAGTATACAAACCAATTAATAATGAATATTAGTGAATGTACTATTGGTTGTATATTGTTTATTATCTGAGGAGAACGGGCCACAGTTGATAATCAAAGTTTTCGTGGGAGATGTATTCGCAGCCGATCACATCGGAGTTGAGTGAAAGTGTCCGTGTGTAACCCAGCGGCTAAGTTCGACGACGACCCATTGTAGAGGAGGTACGAGACAACTCGGTTCCTCACTTCGCTATCCACACCCGTCGCCGGATCGGCGGAGAACGGTTTGTGGATGTGGGATTCGTCTACGGGGCGGATGGGAAGTGCGTCATTAATTTGGAGTTCAAGATCGAAGACGGCTGACGAGCGATCAACGACTATCAAGAGAAGCTGACTGCGGTCGACATCGGTCGGCAGATTACGACGGTCGAACTCGCCGTGCTGGCGAACGAACTCTAGTCACTCGCTGAGACCTTGGACTACTGGATGACACAGGCGCTCTACTCGACTCGGCAGTCTTCGTGGGCTGATGATCGAAAGGCAAGCCCGCAGACGGTCAACGACCAGGTCCGGTCGGCGAAGGAGAAGCTCCATTTCAAGGAGGCATGCTGGCGGAAGCTGTACGCACTTATGTGAAGGCCCACCTAGCTGAGGCGGTCGAACTCTGGCATAGGCACTCAAAATCGTCGGCCTCATCCTCTAATAGCCTGTTGCACGACTTCGAGATTAACTCAGACCTATCGAACAGCAGTCACTAGCAGTAGAATTAGTC
>NZ_JAODIX010000066.1 GCF_026586675.1 Halorubrum yunnanense
GCTTTGGAGTTTGTAGACACAGTCTCCAAACCCTGCTGCTTCGCACGTGACGCTTTCTATGACAGGCTCTAGTTATTGTATGCCCCTGCGCGTAGACTGCGTGGTCAGCTACGGCCGAAATTAAATATAGCGTTATATGATATACTTTTGAATTAGCCCATTCCTGCTGTGTATTGCATAATTGCTTTGTCTATAAGAGACAAAGCAGTAAGCAGAAATATTAAGCAATTGGCGAATGATGTCTATCTGTTGAAAATGGCAGTCTTAAAATCGGCACACCTCCGAGATTCCGGGCCTTCACCCGGTGATGCGCGTGAGTGACGTAATTAACTGGAGTCGCATGTCGCTCGATGAGCTGATCGAGTTCTACGAGACGGAAATTGCCGACGAGATGTACCACGCAGGGATGAGCCCCGCGACGAAGCGACCCTCGTACGAGTGGCTGGCCGATCACGGCTACAGCGGGATCGCGTACACCCTTCGCGAGCATCACGACCTCACGCTCAAGCAGTTCATCGTCGAGGAGGTCGGCGTCGACGCCGGTGTGGACGACGGAACCCCGGGGTACGAGTGGGGGATCAACGACGAAGAGACGATCGAGCGCTTTGAGACATACCTTCGCGACCGACAGCGCCGGCAGAACCTCGCTGACAGTACGATCCGATCGAAGCGCACGCGACTGGCGCGGTACGCCCGCGAGTACGAAGCCCTCCACGGGGAGGCCCCGCTCGTCGATCGCGTCGGCGACCGCGACCTGCAACCCGAGGAGATTGAGCGCGTCCTCTCGGTGTTCGACGTGCTCGACCACGAGCTCGCGAGTAACGACTCGAAGGCAAAGCATCACTACGACGTGAAAGACTGGTACGTGTGGCTCCAGAACCGTGCTATCGGGACGTATAACCCGGCCGCGACGGTCGCAACGTCGTTCGGTGGGTGGGACACCGACACCGAGAGCGGAGAGACGAAACCGGCGCTGCGGCCAGACCAGCTCCGAGAGATACTCGCCGTGTGCGACGACCGGGCGGATCGCCTCCTCGTGGTTGCGCTCGGCGCGTGGGGGCTCCGTCGCGGGGAGGTCGCGGCGCTGCACGTATCGCAGTTCATTCCGAACGCCGAGCCTCCCCGGCTCGAGTTTGAAGACCGGAAGAACGGCCCGTCATCCGTGCAACTGCTGTACGGCGTCGACGAGTATCTCGATCGCGTTGAGGCGCTGGATGCAACCGGCTGGAACGGCTACCTCTTCCCCTCCAACGCCGCCGAGTCCGGGCATGTCGCGCCGGGAACGGTGAACAACCGTTTCGAGCGGCTGGTCGAGACTGCCGGGGTGACGCTCCACGGTGAACGACCGACGCCGCACGCCTGCCGCCGGTTCTGGTACAACGCGTATCAGGACGCCATGCAGGATCTTCAAGAGCAGGTCGCCCCGATGGCGGCTGATCAGGGTAGCTCGTCGGCTGCCGTCGTCGTCGACAAGTATCTGAGCGAGGAGCAGGTCCGCCGCGCCCGCCGAGACGCCATGCGCGAGCGGCTGGCCGACGTGTTCGAGGGGAAATTATGAACCGTATTCGCTTCGACTCGGAACCGGAACTTCGCGATCAGATCAGCGAATCCCTCTCCGAGTACGGCTGGTGTGTCGAGACTGAAGTCTATTCTGTTTGTAAGACCGGCCGGGTCGACCTGCTTGCGAAACACCCGCAAGCAGGGACATTCGGTCTTGAGATCAAGTATATGGAAAATTACTCCGGGAAAAAGCTCGGAGAGGCAATGAAGCAGGTAGGAAGGTATCGAAGGTTGGAATATAATGACTGGAACGTGGATTATTGGGCTATCCTCCCTGAGACGGAGAACAATCGATTTTCTCACGCCGGAACTGGAAGGAGTGCATATCATTCAGTTATGGATGTGTTCCAAGGAACTGTGAATCAGTTCGGCATCGGGTACCTCCACAGACAGAACCAAGAAATAATTTACAGGCATGTTCCCAAAGAAGCTATTTCCCTCTCAAGGCCAGAGACAATCGACGAATCCGATCATAGGGGGTTAGACCGGTTAATAAATGAGAGGCAGTCGACTCCCTGAATATATCGAGGCGGCCGAACGCGCCGATATGACGACATATGACGACCAATGTGTTCTCGAAGACACAGCCGAGTCAGCAAGCGATAATCTTCGCACCTCACGTTACCATACGATAGTAACGAACGAACCTTCCACGGAGCAATTGCGTTCTACTCCTCTAAGAAGGCCCCCACCCCCGAGGATCGGCCGCCCGATCCGTAGATGAGCATGACGGCGGCAACGGCGACTGCCGCTAGGATCAATGCAAACACTAGTGTAGCCCCAACAGCACCAACGAGTCCTAATATCAAGTGTTTAAAATACGCCTCCCCGCCCGAGTCGTGGTCGGGTATCGTCGACGGCGACACCGTCCGATTCGCGGACCTCGACACGACGGTGTTCTCGGACTACGCGCGGTACCTCTCGTCGGAAGGGAACACCGCCGGCACCGTGCTCACCTACTACGCGCACGTCGCGTCGTGGTGCGGGTGGGCGCACGCGCAGGGGTACATCCCGCGGCACTACGCCCGTGAGTCAGACGCCGAAGACCCGCTGCCGGAGAACGACGGCCGCCGGCCGGGCGACCAGCAGGCGTGGGAACCGATCCACCGCGACCTGATCACGCAGTTCGTCGACCGGCGTGTGTCCGAAGCGTTCGATGCGCTCGGCGCGATCGAGGTGCCTCACGCCGATCGAGGCGACCCGGAAAGTGAAACGTGGCGGGCCAAACAGCGCGCTCGGTTCAAGACCTACCAGCGGTGTCGTGAGCAGGCACTCGTGTATGTTGTCGCCTACACGGGCCTGCGCGGCTCAGAATTCCTCTCGGCACCGAAAGAAAACCGCGACGGTCGGAACGGCATTCGATGGCGTGACGTGTCGTTCGCAGACAGCAGCGTCACGGTGTTCCGGAAGAGTCGTGAGTGGAAGGAGGCGTCACTCCCCGAACCCGTTATCGGCCCCCTGCGCCGGTACGCCGAGGTGCTGGACGTTCCGGACTCATGGCCGGTGTTCACGACGCTGCACCGACCGTCGCTTGCTTCGCACGTCACCGACGGGCTAAGTGACGCCGGTCTCGACAATGACACGATCGAGAGCATCCGGGGCGGCGCGCCTGACCTGCTCGTTGCTGCTGAGCACGACCTCGACGCACCAAAGCCGCTCACTACTGACGGTGCCCGATCGATTATGGAGCGACTCTGGACCCACGACGCGCTCGCCGAGCGTCGCGACGAACTGGAGCTTTCACTCGACGGTGATTATCTCGAACTACACGGTGGGCGTCGGGGCGTCGGGGAGGTGCTGGTTCGACAGTTGGGTTATTCTGCGGCTGCCCGGTATCTCGACAACAGCGAAGAACAGATCCGCGAGGCGTACCAGCATATCGAGGCGGCCGAGCGCGCCGATATGGCGACTGAGGCGTTTTCACAGACCGATCAGCGAGTGAACGAGAGGTAGGGCTTTGTTGAAATCCTGCCTTGTTGAACGCAAGACTGCGTCGGGGTGGGGTCGATAATTCACGGTTTTACCGCGTCAGAGACCG
>NZ_JAODIX010000067.1:0-14208 GCF_026586675.1 Halorubrum yunnanense
GACTCAACACCGTCTTGCTCAACTATCCGCATAAACACCGCCTCGACGCGCCGCTAAACTACAACGGATGATCCCAAAAGTGAGTGATTATTTCTAACGTCTACTATATCTTGTCCTCTGCGCGTGGATACGGCCGTCCGGATCGCCGGCAGCGAAGGAGGCGGCGGAGCCGCCGACTCTCACCAAGGCCGTCCGGGACTACGGCCTCGAGCCCGACTTCACCTCCGGACCGGGCGGGTGAACACGGAGACACTCGCGGACGAAGGACAATCAACGCCACCGACCGGCACGTATACGTCGGCACGAGCGACGAGCACGCGTCGGTCGCGGGGGCCGCCGGCTGGGCGTACCGGGACGTCGTGGATACGGCCGCCGACGCCGAGTGGCGCCTTCAGTACGAGGCCTAAGAGTCGGAGTCGACCGTCGAGCGCCGTGACGACTGGCCCTGAGCGGAAGGGATTTGAGGGGGGCGGCCGCTCTAGGACGTATGGACATGCTCGTGGTTGCGACGGCGGCGCTCGTCGCAGTCGCCGCCGTACCCTACGTCGTGTACGTGGGCCTCTACGCCCTCGTGGCCCCGAGCGGGACGCCGGCGTCCACGGACGAGGCCGAGCCAACGGTGTCGATTCTACTGCCGACGTACGACGAGGCGGACATCATCGAGCGCAAACTCGCAAACCTCTGCGCGCTCGACTACCCCATGGAGAGGGTCGAGGTCGTGGTGGCCGACTCCTCCGACGACGAGACTCCCGCGCTGGTTCGAGACTTCTTCGCGGACCGCGACGCCCCCTCGCTCACGCTGGTCGAGAAAGAGTCGCGTGGGGTCGCACGAGCCATCAACAGCGCGATGGAGGCGGTGTCCGGCGAAGTAGTGTTCCGCACGGACGCCGACTCCGAACTCGCCGACGACGCCCTCCGCGTGGCGGCGGCGAACCTCGACGACACCGAGGTCGGCGCGGTCACGGGCCGGCAAGCGGACGTGCTTGGGGACAGCGAGGTGGAGCAGGACTACCGCGACATACTCTCGCGTCTCCAGACGCTGGAGTCCCACCTCGACTCGACGTTCATCTGCCACGGCCCCTGCTTCGCATTCGAGCGGGACGACTTTGTCCCCATCGCGCCCGACTCGCTCGCCGACGACACCGAGATCGGCGTGGGCGTCCGGCGGGGCGGTGACCGCGTAGTCATGGACCCCGAGATGCGGTTCGTGGAGTCGGGCGTGTCGTCGTTCACGGAGCGCCGCACCCGGAAGGACCGGCGGGCGATGGGACTCGTCCAGTTGCTCATGCGCAACCGCGACCTCCTAGGTCGCCACGGGCGCTACGGCCGCGTCGTGCTGCCGTTCAACTGGTGGTTCATGGTCATCTCGCCATGGCTGGCCGTACTCACGGCTGTCGTGGTCACGGCGGCCGCGGTGAGCGTGGCCGGGGCGTGGGGGCTGGCAATCCCGGTCCTCGCCGTGGCGTTCGGCTGGCTGGGCCAGTCGGACCGGCTCGGTCCGATCCAGCCGCTCCACGCCGTTGTGGACGCACAAGTTTCCCTGCTCGTCGCCCAGATCCGGCTGGTCAGGGGGGACGTGACGGGGACGTGGGAAGTGGATCGTGGCTCGCGGGAGGCGTTCGAGTGAGGGTCTGCCAAGTGGTCCCCCGGTATCCGCCGCAGACTGGCGGGGTGGAGACCCACGTCCGCGAGATCAGCGAGCGGCTGATCGCTCGTGGCCACGACGTCAAGGTGGTCACCGCAGACGCCGCTGCGAACGGCGACCGCCGGGAGACGAGGAGTGGTGTCTCGGTCCGTCGGTGTCGCGGAGTGGAGCCGGGCGGCGCGTTCCACGTTTCACCCGGCATTGCCCACGCCGTCCGCGAGGTCGACGCCGACGTCGTTCACGCGCACAACTATCACGCACTGCCACTGCTTTTCGCCACTGTCGCCGCCGGAGACGCCCGCCTCGTGACGACGCCACACTACCACGGCGGAAGCGCCTCGTCGATCCGTGACCGGCTGTTGACGCTGTACCGGCCGCTCGGACGCTGGGCGCTCTGGCGGGCGGACGCAGTCGTGGCAGTGAGCGACTGGGAGTGCGAGCGGCTAGCCGACGACTTCGGGGTGGAGGCGACCGTCGTCCCCAACGGCATCGATGTCGAACGTTTCCGTGACGCAGACCCGTTCGAACGGGAGCGTCCGTACCTGCTGACGGTAGGGCGTCTGGAGCAGTACAAGGGGGTCCAACACGTCATCCGGGCGCTCCCAGAGCTCCCCGACTACGACCTGCTGGTGGCTGGCATCGGCGACTACGGCGACCGCCTCCGCGAGGTGGCGCGCGAGGCCGAGGTGACCGACAGGGTAGAGTTCCTCGGATACGTCGCGGACGAGCGGCTCCCGCCGCTATACGCCGGCGCCGAGGCGTACGTCGCCCTGTCCGCGTTCGAGGCTTACGGGCTGACCGTTGGAGAGGCGTTGGCGGCCGGGACGCCGTGCCTAGTGCGTCGCGCCGGTGCCCTCGTCGACTGGACCGACTCCGACGGCGTGGTCGGCATCGATTCGGTCGGATGCGAAACCGTTGCTCCCGCCGTCGAGCGAGCGGTCAGCTGTACCGTGGGCAGAGCAAGCGTCGTCGGCTGGGACGAGGTGGTCGACCGTCTGCTCGACGTGTACGCGGAAGCAGAAGGTTAAGAGGCGGAGCCACGAATGGACGATTGTGAGTCCCGGCGTCCGCTCCGCGCTCCCCGATCTGGGAGCGCTCGCTCGCTCCGGCTATCGCACCGTCGTTCGCCGGGGAGCCGTCCGTGCGCTCGAAACGACCGGGTGGTTCCTCCTGGCCCGCTCGGACCTCCAGTCGTCCGCGACCGCATGTGTCACCGAATCCTTCCAGTACGACGGTGCGGAGACGTTCGACTGCCAGCCACCGGTCGGCGTACAGCCGCTCCCCGGGAAGTTCGAGACCGAGGTTGGCACGCGGACGATGCCGACCCCGTTCGTCTCGGTACTCCGCGACGTCGACCTGGTCGGCAAATGGGGGCTCACGGTCGCACCGGAGCAGCAGTACATCGTCGAGGAGGCGGAGGGGTCGGTGGGACGGCTGACGGACACCGTCGTGCGGACGGTCGGCCACGGACACCTTCCCCTCCACCGCGGTCCCGGCCGGGCGAGCACGACGCTCCCCGGGCCGGTGGCGAGCTTCGTGGGCCGGTTCGACGACGAGTTCTTCCACTGGTTCACCGACTATCTCCCGCGGGTGCTCGGGCTCGAGGCGTACGAGCGTCGCACCGGCGAGAAACCGGCCGTCCTGCTGCCCCCGGACCCGCCAGCGTGGCTGACAAACTCACTTGCGTGGGCGGGCGTGGAGGATAACAGGTGGATAACCTACCCGAGCGGTCGCGTCCACGTTGATGAACTGGTGGTGCCGTCGATGCGTCGCCACGCGTACGACGACGACTTGAAGGGGTGGAGCATCGTCTCGCCGGCGGCGCTGCGCGAGCTCCGCGACCGGATACGTGACGCGGTCGGGGCGACCCCGTCCTCGGACGAGCGCGTCTACGTCTCGCGCGAGGACAGCGACAGCCGACGCGTCGTCAACGAGGACGCGGTGCTCGACGCCCTCCGGGACCGCGGCTTCGAGCGCCACGTCCTCTCGGAGTACTCGCTCGCCGAGCAGGTCGAACTGTTTGCGGGCGCGGACGCCGTCGTCGGCCCCCACGGCGCGGGCTTGGTCAACACGATGTACGGCGACGACTTGACCGTCGTCGAACTGTTCGGCGACACGGTCAATCCATGCTACTACTCGATCGTCACCGGGCTCGGGTACGACTATAGCTACCTCCGCTGCGAGCCCAGCGGGGCTGACATGCGCGTCGACGTGGACGCTCTCAAGGAACTCCTCGCCGAAGTTCTGGACTGACTCGGCGGACGAGAGAGCGACACACCTTTACGCTGCCCCCGAAATCGAACGGACTGTATGGGCGTCGCGCGCTCGGGGATCGGCTGGCTCCTCGCCAAGTACGGCGCGCTGTTGCTCTCCTTCGGATCGGTGATGTACTTCACGCGGGCACTGGAGAATCCCACTACCATCCTGGGGCTCTTCCAGGTGTTCGAGGCCATCGTCGCGATGGCGATGCTGGTGGCGAGCAGCGGGCTCTCCACCGCGGTTACGAAGCGAATCAGCGAGCGGGGAAACGAGCGCGAACTGGTGGGCGCGACCGCGGTGCTGTCGCTGGTCGCGCTGCTCGTGTTGACGGTCGTGGGCCTCGCGGCGACCGACTACCTCCAGTCGTACTTCGAGATGGGGTTCGTCGTGGTGGCGCTCCTCCTCGTCACCATCTGGGCACACCAGGTGTCGGACATGGCGAAGGCCGTCCTGCGCGGCGCCTCACACGTGGGCCGCACCGGGGGCGTCGCGTTCGTCGAGATGGTTGTCCGGGTGGTCGCGCAGGTCGGCCTCGTTCTCCTCGGCTTCGAACTGCTGGGACTGCTGGCCGGCGTGGCCATCGGCGTCGTCGCGGCGGCGGTCGTATCTGTGGCGTTGGTTCCCTACGACCTGGCCCGACCCGCTCGGGCGCAGTTCGAGAGCCTGCTCTCGTTCACGAAGTACACCTACGTACAGGGGTTCGCGAACCGCGTGTACGCGAACGTGGACACGTTCGTCATCGCGGGCTTGCTCTCCAGCGAGGCCGTGTCGTTGTACAACATCCCGTTTCGCCTCACTATCGCACTCGAGACGTTTTCGATGTCTATTTCCTCAACGATACTGCCGGAGATCAGTCACAGCGACGCCATGGAGAATCCCGAGCGCGTCGAGGAAGTGCTCGAAGACGCGATAATCTTTGCAACCGTGCTGGCGATTCCCGCTGCCGTCGGCGTCGGCATCCTCGCCAGGCCGATCATCGTGACGCTGTTCACGGCGGAGTTCGCAGCCGGAGCGACGGTCGCCATCGTGGCGATGGCCATCCAGGTTCCGGAGAGTCTGCGGACGGTCTTCTCCAGCGTGGTGATGGGAGTGGACCGGCCGGACGTGACCCTCCGCGCGAACGTGTTGCTCATGACGGTCAACGTCGCACTCGACCTGCTCCTCGTGCCGACGATCGGCATCGTCGGTGCGGCGATCGGAACCCTGGTCGGCGTAACGGTGGCGACGGCCTACCTCGGCTGGTCACTCCGTTCGATGCTGGGTCTGGGGTTCCGATTCTTCCCGTTCGGCCCGATCGCTGCGCAGATAGCGTCTGCGGGCGTGATGGGGGGCGTCGTGCTGTGGCTCAGAAGCGTTCTCGCACTTCAGCCGGTCGTGGAACTCGCGGTCCTGGTATCGACCGGTGTCGCCGTCTATTGGACACTCCTCCTGAGCATCAGTCCCCGGACGCGCCAACGCCTGTGGGGCATCGCCGGGGACGTCCTCCCGATCGGGTAGTCAGGCGAGGAGGGATTCGAGCTCCTCCCGCATCTCCGTCTGGAGAGTCTCGTAGTCGAAGCGCTCCTCGGCGACGGCGCGTGCGTGGCGCTGGCCCGCCCGCAGTCGCTCCCGATCGTCGAGGAGAAGGCGGAGGTGGTCGGCCAGGCGCCCGGGGAAGGCCTCGTCCTTGATACCCTCGAACGGCAACACGCCGACGACGTCGTGGTCGAGGATCGTCTGGGCGTACGCGTGGTCGTCGACGATGGGGTAGGTCCCGGCCGCGAGGTACTCCGGGAGCTTCATCGTCGTCGTCATTTTGTCGATCGGGTGATCCTGCTTGGCTAACACGGTCGCATCGAGGGCTGCGAGATAGGCCGGCAGACGGTCGTGTTGCACGTGACCGGTCAGTATCAGCCGATCCGAGATGCCGAGTTCCTCGGCCCGCTCCCGGATGTACTTCATCGCGTCGCCGCTCCCCACGAGGACTCCCACTACGTCGTCGTCGTCATCGTCGAGTTCCGCGAGCGCGCGGAGGATCGTCCAGCCGTAGACGATGTCGTGTTTGTCCGAGCGATTGAACGTTCCGACCACCCCGACGGCGAGCGTGTCCTCGTCGAGGTCGAGCTCCTCCCTGACCTCGTCGTGTCCCTCGACGTCGGGCCGGAACTCGTCCACGTCCACGCCGTGGGGGACGCGGATGAACGGCTTGGATATCCCCTTCTTCTCCCGAAGGTAGTCCTCCTGGTACGGGGTCAGCGTCCAGACGGCGTCACACAGCCTGAGTGGCCCGCCCTCCTGTAGGCGTTCGACCTGCGTGCGAAGCCAGGCGTCCTCGGTGAAGTCCCGGTAGTACTGGTAGGTGAAGTCGTTGTGGAAGAACACGACGTCGGTCGACGGGAGAATCCTGCCGATGAGCGTCACCCAGAACGTCGCGAACCCCGACCCGACGACAACCGCGGCATCGGGGCGCTCCCAGAGGAATGCGGTCACGAACGCCCGCGTGGTGTCCAGCACGCTCCCCTCCCGGTCGAGTCGGGTGACGTCGTGGTGTTCCTCGACCTCCTCGAAGATGATGTCCACAAACTCCACGAAGAAGTACGGCTTCCGGTTGTTCAGGACGAGTACGTCGGCCATTGGGCGGGGTTGAACACCGAACGGTAAAACGATAGTGGAGTCGCAGCTACTCGCCCACCAGTCGCTCGAAGAGCGCGCGGTGCTCCTCGGCGACGCGGGCCGGCGTGAAGTCGGCGGCGCGTTCCCGTCCCGCGTCACCGAGCCCCTCCCGGAGCGACGAGTCGCGACAGAGCGCGAGCAGGTGTTCGGCCAGCGCCGACTCGTCGCCAGGCGGGAATAGCAGCCCGGTCTCGCCGTCTTCGATCACCTCTGCGATGCCGCCGACGTCGCTCCCGACGACGGGCGTCCCGAGCGCCATCGACTCGACGGTGATCCGGCCGAACGGCTCGTCCCACACCGAAGGGAACACGGTCCCGGTCGCGCCGGCCATCGCTTCGTACACCGCCTCCGGGTCGACCCGCCCGTGGAACTCGACCGCACCCGGGGCGACGTCGTCGGCGAGCGCCTCGAGACTCTCGTGTTGCGGACCGTCGCCGAAGGCGAGCAGTCTCGCGTCCGGGAACTCCTCGACGACCCGGCCCATCGCGCGCACTGCCGTCTCGACGCCTTTGGACTCCGAGAGGCTGCTCGCGGTGACGAACGTCGGTGCGTCAAAGTCCGCAGGGGCGACGTCAGTGTCGACGTCCACCGGGTTGTAAATAGTCTCCGTGTAGTCCGGCAACTCGACGCTCCCGGCGAACCGCTCCCGGATGTGGTCGGCGATGAACACCCCACAGTCGGCGGCGGCGAGCGCCGGCCGCTGGTGGCGGCGCTTGGCGAGCAGGTACGCCTTCACGCCCGGTTCCGTCAGCCCATCCCAGCCTTGGTGGGCGACGCAGTCGTTAAGTCGGTCGTCACACCCCGTACACCGCTCTCCGCCGACGTCGTAGATGCTGATAGGGCAGGCCGGCCAGAAATCGCGCACCGTCGCGACGGTCGGGGGCTCGACGTCGAGCCGAGAGAGCGCGAGCGCGCTTCGCCGGTGGTGCGCGTGGACGACATCGGCGTCCGCGGCCCGCGAGCGCGCGGCCCTGGCCAGGCGACGCTCGACCAGCAGGTCGACCGCGAAGTCCGGGAGGGAGTCGGCACCCGGCGGCGGATCGACGGGGACGACCTCGACGCCGTCGAAGTCGAGGCGTTTCGCGTCGCTGTCGTCGATTCCGACGACGGTGACCGCGTCCACGTCGTCCCGCACCGCGAGGCCCGACAGGATGGTCCGGGCGCTGATCTCAGCACCACCGACGTTGCCGAGGTGGTCGGTCAGGCCGAGGACGTGCATTCATCGACTGTGAGCGGGCTACGCTTTTAGCGGTACCGGAGGCACGGACCGGGCGAGCGGCCACCGGATCGGCCCGCCGCATCCTCGCGACGTGGTGGATTTATAGGGCAGAGGTCCCTCGGCCGGTGTATGAAAGCAGTCATTCCTGCGGCGGGACAGGGGACGCGGCTCTATCCCCACACGCACACGAAGCCGAAAGCGATGGTTCGACTGGCCGGGCGACCGATCCTCGGACACATCCTGGCAAGCCTCGACGAGACCGATATCGACGACGTCGTGATCGTCGTCGGCGGGACGATGCAGGAGCAAATCGTCGAGTACGCGACCCGGGAGTACGGCGAGCGCTTCGCGTTCACCTTCGTCGAGCAGGAAGACGCCGAGGGACTGGGCCACAGCGTGTACCAGACCCGCGAGGCGGTCGGGAGCGAGAGCATGCTCGTCCTCCTCGGTGACATGCTGTTCGAGCACGGCTACCGCGACTTCCTCACGGCCCACGAAGACAACGGCGAGACCGACGGCAGCATCGGCATCAAGCCAGTGGACGAACCCCAGCACTACGGCGTGGCCGAGGTCGACGGCGAGCGCATCGTTAGTCTTGTCGAAAAGCCCGACGACCCGCCGTCGAACCTCGCGATCAGCGGGGTGTACGTCATCGAGGACAGTCCCGCACTGTTCGACGCGCTCGGGCACCTCGTCGAGAACGACGTGCGCGGTGCGGGCGGCGAGTACCAGCTCACCGATGCGCTCGCTCGGATGATCGAGCAGGGCGCGACGCTGACCACCTTCGAGGTACAGGAATGGTACGACTGTGGCCGCCCCGAGACGCTCCTCAAGGCCAACCGCGTCCTCCTCTCGCAGGTGGAGACCAACAGCGCGGAGGAGCTCACGAACTCTGTGGTCGTGCCGCCGGTCGACTTCGGCAAGGATGTCACCGTCACCAACAGCGTCGTCGGCCCGAACGTCAGCATCGACGACGGCGCCGACATTGCGACGAGCATCGTCAGCGACGCCATCGTGGGCAGGAACGCCACTCTCGACCGCGTGAATATGGAGGAGAGTATCGTCGGGACGAACGCCGAGGTGGACGGGAAACCGACGAACCTCAACCTCGGGGACAACAGCAGCATCGACCTGTGAGGATGACGGAGACGCCGCACGCGGTCGTCACCGGCGGCGCGGGCTTCCTCGGCAGCCACCTCGTCGATTCCCTGCTCGCCGACGGCTACCGCGTCACGACCCTCGACAACTACGGCAGCGGCCGGCCGGCGAACCTCGCCCACGTCGAGAGCGAACGATTCGAGAGCCGCGAGCACGACGTCCGCGACGAGTTCCCCGACTTCGACCGGGTGGATGAAGTGTATCACATGGCCTCGCGGGCGAGCCCCGACGACTTCGCCTCCCACGCCGTCGAGATCGCGCTCACCAACAGCGAAGGGACCCGCAACGCGATCGAGTGCGCGCTCGCCCACGACGCGACGCTGTTGCTCGCCTCCACCAGCGAGGTGTACGGCGACCCCGAGGTCCACCCCCAGCACGAGGAGTACAACGGCAACGTCAACGTCCGCGGGCCGCGCGCCCCCTACGACGAGAGCAAGCGCTTCGGCGAGGCGCTCGCGGTGGCCTACGACCAGCAGTACGACGTCGAAGTCCGGACGGTGCGTATCTTCAACACCTACGGGCCCCGAATGCGGCCCGACGACGGGCGAGTGATCCCGAACTTCCTCTCGCAGGCGCTGCGCGGCGACGACCTGACCGTCTACGGTGACGGTACCCAGACCCGGTCGTTCTGCTACGTGGACGACCTGATTGCGGGAATTCGGGCCGTGGTGGCCGCGGACCGCGACGTCGCAGGTGGCGACGTGTTCAATCTCGGCAACACGGAGGAGGGGACGATCCTCGAACTTGCGAAGGCGGTGCTCGACGTCGTGGACACCGAGAGCGAGATCACCCACGAACCGCTGCCGCAGGACGACCCGGAGGTGCGGCGGCCCGACATCTCGAAGGCGACGGGCGCGCTGGAGTGGGAACCGAGCGTCGGGTTGGCGGACGGGCTGGAGCGGACGGTGGCGGCGTTCGAGGAGAGCGAGTAGTCAGTGGGAACGGGTTTCGACGGCAGATTCTAAGAGGGCATCGAGCATCGGAACCTGTGCTTCGACGCTGTACTTTTCCACGGCGCGTGACCGCGCCACTCGGCCGTACGCCGCGCGCTTCCCGGGGTCGTCGACGAGCGAACGGAGCGCCTCTGCGAGTGCCTCGGGCGTCGGTTCGTCGACGAGGACGCCACACCCGTCAAGCATGTCGGGGAGGTCGGAGATCGCTGTCGCCACGACCGGCTTCCCGAGTGCCATCGCGTCGAACACTTTGGCCGGAATCTGTCCATGGAGTCCAGCGGTCTGGCGCTGTGGTGCAGCCACGATGTCGGCCATCGCCACCCAGCGTGGCACCTCGTCGAAAGGCTGTGGGGGAACCGTGACGACAGCGTCGCCGCCGATCCGTTCGATGTCTTGAACGTACTCGGAGTCGTCGGCACCCACGACGACGACGGTCACGTCTTCTCTGTCGAGTGATCGAACCGCCTTCACGAGTTCGAGGACGCCCTTGTGTGGTCTCGGGGTCCCCGTGAACATTATCAGCACGTCGTCCTCGGGGAGGCCCGTCTCGCGCCGGAGTTCGGCCGAGTCGAATCGCGTCGGGTCGAAGACGTCGGTGTCGCGGACGTGGGGCAGCAACTCGCCGCCGAATTTCTGCTGGAGGAACCGATTCGACACGGTCACGCCGTCGGCGCGTCCGGTGAGCGACTCGGAGAGTAGCGTCGGGTAATAGGAATTGAGGTCAATTAGCTTCGGGATGCCGGTCGTGGCCGCTCGGAGCCGAGAGCGGTACGTGAGAAACAGCCCGACTTCCCAGTCTTCTATGTCGAGGAGGAGGGGCGTCCCAGTTCGTCGACGGTGGACGAGTCCGAGTCCGAAACTGGTGGCACGAGGTTTGCGTGCGTACACCACGTCGCCGGTCACGTTTTCGAGGATGTCATCGGCCTTCCGCGGGAACTCCCAGACGTAGGAACTCGTCTCGACACCGCGGTAGTCGTACTTGTCGGCCAGTGGTTCCCAGACGCTCGAATCGAATTTCGGCCCGACGATCTCGACTTCGTGGTGCCTATCGAGGACCATCGCCAGTACGTGCGTTCTTACGAGACAGTTATGAGAGAGGTCGAAAGCGAGGAGCGAGACGCGCATACAGTGGTAACTTGGATGGGACTGATTATATTTTCGGGAGCGGAACTACAACATATAGCTATTCGGATGTTCCTGTGCTACTCTTTCTGATCGCTTATCTCCGCCGTCAACACAGGAAGGTCACCATATGGAGATTCCTCGATTCGCTCTGAAACGATATCATACCCGCGTTCGTGCAGGAGCGCTCTCACGTCCTCGGCTGGCGCATCGTAGACGTGGTGCGTCTCGACGACGATTGCTTGAGGTTCGATCGACATGTGTTCAAGGATATCAATCTCTGCTCCCTCGCAGTCGAGTACGAGTACGTCACACGACGGGAGATCCCTGGGTTGGAGGATACTGGCATCGCTCGAATCTCCATAGACGTTTTTGTCAGTTCCAACGATGGCGTGCCGGACGTCGATGGTTTCCGCCGTTCGACTCAAAACAGCGGTCTCTCGCACCCGACTAACCTGTTCCTCACCACCCTCAAACACCGTTACATTCCCTTCCGGACCTGCCCTCCTCGCGGCATAAGTGCTGGCGACCCCATACCCACCGCCGACTACAACGACGTTGTCGCTGCCTCCCACTTGTTCTTCTATTCCTGATACAAGAGGGGCTTCGTATTCCGGTCGAACGTCGGTTCGGTCGAGGAGCCGAGGTTGCCTTACAGGAACACCATTAAACGAAGCAATCTTTCGAGGTAGGTGGGGACGTAGTAGACGGTTGTAGAACGTCTGAACGAATCGTGAGAGCATGTGATAGCCTGTAGTACTCCAGTTGGTGATAAAAGCGTGATGTCCTGTGAAGTATGGTGGACGATGACGGTCTCGTTTCGCAATGCAGATTGCTCTGGTTACCGGACTGCAATTTCGGCCGCTCACATCTCCCTGGCCGATTCAACCCCCGAAATACGACTCGAGATCATAGTAAATCCAGAAGAGCGGGTAGACGAGTGTGATAGGAAGGAGACGGAGCCTTAGATCTTTAACTGCGAGAAACGTGTCACGGGCCCCAATTCCTGCGTGAAACGGAAGACGTCGAAACAGGTGGCCGATCGAGTGCGGTTCGTTCCGGCCTCTGAACGCCCAGTTCCACTTGCCGCGAATTGCCTCCGGAACAGTGTCCGTTCGGTTATGTTCACCGCGTGCTCTTGGAATGTAGCGCAGTCCGTAACCAGCGTCGGTTAGCCGTTCTCCGAGATCGACATCCTCGTAGTTCGTCCGATACTGCTCGTCCCAGCCACCAACGGCCCTCAACGCATCGACATCGTACAGCACGTTCGCACCGATCAACCAGCCAAGATCCTCTCCACGCGGTTCAGAACCGAAGTTAGATGAGTAGTAGAATGCTCTCCACTCGTCACCGAGCGTATCTACTCGCTCCTCCACGCACCCGGCAACCGCGACGGCGTCTGTGGTAGATATCTCTTCAATCAGATGAGTCAACCAGTCGGGATCTACGACCACGTCCGCGTCGATCATCGCCAGCCCCTCCGTCTCCGTGTGTTCCAGCGCGGTGTTTCGGGCGGCTGCCAGACCCCTGTTCTCGTCGTGTTGAATCAACTCGATGTCCGGCGTATCTCGAATCACCTCGGCCGTCTCGTCGGTCGACCCGTCGTCGATACAAATGACTCTCCCGGGGGAATCGTCTAGGTCAGCAACCGCAGAAAGGGTCTCCGGGAGTACGTCTGCGACGTTATAACAGGGGATTGCGAGTGTAACGTCCACCGGCTTCATGAGTTATATAGATAAAGTCACTACTGATAGGGTTATCTATCTCTCACACGATTCTACTCAACAAAGCGGTTTTGGTACCAGCTAATTATTATCTTTTGTCGCGTACCAGTGGAGAGGGAGAGCGTCATCTTCCAAATCGAATTCAAAAAGGTCTCCGTCGAATCCGTATACGTCGTAACCATACTCAGTTAATATGCCATATAAATCATGAACCGTGGCCCCGTGTTCGCTGAGACGGTCGCCCCGTTTGCCCGTCTGTGAGGAGTGTACCTCGATTAGCCAGGTAATGCGATGGTTTTCTAGCGAGTCGCTTGCACCTTTTAGGACTTTGAATTCTGCCCCCTCGACATCGACTTTGACGAAATCGGGGGCACCGTACTCCGCCACTAAGGAATCGGTAGTAGTCGATTTGACAGATACTGAGCCTTCTTTCAGGTTCTCGCTGCGGGCTAACGAGTGGGTTCCCCCACCCTCCGATCCTTGGTATAGTATTGCCTCGCCTTCTTTCTGTGACACCGCGACATTGTGTGTTCGTATGTTGTCGAAGCTGTTTGACTCGATGTTATCATTCAATATCCGGTAATTGTTGGGTTCTGGCTCGAACGCACGCACCAACTTAGCCCCGTCCGCGGCGTAGAGACTTAAGAAGCCAATATTTGCACCAATATCCCAGAAAACCGAACCCTCAGAAGTATCTCTGATGAAACCTTTCGTTTGATCTTCCCACATTCCGATGCCCTCCGGGGGGACATACATCGAGAAGTTCTCAAACTCATATGTCCCGGAGAGATATTGGTTGTAGACACGCCGTACCGTTTTCGTTTCAGACAGCAGTCCTCCGGAAAAACCATTTATGGCCTTCCCTATTCTTCTAATTATAGATTTCATAGTGTGGGTTTCTGGCCATCCATTATTGTGCTCTATTGAAAATGCGGTACGGGAGCGGGATCATAGTGTTTTGGCGAGCTTCTTGAGGTTGTTGAGGGCGAACGAGAGGATGATCTCACGGAACTGTCGGTACCAGAATTGCGAACGCAGGGCGGAGTCCTGCGTTCGCTTGACCGTTGAGTAGGATGTTTCCGACATCCACCGCTGTGTATAGCCCTTTGCCCGGATCAGCGCGTTGTTAGCTGCTGCCTTCGGGGTCGATCCACGGTACTGAATGAGGTAGTCCACATCTAATGCTGCGATCTCGTATTCGGTGTGCCAATCTTGAAATCCGTTATCGGCAGCGACGGCCCGCAGGTCGTCCGCGTTCCGGCGGACGACCCGCGGGCCAGCCTTCGTATCGTGCTCATGCTTGATACAGCAGTGAACGTCCAATACCGCCAGCGACTCTGTATCGGTCAATGTCGTCGCCTTGACCGTCTTTACTGTTCGTCCTTTCCGCTGACAATAATACTGGGAAGCGTTAGATCGCTCGAAGAACGTGCTGTCGAGGGCAACGTGGCCGGATTGCGGGTGTTGCTGCGCTGA
>NZ_JAODIX010000067.1:14234-34843 GCF_026586675.1 Halorubrum yunnanense
ACGCCCGCCAGACATACATCGCATACCGATCAAACGAGTGGTAGAACGTGGTTGGATCAGGTGGAGCATCCGAGCTGATCCCGAGACGCTCACACACGTCCGGCATAAGACTGAGCCGATCTACGAGTTCGGCGTAGCTGTGGCCTTCTTCCTTCCGAATACAGTGTGCGACGATGTGGGTCTCGCGGGCAAGCCCGCCCGAGACGGGCTTGCCCGCTCGCTTCCCCAACGCTTGTTTAGCTACACGTAGTGCTGTCTCAACGAGGTCGAGCAAGGCGACTCCCATTACCGTCTTCTCGACCTCGTTTTCCTAAACTCATTACGGCGTGATCCCGTTGCTGTCTTCCATTTTCAATAGAGCACATTATTGTAGATTGGGAATTGCTCTGGCAGATAGTTGGTTCCCGATGGACGCTGACCGACCAAGTTCGTACCGAACCAATTTTCACCCTCACAGCCAATCCTCAGGTATGACATCCGTTCTGGTAACCGGCGGCGCGGGCTTCGTCGGCAGCCACATCGTGGACGAGTACGTCGACGCGGGCTACGACGTGACCGTCGTGGACAATCTCACTGACCAGGTCCACGACGACGAACCGGACTACCTCAACGACGACGCGGAGTACGTGTGGGGCGACGTGCGCGACCGCGAGTTGATGACTGACCTCCTCCGTGACGCGGACGTCCTCAACCACCAGGCCAGCGCCGTCGGCGTCGGGCAGTCGATGTACGAGATCGAGAAGTACGTGGACGTGAACACGCTGGCGACGGCGCGCATCCTCGACGTCGTCGTGAACGAGGGTATCGACCTGGAGAAGATGGTCGTCGCGTCCTCGATGTCCATCTACGGCGAGGGCGTCTACCGCTGTCCCGACTGCGACGCCAGGCGCCATCCATCGCTCCGGAGCGGCGACCAGATGGCGCGCGGCAAGTGGGAGCACGTCTGCGAGGACTGCGGGACCGATCTCGAACCGCTCCCGACGCCGGAGTCCAAGCCCCGCGACAGCACGAGCATCTACGCCATCACGAAGAAGGACCAGGAGGAGATGATGCTGTCCATCGGCCGCGCCTACGACATCCCGACGGTCGCCCTCCGCTACTTCAACATCTACGGGAGCCGGCAGGCACTCGACAACCCGTACACGGGCGTCTGCGCCATCTTCTCCTCGCGCATCAAGAACGACAACCCCCCGCTCGTCTTCGAGGACGGCGAGCAGACGAGAGACTTCATCCACGTCAGCGACGTGGCGCGGGCGAACCGCCTCGCGGTCGAGTCCGACGCGGAGAACGTCGCCGTGAACGTCGGCACCGGCGACCCGAAGACGATAACCGGCATCGCCGAGACGCTCATCGACCTGTACGGGAAGGGTGACGACCTCGCCCCGGAGATCGCAAACGACTATCGCCAGGGCGACATCCGTCACTGCTACGCCGACACCGAACTGGCGAGCGAGGCGCTGGGGTTCGAGGCCGAAGTCGGGTTCGAGGAGGGGATGCGAGAGCTCGTCGAGTGGGGTCGGGAACAGGAGGCCGAGGACCGCTTCGAGGAGGCCCACGCCGAACTCGAGGAGAAGGGGCTCGTCGGCGAGGACTGACGACCCGATTGGAAAACACCCATTACCGTCCGGTGTGACGACGACGTCATGAGCAGTCCAGATGCCGTCCTCGTCACAGGGGGCGCAGGGTTCGTCGGCAGTCACGCGGTCGAGTACTACGCCGAACGCGGCGCCGAGGTGACGGCGCTCGACAACCTCAGCCGCGTCGAGACGCTCGAGACGGCTGACGAGAGCCGGAACACGGCGGCCTACAACTGGAACTACATCGCCGAGAACTACCCGCAGGTCGACCGGGTGCAGGCCGACGTGCGCGACGAAGAGCGCCTCGCGGACGTCGTCGAGGGACACGACGCCGTCGTCCACACGGCGGGGCAGGTCGCAGTCACCGCCTCGCTCGAGGACCCCCGAACCGACTTCGAGGTGAACGCCGAGGGGACGTTCAACGTCCTCGAGGCCGCCCGCAACGCCGAGAGCGACCCAGCGGTCGTGATGGCCTCGACGAACAAGGTGTACGGCGACAACGTCAACGAGATTCCCGTCCGCGAGGAGGAGACCCGCTACTGGTACGACGACCCCGACTACGACGCCGGCATCCCGGAGTCGCTCTCCATCGACGACTGCGAGCACACGCCCTACGGCGTCTCGAAACTGACCGGGGACCTGTACGTGCAGGACTACGCCGACCGCGGTGCCGTCGACGCCGCCGCGTTCCGGATGTCGTGCATCTACGGGCCGCGCCAGTTCGGCAACGAGGACCAGGGGTGGGTCGCCCACTTCGCCATCTCGACGCTGCGCGACGAACCCCTCACCATCTTCGGGGACGGCAAGCAGGTCCGCGACGTGCTGTACGTCAAAGACCTGATCCGGGCCTACGACGCCTTCCTCTCCGACCCCGAGGGGAAGCCGGCCGTGTACAACGTCGGCGGCGGCCCGGAGAACACGACCAGCCTGCTGGAGTTCCTCGACCTACTCGAAGCGGAGACGGGCGCCCGCACCGACGTCTCCTTCGACGAGTGGCGCGAGGGCGACCAGAAGGTGTACGTCTCGGACGTGTCGCGGGCCCGCGACGAACTGGACTGGGAACCCGAGGTCGACTTCGAGACCGGCATGGAGTGCTTCGTGGAGTGGTGGGAGTCGCGCTGAGGGCTACCGGTAGCCGAGGTCTTCGAGGTGTTCTTCCAGGTCAGAGAACGAGTCGTCCGGCGTCCGTTCCTCGTCGACGTCGCGCTCGCCCGTGTCCGTCGCCGTGGTCTCGGCCCATGGGACGCGCCGGACCGCGGGATGCGGAAAACCTGGCATGTGTCCGTAGAACCCGAATTCGCCGAACGCTTCCCCGTGGTCGGCCGTGATGACTACGCGGTCTGCGTCGAGGTTGTCGAGCAACACTGCCACCTCGTCGAGGACCATCCGGAGGGCATCGAGATACCACTCCCAGGCCTGGGATCGGCTCAGTTCGCCGGCCCTGAGGCGACCGTAGATGTGTTCCTCGACGGCGCCGTCGACGAGGAACGGGTCGTGTGGCTGCATGTAGTGGACCAGCAGCCGGTCGGTGCGCTCCTCCCGTCCCGCTCGAATCGCGCGGTCGGTGACCCTACTCGGGAGGATGAACCCGTACTCGTCGTCGACGCCGTAGCGTCGTATCTCGTCGACGTACCCGATTGCGTCGCGGGGGACCGTCCCGTACTCCCGCGGCCCGAACGGAACAGTTCGATCCTTCGGCGGCACGGAGTCCTCGAAGAACTCCCGCGCGGTGAAGGGATTCGCGGAGACGTACGCCGTCCGGCCGATCTCCGCTCCGTGCCGCTCCGTGAACGTCTTGACCATCCACTCGTAGGAGTGACTTCCGACGGAGCGGACGGAGCCGACCTCCTGGAGGAAGTCGTACTCCGGTGCGACGGTCTGGAGCGCGTCGACCCGACACGCGTCGAGGACGACGAGAGCGTCCCACTCGCGCGAGAAGAGGTTCGTGCCGAGTGGATATTTCGACGTGACCGAGAGGGCCGCCCCGAGATACACGTCGTATAGGGAATTCCCGACGCCCCGGAGGCCGCCCACTCGAACACGCCGGACGCTCTCCCGGAGCCATCCGGCAGCGCTGATGGGCATACAGGGTCGTGCACGGGGGACAGTAAAGTGCCGTCGGTTCTGACTGCTCGCGATTCCGACGATTCATATGCGAGCGCTCCATGCTACGACCCATGCACCTCTCCGTCATCGGTTCCGGCTACGTCGGCTCTACAATCGCGGCCTGTTTCGCCGACCTCGGTCACGACGTCGTCAACATCGACGTGCTCTTCCACCTCGCCGCACTTTCCTCGCGGAACATGCACGAGAACGACCCCCAGCGCGGCTGTCGCGTCAATCGAGGGGTTCGTCAACGCCCTCGAGCGCGCCCGCGAAGAGGGCTGTGAGACCGTCGTATACGCCTCCACCTCCTCGATCTACGGCAGCCGTACCGAACCCTCGCCGGTCGACATGAACGTGGAGGCACCGCGTACGAGGCCTCGAAGCTCGCCCGCGAGCGCTACGCCGAGTACTACGCCAACCACCACGAGATGAACGTGGCCGGCCTCCGCTTCTTCTCCGTCTACCAGGGGTTCGGCGGCAACGAGGAGCACAAAGGCGAGTACGCGAACACGATCGCGCAGTTCGCGGACAAGATCGCGAACGGCGAGGCGCCCGAGCTGTTCGGCGACGGCAGCCAGACCCGCGACTTCACCCACGTCCGCGACGTCGCCCGCGCCTGCGAGCTCGCCGCCGACCACGAGATCACCGGCGTCTACAACGTCGGCACCCAAGAAGCGTACTCGTTCAACGAGATGGTCGACATGATCAACGACGCGCTCGGCACCGACATCGCCCCGGAGTACATCGAGTGCCCCTTCGACGGCTACGTCCACGACACGATGGCCGACTATTCGACGTTTCACGAGGCGACCAGCTGGGAGCCTGAAATCGGCTTCGAAGAGGGAGTCGAGCTCGTGTGTGAGCCGTATCAGTAGGCCGGATCGGTGACTGGAATACGGTAAGAGCCGGCAACTCGGCGCTACCACGGAGTAGGCCGCGCCCAACTATGGCACCCGATCCCGCATCGGCCGTACATGCAAGCAGTCGTACTCGCCGCCGGGAAGGGCACCCGCATCTGACCGCTCACCGACGACAAGCCAAAGATCCTCGTGGAGGTCAACAGGACGCCCCTCATCAAGAACATCTTCGACAACCTGATCGACGTGGGTGCGACCGAGCTGGCCGTCGTCGTCGGCTACAAGGCCGAACAGATCATCGATCGCTACGGCGACGAGTACCGCGACGTACCGACACCTACACCCACTAGCGCGAGCAGCTCGACTTGGCCCACGCCATCCTCCAAGCCGAACCCCACGTCGACGGCGACTTCATGCTCATGCTCGGTGACAACGTCTTCCGCGGCAACCTCGGCGACGTCACCGACCGTCAGCGAGAAGACCGCGCCGACGCCGCGTTCCTCGTCGAGGAGGTGCCTTACGAGGAGGCGTCCCGCTACGGCGTCTTGGACACCAACGAGTACGGCGAGGTCGTTGAGGTGGTCGAGAAGCCGGACGACCCGCCGAGCAACCTCGTCATGACCGGCTTCTACACATTCACGCCGGCCATCTTCCACGCGTGCCATCTCGTCCAGCCCTCCGACCGCGGCGAGTACGAGCTCCCCGACGCGATCGATCTGCTCATCCAGTCCGGCCGCACCATCGACGCGATCCGACTCGACGGTTGGCGGATCGACGTGGGCTACCCCGAGGACCGGAACCGCGCCGAGGAGCGACTCGACAAACTGGAAGCTGGTGAGGAGCCGGAAGCGGATGATGAAGTGGACGAAGCAGTCGTCGATAACTAACCGAGCGCAGTCGTACGTAGCCTGAACAGATTAGCAGTCGGCTTCTTTCCGCCGAGTTACCGTCGACGCTGTCTCAACGGACGCACAAATGGACTCGTGACACAGGTCCGGCGACGACCGAAACACCCGGAGTTCGTCGTAATAGTCGTTCAGTGTGAGTTCTCTGTCAACCACGTCGGTGGTGTATCCAGTAGCGAGATACTGCCTTGAGTCGACGCCAGAGACATCTGTAATCTCGGAGCTGTGTTCGAACGCCCCAAGCGATGCAATTATTTCACCTTGACACCTAATTCCTGGCTGGCGACCCGATGGACAGAGTGGTAATTTCAGACGCCATGCTGGGCGACTGAACGATGAATCAGGTGTCACTTCGATGGGTGAGTGTATCCCATGAAAGATAGAGGATACTCGTCCGATGGTCGGAACCCTCGATACGTGCTGAGGTGAGCGGTCCGGCGACGCCCGTTCAGCGTGAGCCGCTATTACTCCATGAGTTCTCCGTTGATCCACCGCCGATCGGGTACCACCCGGTCGCTCGTCTCGACATCAAGCGCCTGAAGCGTCCGCCCGATCCACGCTGGGC
Source organism: Halorubrum yunnanense (assembly GCF_026586675.1). Lineage (GTDB taxonomy): Archaea > Halobacteriota > Halobacteria > Halobacteriales > Haloferacaceae > Halorubrum > Halorubrum yunnanense. Next base: position 20,245 of record NZ_JAODIX010000067.1, read on the forward strand.
TGATCGAGTCGCCAGTGAGGTTCCGATGCCAGCGACCGAGATGGTCGGCCAGCTCGCCTTTGCTGAGAGACACACCGTCAGCGGCCTCCGTGAACGTCAGGAGGAACTGCGCGACGGCAGTCTCGTATCGATGGGCTCGTGAGGTATCTGTCCCTAACAATGGGAGGGTCCGGATCTTGTCGTCGTCTTCGTAGTGGATCCGCACCGCCGTGGCGATCGTTTCAGGGACCGTGACGACTGTATCGGCAATCTTGATTGCCGTACTACGATCACTGAAACAGGCCTCTACCCTCCATATCTGTGGATCCTTGATCAGATTCACGACTTTATCGACCCCGTCTTTGAGCGCTGTCGTGGCGATCAGTCCTCCGGCTGCGTGAGAGACTGTGCCCGGCTCTTTGTCCATTTCTTCGAAGAGTTGGACAGTGTACTCTCTCCGAGATGCGTGCTGTTCAAGCGTGTTCGTCGTCTGGTTGCCGTTCATCGGCACTCGAAGCATCAAGTGGGGAATAATTGCGCGTTGCTCCGAATCGAGTGGCGTCGATTCCGATAAAAGCTTATAATCCCACGCCGCGAACGCACTCGTTTCAAGATAGTAATTTAATTTGGAGACAAAAAGTCATATTGCCAATTCGTGTCCTACCCTAATATCGATGCAGCCCGCTCCTCCGGTCCCACTAGGCCACACGGAGATCAATCGCAATCGGGTGTTTCGGCACGACCCAGAGCAGTTGTACTCGGAACACGATCTGGAACGGATCACCCGGTGGAACGAGCGAGTCGACTCCGGAGCCGTCGACGGACCTGTCTTTGTGACCTCTGAAGAATCGTACTCGAAACAAAATCTGCCCGCGAACCACAGAAAGGTGTGTCTAGCCGAATTGTTTTGTACTTTTCAGTACGACCTTGCACGCGCAAAATACGAAGACACGTTGTGGACGGAGGCGTACACCGTCGCCGAAGTTTCGAAGTGGTTCTCCAGTGTGGAAAATAACGAGACGATCGGCAAATACCTCGATATTCTCGTCGACGTCGGCGTACTGCGAACGACGCGGCACGGCCACTACGCAAAGGCCGATGAGGGGTTAGGCTCGCTCTTCGAGACCCTCGCTCGTGACGGGGAGGTTGAAAACGCGGTTTTCAGACAGTTCCCGGAACATTCCTCATGTTTTCTGTCTCATCTTGGACGCTCTGGGATTCCAGGCCTCGCCGATGTAGGACGGTTCTTTCGGAACGAGCATATCGTCGGCTGGGTGCTCGTCACGAACGGCGTGCTCTTCGCGGCCCAGCTACTGTTTCACGTCTCACGTACTGGGACCGTGTCGACAGTTGACCTCGGAATCGCGTACCTGCTTACGTGGCTCGGGTTGATCGGACTTATTGCGCTCACGATTGGGCTCTCCCGACGTCGTTTCTCGAGGCTCATCCGGCTCGATCGGAGTAAATACCATCAAAAACGTCGATAACTTCTCCGGGCTGAAAAAATCTTTATCCGACCGTTTACTCGGCCGATATTTGAGATCAGAAGACCGCCTGGTCCTTTCACGTAAGCTATAGGACTTTTTTCCGGAACGATCGCTGATATAATCCATCGAATATTGGAACACCACGAAACCTGTTTCCCAAGATCTGAACTAAACAGGGCGATTTTAACCAACGACCGCGCTCAAATAGATCTGTTGTTGGTTAAGTATAATCTACTGGTGTAAAGGGACTCACGCTGATTCAGAAAGTTACCGTTCAATTCTGAGTAACAGTGTCTTCAGTCGAATCATTATGGATGCCCTCACTTACTTCTTCGTCAATATACTGCCAATCTTCAGTGTCTAAACGCCCCTCGAGATATGCCTCACCGTCTTCGGTGATCACGTAGACGCCATTCCCCAGGTGTCGTACAAGATCTTCTTCAGCCAACCGCTTACACCGACGATTGATTTGCTGACGGGAGTATCGGATGGGACCTTCTCTTTTCATTTTGGCTGGCGAGCCGGTTTCATTCTCAGAGAGATATTCTAAGATACGGTCATCTGCTGCAGTCATCCATCCACCAGCATATCGCATACGGTAAATTCATACTCCTTTGTGTATATCATGCTCGGTGAGATTGTAAAAAATCTATCGGTACATTAATGTACCAACAGTCGCATAGTGTATCTCACGGAACCCGAGTGACGAACCCTCGGCTCGCGAGAAATGTAGAAACCCCGGCCGCGGTGTTAGAGCACCCGGCCGGGACGGGTTCTGTGTCCGAACACAGAACCATGCTAATACTGGCAATTGCGGGGCTTAAGCCCTGCGAGACAACTGACGGATCGAGCAGTAACAACTCCGGCTGTCACCTTTGTACAAACACAGCTGACGGCTACGACGCTACCTTCGACGCCCCACTCTGTAGCACGTGTGCTGCGACACGCAGCGGCAACGAGGACACCGTGGAGGGCCACAATGTCTAGCCCCAGTACCGAGAGCGAAGACATCACGCTTGCCGACCTCTCAGCCACCCATCGCGACCTGCTCTGGATACTCTCTCAGACTGGCCCCAGCGAGAGTGGTCCAATCCACCACGTACTCACCGACTACTACATCGACGGTATCGACCAAGCCCGAGTCTGTGACACCCTCGAGGAGCTTATCGAACGCGACCTCGTCACCAAACACACCGACGACACGACCGAGTACCGACTGACCGAGTCGGCCCGCCGCTCGCTCTCCGCGCGGCAAGCGTGGCAAGCTGGGACTCACAACGCTACCGAGGGTGGGAACGGATGACGCGACCCAGCGATCCACAAGCCGCAGACCTCGCCCAACTCACGCGCATCTCACTCGACACCAACCACCCGATCTGCCAAGTCTGCGGGCAACCGCTTCACGAAGGCGACAACATCACCGCCTACGCCTACCGCGCGGCCGGCGAGCCCACGTACGCGATCGGCTACACCATGTGCGGATCAGATATCCACGAACACCCGACCGTCTTCACCCGCGGTGTTCGCGAGTACGTCCTTACGGGTCACATCGGGACGTGCGCTGATGTGCGTACCCAATCGATGACGTATATCCTGCTCGGTCCGGAGGCAGTGGTTACCAGCCCGACGACAAGCAGGGAGCCACACATCCACCCGGACACTCACACGGAGCGTTCACCAACCGACGTCCAACAGCAGGAATCCACATCCTTGCTGACTGCGATCCGGGAGCACACTCGCTCGGTCGGGGGCGCACTCCAAGAGAAATCTGAGTAATGGCGGGCAATCTAACCGATCAGGGCCTCAGTCTACGGCAATCGCTCCTGATACACCACCAGCCTGCGGTTCGTGAGCGAGGGATCCAGCTCATCAGCCACAATACCGGTAGCTCCATTGCGGGACTCGTCTGTTCGAGGGCCAGCCCACAGGTGACCAAGTAAACCATGATTGAAGATATCGGTCCCGACGTTTTCGTTCGAATTCGCACCGACCTGTTGGTGGTCGGTGACAGCATCATGACCGATCGTCACCACGCCTCGAACGGCAACTACGAGGACACCGACCCGCAGAACCAGATTGGCGGCATCATCCCGGCATTCTCACTGTCGGGGTGGCTTCGCCACGGGATGGAGAAGGTCGTTCAGGAGCGCGGCAGTACTGCTTGTCACCCCGGAGAGGCCAACGCGAACTTCCGGAAGGACGGTGTCTATAACCGCGACCTTGATGCCGGGTATCACGAGAAAGGCGAGTGCCTTGACGACAATGACGGCGCCGGGTGCGTGATTCTCGATCTCTTCGGTGGGTTCGAGAATCGCCCTGGGAAAGTGATGCGTCGCCCGATCAAGTTCTCGCCAGTGCGGTCCAGCGTTGACTACACACAAGGACAGGCCGAAGGCCACTACCGCCGGCTCAACCGGAACGTCGTCTCGCGGAACAAACAAGACAACCGAGAACCGCTTCGGAACGCCGAACTTGACGCTGTCGGGAACCTTGACGGCTCGTGGCACCTCTCTTTCCGGGAGACGAAACCCGAATTCGTCGCGCTGCTCGCCGAGGCCATCGAGTATCTCAACGCGCACAACACCGAGTTCATACATCAGCTCGGTGGCGCGCGGAACTTCGGCGGCGGGATTGTGGATTGTGAGTTGGTGAACCCACTCTACGAGGAACATGAACTCCGTCGCGTCTTCGATCGGAGCAAAGACAGCACGGACAAGATGGGCAAGAAAGACGAGAGGTGGGAAACCGAGTACCTACCAGAGTTTCAGGTGGTGCTCGCGGAGCGCGTGGAGGAAAGATGAACGACGTGATGCTCACGGCGTTCCGCCACGACGCTCACAAATTCACCGGCGAGAGTCACGACAATGCGCGACAAGAGTTCGCTGGCGTGCCCGTGAACCAGACGGTCCCACAGAGTGCGGACGGTGATGCGGCGGCACTCTCTCGGCCACAACAGAAGCCGGAGCAGACGGTCCAAACACACGACAACCACTACCGACTCTCGCTTTTGACCGGTGAGACCGCCTATAACCGCGGCGAGTTCTCTCGCGCGACCACAGAGAGTGAGGTGTCAGATCTCCTCAGAATCGGAGACGCAGAGACGGCCCACGAACGGTGGCTCAAAAGCGACGTCGCCGCCGCGGTCAACGAGTCGGTGTATCACCCATACACCTCGCTGAAGTTCCACACGCTGCTCGTGGCGGCCCTCTTGGACAACTACCGTGCAGACCACGAGTTCGGCGATCTTCGGCTCATCGTCGATAAAGCCGGCAGCGTCGTTCCGTTCCGAACTGTCTTCGACGGCGACCGCTTCGCGCTCCGGATTGACGTGAACACAGACGGGAATCCGTCGGCGCGTCTCGGGAGTCACCCGTGGCGGTCGTGGTCATCGACGTGGAACCGCCTGACTGCGCACCCACTCGATGCCGACAGCGACAAGTACGACATGACGCTCGATGCCAACCTTCGACGGATACAGTCGTGGAGTACCGCACTCCAATACATCGAGGACTTCGCAGACTGGAGGCCCGACTGATGACCAAAATTCAACAGGTGCTGTGGGAGCTGCGGATGGACTACATTGGTCACCCGTACTACGTCTCGGGGAACGCCATCCTCCACGCTCTCGGGCGCTACCTTGACCCGGAAATACACGCAGCGGTGTCAGCCAGTCACGGCGTCTTTGTACCCGGACAGTTCGGAGCGTTCCCAGAAGAACACACACAGTCGGGCAGCCGTCCGCACCTCGGGAGTGGGCTGCCGGAGGTGAAATCCTACGACGATTTGTTCATCCACCGGCAAGCAATTCATCCGTGGCTGCTCGACACTCGCGCTCGTGACGCGCTGAACACCCACGACCTCCGCATCCAAGGCGGCCACCCAGCGCTCGCACATGAAACCATCATGGGCCGCCGAGAGGACCACCGAAAGCAGCACCAGACGACGAAGTGGTACGTTCACGCCTATCTCCACGCTGATAACCCGGCGGTCCTTCCGCTCGGCGAGAATGTGCTTAAGAGGCTTCAGTTCGGTGGCAAGCGAAACTACGGCTACGGCGAGGTTCAGCTGAAAGATACTCAGATGGTGGACCTCGACAACTTGGACTACTCACGGCTCAACGGTGTAGAGACGTACCTCATCGAGTTGCTGACGCCGTTCGTCTTGGAGTCAGAGTATCCAGAGGCGAACAGCTGTACTATTCCGTGGTGGTGGGCCGAGAATCGTGACGAGCTCCGGTTTCGTGAGGAGAAAATACTGGAACAACGCGAGGTCTTCCAACTTGAGACGGTCGATCACGGCCAAATCGTGACGTACCTCGGCAACCGCCCGGTGGAGACCGCGAAGAACTGCCTTCAACGGATCGGGTCACACTCCCGCTACGGCTTTGGCGAGCTGCGGGTAAAGCCTCTCAGCGAACAGTACGGAGAGTCAGAGTGTGCTCGTGAGTAAATCCATGAGTGATGATGAATCGCTAGACAAATATTCACGGTGGGTCCTGAATAAAGAAATCGTATTAGCAACATGTACGGGCTCACGCCGACAGCCACCAAACTGTACGCCACTCTGCTGCGAGCCAACGGCCCACTCGGTCGCTCAGAGCTAATCGAGCACGCAGACATCTCCGCAAGTAGCTATGACCGTCGCCTGAGCGATATCCGCGATCTCGACCGCGTCACGCCCGTCCAGCAAGGGGGCCACCGCCGGTGGACCACGACGAAGCCGACGCCACACCCGAAGACACCCCCCGTGACGGCGTGGCTCCCAGAAAGAAGCGATCCGACCGCGCCGCCGCTGGTGACGCATCGACAGTCAACTACACCCGCTGGATCAAACAGCCCACCCCCCGTCCGCACGGAGAGAGACGATCGCGGTAGATGGGACAGACAGCCACCGATCTCGATCCTCACTGAACCCGGCGCCGACGCCGATCATACCATACGTCCAATGACGAACGCCAACACAAGCCGACAGCCGAACAGCCACGCCCACCAAATCCGAGACACCCGAGACCACCCAACCGACATCATGACACCGACACCACACCCGACGACAGCAGCCGCGACCTCACAAGCGCAGCTCCCGAATGGGGGTGACCAGCAGTGAGCGACCCAACACTCGATCTCGAGACCGTCATCAGACGCGATCGGCCGACAGCGACCAATGGAAGTATTCAGGTCAGCACCGACAGCACCGACGTCACCGAGGGATCGCGTGTCCTCCTCGGCTTCGGCGATGACCGCGAGGTCACCTTCGCCGTCCTCACGCCGACAGAAGCCCAAACGATCGCAACAGCCCTCGAAGACGCAGCCCAGCAGGCAGACGCCGCTGACACCATCGAGGATCCGACCGATGAGTGACGACAGCCCCGATTTCACGGCCGAAATAAACGCCGTGGGCACGCCCGACGACGAGGATCCGGACCACGATCCAACCAACGGCCGCTGGCTCGAGACTCGGGTTGCCGAGACACTTGAGCAGTGGGGATACAGGACAGCCCGCAACGAGTACTGCTTCGGGCTCGAAACCGACGTGATCGCCCGCCGGGACGACCTCCGTGGTGATCCTGACGATTTCCTCGTCGTCGAGTGTAAAGACTGGCACCAAGTCCCGGTTCAGCGGGACGCCGTCGAAGCGGTCGCGCTGCGGGCCGCGCTCATGCGGGGAATGCCCGTCCTCGCTGTCGCGCGCCGTGTGAGCGCGAGTGCGTGGCGGTTAGCCCAACTACTCGACGTTCGGATCGTCACCGAACAGGATCTCCACAAAGGCCAACTCCCGCCGCTGACCGAACGCCGGCCTCCGAGTGGAACGCTCCACGTACGGCGGGAACCGTTCATCCAAGACTTGCGTGACCGATTACCACTACTACTCCACCGTCGAAGCAGTCTCGATATCGAAGCCCCTGTCTTCCACGCGGCGGATCACGGTCCGTGTTACGTGCCGGACCGAACGGGCAACGACGAGTACGTCAACGCCGCCGACAGCGACTACGAGTTCGGCTAGGAACGGGTGCTGGAGGGATCACGAACCATCCCGCGTCATGAGGCGCGTACAACACAACAGGCCCAAGCATATTTGAGGTAGTAGCTCAAATAACCGGTATGCCTACATTCGATCCTGCGCCGCCCGACGACGCACTCACAAAAGAGCAAGCGGTGTGGACGGAAACGACGAATACTCGAAGCCGAATCCGCACTATCGTCTTGGGACTCCGTGAGCCCGCGACGGTGGCGACAATCGCCGATCGCGCACAGTGTTCGGCGAACGCTGCACGGACTCATCTCGAGGAGTTTGTGACGCTTGGAATCATTCGAAAACACGAACAATCGACTGGAGCACGATACGCACGCAACGAAGCGTACGTTCACTGGCGGCGAGCAAACGAACTTGCCGTCTCACACAATCTTGAGGAACTCCTCGATAAACTCGCCAGCCTAGAAACAACACACGACCACTTCCAGGAACAATTCAACGCTTCGGCACCTTCCGATGTTGATCTGCCATCTGAGGCGACACACGCCGAGATAGAAGCACAACTGGAGACGCTCTCAGAGTGGGCAACGGTGCGTGAAGAAATGGACCGGCACAAGGAGGCGATTCGGATCGCCCGTCGAACAGACGACCGGCTCACGGCCTGAATCGATGGGTCCAGCAGCACCCATCGACGAACCCGTTGTTGAACGCTTCTTTGAACGATCCCAGACCCATCCGTTGGTCGAGACAGCCACTGGGGATCGAACTGGTGGAACACTCACAGTAGTTCGTGCGACACTCGATCTCGATCAGTATCCCGATCGGATACAAGAGGCGAAGCTGGAACTCCGGTGGTATACGAACGGAGACTACAATTTCCATTACACAGAGACGCACGCTTCTGGGGAGAGTTGGCACTGTCGATGGGATCGGCACCCGAATCCGCATACGACCCGAACGCATTTTCACCCGCCGCCAGCAGCCCAGTCAAGTGATGCGATTCCCGATTCTCCCTCCGATCACCATCCTTCGGCGATGTTCGCACGAACGTTCGCCAACATCCGAGCGCGGATCGAGGATCTGTGGGATGTATCTGGCCGGTAGCAAGAACCTCTATTGACGACCTCACCAAGGAATCGCCTCAATCGCTGACCGAACATCGTCCACCGAGAGGCACGTTCCGCACTCCCCGAGAGCCGTATGAGCGAACTTCGAGGTGACGTCCCGCTGTTATTGGACCGACGGAGTGATCTCGACATCGAGGTACCGATGTTCTTCGCTGGTGGCCGTGGTCCGTGTTACGTACCGGATCGAGCGGGCAACGACGAGTACGTCAACGCTCGCGACACTGACTATGAGTTTGGCTAGAGTGCCAAATATTAGTTATTTCTAAGAAAGTATTTTATGAATAGGGCCAGTAACCGATGATACACATGACCACAACTGACGCTCCCCACGAACTGTGGGAGGGAGATGTAAATGAGGCCGCTATTGAGGAGTGGAAGGCGGATACAACCACGTTCGACCGTATCCGGCACGTCAGTGACGTCACCACCGAACCGCAAGCGGCCAGTACAATAGCCGAACGGGCACAGGTAAGTGAACCAACTGCGCGGAAATACCTCTCGGTACTGGCGGAGACTGGCCGTGTCAAAGTAATCAACACAGAGTCTGGAACCCGATATATGCGCGCTCCACAGATGCTGGCAATGAAGCGTATCGCAGCGATTCATCGCGAACATACGAAAAGCGAGATCCGAGACACGATTCAAGACCTCAAGACGGAACTACACAGCTTCCGAGAGCAGTACGACGTTGCTGACGTCGACGAACTCACTCTCCAACTAGAACCCGACGACGATGGCTGGCAAGATATCACTCGCTGGCAACAGATTGAACAGAATCTTGAGATTGCACAGGCGGCGCTCTCACTCTACGATTTTGACCCTGACGATAGCCACGCTGCTGCGGCTCGTGTTGCTGACACCAGCCGTGTTACCGGATTACACAAGTACGGTGCACTCAGCGATGACAGCGAGCGATCAACGGCGTAGATGGAGTCTGACACAGATATCGAGGGGGAAGTCGGGTCGTTAGACGAGACAGCGGTAGAACAGATTCGAGACGAGTTCACAGCGCTGGATGGTCTCGTCATCGAGGCAGGATTCGACAGCCTACTGGACCCGACGAAACTCGTCGTTCGACTCGATGACGGGATCGGAGATGCGGACACGTGTCGATTCGATGTTCGATGGTACCAAACGGGATACTACAATTTTCACCATACTGACGAACAGGATGTCAACTTCCGGTTTGATTACCATCCAAAACCAGACGCTCCAAACAAGCATTTTCACAACCCACCCGATGCATCGTCAGAGCACCCACAGCGCTCCTGTATTACTGTCACAGAACCCAGACAGGTTACACGTGCTGTACATTCTCTCTGGCGGCGTGCATACGAGGAGAACTCGCTTACACAACTGAACGAAGCAGAAAATCCGCCCTGACATCCTCCCACGGCTTCAACCCTGGAAAGAGTTCAGTAAACTCAATAATTTGCGCAGGAGTAGAATTATTACTGTCGAACCGGTACCACAGCGTATGTCACCCACAAAGCCACCCGACGACCCCGAATGGATGGAGACTTGGAAGGAACACGCATCGGCGTTTGATCGAGTCAAGTCAGTGACGATGACGCTCTCGGAGCCCCGATCAGCCCCATGGATCGCGGAGCAGGCTGCCGTGTCCGCGAATACGGCACGAGATCACCTCCGCCGACTCGTTGAGCTCAGTGTTGTGACGGAAACTGACGAGGACGGGACCAGCCACTACTATCCGGATCCACTGTACACCCGACTCCGTGATATTCGATCATTGCTTGAAGAGACAACAAAACAAGAACTCGCAGAGCAGGCCACAGAATTGAAAGACAATATAGCAGCATGGAAAACAGAATACGATGCTGACACACCGGATACACTCCGAGAGCGAGCGGCCGCAGATACCGTCTCTGCCGAGCAGGCGTACAAACTGACGCAGACGGCAAGCGACTGGGAACTTGCCCGGTATCACCTCTCTCTCATCCAAGACGCGATCACAAACTACGACACGTGGGAATCTGATCAGTCATCGCTCAGCGTATGACTGACGAGCGGGGCACGCCGGATGGCCAGTCCGAACGTCACCGAGATGCTGGTTTGTATGTCCAAGCAGACGGCGTCCGTCCTGATGGCGGGACGACCTCAGGGCGGGATCGGCATCGTATCCTCCGCGAGTTGCGTGGCGAGTTGGCGCGACATCCAGCCGTGCTATCGGTCGAAGGTGAGCCACCGAGTGAATACCGAGAACTACAGGCTACCCTCGATCCGTCGTGGTTCGGCCGCTCAGGAGAGAGAGCCACACTCCGAATGACGTGGATTCCGGATCCATCACCCGGACCAGAAGACTCTGATCGCACGAGTGATGCGTGGATGCGAACGCCAATTCAGGCATACTATACCGTCCATTACAGCGAACCTTCCGGCTTCGATTGTGGCTTTCACTGTGAACCGAATCCCCATATTGACGGGCTGCTTCATTATCAGGAACGCGACGAAGACGACGATTGCTACACGTACGAACCAGCCTCATTCGACGCACGTTCGGTGTCCGGACTCTTGTGGGAAGTGATGGACGCACTCGCTAATCGCCTCAGCATACTGGATGGTCCGGAGTGACCTCCCCGTAGCAAGTTCGAACGGGAATATCGGTACCGCAGCCCTACGAGAGGAGGAAACTGTGTTGGCATTCTTTTCCCCATGAACGCGGAGGACGGTGACAAAACGCCGCCGTGACCGTCTCGTCAGTCTTTAGATCGCCAACGAACTCCTCGGATGTCATCTCTCGTGTATATCGCTTGATCTTTTCGACGCTATCAAGGAAGTCATCGAGGTAGTCCAAAACCGCTGTCATACCCTGACGAGATCGTCGTGAACACGAGCCTTCATCTGTGGTTTCAACGAATCTTTCGTCACGAGGTCGACCTCAATACCAAGCTCCTCCGTCAGTTCGTTTTCCAATCGAATGAGATCGAACAACGTTACTGGATTGTCGAACGCGACGAGAATGTCGAGATCGCTGTCAGACTGTTGTTCACCACGCTGCTCTGTTGCATCCGATGACTGCACAGGGATCACGATCTCTGAAGGCGCAATTACCCTGCTCTTTGTCGTCAAGGAGCCGGATCGATCCACCCTGTAATCTCCATCCTCGCCCTCTCTGCCAAGACCCCATCTTTGAATTCTCTCGGCAGGGCTCCTGAACCGAGCACAGAGTGACCCGACCTCGACGCCTTCTGCGGATTCAACAGAGCACAACAGAGCAATTAATTCACAATATATCTGAGGCTCACGACAAGCACAACACCCCCAAACGAAAGTACTGCCCACGCGAGCGCCGCGCTACCGATCGAAAGTGTCGTCGGAGCTGAGAGCCGCAACAGCACAAGCGTCACCAAGGTCATAGTTAGTCCGACTACCAACGCAGCTAACCAGACGCGCTCAAACACAAAGTAGCGGCGCGTCAAGCCAGCAAGTCGATCAGCGTCTGAGGTTGTTGTATCTGTAGAGTCGTCACCAGCGACTGGTTCTGCAACTGGCCCCCCATCATGTATCGCCCCATCGACAGTTGTCGCAGATGACGGTTCGGGTGAGTATGAGAGCCAGTACTGGTGGGTGTCCAAATCGGAATCACAAGTCAAAATCCCAGCATCAACGAGATCGCCTAAGGCGTTGTTAGCTGTTGTTTTCGCGGTTTTAACTGTCGTCTGCTGTTCAAGATTGGCTTGGACCTCGCGACGAGTGAGTGATCGTGAATCATCATTGGCATTTTGCCGGACGAATACCTGCGTGTAGTCCCACCGTGAGTGTTCTTTGAAGGGATCAAACGCCTCGCTAAGTGTATCGCAAAGTTCCTCGGGCATTTCTTCATACTTGTCTGGAACCATCCGCATCTGGAGTATCTGTAAGTCGCAGATGATCGCTCAAAATAAAATTCCACCGCAATCACCTAACGCAGCCAAACTCATATTTAAAACCACAGGGTGATTGAACGGTCGTTTTTCCAGCCGAACGCCTGTTCGACAGCTTCGACGCCCGTTCTCCCACTATCGCCATCTAATGTCACCCCGTGAGTTGACGACACCGCTGTAATGACAGACAACCAACGCAGCCCGAGCCACCGGACGCTTACAGCAGTGTACCGGCAGGCAGGGTATACGATCGAAGACGTACCGAGCGTCGACGGCGCCAACACCGCAGCGATGTGGGTGTCGCGTGACGGACAGCGCAGCGCCGTCGTCGCGTGTCTCCACAATTGCACAAAACCGGGAACGATCCTCAGGCAGGTATCGTTCCTCAGTCAACACGCTCCGGTACACGTCGTGGCCGAATCGCAAGCGACCGCTAACCAACTCCAAGACCACCTCCAGAATCCAGTTCGCCGGCGAACCGATCGCGGCACGGAGTTGTATCTCCAGTCGCACCGGTTCACCCTCGGCGATACCACACTCGTCACCGCTGAGCCGCACATGTGGATTGCCACGAGCGACGACCAGTCACCACCTGACGCTGCCGTCCTCTCGCTCACCCCAAGCGGCGATGAGACGGACCCAACTCAGTTCGGGGCAACCAACATCACAAAACGATCCGAGTATGACTCCGAAGTTACGGAACTGACGGCCACCGACACGCCAGCCGAGACATCACAGATAGTTCGGACGCCAGTTGTGCCGAAGGCGACCGAATTTAACCACGACATCAGCGTCATAACGCTCACTCCGTCCACCTCGACACTCACGAGCGCCCAGTCCACCTCCGCTCACACGCTCGGCGAGGAGACGAAAATAGAGATCACCCCACCGACGCGAACGGGCGCCCGGATCCACCTCGTTTCTCGTCATGAGTGGGACCAAGCGTAGGACCAAGGAATGTCGATTCAAATACAACAAGTTGACCAACGCCAAGCCCCAGACAGCGACGGCACTGAGGAACTTCCAGCCCCAGACGAAGTGCCGAACAACCAGACCGCAGTGCGCAACCTGCGGGGCGGCCCGAAACAGCGAAAGAATGCTGTTCGGATCTGCCTGCCGCGCGATCCTGAGAAACGCGAGGAGCTCCCCGCAGATATCCACGGCATGCTCCTGTGGATTATCACCGACATCTGTGGTGAAGGCTGTATCGCGGGCGTCGAGATCCTCATCTTCCCGGGGCCGTACGGACTTACGTTCGTTATCCACCCGCGACCGTCCACGCTTGACGGCCGAAGTGATACCCAATCGCAACTCGACTCGTTCACAAAAAAGGTCTACTCGCGACCAGTGAGCAAGCTTAGACAGGCAGTCAAGCGCCGCTGTCCAGAGACAGTCACCGCAGAGATCGGTCATCTCGACCTCGAACCGGTCGGAATAACCGATGTGACGACAACGCGATTGTATTCCATTACTGACGGAAACAGACAGATACCGGACAACGGTAAAGACAAGCCGCTTAACGTGCTGTTCGACGCGTTCCGGCAAGCACACGATCCGTTCATCTATCAAGTCATCATCAGTGGTGAGGACGGCACGTACAACATGTCTGTCCGGTGTGCAACGTACCGGCCGAAAGATAACTACGTCAGCAACGCCGATTTCGCGAGACTCGTAGAGCGCGGGAAACCGTCGGATCTCGCGAACGTCTTCGGTGACGGGAACCTCGTGTCGAATCACGACCCCGAACTGGCGGCTCCGTACTGGAGAACCAGCTACACCGAACAGATCGACAGCGCAAATACGTATCGCGCGAGTTACAGCTACGAAAAAGAAACCCCCTACAAAGGAAAACAGCAGGTTCGGCGGGAAGCCGACACGATCAAAGAGATCATTCTCGGTCATATTGAACACCGGCGGCTGATGGCCGGTGATACGACCGCCGAGGCCCTTCTTGCGGACGAATTCGGACGCTATGGATGGTTTTCGGCGTTAGAAGCCCAGCTCAAACCCTTCGTCCGGACAGTAACCCTGCGGTGGGAGACAAACCCGTGGCGCGATGTTCCAGGGCGTGCAGCACCGACGTTGCCTTGTTGAACGCAAGACTGCGTCGGGGTAGGGTCGATAACTCACGGTTTCACGGTGTCAGAGACTG
>NZ_JAODIX010000068.1:0-8451 GCF_026586675.1 Halorubrum yunnanense
CCGAGATAACGAGATGATTCCACGGGCTCACACCGTGCCGGCAGTTGAATCATCGGGGTAAAGACATACAATTAACGCGATGGTTTCTCCCTCCAGAGCCTTTTTGTACGATACCGCGGCCACCGCCCAGCATGCACGTGCTCGGACGCGAGACCGACGCGGAGCGCTCTCCGTCGCTCCCGACGGTCCGTCTCGGCTCGTTCCTCGCCCGTGACGGTAGCGCGGGGGCCGCCGTCGGCGTCGACGCGGACCGTCCCCACGCCGGCGTCGTCTTCGGGAAGCGCGGTACCGGGAAGTCGTACACGCTCGGCGTCCTCGCCGAGGGGCTCGCCGCCGCGCCGGGGGTCTCGCCGGTCGTCATCGACCCGATGGGCGTCTTCGGCGGGCTCCGGGCCGCGGGCGGTCGCGTGGCCGCTCCCGCGATCCGTCCGGGCGCGATCCCGGCGTCCGCGTGGCCGGACCTCCTCGGACTCGACCCGACGGGCGGTCCCGGCGGGGTGGTGTGGCGCGCCGTCGCCGACGCGACAGAAGGCGCGGAGGGAATCGCGATCGCCGACCTACGGGACCGTGTCGCCGAGGCCGACGCGCCGACGGACGCGCGTCGCGCCGCCGCGAATCACCTGCGGCTCGCGGCGTCGTGGGACGTGTTCGACGCCGACGCGCCGCCGATCGCCTCCCTCGCTGCCGACCGGTCACCGACGGCGCTCGACCTCGCCGGCGTCCCGGAGGCCGCCGCGGCCGCCGTCGTCAGGGCGGTCGCCCGCGGACTGTACGACGCGCGGATCGATGGCGACCTCGACCGGCTCCCCTGGCTGCTCGTCGACGAGGCGCACGCCTTCTTCGACGGCGTCGCCGACCCCGCGCTCAGGACGCTCCTGACCCGGGGTCGCGCGCCGGGCGTCTCCCTCCTCTGCGCGACGCAGCGCCCCGGCGCCCTGCCGAGCGTCGCCGTCTCCCAGTCGGACCTGTTGATCTGTCACCGGCTCACCGCCGAGCGCGACGTCGCCCGACTCGCGGAGGCCGAGGCGACGTACCTCGCCGGCGATCTCGCCGAGCGGCTCCCGACCGGCACCGGCGAGGCGCTCGTCGTCGACGACGCGACCGAGACGGCCCACACCGTTCGGGTCCGCGAGCGGCGAACGCCGCACGGCGGGGGGAGCCCGCGGGCGAGCGATCTCGATAGCGGCGAAACCCCGGACCCCCCGCACGGTGACGGCTCGGACGCGGGCGAGTCCGAAGGCACAAGATGACTCCCCCCGACCCGTTCGTATGGAACGGACGCCGCTCGGCTTTCTCCTCGTTGCCGCCGGCGGCTTCCTCGGCGCCGTCGTCAGGCACGGCGTCGACGTCGCCGTCGGGGGACCGACCGGGTTCGGCACGCTCGTCGTCAACGCCGTCGGGTCGTTCGCGCTCGGTCTGCTGATCTCTCGCTCGACTGCGACCCGAACTCGGCTGTTCGTCGGCACCGGGGCGCTTTCGTCGTTCACGACCTACAGCACGTTCGTCGCCGACGCCGTTGCGCTCGGGGGGCTCTCCGGAACGGGGTACGTCGCCGCGAGCTACGCGATCGGACTCGCGGCCGCCCTCGCCGGACTCCTGGTCGGGGGGCGGTCGTGACCGACCCGCTCCTCGCGGCCGCGCTCGTCGGCGTCGGCGGGTCAGTCGGCGCGACCGCCAGACACGCCGTCGGGATCCGGGTCGGCGGCCGTCGATCGATGGTCGCCGTCAACGCGCTCGGCAGCCTCGCGCTGGGGGCCGTCCTCGCCGCGCCGGTCGGTTCCGCGGCGACCCTGCTTTTCGGGGCGGGCGTCTGCGGCGCGTTCACCACGTTCTCGTCGTTCGCCGTCGAGACTGTATCGGCCGCGAGCGGGGGAGAGACGGACGTCGCCGTCGGGTTCGCCGCCGCGAACTTGCTGGCCGCGCTGCTCGCGTTCCTCGTCGGATCGGCGCTCGTCGACGCGGTCGCGTGGGCCGGGTAACCCTCCGACTCGACGCCCGCGAGCGACAGGTACAGGCATCTCCGGGACGTATCCTCTCGTGTGACTGACGACGCCGAGAGCCGGGCAGACGACGGCGGTGACACCGGACGCGCGACCCGCGAACCGGACGCGGCCGACCGCGACGCGAGCGCCGCTTCCCCGGAGGCCACACCCTCGGAGGCCCCGGCCGGATCGTTCGGCGACGAGGCGCCGGCGTTCGGGGACCTCTCGCTGCCGCAACGGATATTCGTCGCCGCCGTGCAGAACCCGACGCGCGGCGTCGTGATCGCCGGACTGCTCGCCTTCGGCTTCTCTTTTTACGTCGCCTTCTGGCTCGTCTTCCCCCGGGTCGCGGCGTTCACCTCCGCGATCGGGGCGGCCCTGGTCGCGACCGTCGCGCTCGTCTACCTGGTCTCGGACCGCTTCTCGGCGGAGCCTCGCTGAACCCGCGGCGGAATCGAGGCCCCCTCACGGGTGCGGCTCGTAGAACTCGCGGAGGGTTGTCCCGAACGTCGGAGCGAGCGTCGCGACGGCGTCGCCGACCAGCACGTCGCGCTCGGCGAACGCCCGCTCCACCTGCGCCCCGAGCGCGACGTCGCCCGCGGCGTCGCTCTCGAGGTACTCGCGCACCGTCGTGAACGCCCGCTCCCGCTCGACGACGTACCGGTCCCCCTCGATGAACGGGCCGTACGTCTCCGGGTCGACGTCGTCGGCGTACGACTCGTAGAAGCTTGCGGCGTGTTTCCGCACCGCGACCGGCGGCCCCTCGTGGCGCTCGACCGCCGGCCGCTCCGCGACCTCCAGCTCGGCGTACAGCGCGGCGCGGACCGATCCGGTGGAGTCGTCTCCGGCTCGGTCGTCGCCGACCATCGCCTGCGCGCGCAGCACGTCGAACCCGTGCGCGTTCAGCCCCCGGATGGTCCCGTCCAGGGAACGTCGGAGCTGCGGCCACAGCTGGTCGTCGACCAGGTCGGGCGCGTCGAAGACCACGGCGACCGGGGTCGTCTCCCGCCGGTCGAGGTGGCCGCGCACGCCCGCCGAGTCGAGCGGGTCGGGATCGTCCGGCTCGAACAGCGCCTCGCCCGGCGCCGCGAGCAGCTCGCGGGCGTAATGCTGGAACCGGGCGGCGTTCGCGGCCGAGAGCACCGCCGCGACGTTCCGAGTCGGATCCGTGGGGTCGACGACGACGAGCGGGTCGTCGAACGTCTCCCCGGCGTGGCCCTCCGGGTCGAACTCCACCGGCGGGTGCCAGCTCCGGGCGGACTCGACGAGGGGGACGAACCCGCCGAGCTCCAAGACGAGTAGCTCCGTCAGATACCCCGAAAACCCCTCCGTGCGGAGGTCGCTCCCGTACGCGCCGATTCCTTTTAAAAATGCCTTCGCGAGTACGACGTCGTCCGCGAGCTCCCGGTCGAGCCGCGCGGAGAGGTACGCGTCGTGGAAGGGGGTCCGGTCGACCGCGGAGACGAGTTCCGCCGCGGCGTCCACGTCGTGACAGGGGACAAGGTCGACGTCGAACCCCTCGTGGGTCCCCTTCACGTACGGGTGCTCGGCGTACTCCTCGTGTCCGTCGGGGAGAACGGCGTGGCCGACCGCGAGCCCGTACTCCTCCAGTTCGGCGCGCTCGAGGTCGGCGGCGAACCGGACGAACAGGTCGATATCGCGGTCGCCGGCAACCCACGTCCCGCGGGCCGTCGAGCCCACCTGCACCACGTCGGCCGCCACAGGGAGGTCAGCGATCGCCTCGCGGGCGCGCTCGACGAGCTCGCCGGCGACCGCCCGCAGGCGCTCGCGCTCCGCGGGCTCCGGGACCACCCGGTCGCGGACGCGAGAGAGCACCGCTTCGAGGTCGTCGGACGCGGCTTCGTCCGACTCGGAATCGTCCATGGCCGGATCTCTCGCGGTCCGGCCGAAAACGTGTCGGTCGCGGGGTTGGCGGGGTCGAAAGAGACCCGACGACGATCGCGTCCCCGACGCCGTGTCAACTCGTCTCCCCCCGAGTCGGGCGGAAACGAAAGCCATATCAAAAGAACACGAGTATCCGAAGACGAGCCGAAGTAGCTCAGTTGGTAGAGCGCCTCGCTGTTACGACGCTCGGCGGACTTCCCCCGAACGTCACAGTCACGAGGCGGTCCCAGGTTCGAGTCCTGGCTTCGGCGTCCCTTCCCGTTCGATTCTGTTCGCGCCTACGCGTTTTATACGATACCGACTCAGACCGCCGTATGTCGCTGTTTGAACAGTATAACCGCTTAGAAGAACCCCAGAAGCGTGGACAGGCCACGGAAGCGACTGTCACGGCGGAACTGATCGCCCGCGACGTGTCCGTGCTCACGCCGGCCTACGACAACGAGCCGTACGATCTCGTAGCAGAGATCGGCGGCCGTTTCTACCGAATCCAAGCCAAGACCGCGTTCGACGGCAAACGCGATAGTACGGTGGAATTTCGGACTCGAAGCGTTCGGACAAAAAGTGACGGATACGAACGAGAGGGATACGAGGGCGAAATTGATTATTTTTCCGTCCTGAACGTCAGAGAGGAGGAGATATACCTCGTTACGATCGAGGAGGCGGGATCAACAGCGACCACGATCCGGTACGAACCCGCCGCGAACAACAACCGAGCGAACGTCAACTGGCACGAAGAGTACCGGCTCGATACGGTTCCCGATGGGCTACGCTCGGGCTAATGCGGTACCCTAAAGAATGTGTCTCCTGTATTCCAGTCTGACGCGGGCCTTTAGCTTAGTCTGGCTCAAAGCCCTCCGCTCATAACGGAGTGATCGCCGGTTCAAATCCGGCAAGGCCCATTCTCCCGCGGCGGGTACTCCTGCGAGAACTGATAAACGAGAGTCCTACTCCAGCAACCCGACCAGTTCGTTCACGTCGTCGACGACCGCGTCGGCCCCGTTTTCGGCGAACTTCCGGCGCCCGTCCTCGCCGGTCAGGCCACCGGTGAGGACACCGAGCCCGTAATAAACCCGGCCCGCGTCCTCGTCGTCGGCGTTGCGCGCGGTCCGGACGTCGTCGAGGGTGTCGCCGGCGAAGGCGACGCGCTCGGCGCCGAACCGCTCCGCGAGCTCGACGAGCGCCCGCGGGTGCGGCTTCCCCTCCTCCCAGTCGTCCATCGTGAACCGCCGGTCCTCAGGGACGTCGAGGCCGACGCGCTCCAAGGCTATCTCCGCCTCGGCCGCGGGGCGCCCCGTCAACACCCCCACGTCGAACCGCTCGGTGAGATCGCCGATCGTCTCCGAGCGGACGAGCGTCGGCTCGTCGTGGATATACCCCGGCGCCGACAGGGGCGGCTCGCCGCCCTCCAGCTCGCGGTACAGCTCCTCGCCGAGGTACAGCGCCTGGAACGTCTCGCGGAGGCGTTCGGTGTCCCACTGGTCGCGGACCCGCGCCTGCGCCACCCTGGGGAGGTCGCCGACGACCGCCTTCGCCGCCGCGAGCCCGCCCCCGGCCTCGGCGACCCGGTCGGTGAACGCCACGGGGTCCAGCCCCAGCCCCTCGCGGCGCGCCAACACGTACAGCGCGGCCGCGTCCGTCAGCTCCCAGTCGTTGTTGAACCCGCCGGCGTCCTTGAACGCCTGGACCGTGTCGCGCTCGATCGTCTTACCGCACACCCTGTCGACGGACTCAATTATCGCCCGCCGGTACGAGTCGCCGACGTCGACGAGGACGCCGTCGATGTCGAGAACGACTGCGTCAACCTGCATACCCGTACGCCGGCAGGTGAGGGAAAGAACGTTCGGGTTCGCGGTCGGTTCGGCCGGAAGGCGCTCACCGCTCGGACTCCGAGGACCCGGGTTCCGACGGATCGCCTCGGGCGACGTAGACGGTCGCCTCCGGCAGTGACTTCCGCCGGACCGGGACCGTCGGCTCCTCGAACCCGAGCGTGGTGAACACGCACTCAGCGCCCAGCCGGTCGGCGAGCGCCGCCGTCGGGCGCTGCAGCTCGGCCGGGAGGTTGCACGCGTACACCGCGTCGAACCCCCCAGTTGTCCCGTCGAGCGCGGTCCCGGTCTCTCCGTCCGTCGCCTCCGCGAGGGCGAGCACGTCGGCCTCAACGACGCGCAGCGAGCCGGCGACTTCCGACCCCTCCGTCTCGCTCGCGGCCGCTATTGCGGCCTCGCCGACGGCGACGTCGATCGCGACGACGCCGCGACCGCGCTCGGCGAGCGATCGCGCGACGCCGGGGCGATCGCCGACGCCGACCTCGAGCAGCCGATCGTGACGGGCGAGCTCCTCGACGAGCGCCCGACGGGACGGTGAGACCACGGCGCGGGCTTTATGATTGCGGCGGTCAAAAGCAGTTTCATGCTCGTGGACATCGTTCCCGTCGGGGAAGTCACCCCCCGCGTGAAACGGGAGGCCTCCGGCGCGCTCCGATCGGTGTACGACTGTGACGTCACGGTCCACGACGATCAGCCGATCCCCGAGACCGCCTACGACGAGGGTCGCGACCAGTACCGCGCAGAGGACCTCATCGAGACGGTCAGCCGGGTCGGCGGCGGCGAGAAGAACATTGGTATCACCCCCCAAGACCTCTACTACCGGCGCCGGAACTACGTGTTCGGACTCGCGTACCTCAACGGTAACGGCTCCGTGATCTCGACGCACCGGCTCCGCACCTCCTCCGACGGCGGCGTGTCCACGAAGCCCGCGGTCGACGTGTTCTCCGACCGCGTCCGCAAGGAGGTGGTCCACGAGATCGGTCACACGCTCGGACTGGAACACTGCGACAACAGCAAGTGCGTCATGTCCTTCTCCCCGACGGTCCGCGAGGTCGACGTGAAAGAGGAGAACCTCTGTGGCTCCTGTTCTCGGCTGGTTCGCTAGCCCCGCCGGTAGACGTAAACCTCGTCCTGTCCAACTACCGCCCATGGCCGCAAAGCCGGAATACCGCGACCGACCCGACGTCGAGGTCGCGCTGCTGGACGCGCTCGTCGACCGCGGCGACGAGGGGATGACGGTGCTGGAAGCGCGGGCGGCCGTCGACGCCGACATCGACGCCGTCGAGGAGGCCCTCTCCGCGCTGAAGGCGGACTCCCTCATCACGGTCGAGAGCGAGGAGCGCGTCCGCGTCTACGCGCACGACCGGGTGGTTCCCGACCCCGACGCGCCGGGCGACGATCCCCCGGACGGGCTCGTCGAGGCGCTCCGCGATCGGCTCGGGCTGTAGCCCGGTCACCCGCGCGGCGTCGGCGCGACCCCACCGCGAGCCAGCGACCTTTTGCCGCTCCCCCGACTCCGTACCGGTATGACTCTCGTCTCCGGCACGCACGGCGCCCACAGCGCGACGTACCGCGACCGCGGCGGCCGCCGGGTGGTCGACCACTACGGGAAGCCAGAGCGCGTCGGCAAGGCGGTCCGCAACGTCGTCGGCGCGATCGAGATGGGGTACGGCGTGCTCGCGGTCACGGGCGACGACCGCGTCGAGTTCGTCGACAACGCCGTCTCCAACCGCGTCCCGGCAGAGGACGGGCAGGGCGTGTACACGCTCCTGCTCGACCCGCAGGGCGGCATCGAGACGGACATGTACGTGTACAACGCCGACGAGCGACTGCTCGTCTTCCTCCCCCCCGAGCGCACCGAGGCCGTCGCCGACGACTGGTCGAGCAAGGTGTTCATCCAAGACGTGACGGTCGAGGACGCCTCCGAGGAGTTCGGCGTGTTCGGCGTTCACGGGCCCAAGTCGACCGAGAAGATCGCTTCCGTACTCGGCGGGCCGGGCGCTCCCGAGAAGCCCCTCTCGTTCGTTCGCGGCTCGATGGTCGACGCCGGCGTCACGGTGATCGCCACCGACGCGCCCCTCGGCGAAGAGGGGTACGAGGTGGTCTGTGCGGCCGACGACGCTGAGGAAGTGTTCGACACGCTGATCAACCGCGGGCTGAACGCGGCCCCGTTCGGCTACCGGACGTGGGACGCGCTCTCCGCCGAGGCCGGCACGCCGCTCTTCGAGTACGAGCTGGAGGGGACGGTGCCGAACGTCCTCGGCCTCCGCAACGCCCTGGACTTCGAGAAGGGCTGTTACGTCGGCCAGGAGGTCGTCTCCCGCGTCGAGAACCAAGGACGCCCGAGCCAGCGACTCGTCGGGCTCGCCCTCGACGGCCTCGCCGACGCCACCGCAGAGACCGACGGCGACGCGGACCCGGAGGGCTACGACGAGATTCTCCCGACGCCGGGCGCGGCCGTCTTCGCCGGCGACGAGGCCGTCGGCGAGGTGACTCGCGCGGCGGTCGGTCCCGCCTCGGGCGAGCCGATCGCGCTGGCGCTGGTCCGGTACGACGCCGCCCTCGACTCGGTCGGCGTCCGCGTCGACAGCGAGGAGGTCGCGGCGACGCGAGCCGACCTCCCCTTCTCATTCGTCGACGGGAGCGCACGGTCTGCCCGGGTGCCGACGTATTCGAGCGACGAATAGTCGCACCGCGGTCGTGGTCGGCGCGTGCCGCCGAGCGCCCTGCGGGCGCGA
>NZ_JAODIX010000068.1:8498-10961 GCF_026586675.1 Halorubrum yunnanense
GGGAGCCCGCGACGGCGTTTATAAACGCCGTCGCGGCGAGGCTGGGGAGGTGTGAGGCGCGGGGCGGGACGCAAAGGGGCGGGGCTTTGGAGACATCCTCCGTCAATCTGTGGTCAATCAGTTATAAGCGAGCGGCTGTGGCTTTGGACGTGTTCACCGCCGATCTGTGATCACTCATTTATAAGCGAGTGCCTGGGTATTCGCGCGTATTCACCGACGCTCCGCAGACAACTCCCCTTATAAATAAACGCTCACGTCTCGACGGTCTAGTCGCTCGTCACGCCGCTCAGAGGACGAACTGCACGGCGGTGTAGATACCGAATCCGAGCCCCAGCGACCCCACGAGCGAACCGATCCACGCGAGCACCGTGTACCCCATTTTCGCCCGGCTCACCCCCGCGTCGCCGGCGGCGTAGCCCGCGCCGACGATCGCGGAGACGATGATCTCGTTGAACGAGACCGGGATCCCGAACGCGACCGCGGTCTGCGCGATCGCGAACGAGGGGATGAGCGCGGAGATCGATCGCCGCGGTCCCATCGAGGCGTAGTCCTGCGCGATCGCCTTGATCATCCGCGACGCGCCGGTCCACGAACCGGCCAGCAGGCCGACGCCGCCACCCACGAGCAGCGCCCACAGGGGGATGCCGGCCTCGCCGACGAACAGGGGCACGAGCGGCCCGATCGCGAGCCCGACCTGCGACCCGCCGGCGGAGAACGCGACGAGGCCGCCCATCGCCAGCAGGAACCGCCGCTGGGCCCCGGTGCGGTCGCGGCCGAGGTCGAGGTACACCGCGACGGTGACGACCGCCGCGACCGCGGCCGTAACGAGGGGTGTACCGATCGAGCCGACCCCGAGTCCGGGGCCGATCGCCTGCGAGAGCGACGCCTGCTCGCCCGGGGGGCCCAACAGCGCGAACCCGACGTTCGCGACGATCGCGCCGACGACCCCCGCGAGCGCTGCGGTGAGCGGCCGCTGGGGGAGGCGGTCGCCGATCAGCGACCGCGCCACGACGTAGGCGATGCCGCCGCCGACAAACGGGGTGAGCACCCACAGCGTGACGATCTCCCTGTACTTCGGCCACGCGGGGTCCCCGCCCATCGCGAGGCCGACGCCGACCACCGCGCCGGTGACGGTGAACGCGGTCGCGATCGGGTACCCCACGAACACGCCGATCGCGACGAGCGCGGCCGCGGTGAGCAGCGCGACGATGGCCGCGCCGGCCGTGAGGGTGACGCCGCCGATCAGTTCGGTACCGACCGCCTCGGTCACGTTCGCGCCCTGTAACACCGCGCCGAGAAGCCCCAAGACACCCACGATCAGCCCGGCGCGCATCACGGAGATCGCGTTCGCGCCGACCGCCGGCGCGAACGGGGTCGACCCCGACGAGCCGGCGCCGATCGACCACGCCATGAACATGCTCGCCGCGCCGGCGACGCCGAGGGTGAGAACGGTGGCGACGACCATTACTGCTGGCCGTCCTCGTACCCTTCGCGGAGCCCGCTCACCGTGCGCCGGACAAGCAGGAACCCGAAGAAGAAGAGGCCGAGCAGACCGACGAGAATGATGACAAACAGCGGTTCTACCGAGAGCATACACTCGAATCCGTCGGCACGGTGTTATGCGTTTCGGCAGCCGCCGCCGCCGCCGGACGGTGACTAAAAGACGCTTTTGTCCCTAAGCTAAGTATAAGCTGTCCCCGGCGTGAGATACGGACGCGGCCCCCGCTTCGGCCCTCTCCCCCGCGATCGCTCCGCGTCGAGCGGACCGGTCCGACGACGACCACTCCTCGCCCTTACGGCTCGATACGGAACGTCTCGAAGACCTCGCCCTCGGGCGTGATGAGCCGCCCGTTGAGCGCGGTCTCACCGCGCTCGCTCTCACCGCTTTCACTCGCCGGCTCCAGCTCGGCGTGCGCCGGCCGGTTCCCCCGCGGCTGCGCGTGGCTCCCGGGGTTCAAAATCGGGAGCCCGCCCGAGTCGTCGAACCTCGGGCGGTGGCTGTGGCCGTAGATCACGGCGTCGGCGTCGCGCTCCCGACCGAGCATGACCAGCCCCGTGTCCCCGCTGCGGTGGCGGTGGGTGACCGCGAACCGGACGCCCGCGTACTCGACCGTGCGGACCTCGGGGAGCCGGTCGCGGATCGCGGCGTCGGCGTTGTTGCCGTACACGGCGCGAAGCCTCCGGGCCGCGGACTCGAAGGCGTCGAGCACCGGCTCGCGGCAGAAGTCGCCCGCGTGAATCACGAGGTCGGCCTCGCGGACCGCCTCTGCGGTCCGTCCCTGCAGCTTCGACTCCCCGCGCGAGTGGGTGTCCGAGACGACGACGAGCATACTGACGGTCGGTGCGCGCTCGGCTTAAAAAACGCGCCACTGGACAGCGGGTTCTATTTATAAATGAAGCGAGCGGCGGCGGCGCGCTCCGGTGAGCGAGCCGAAGGCTCGCGAATCCGAGCCCGAGGGAGTC
>NZ_JAODIX010000068.1:10980-68028 GCF_026586675.1 Halorubrum yunnanense
ACCGACGAGGCTGGGGAGGCGTGAGGTGCGGTTGCCGTGCGGGGTGGGACTCAAAGGGGCAGCCGCGAGGACGAAGACGGGCGACGCAAGCACCGCAGGGAGCGAGTGAAACGAGCGACTGAGGAGCGCAGCGAGTCCATCGAGTCCTCGCGGCTGGGGCTTTGGAGGTGTTCACCACCGATCCGCAGTCATCAATTTATAAGCGAGCGGCCGAGGCTTCGAAGGAGATCAGTCCGCTGCCAACGCAACTCATTTATAAACAACCGAGATCACACGCCGCAATCGAAACGACCACTCCGACGGAACCGACCTATTATTCCTCTAACGAAAGCGACGCGAGCAGCGACTCCAGTTGCACCTGCTCGTTGGCGCCCTCGGCGATCCGGTAGTCGGCCTCGCCGACCCGCTCCATCAGTGCGACCGCCTCGCGCTCGCTCAGGTCGAACTCCCAGACGGAGCGGTGGAGCTGGTCGATCACGTCGCCCCCGGCCATCCCCGTCTCCGTGAGGAGCGTGTCGAGCGTCGCCCGCGCCCGCGAGAAGTCGCCCTCTAGGGCGTCCGTCACCATCGACTCGATCTCCTCGGGCCGCGCGGTCGCCGTGATCGCGTACACCGCCTCCTCGTCGACGACGTCGCCGGTCGTCGCCGCCGCCTGTAGCGAGTTGATGGCGCGGCGCATGTCGCCGTCAGCCGCGTACACGAGGGCGTCGACGCCCTCGTCGGTCACCTCGATCTCCTCCGCCGCCGCGATCTCGCGGGTTTGGGCGGCGACGGCCGCGTCCGAGAGCGGCGAGAAGCGGAAGACGGCGCACCGCGACTGGATCGGGTCGATGATCTTCGACGAGTAGTTACACGAGAGGATGAAGCGCGTGTTGTCGGAGAACTGCTCCATCGTCCGCCGTAATGCTGCCTGAGCCTCATCGGTAAGCGAGTCGGCCTCATCGAGAAACACGATCCGGAAGTCGCCGCCGAACGACGAGCGCGCGAACCCCTTGATCCGGTCGCGCACCACGTCGATTCCGCGCTGGTCGGAGGCGTTGAGTTCGAGGAAGTTGCCGCGCCAGTTGTCGTCGCCGTACACCTGGCGGGCGATGGCGGTGGCCGCGGTGGTTTTCCCGGTACCGGCAGGCCCCCCAAAGAGCAGGTGGGGGATGTCGTCCTGCTCAATGTAGCTCTGGAGGCGCTCGACGATCTCCTCCTGTCCGTGGATGTCGTCGAGCGACTGCGGCCGGTACTTCTCGATCCAGATCTCTCGGCCGGTCGCGGTCGCAACCGTCTGCTCGTCGGCCTCGCTCATGCCGGATCGGAGGGTGGGCGGGGTGATAAACGAACCGAGAACGGGGCGTGCTCACGGCTCCGGAGAGGCGGTCGACGCGGCTGCCGAGCCACCGATGCCGCCTACGCGAACTCGTCGATGAGTTCCGGAACGACCTCGAACAGGTCGCCGACGACGCCGTAGTCGGCGATGTCGAAGATGGGCGCGTTCGGGTCGGTGTTGACCGCGACGATCGTGTCCGACCCCTTCATCCCGGCGACGTGCTGGACCGCGCCGGAGATGCCGATCGCGATGTAGACGTCCGGCGTGACGACCTTCCCGCTCTGTCCCACCTGCCGGTTCTTCGGGAGCCAGCCGTTGTCCACGATCGGCCGGGAGGAGGAGAGCGTCGCGCCGAGCGCGTCGGCGAGGTCTTCGACGAGCCCTAAGTTCTCTTCCTCCTCGATCCCGCGGCCGACCGAGACGAGCACCTCGGCGTCGGCGATGTCGACGTCGCCGCCGCCGACCTCCTCGAAGCCCGTGACGCGCGCGCCGGACTCGGGCAGGTCGACCTCGACCGACTCGACCGCCGCGTCGCCGACGCCCTCCGCGGCCGGCCACTCGCCGCCTCGAATCGTGAGCACGTGGCGGTCGCCGTCGACGTCGACGGTCGTCTCTACCTTCGAGCCGTACATCTCGCGGGTGACCGTTAAGCCGCCGTCGTACTCGAACCCGATCGCGTCGGTCACCAGCGGGATACCGCGGTTCTCGGCCACCGCTGGGGCGTAGTCGAGCCCGTTGACCGAGTTCGGCGTCACGACCGTGTCGGCGTCGGTTCGGTCGAGCAGCGCCGCGACTGCCGTCTGGTAGACGTTGTGGTCGAACTCCTCCCCGTTCCCGACGGTGTGGATGGCGTCCACGCCCTCGCGGTTCAGGTCCTCGGCGAAGGCGTCGACGTCGCCCGCGATGGCGGCCACGTGGAGGTCGCCGCCGCGCGCGTCGGCGAGCTCGCGGCCGGCCGTAACGGCCTCGTAGGAGACGTCACGGATCTCCCCGCGGCGGTGTTCGGCGACGACGAGCACGTCGGACATCACGCGCTCACCCCCTTATCGCGGAGGAGCTCGGCGAGGCGTCCCGCGACCTCCCCGGCGTCGCCCTCGATCATCTCGGCGTCCGACTCGCTCTCCGGCTCGTACATCGACGTGATATCGAGCGCGCTCTCGACGTCACCGGCGGTCACTCCGAGGTCGCCGAGGTCCTTCGCGTCGATCTCCTTGCGCTGGGCCTGCCGGATGCCGCGCAGGCTCGCGTAGCGCGGCTCGTTGAGTCCGGTCTGGACCGTCAGCACGGCCGGGAGGTCGACGTCGGTCAGCTCTTCGACGCCGCCCTCCAGCTCGCGGTGGACGTGCGCGACGCCCGCGTCGGCGTCGACCTCGAGATCGTTAACGACCGCGGCGTGCTCGAAGCCGATCCGCTCCGCGAGCGCGACGCCGGTCGCGCCGAACCCGGTGTCGGCGGCCTGGACCCCGCCGAGAACGAGGTCCGGATCCTCGGCCTCGACGACGGCCTCGATGGTCGAGACCTTCGCGGCCACGTCGGAAAACCCCTCCTCGAAGGCGTCGTCCCAGACGCGGACCGCCCGATCGGCCCCCTTCGCGAGCGCCATGCGGATCGTCTCCTCGGCGCGTTCCGGGCCGACGGTGACGGTGACGACCTCGTCGGCGATCCCCGCCTCGGCCAGCTGGACCGCGGCCTCAACCGCGTAGTCGTCCCACTCGTTGAGGTCGTACTCGAGGTCCCCCTCCGCGATGTCGGTTCCCTCGATCGCGAAGTCGTCGTCCGCCTCCGCGACCTCCTTGACGGTCACCAGAACTTTCATGATCGTTACTCCGGCGCTGACCGTGTAAGGGTTTTCGAAACGCCCCACTCACCGCGAGGGGTTGCCGCCGGACGAATCCCCTCCTGCCGCCGGCCGCGCTCTACCGTCGGTCGGGGTCGTCGCTGCTGTCGCCGTCCGCGTCGCTGTCGTCGTCCGGGAGCGAGATCAGGTTTTCGCGGCCCAGGCGGAGCTTCTCGACGCGCTCCCCGTCGGCCATCTCCGACAGGAGCTGTGAGACCTTCGCGTCGGACCACCCCGTCTCGGCGACGATGTCGGCCTGTCGCATCCGCCCGCCGTTCTCCGTGAGGAGCCGCTCGACGCGCTCCTCGTCCGAGAGCAGCGAGAGGTCCTCCTCGGGCTCCGACCCCGCCGCCGCGCTGAGCTCTCCGTCGGGATCGGCGTCGGTAGACGCCCCCGTACCCGCGTTCGGGCCGGCGCTCGCGTCCGCCTCCGGTCGGGGACTCTCACCGTTCCCGTCCGTCCCGTTCGCGCCCGCCGCACCGGACGTCCCCGCCGCGCCGCCTGCGCCGCTCTCTCGTCGCCGGTAGCCGACGACGCTCCCCGCGATGAGCAGCGCGGCGACGACGATCGCGGCGGCGAGCATCCCCCACGGCGGTCCCACGGTCCCGGTCGACGCGTACACCACCGCGACCCGCTCGTCCTCGCCGAACGTCCGCGGCCCCTCGATTATCACGGCGTTGTCCCGGAGCGGGACGGTGGCCCCGGGGGTCCCGGTGACGGTGTACCCCTCCGGCGTCGCCACCTCCAATGTCTGTCCCTCGCCGAGCGACCGGAGCCACGTCCCTTCGGGAGTCGTCAGCGCGTCGCCCAACACGAGGTTCTCGCCCTCGGTCCCGAGGAACTTCGTCCAGACGAACGTCAGCCGGAGCTCGCCGACGGCGACGGCCTCGTCGCCGGCGAACTCGAACTCGGACGGGTCCTCGTGGACGATCACCTCGCGCTCGACGCTCTCGATCCGCATTGTCCGATCCACGTTCCGGCTCGCCTCCCGCGCGAACCCCTCGAACAGCGCCGGACTCGGCCCGATCTCGCCGTCGAGGAAGCGCTCGCCAGCGGTCTCGAACGCCCCGACCTCAGTCTCGTCGGCGAGCGCGTACCTGACCGACACCTCCCACCGGGCGTCGCGGTCAGGGGTCGGTTCGATCCGGATCCCGGTCGCCGTGTTCGGGTCGAAATCGGTGTCGATCTGCGTGACGGGGCCCGCGGTCGTCCCGAGGGCATCCGCCGCCGGAATTTCGCCGCTCAGTCCCCCGTGCGAGGGCGTCGCGCCCGGCGCGGACGCCGCCGGCGCCGCGACCGCGCCTCCGGCGACCGGCGCCGCGACGCCGCCGACGAGGAGGAGGGCGAACAGCGAGACGAGGAAGACACGAGGGGGATTCCGCATGCACGTCTGTCCTCTCGTGGACCGGGCAAAACGCTTTCCATAGCCGGTTTCGCCGGACGCGGGTGGCTCGGCGGCGGCGTCCTCGCCCGGAGTCCCGCGGAGCCGTTGAGGTGGATTTTTTATAATAGGGGGAGAACTCATGCGTGATGAGAGCCCTCCCGGTCTTGGTCGCGATCCTACTGCTGGTGGTTCCGGTCGCGGCGGCGACCTCCCCCGCCGCCGACTCCGAATCGTCGGCGGCCGTCGAGGCTCCCGGTCCGGCCCCGATCGACTCCGCCGACGCGGTCGATCCCGCCGACGCGGTCGATCCCACCGATCCGGTCGAGCCGCCGCGGCTCCCGAGCGACCCCTCGCAGATCGACGAGTCGAATCTCACGTTCCGGACGCTCTCGGCGCCCGCCGACGCCGACTCCCGGGTCACCAGCGTCGTGCGCGGCGCGAACCTCGGTCCCGCCCTCTCCTTCTCGGTCGACGAGGCCGGCGCCGCCGCCGAGACCGCGGCGGTCGTCGACCGAGTCGAGAACGCTGAGACGACTACGGAGCGACAGCGCCTGATCCTCGCGGCGCTCAGCCGCGTCGAGCGCGACGAGGTGAGCCTCTACAGCCGCCAGGCGGCGGCGTTCAGCGCGCACGCGTCCGGAAACCTCTCCGACCGGGAGCTGCTCGACGAGCTCGTCCGCATCTCCGCCACCGCCCGCGAGTACGACGAGCGGCTCGAGGAGATCGACGCGCTCGCGGAGCAGACCGACGGCTTCAGCTCGCCGACCCGGCTCGACGAGCTCCAGGTCGCGCTCCAGGTGTACGAGGGCCCGGTCCGCGACCTCGCGGTCGCGGCCGCCCGCGCCGAGGTCTCGGCCACGGAGATCCACGTTGAGTCGACCGCGAGCTCGGTCACGTTGGCGGCGATCGTCGACGGCGAGTACGTCCGCGAGACGTTCCGGAACGACCGCTGGGACCGCGGGGGCGGCGCGATCAGCAACGACGCGGCGATCAACGTGACGACGGAGTCGTACCCCGAGACGGCGGCGCTCAGGGCGCCCGACGCGTTCGGTGCCGGCTCCGTCCAGCGGATCACCATCCCGCACGAGTACGGGCTCCTCCGCGTCTTCGTCAGCGGCGGGACGGAGCAGGTGTTCGTCGAGCACCAGCGGATCGACCTCGACGCCTTCCCCGACAGCGAGCGCGTCTCCGAGACCGGCGACGGGTTCAACGTCACCGTCGATCGGAGCTACGCCGGCGGACCGGTGACCGTGACTGTCCTCGACGAGGAGACAGGCGAGCCGGATCCCGACGTCACCGTCACGAAGAGCGTCGGCGGCGGCGACAGCAGGGCGATCGGGACCACGAATGCCGACGGCGTCGTCCGGACGCTCTCGCCGGCGGACTCGTACCGTATCACCGTCGTCGATGAGCCGCGGGTCGTCGTCGTCGACGGTCTCCGGCCGATCGCGACCCCGCGGCTTGAAGACGACGAGTAGCGAGCCGCTTGGACCGACCCGCTCGCCGCTCCCGGCTCTCTTGGTTCCCTCACTTTTTACCGGATACCGCGGCCAGCCGCCCCGTGCCCTTCGACCGCTCACCGCCCCCACGCTCGCCGTTGCGTCGGGACTCTACCGCGGACGCCCGTCGCCCCGACCGGGCGCTCGCCCCGGTCGCCGGCGTTCTGTTGCTCGCGATCACCGTCGTCCTCGCGGGCGGCGTCGTCACCGTCGCGCTCGGCGCTCCCGCCGAACCCGCGCCGACGGCGTCGCTGTCGCTGTCGGCGACCGACGATCGGATCACCGTTGCGCACCGCGGCGGCGACGCCCTCAACGCGAGCGGACTTGACGTTCGCGTCAGCGTCGACGGCGAGCCGCTCGCCCGCCAGCCGCCGGTGCCGTTCTTCTCTGCCGCGGGGTTTCGACCGGGACCGACCGGCGCGTTCAACGCCGCCAGCGACGGCGACTGGCGGGTCGGCGGGGAAGCGTCGTTCCGCGTTGCCGGGACGAACGACCCGGTTCTCGAACCGGGTCGCACCGTCACCCTCGAGATATCGGTCGACGGACGGCCGGTCGCGACGCTGGAGACGGTCGTCGAACCGGAGTAGAAGAGCGGTCGGGACCCTCTACGGCCCGCGCTACTCCTCGGAGACCCGCGCGACCGTCGTGATCGCTCTGGGGCTCTGCGGACTCGCCTGCTGGATGTGGTGGTCGAACGCCTCGTAGCCCGCCGCCTCGAACATCCGGTCGGCCTCGTCCTCGTCGTAGAAGAGCATGATCGCGTCGGCGACCCGCTGGAGGACGCGGTTGTGCGGGTAGTCGGGGCCGACGACGAGCACCTGCCCACCCGGCTTCGCGACGCGGCGCAGCTCTCGGAGCCCCTCGACGGGGTTCGGCCAGTACTCGATCGAGCCGGACGACCAGACGACGTCGAACGCGTCGTCGCGGAAGGGGAGCCGCTCGGCGTCGCCCCGGTAGAAGTTCACTCGGTCGTGTTTCCCGAACTTCCCGAACGCCTTCTCCATCTGGTGGACGCTCTGATCGAGCCCGTGGACGTCGTCGGCGTGTTCGAGCAGCCCCTCGGTGCCGAACCCGGTCCCGCACCCCACGTCAAGCACCTTCGGGTCGTCGTCGAACTCCAGCCAGGAGAGCGCCTCCGAGCGCATCTCCTCGGTCCAGGTGAACCGGTTGACCCGGTCGTACACCTTCGAGAGGTATTTGTAGAACAGGCGAGCGTTCGACTTGTTCTCGAGGATCCCCATTTACCGTTCCGTTGGGCCGGCACCCCCATAACGACACGGATCCGCCACCGCGGCGACCTCGGCGTCCGGGGCGTGACCACCTCGTGGCCCCGTGCGCGCCCCGGTCCGTCCCGCTTATCCGCGCGCCGACCGATCCCCGTGTATGGACCCGACGACGAGCGGCCGGTTCCGCGTGCACGACCGGCGGTCACGCCCGGACATCGAGGGGGACCCAGAAGCCCACGACTCCGATGTCGACAACGCCCCGGACGAGTTCGTCCTCGTCGAGCTCCCGGACGGCTCGATCGACCCGACGGCGCCCGACGCCGAAGACCGGTTCGACCCTCTGTACGCCACCGCGGAGGGGTACGAGGGAGCGCTCGCCGACCGCGTGGCGTCGCTGGAGCCCGGATACGTCGTCGACGCGACGCTGGCGTGGGCGGACGGCTCGGCGCGGTTCGACGACGTCGAGGTCGCCCGCGAGAGCCGATTCCGCTTCGCCGACGGCGTCGAGGGGATGTTCGAGGCGGCGGTCGAGACGTGGGAGCAGATACGCGCCGACGGCGAGGCCGTCGGCTCGATCACGACCCGGTCGAACGACGGCGAGCCGAACGGCGCGCTGTACCTGTTCGCCGACGCGCCCGGCGGCGACGCCTTCGCGGACCTCCAGGCGGGTCGACTCCCCGTCGAGCCGCTCGTCGCCCGCGTCAACGAGTCCCGCGAGGACGACGGCCCGCGCGAGGTGTTCGTGCTGCGTCCCGCCGCCCACGACTTCGTCGCCGTCTACGTCGTCTTCGACCGCGACGGGGTGCTCGCGCAGACGGTCCGGGACACGTACGACCTCGGTCTCGGGCTGGCGGCCGGGCTGGATGCGGGGGAGTTCGAAGCGGCGAAGGCGGACGACACTGGGGCGTCGGAGGACGGGTCCGGCGACAGTTCCGAGGACGGCGACGGGTTCGACGCCCTCGACCGCCTGTAGCCCGCTTCTCGCCGCGTACCGCCCATCGCAGCGCTACAGCCAGTCCGCGTCCGGATCGACTCGCCCGTCCGGGGTCTTGCCGTTGAGGACGGCGGCGACGTCGGCCGCGCCGCTGCGGTTCAGGTCGTCTCTCGCCTCCTCGCTGTACCACGCCGCGTGCGGCGTGACGAGCGTGTCGTCGCGACCGACGAGCGGGTCGTCTTCCGGGGGTTCCTCGGCGAGCACGTCGAGGCCGGCGCCCTTGATCTCGTCGCGCTCTAACGCGTCGAGCAGGGCGTCGGCGTCGACGACCGGCCCGCGGCTCACGTTGACGAGTACCGAGTCCTCGCCGAGGCGTGCGAGCGCGTCAGCGTCGACCATCCCGCGGGTCGCGTCGGTCAGGGGCGCGTAGACGCCGACGTGGTCGGCGCGGTCGAACAGCGCCTCGAACTCGACCTTCTCGACGCCGTACTCCGCCATCTCCTCGGCGTCGACGAACGGGTCGTGCGCGATCAGTTCCGCGTCGAAGCCGGCCAGCTGCTCCGCCGCGCGCTGCGCGATGGGACCGAACGAGAGCAGCCCGACCGTCGACGCGCTCACGCGCCGGACCGGACTGCCCGCCTCCCAGCTCCAACCCCCGCCGGCGACGTCGTCGTCGTACGGCTTCAGCGAGCGCAGGCAGGCGAGGAGGAGCGAGACCGAGTGGGTCGCCACCTCGTCGGTGCAGTAGTCGGGGACGCGGGTGACGGTGACGCCCTCGTCGGCCGCGGCGCCGACGTCGACGTTGTCGACGCCGACGGCCGACCGGACGACCACCCGCAGGTCGAGCGCCGCGAGCGCCTCGGCGGTGACGGGCGTGTTGATGTCGGTGACGACCGCGTCGGCGCCTGCGGCCGCCTCGATCACTCGCTCGGCCGACCCCAGGTCGGCCACCTCGATCTCGACGGGTCCCTCGACGCGTTCGCTCAGGACCTCCCGGTACGTCTCCGGGTCGATCATCGGGAACGACGACAGGACGGCTCTGGCCATGATTCGGCTTCGACCCGATCCCACTTGATGGCTGGTATTGACGTTGTCAGGCACTCAAACGTCTGTTTCGATCGTGATGTTCTCGTCCGACCGGTCTCGTCCCGCGCGCTTCCGGTGGCTCTTTGCTGACCGGGCGACTACGATCTCCCGTGACCGACGAGAGCTCGTCTAAACCCCCCATGCTCGTCTTCCTCGAGTCGCTGGCGTTCTACCGGAACGTCCGGATCGGTCTCGTCGCGGGCGCCGGGGTCGCACTCCTGTTGTACCTCGTCCGGACGCTGGAGCTGCTCGGCCCCGTGATCGACACGCGGGAGTACCCGCTGTTCGGGCCGGACGTCTGGTTCCTGTTCCTGGCGTTCGTGCTGGCGGCGACGTTCGCACTGCTGGTCGCCGTCGCGCTCACGATCGCCGAGGCGGCTCGCGGAGCCGGCGAGGTGTCGACGGAGTAGGTCGAGCGAACCGGAGAACGGACCGCTCTGCGGTGCGAAAGAGCGAGCGATAGCTGGGGCGGATCGGGTGCGGACCGGCCGCAGCGGTCAGTCGGCGGTACAGGAGGCGTCGCTCTCCTCGCCGGTGAACTCCTGTGCGGGCTCGGTGAGCTTGTAGAGGTTCTGTCTGGCGTCCGCGAAGTAGACGTCCTCGTCGACAACCCCGATCCCCTCCAACCGTTCGAGGGCGTACCGAACGGTACGGGCCGACAACATCGACTCCTGCACGATGCCCTTCTGCGTCAGCGGGCCGTTGTACTCGAGCATCTTGAAGACGAGTTTGGCGCTCGGCGGGAGGTCGTCGAGACCCTCCGTTTGGCTTCCTTCCATCGTGAGAATTTGAAACCGCACATCGGCATAAATGTTGATGGCCCGCGGCCCTATTTCGCGGATTTTGCCGGTATAACAGGATCGTCCTGCCGGTTACTCCGTTGATAACCAGCAATATAGTCCGCTACCCCCGGTTCGACTGACCAGTCAGTCAGC
Source organism: Halorubrum yunnanense (assembly GCF_026586675.1). Lineage (GTDB taxonomy): Archaea > Halobacteriota > Halobacteria > Halobacteriales > Haloferacaceae > Halorubrum > Halorubrum yunnanense. The sequence goes on from NZ_JAODIX010000068.1 coordinate 21,200, forward strand.
GATGCGACTCGCGCGCGCTCCGCCGGGGCCGCCTCGCTCCCCTCGCGCCGGCCGCGTTCCACGACGCGATCCCCGGGCTCGACGGCCGGAACGAACGGCTTTTCACGGGCGCTCGCGGATCCGTTGGTATGAGCGACGAATCGGGCATATCCGGCCACGCGCGCGGTGTGGTCGTCACGACGATCTGCTGTCTGGCGGGGATCGCCGCCGGCGTCGTCTCGGCTGCCTACGTGGGGACGACCGTGGAGGCCGCCCAGAGTACTACGGTCGTGCTGGTGCTCGGCGCGTTCGTGCTCGCCCAGTACCCCCTGTACAAGATCATCGGTGTCAGCGACTTCGGCGTCAAGGACAACCTCTACGTGGCGTTCCTCACGTTCACGCTGTGGTTCATCAGCTACACCGTGCTGGCGACGTCCGGCGTCCAACTGGTGGCGTGAGATGGCGGACGACAGCATCGCCGTGGTCGACCTCGATCGCTGCCAGCCCGACCGGTGTAACTACGAGTGCGCGAACTACTGCCCGCCGAACCGGACGGGCAAGGAGTGTATCACTCAGCGCGGCGAGGACACGGTCGAGGGCGACCCGGACCAGATCCACATCTCCGAGGAGATCTGCTTGGGCGAGACCTGCGGTATCTGCGTCGAAAAGTGCCCGTTCGACGCGATCGAGATCATCAACCTCCCCTCCGAGCTCGACGAGGAACCCGTCCACCGCTACGGCGAGAACGCCTTCTCGCTGTACGGCCTGCCGACCCCCGAACCGGGCAACGTTACCGGTATTCTCGGTCCGAACGGGATCGGGAAGTCGACGGCGGTCCACGGGCTCGCCGGCGAGATGGTCCCGAACCTCGGCGACCACGAGTCGGACGCCGACTGGGACCGCGTGCTCGACCGCTTCCGCGGCACGGGGTTACAGAACTACCTGGCGGCGCTGCGGGACGGCGACGTGAGCGTCTCCCGCAAGCCCCAGTACGTCGACCAGATCCCCAAGCAGTTCGACGGCAACACCCGCGAGCTGTTGGAGCGCACCGACGAGCGCGGCGCGCTCGACGAGCTGATCGACCGGCTCAACATCCGCCCGGTGATGGACCAGGACATCGACTCCATTTCCGGCGGCGAGCTCCAGCGCGTCGCCATCGCGGCGTGTCTGGCCCGCGATGCCGACTTCTACTTCCTCGACGAGATCACGCCGTACCTCGACATCGGCCAGCGGATGATCGTCGCCCAGCTCATCCGCGAGCTGGCGGACGACGACGCCGCCGACCGCTCGATGCTCGTCGTCGAGCACGACCTCGCCATCTTGGACCTGCTCGCCGACACCCTTCACGTCGCGTACGGGGAGCCGGGCGCGTACGGGGTTATCACCGACCCCAAGTCCGTCCGCAACGGTATCAACGAGTACCTGAAGGGATACCTCGACAACGAGAACATGCGGATCCGTCCCTCCGCGATCACGTTCGAGGAGCACGCGCCCCGCGTCGCCTCGCGCAGCGAGACGCTGATCGAGTACCCCGAGCTCTCGAAGTCGTACGGCGACGGGGAGTTCGAGCTCCGCGTCGAGGGCGGCGAGATCAACCACTCGGAGGTGCTCGGTGTCGTCGGCCCGAACGGGATCGGGAAGTCGACGCTCGCGAAGCTGTTCGCGGGCTCGCTGGAGCCGGACGAGGGGTCACTCGACTTCGCGCTCGACATCGCGCACAAGCCGCAGTACATCGAGATCGACCAGCCGATGCGCGTCGACGCGTTCCTCTCCTCTATCACCGACGAGTTCGGCGGCTCCTACTGGAACACGGAGATCGCCCAGCCGCTCCAGCTCGACCGGATCATGGAACAGGACCTCACGGACCTGTCGGGCGGGGAGCGACAGCGCGTCGCCATCGCGGCGTGTCTCTCCGAGGACGCCGACCTGTACCTGCTCGACGAGCCCTCCGCCCACCTCGACGTCGAGCAGCGCGTCCGCGCGACGACGGCGATCCGGCGGTACGCCGAGAACCACGACGCGACCGTGATGGTGATCGACCACGACATCTACATGATCGATCTCCTGGCCGACCGGCTGATGGTGTTCGACGGCGAGCCGGCCGAGCGCGGTCACGCCGCGCCGCCCCAGGACATGCGCGACGGGATGAACGAGTTCCTCGCCGACCTCGAAATCACGTTCCGCCGCGACGAACGCACGGGGCGCCCCCGGATCAACAAGCCCGGCTCGCAGCTCGACAGCCAGCAGAAGCGCGACGGCGAGTACTACTACTCCGGCTGAGCCGGCACGGGGGCCACGTTCCAGTCGGCCGATCCGCCGTATCGAAGCGATTAAGCGGGGAACCCGCCAACGACGGGGTATGCAACACCTCATCATTCGCGGCGACCCCGAGATCCGGCGGGACGCGGTGATCGAGTACGACGGCGAGGAGTTGGTCTGTTTCAGCATCAACGTCCAGGGCGGCTGGCACGGCCCGGACGAGCCCCAGCTCTGGTGTACGGTCGGCAGCGAGGACGAGCGCGAGGCGTACGACAAACGCGAGTACGTCCCCCACTGGCTCGACGTCGACGCGGTCGACGCCGAGGAGATCGAAGTGCTGAGCGAGAAGGGCGCGCTGTCGGTCTGAGCGCGGAGTTCTCTTTTATATGGGCGGATCCGCAAGCCACGCCTCGATCGCGCCGGCCATCGCGCCGCGCCGGTGGATCGTCCCCGCGTCGGGGTCGACGACGGTGCTCTCCGTGCCGGGCGTCTCGCCGTCGTCGATCGCGGCGCCGACGCCCTCGCGGATTTCGTCCCCGAGGTCGTCGAGATCGGTGACGCTGCCGGTCCCGGAGGCGTTCGCGCTCGTCGCGGTGAGGGGGCCGGTCTCGCGGAGGAGCGCCCTGGCGACCGGCTGGTCGGGGACGCGGAGGCCGACCCGGTCGCCCCCGGCGGTGAGCGCGTCCGGGACCCTGTCGCCGCGCTCGACGACGATGGTCACGGGGCCGGGGAGGAACGCCCGAGCGAACGCGACCGCGAACTCCGTGGGCCGGGCGTAGCGGAGCGCGTCGTCGACGCTCGCCACGCCCAGGGAGAGCGGGTCCGACCGCTCGCGGCCCTTCAGCTCGAAGACTCGTTCGACGGCGTCGGGGTCGAGCGCGTCGCCGCCGAGCCCGTACACCGTCTCCGTGGGGTAGACGACGAGCTCGCCGCCCGCGACCGCCGCGGCCGCCCGCCGGACGTCGTCTCGGCCGCTCGCGGCGTCGCGTCCGGCGTCCGGCTCGGATCCGGGGCGAGGCTCTCGACCGTTGGTGTCGTCCGTCACGCGCGGTCGTTCGGCCGCTATTTAAAAAAGGGTGACGTGTACGGACGTCGTGATCGCACGCGAGAGCCGTCCGTGTCGACACCGACCTCAGTCGACGAGCCGGTCGACCGCGTCGTCGATCGCCTCGGCGTCGGGGAACTCGGGGTGGTCGCTCGCGACCCACGCGTGCTCCACGGTGCGGTCGCCGGCGAGCAGGAACACGGCCGGGCGCGCCTCGGTGACCCCCGTCATGCCGTCGATGTCGTGAGCGACGCCGTACTCCTCGATCACGCCAGCGCCGGGGTCGGCGAAGATCCGAACCCCGTCGCCGCGCTCGGCGAGCAGGCGCTTGTGGGCGTACGGCGACGAGATCGACAGACCGAGGACATCGAGGTCGTCGGCCCAGCCGTGGTCGTCGATCGTGTTGTACAGGTACGTCCCCTGGAAGGCGCCGTCCATCGGGTGGAAGACGAGGAGCGTCGGCCCGTCGACGACGTCGTCGAGCGCGCGGTCCTCCCAGTACTCCTCGTTCACGAGGGGGCGGGTGAAGTCGGGCGCCGTGTCGCCCTCGGCGACGTGGTCCGTCTCGGGCAGGGAGACGACGTCGAAGTCGGGCATCTCAGGCACCTCCCTCGCCGTACGTCCCCTCTAAGTACTCCACGATGTTCGCGCTCTCGGACATCGTCACGCCGGTCTCGCGGTCGATGATCGCCGGGACGCTCCGGGCGCCGGAGACGCGCTTGACGACGTTCCGCTCCGAGTGCATCGGCTCGACGTACCGGGACTGATACTCCAGCCCGAACCGGTTCAGGGTCCGGACCACGCGCTCGCAGTAGGGGCACGCCTGCAGCCTGTACAGGGTGATTTGTGGCTCCGTCATGGACGGTGATTCGACCGCGGGAGGTGTAACCGTGTCGGCCGCGGCACGCTCCGTGCGTGTCCGCGCGCGACCGGCGGCGACCGGCGACCCGCCTCGTCGACCCCGTCGTCGATCGGGTGAATCGTCCGACGACCCGGACCGTCGAAGGTAATCCTTTAACCGTCCGCCGCCGGAAGGCGAATGAATATGGGCTTGCCGCCGAGCGCGCTGACGGCCGATCTGCTACAGCTGCCGCCGCCGGGCGACAACGCCGTTATCGTCCTCGGCGTCCTCGCGATCGTGGTGCTGGTCGGCCTGTCCGCCTTCTTCTCCTCGTCGGAGATCGCGATGTTCTCGCTGCCGCAACACCGCGTCGACAGCCTCGTCGACGAGGGCGTCGCGGGCGCGGAGACCATCCGCGACATGAAGGAGAACCCCCACCGGCTGCTGGTGACGATCCTCGTCGGCAACAACATCGTCAACGTCGCGATGACCTCCATCGCGACCGCGCTGTTCGGCCTCTTCCTCAGCCGCGGACAGTCCGTGCTGGCGACGACGTTCGGGATCACGACGCTGGTGCTGATCTTCGGCGAGAGCGCCCCCAAGTCGTACGCTGTCGAGCACACCGAGTCCTGGGCGCTCCGGATCGCCCGCCCGCTGAAGGCCTCGGAGTACGCGCTGTACCCGCTCGTCGTCCTCTTCGATTACATCGTGAAGGCGATCAACGAGGTCATCGGCGGGTCGGCCGCGATCGAGTCGACGTACGTCACCCGCGACGAGATTCAGGACATCATCGAGACGGGCGAGCGCGAGGGCGTCATCGAGGAGGAGGAGCGCGAGATGCTCGACCGCATCTTCCGGTTCAACAACACCATCGCCAAGGAGGTGATGACGCCACGCCTCGACGTCACCGCGGTCGCGAAAGAGCAGCCGGTCGAGGAGGCGATCGAGACGTGCATCCAGGCCGACCACGAGCGCGTCCCCGTCTACGAGGGGAACCTCGACAACATCGTCGGCGTGGTGAACGTGCGTGACCTGGTCCGCGAGCTGCGCTATTCCGAGGGAGAGCCCTCGCTGGCGCGGGTCGTCAAGCCGACGCTGCACGTCCCCGAGTCGAAGAACGCCGACGAGCTGCTCGCGGAGATGCAGGAGAACCGCCTTCAGATGGTCACCGTCATCGACGAGTTCGGGACCACGGAGGGGATCATCACCCTGGAGGACATGGTCGAGGAGATCGTCGGCGAGATCTTGGAGGGCGACGAGGAGGCCCCCGTCGAGTTCCTCGAGGAGAACGTCGCCATCGTCCGGGGCGAGGTGAACATCGACGAGGTCAACGAGATGCTCGGGATCGACCTCCCCGAGGGCGAGGAGTTCGAGACGCTCGCCGGCTTCGTGTTCAACCGCGCCGGGCGCCTCGTCGAGGAGGGCGAAGAGATCGAGTTCGACGCGATCCGGATCCGCATCGAGCGCGTGGACAACACCCGGATCATGTCGGCGCGCGTGACGGTGCTCGACGTCGACGGCTCCGAAGAGGGCGAGGCGGGCGAGGCCGAGACGCCGGCCGACGACGCATTTTAATAGGTTTATAAGGGCGTTTCAGTCAGCGTCGAGTGGTTATCGGGGTTGGTGGCGATGAGACAGAGACCGGTTCCGGAAGCCCGACCGCCTGCTTATAAACAGCGTCACCGCTCCCGATCGGGCAGCGTCTCGATCCCTACAGCGGTCACCGCTTCGGCTCTCACACCGCGTACGCCCGGGCGGCCGCGACGAGCGCTTTCCGGTAGTCGCTCTCGGAGGGGTCGGGGCCGAGCCCGAGGAAGCGCTCTTTGAACGCGCCCACGTCGACCGCGTCGGTGTCGCTGCCGGCGGCGCGCGCGAGGTCGTAGATCCGGTGCTCCGGGCCGGCGATGTCGTGGCGCTCGACTAAGGCCAGCGCGAACGCGGCGTTGACGGCGGTGATCTCCGGGTCGGCGCCGGCCGTCACGGGCGGCGAGCCGTCGCGCGAGACGTCGGGGCGGTCGGCGACCGCGGCCGCGAGGGTGGACTCCAGGAAGCCGAGGAGCTTGTCGGCGGGCGCGACGGAGAGGGTGATGTCGTCGGCGTAGATATCTTTCATGTGATTCGCGATCTGGTAACAGTGCGCGAGCTTGCGGCGCTCCACCTTCTCGCCGGAGAGCCCGAGGTACAGCGCCTCCTCCGTCGACTGGAGGTGGGATGGGTGACCCTCCTCGTAGCGGGCCATGTGCGAGAGCTCGTGGACGGCCAGCTCGCGGGCCATCGCGCTCGTGGCCGCGCGCTTCGAGACGTTGAGGACGTGGTAGCCGTCGTAGTGGCCGGCCCACGTCCGCTCGTCGGGGTCCTCGCGCACCTTCACGTGGACGGGGTCGGCGAGCGACCACTCGGTCTCGAACAGGTCGGCGGCGCCGAGGAACGGGTCGGGGGGAACGTCACCCTGCACGCGGAGATCCATGCGTACCGTTCTCACGGCGTCTGCCGATAAGTCTCTTGCGCCCGCCGCAGACGTTTGCCGAGACGCGGACCGCCGGGCGGCCGGTCGAGCGACGCGGTCGCCTACTCGCGCACGGCGCCCACGACGAGGTAGACGACCGGGGTGTCGAGGACGGCGATGACGAGCTTGAGGAGGTACTGTCCGAGCCCGAGCGCGAGGAGGACGCCTCCCGGGAGGGGATCGCCGACGCCGAGCAGGACCGGGGCGGCGTAGAACGCGACGCCGACGAAGATCGCGGTGTCGAGCGCCTGACTGCTCGCGGTCGAGGCGATGTTGCGCAGCCACAGCACCCCGGAACCGGTGCGGTCGCGGATCGCGTGGAAGACGAACACGTCCCAGTTCTGGCTCACGACGTACGCCAGCAGGCTCCCGGCGACGACGTTCGTCGCGGGGCCGAGCGCGGTCTCGAACGCGGCCGATATCTCGGGATCCACTCCGGGCGCGGCGAGCGTCGACCAGACGAGGGCGAGCACGAGGAAGTTCGCGAGGAACGCGACGTTGATGACCACCTGCGTCGCGCGGCGGCCGTACAGCTCGGCGTAGCAGTCGGACGCGAGAAACGTCAGCGCGTACGCGAGCGCGGCGCCCGGCAGCGTGACATCGGCGCCGACCACGGGAAGCGCGAACGGCAGCGGCAGCGAGATCACCTTTGCGGCGGTGAGCTGCGCGGTCGCGAGCGCGACGACGAACAGGGTGATCAGCCCGACGGCGGCCACCGCGGAGCGGTCGACCGGATCCGCCGCGAACGGACCGTCGGTCCCGGTCTCCGTCGGCGCGCGACTACTCATCGCTCGCCTCTCCGTCGGGGTCGGTGCCGTCGACTCCGGCGTCCGCCCCGCCGGCGTCGAGCCGGTCGTGACGCGCGTCGATCTCGTCGAGGCGGTCGAGCGTCTTGCGGATCGACGCGCGGACCGCGTCGCTGCGGTTCACGAACTTCCCGTCCTCGCCGACGTGCCCGTCGAGGTCGTCGAGCAGCTCGCCGGGGATCTCGACGCTGATCTTGGGCACGACTCACTCACCCCCCGCAGGCTCTCTCAGTACCCGATCGACCGTACCGCCGCTCATTCTCCGAGATGCTCTCATAGTACTACTGCGGGATTATCGAGGGGGTGATTAAAGCTCACTGTTCCGACGGAGCTCCGTTGCGTCCCGACGTCGGCCCGTTACCCGTTCGGTCGATCTGTCGGACATCCGTTGTCAGAATCGGCCGCCGACGCGCCGCGATCGAACCCTTTTATACGATCAGTCTGCCGATATTCCCCGACTATGGCACAACGAGAGTCGTGGGCGACCCGGGCGGGATTCATCCTCGCGGCGGCGGGCAGCGCCGTGGGGCTCGGGAACATCTGGCGTTTCCCTTCCTCACCGCCGAGTCCGGAGGCGCGGCGTTCCTCGTCGCGTACCTCCTGCTCGTCGTCGGGGTGGGGCTCCCGCTCGTACTCGCGGAGTTCGTGATCGGACGGCGGTCGAACCGGAACGTGATCGGCGCGTTCGAGGAGCTCGGCCGCTCGAACTGGCGGTTCATCGGCGGACTCGGCGCGCTCGCTGGCTTCGTCATCCTCTCGTACTACAGCGTGGTCGGCGGCTGGGTGATCCAGTACGTCATCGCGAGCGTCACCGGGGCGTACACCAGCGACCCCGCGGCGTACTTCGAGTCGGTGTCGGTCGGAGCGAACGCGATCGCCTTCGACGCGCTGTTCATGGCGTTCGTCGCGGGTATCGTCGTCTTCGGCGTTCGCAACGGGCTCGAGCGCGCGGCGAAGTTCATGATCCCGAGCGTCATCGTCCTGCTCGTGGTCCTCGCCGGCTACGGCGCGACGCTCGAGGGAGCGGCCGAGGGGTACGCCTTCTACCTCTCGCCGGACGTCTCGACGCTGTTCGGCGACGCGCTCGCGCTGCTGCCCGACGCCGCCGGGCAGGCATTCTTCACACTCTCGCTCGGGATGGGCGTGATGGTCACGTACGCCTCCTACCTCGGCGAGGACCGCAGCCTGCTCAACGACAGCCTGATCATCCTCGTCGTCGACACCTCCATCGCTTTCTTGGCCGGGCTCGCTATCTTCCCGTTCCTGTTCTCGCAGGGCGTCGACCCGGGAACGGGCGGCCCGGGAACGGTGTTCGTCGCGCTCGGCACCGCGTTCGCCGAGTTCCCGGCCGGCCGGGTCGTCGGCACGGTGTTCTACATCGCGCTGTTCATGGCCGCGGTCACGAGCGCGTTCAGCATCCTCGAGGTGATCGTCGCGTACGTCACCGAGACGTTCGACGTCGACCGGAAGCCGGCGACCGTCGGCCTCGCGGTCTTGATCTTCCTCGTGGGGATCCCGACCGCGACCGACCTGACGTACCTCACCGCCTACGACGTGCTCGCCAACCAGGTGCTGCTCATCGGCGGCGGGCTCCTGCTCGCGGTCTTCGTCGGGTGGGCGTACGCCGACGAGGGGATCGAGGAGTTCCGGACGGGCATGCGCGGCGGCGACGCGCTCAGCACGGTCTGGATCTGGCTGCTTCGGGTCCCGATCGCCCTGATCCTGCTGTACGTCCTCTACTTCGGCGTGCAGGCGACCGCTGAGGCCATGCAGGCGGCGCTGTGAGCGCTCCGGCGCGCCGCTGACCGGAAATCGACGCGCTGATCTCCCCTCTTTTCGTTCGCTTCGCTCCCGATCCGACCGACCGTCTCGCGCGTCCCGGTCGGCCTGGTCGCGGGCGGTCGACCGTGTGAGGTGGCCCCTTTGCGGGCCGATCGCGGCGGCGCCGACGCCCCGGGGAGAGCGGAGCGTCGGTCGAGGGAAATCGGTGCGGCCGGGCGCCACGGCCTGCCGTCCCGGCCCCCAGTGTCCGGACGGACACAAAAAGGCCCACGTTGCCGGGGGACCGCGCTTATTGAGCTCCCGTCGCTACGATCAGGTGCCGGTGGCCGACGGCTCCATCGGCGATAGTAGAGCGGTACTCGTCACCGACGGTGTGTCCCCCTCCCTGTGGGACGCGCTCGTTACCCCCACGCCGCCCGTGAGCGATCCGCCGGGGCGCGTCTCGCGGTCCGTCGCACCCGCGGGGTGCGCCGCTAAGGCCTCGATCGCACCTCTCTTTCCCGCGCGTCGGGTTCGGTATCGGCCGAACGAACGCTGCACTCGACGAGCCGCGTCTCGATCCCGGCGCGTTGGCGCCCCACCCGGGTAACCCGCCGCCGCTCGAGGCGTGGCACCTCCACCCACGCGAACGCCGTAGCGAAGCGGTTAAGGGCGAACCGCGGGAAATACGGACAACTCGCTGGTGCGGACACAGCGGGCGCTCGCCGCCGGGATCCCGTCGACGCGATCGACGCGCCCCGGGACGAGACGACATGTGGCCGCCTCGCGGCTGAATCGCAACCGTCCGCGGACAACATATGGCACGAAGCTTCTACTCGCACATCAAGGAGGCGTGGCGGTCCCCCAAGGAGGGGAAACTGGCGGAGCTGCAGTGGCAGCGCAAACAGGAGTGGCGCAACGAGGGCGCCATCGAGCGCATCGAGCGCCCGACTCGGCTCGATAAGGCCCGCGAGCTCGGCTACAAGGCCAAGCAGGGCGTCATCGTCGCCCGCGTGAGCGTCCGGAAGGGCGGCTCGCGAAAGCAGCGCCACAAGGCGGGTCGCCGCTCGAAGCGCCAGGGCGTCAACCGTCTCTCGCGCCGCAAGTCGATCCAGCGCATCGCCGAGGAGCGCGCCTCGCGGAAGTACCGCAACCTCCGCGTGCTCAACTCCTACTGGGTCGGTGAGGACGGCTCGCAGAAGTGGCACGAGATCATCCTCGTGGACCCCGCCCACCCCGCGATCGAGAACGACGACGACCTCGGGTGGATCACCTCGGACGACCACCGCGGGCGCGCCTTCCGCGGGCTCACCTCCGCCGGCACGAAGGGCCGCGGTCAGCGCACGCGCGGCACGGGCACGGAGAAGACCCGCCCGAGCGTCACCGGCAACGACCGCCAGGGCAAGTAGGCCCGTCCCGGTCTCGACAGACTTCTCTCGTTTATCAGCCGCGTAGTGGCGAGACCGACGTGTCCACAGCGCCCCCCGATCACAGTACGGTAACGACGAGTCCCGCGGCTCTCCGACTCGGCTCTCAAAAAATGAAACCAGGGGAACGCGAGCGTGCGTGTTCGAGGTGCGATGCGCGGTCGAAACGGGTCTGAGGGGTGTGAGTGAACCTATCCGAGACTCACGCCTCGCGGGTCGCTATCGCTCACGGGACGTATCGTCCCGTTCGCTTCGAGGTCTCCCTTCGGTCGACCTCGCTCGCTCCCCGCTCGGCAACGAGGTTCTTTCAGAACCTCGCTTACATCGCACCGCCCATGCCGCCCATGCCGCCCATGCCGCCGGCCGGGGCGCCGCCCTCGTCGTCGTCGCCGCCGGTCGACAGGTCGCCCGCGGAGATGATGTCGTCGATTTTTAATACGAGGTTCGCGGCCTCGGCGGCCGAGGAGATGGCCTGCTCCTTCGCCTGGGCCGTCTCCACGACGCCGGCCGCGGCCGTGTCCTCGACCTCGCCGGAGAAGACGTTCAGCCCGGCGTGCGCGTCGCCGCCCTCGTGGGCCGCGCGCAGGTCGACGAGCAGGTCGATGGCGTCGAGCCCGGCGTTCTCGGCGAGCACGCGGGGGATTAGTTCCAGCGAGTCGGCGAACGCCTCGACCGCGAGCTGCTCACGGCCAGTGACGGAGTCGGCGTAGTCGCGGAGCCGGCTGGCGAGCTCGACCTCGATGGCGCCGCCGCCGGGCAGGGTGCGCCCGTCGGAGACGGTCGTCGCGACGACGTCGATCGCGTCCTCGATGCCGCGCTCGATCTCGTCGACGACGTGGTCGGTCGTGCCGTACAGCAGGAGGGTGACGCCGTGGGCGTCCTCGCCCTCGACGTAGAACAGCTCCTCCTCCTCGTCGCGCTCGATCGAGCCGACCGCCAGGTCGTCCGCGGTGAGCGAGTCGAGGTCGCTGACGATGGGTGCGCCGAGCACGTTCTTGAGGAAGCTCAGGTCGGACTTCTTGGTCCGGCGGACCGCCAGGACTCCCTCCTTCGCGAGGTAGTGCTGGGCGAGGTCGTCAATGCCCTTCTGACAGAAGACGACGTCCGCCCCGCTGTCGACGATCTGGTCGACCTTCTCGCGGAGCTGCTCCTCCTCCTGGTCGAGGAACTTCTGGAGCTGGTCGGGCGAGTCGACGTTGACCGAGGTGTCGACGTCGGCCTCCTCGACCTCGATCGCGTCGTTGAGGAGGAGGACGTCGGCCGACCCAAAGTCGGTCGGCATGTCGTCGTGGACCGGGTCCTTGTCGACCGCCGCGCCCGAGAGGAGGCGGGACTCACCGGCCGCGCGGCCCGTGCGGGTCTCGATGTTGAGGTTCGCCAGGTCGACGACGTGCGAGCCGTCGTCGGCCTCGACGGTGACGCCCTGAATCGCGCGGACGACGAGGTCGGCGAGGGTCTCCTTGTCGAGCTCGGCGCCCTTGCCCGTCATCGACGTCTCGGCGACGTTCTTCAGCGCCTCCGTGTCGCCGGCGTCGACCTGCGTGGCGATATCGTCGACCTGCTCGCGGGCGTACTCGCTCGCGAGGTTGAACCCCTTGATCACCGCTGTCGGGTGGATGTCCTGCTCGAGGAGGTCCTGAGCGTTCTTGAGGAGCTCGCCCGCGATCGCGACCGCGCTCGTCGTGCCGTCGCCGGCCTCGTCCTCCTGGGTCTCGGCGACCTCGACGATCATCTCGGCGGTCGGGTTGTCGATGTCCATCGTCTGCAGGATGGTGACGCCGTCGTTCGTGATGGTGACGTCGCCCGTCGAGTCGACGAGCATCTTGTCCATCCCTTTCGGTCCGAGCGTCGAGCGCACGGACTCGGCGACGCCGCGCGCCGCGGAGATGTTGTACTCCTGTGCGTCCTTGTCCTGGACGCGCTGGGCGTCGTCGCCCATGATGATCATCGGCTGACCCTGCTGCATTCGCTGACTCATACACTGTTTGATTGATTGTGATTCTATATAAACCCGTCGGTGAGAAACGATCGAGCCGCGCCGGGATCGGCGGTCCGAAATCCGACAAAAACGCCGGACTCCGGTCGCTTCCCCCGTCGCATATGCGGGTAGTTAGCATGCCACCCCGCGGCGATTCTGGCGCCCACACAGGCCTATTTATATACCTCGACGTCCGTCGCGGCGGGGAGACAGACGAGAGAGGCGCGTCGCTCTCGGAGTGCGAGACGGCGGGCGCGTCGCTCCCGGAGTGCGGTTACGAATCGAAAAGCGAAGGCGGCATTCGGTCGCGAGCGGTCACCGATCGAGCTCGTCCCCGTCGAGGTAGTTCGAGTCGACCTCGTCGAGCGTCGGTTCCGGCGGTTCGTCGGCGGCGTCGAGCTCGCGTTCGTTGAGGCGGCTCTCCAGCTGCCGGCGCTTGTTCTTCCCCTTCCGTTCGCGACCCGATTTCGTGTCTGGCATCGTCACCCGTGACAACACAACCCACACATATGAGTCTTGTGTCGGTGTGCGGAAACGTCGAGCGACGGGGTGGAGACGGCGCTGTGGCTACGAACTCGCGTCGGCCTGAAAACGCCAGGAGAGGGATTTGAACCCCCGATCCCAGAAGGGAACACGCTTTCCAGGCGTGCGCCTTACCACTCGGCCATCCTGGCTCACGTCGAGGTAATCCGCTGTGACTGTTAAGTCCTTCTCTTCGGGTGCTTCGTCCGCAGTCGATGCTCCGTCGCGTAGGCGATCCCGCCGGACGCGACGGCGACCGCCGCGGCGAGCCCGATCACGCCACCGTATCCGACCGGGAGGTCGCCCGCGGCGATCCGGAACCCCTGCGCGAGCACGAGGAACGAGAACCCCCCGACGAGCCCCCACAGGGCGGCCGACTTCGCTCTGGCGCGCTTCGTCGGCCCGGGAGCCCGCGTCTCGGACCCGCCCGTGGCTCGTCCGCCGTCGCCGTTCATCCTACTCGACGACGGCGACTGCCTCTATCTCGACGCCGACGCCCTTCGGGAGGGCGCCCGCCTGCACCGCCGAGCGCGCCGGCGGCGACTCGCCGAAGTAGCCCGCGTACGCCTCGTTCATCTCATCGAAGTCGTCGATGTCGGCGAGGAAGACCGTCGTCTTCAGCACGTCCGTCGGTTCCGCGCCCGCCTCGTCGAGCACGGCGACGAGGTTGTCGAGGGCTCGCTCGGTCTGTTCCGCGATCGGCGCGTCGCCGAGGAGGTCGCCGTCAGGCGTCAGCGGGATCTGCCCGGCCGTGAAGACGAGGTCGCCGTTCGTCGTCGCCTGGCTGTACGCCCCGACCGCCTCGGGCGCCCCGTCCGTGTGGACGATATCCTTCATACCCCTCCACGTTCGGCGGGCCGCCGTAAGAGTGGCGGGGGACGCCTCCTCGAGAGAACCGTACCGGACCTCCCTCAACCACCGTTGATCCTATATCCCTCGCCTGCTAACACGCGACACATGACGGGAGGTACCCTCCTTCCGGTCGCCTCGGTGTTCACGGCGGTGATCGCCGCCAACCTCGCCCTCGCGTGGCTCCTCGCGAGGCGGGACTGGGAGCGGCCCGAGATCCTCGGGTCGGCCGGCGATTCGTCGCCCTCGGAGTCGGAGTCCGGACCGGGAGCCCACCCGGACGGCTCCCCGGCAGCTGGCCCGGAGTTCGCCGCGGACGCCGACACCGGATCGTCGGCGACCGGAACCGTTCCGGACGGAGACCCGCCGTCGATCGACGTCGACGGCGAGACCGTCGTCTGCCAGCACTGCGGGGCGGAGAACCGATCGGACTTCCGCTACTGCCGGTGGTGCGTCCGGTCGGGGTTCCCGGCCCAAGGCTCGGGCGCCGTCGGCGGCTCGGGGGTGACCGAGGGTTCGCCGTGACCGGCGTCGGACCACACCCGCAGACTCAGTCCGCGTCCACGCGACAGCCGCCCGAGTAGTCGATCCCGTCGATCGTCTCGATGGCGTCGTCGCCGCACACCGGACAGTCCGGATTCCGCCGGTACGGGACCGTCTCGAAGCTCAGGTCCATCGCGTCGTAAAAGAGGAGTCGACCGCCAAGCGTCTCCCCGACCCCGAGCAGGAGCTTGATCGCCTCGGTGGCCTGGACGCAGCCGACCGTGCCGGGGAGCACGCCGAGCACGCCCGTGGCCGCGCAGTCGGGCACCGTCCCGGGCTCGGGCGCCTCCGGGAACAGACACCGGTAGCAGGGGCCCTCGGGGACGAGCGTCGTCGCCTGTCCCTCGAACTTGTAGATGGCGCCGTGGACCACCGGCAGCCCCTCGATCCGGGCTGCGTCGTTGACGACGTACCGCGTCCGGAAGTTGTCCGCGCAGTCGACGACCACGTCGTACCCGGCCAGCAGGTCGCGGACGTTCCCCTCGTCGAGGCGCGTCTCGCGGGCCTCCACGTCGATGTCGGGGTTGAGCCGGTCGACGTACCGCGCCGCGGACTCGACCTTGGGCTCGCCCACGTCGGCGTCGCCGTGGATCACCTGCCGCTGAAGGTTCGAGCGCTCGACGACGTCGTCGTCGACAATCCCGATGGTGCCCACGCCGGCGGCCGCGAGGTACTGGATGACCGGCGCGCCGAGCCCGCCCGCCCCGATCACGAGGGCGCGCCCGTCGAGGAGCCGCTTCTGCCCCTCCGGGCCGACCTCGTCCATAATCACGTGTCTTGAGTACCGGTCGAGCTGGTCGGCGTCGAGCGAGAGACTCATGGATCGGTGTGTGTCGGGAGCCGGTATAATCGTGTTCCCGACTGTACGACGTTTGAGTGTTCTCGGGGCTCGGCGGTTCTGTTGGTTGTTTATAAACAGCTGACCTCGATCTGACGATGAACACCTGCAAAGCCCAGGCCGCTCGCCTATAAATGGTTGACTGCAGACCGGCGGCGAACATATCCAAAGCCTCAGCCGCTCGGATCTGTGTGATCGACTTCCTCGCGGTGAACACCTCCAAAGCCCCAGCCGTGAGGACGGCGCACGCTCGCCGCGCTCCTCGGTCGTTCGCTTCGCTCACTCCCTGCGGTGCTCGCGTCGTCTGCGCCGTCCTCACGGCTGCCCCTTTGAGTCCCACCCCGCCCCGCACAGCAACCACACCTCACACCTCCCCAGCCTCGTCGCTCACTCCGTTCGCGACTCCCTCGCACGCGCTGACTCGCGGCCGCCGAGGGCGGCCGCTCGCAGGCGCGCGCCACCGCAGACTCATTTATAAATCAAATTCATAAATCACGTCACCGACGCTCCCGTGTGGGACCTCACCGTCGCCCCCGCGCCCGCCGTCGATCCAGCAGGGTTCAAGTACCCTTCTGGCAAAGCTTGCGGTATGCAGACGCTGCTTCTCAACGCGGACGACGTCGACGAGAACGCCCGGATGGACCGCGTCATCGACGCGGTGCGCGGCGCGTTCACGGCCTACGAGCGCGGGAACGCGAAGATGCCGGCGAAGTCGTACATCGACCTCCCGGAGTACGACGGCGACTTCCGGTCGATGCCCGCCTACCTCGACATCCGCGCCGAGGACACCGCGGAGGAGACCGGGTGGGACGCCGCCGGGATCAAATGGGTGAACGCCCACCCGGACAACCCCGCCGACCACGGCCTCCCGACCGTGATGGGGACGATGATCTACTCCGACCCCGAGACGGCGTTCCCGCTGGCGATTCTCGACGGCACGACGCTCACGATGAAGCGCACGGGCGCGGCCGCCGCGGTCGCCACCGACCACCTCGCGGTCCCCGACGCGACCTCGCTCGGGATCGTCGGCGCCGGCGTCCAGTCGTACACCCAGCTGGAGGCGATCGCCGAGGTGCGCGACATCGAGGAGGTCGTGGTCAGCGACCTCGACGAGGAGCGCGTGGCGGACTTCGTCGACGCCTTCGGCGACCGGTTCGACGTCCGGGCGGGCTCTCCCTCGGCGGCCGGGCACTGCGACGTGCTCTCGACGGTGACGCCCGTCGAGGACCCGATCGTCGGCCCCGACGACGTGGGCGAGCACACCCACGTCAACGCGATGGGCGCCGACGCCGAGGGCAAACACGAGCTCGCGGACGACCTCCTCCTCGACGCGACCGTCGTCATCGACGACCGCGAGCAGTGCACCCACTCCGGCGAGATCAACGTCCCCTACGCGGCGGGGACGCTCACCGACGACGACATCTATGGCGAGGTCGGCGAGATCGTCGTCGGGAACCGACCGGGCCGAGCCGGTGTCGACGCGGGAAGCGACGCCCCCGACGCGGACGCGGAGGGCGTCACCGGGGTCACTGTCTTCGACTCGACCGGCCTCGCGATCCAGGACGTCGCCGCCGCCCGCGTCGTCTACGAGCAGGCCGACGACAACGACAACGGCTACCCGTTCGACCTGCTCGGGCTCGCGGAGTAACCGGAGCGACCGCCTTTTACCGCCGCCGCGCCTATCGTGCCCGTGCAACTCGTCAGCGTCGCCGCGCTCGCGGAGAACCGAGTGATCGGCAACGACGGCGGCGTCCCGTGGCCGGACCTCCCCGAAGACGTCCGCCAGTACCGCGAGCGCGTCGCCGGCTCGCCCGTCGTCCTCGGCCGCCGGACCTTCGACTCCATGCCCGACGACCTCCCCGGCCGCCGGCAGATCGTCGTGAGCCGCAGCGTCGATTCGGTGGACGAGCCCACCGCGGTCGTCGCCGACGGCGTCGACGCGGCGGTCGAACTCGCCCGCGAGAAAGTCCGCGAACGAACCGATGCCCGCGCGGCCGACGGCGTCGCCGGCGAGGCGTCGCCCGCCGGAACCGGACCGGTCGACGCTCGCCCGGATGACTCCCTCCCAGACGACCCCCTCTCGGACGCCGCCGTCTACGTCCTCGGGGGCGGGACGATATACGAGCTGTTCCAGCCCCGCGTCGACCGGATGGTCCTCAGCCACGTCGACGGCGCCTACGAGGGCGACACCCGGTTCCCGGCGTGGGACGAGACGGCGTGGCGCGTGGTCGACGAGACGGCGTACGACGGGTTCACCCTCCGCGAGTGGGTCCGGCGCGCGGACGCGACCTGACCGCCGCGGACGCCTCCCGCCGCGGACGCCTCCTGCCGCGGCTCGTCACACGAGCGCCTGTGGTTCTCACATCTGCGAGTCGGGGCCGTTGATTAAGTAGACTCGCTCTCTTCGACTAAGCTGAACATGGCTGTGTCATGGTGGTTCGCGGGGCTGTTCGCGCTCTCGGGAGCCGCCTGCTTCGCGGCCGCGCTCCACGGCTCCCGCCTGCGGAACGACGACGCCAGGCACGGCCTCCGCTGGCTGCTGATCCTCGTCGGCGTCTGGGGGGTCCTGCAGGCCGGCGTGCTGCTGGCCGGCACGGAGTCGACGGCGGTCGCGCTCTACGTCCTCGCGCTCCTCGCCGGCTTCGCCACGCCGTTCGCGTGGCTCTACTTCGCCTCCGCGTACGCCGCCCGCGACTACCACCGCCGACCGAGGTACCGGTGGGTCGGCCTCGGGGTGTACGTCGCTGTCGCCGGGATGAAACTCACGAACCCGATCCACGGCCGGTACTTCTCCGCGTCCTTCCGCACCGATCCCGCTCGTCGCCTCGTCATCGACGAAGGGGCGCTCTACTGGGGGTCGCTCGCCCTCGCGTACGCCCTCTCGCTCGTCGGCTTCTACCTGCTGTACCGTCTCTTCCAGGAGTCCGAGCATTCCTCGTGGACGCTCGTCGGGCTGTTCGCGGCGACCGGACTGGCCGTCGTCCCGAACGCGGTCGCACAGGCGGCGCCGAGCGTGCTTCCGGCGCTCAGCTACGAGCCGCTCGGGGTCGCGGTGTTCGCCGTCGGGACGGTGTACTTCGTGGAGGACACCTTCCTCGCGCTCGAACGGACGGCGACCAACTCGTTCGTCGAGCGCACCGCCGGCGGCGTGCTCGTCCTCGGCCCCGAGGGACAGGTCCGCGACCACAACGAGCGGTTCGCCGAGCTGTTCCCCTCGGTCGCGGCCGGTGCGACTCGCGTCGGGGAGATCTCGCCGGCCGTCGCCGACGCGTACCGCGAGGAGCGGACCGCTCTCGTCGACGTGGCCGAGTCCGAGAGAGACACGCGGACTTACTGCGTCACGAGCGAGTCGCTCTCCATCGGCGGGGCGGAGTTCGGGCACGCGCTGCTCGTCCAGGACGTGACCGAAATCGAGCGACAGCGCGAGCGGATCGAGCGCCACGAGGAACAGCTTGGGGACATGGCGGGCGCGATCGCCCACGAGCTTCGGAACTCCGTCGCGATCGCCGACGGCTACCTCGGGGACGCAGCGGGGCGGCTCGACGGCGGCGACGACCCGGACGCCGCCGAGTCGATCGCGGTGGCGCGCCGTCGGATCGATCGGATCGGCGACGTCGTCGAGGACCTCCACACGCTGGTGCGACACGCCCGCGACTTCGACGACCCGTCGCTCGTCGGCTTCGAGGGGGCGGTGCGCGACGCGGAGGCGGCCTCCGACGTCGGCGTCGACGTGGTCGTCGAGGGGTCCGGCCACATCCTCGCGGTCCCGACCCGATTCAAACAGCTGCTGAAAAACGCGTTCGCGTTCGCGGCGTTCAACGAGGCGACCACGGTGACGGTGTCGCTGACGGACGGGGGATTCGCGGTCACGGACGACGGCCGGTTCGCCGCGGGCGCCGCCGCCGACGCCGAGCTGCTCTTCGAATACGAGAGCGCCGAACCGGCCGCCGACGCCGGGATGTCGCTCCCCAACGTCCGCGCTCTCGCCCGGATCGAGGGCTGGTCCATCGAACCCGACGTCGCGCACGACGAAGGGGTCCGGTACGTCGTCTGCGGTGCCACGGTCGAGCCGCCGGCGCCCGCCGAGCCGGAGCCCGACGCGTGACTCGTCGTCGCCGACTCGGGCGCGAGTCGCCGAAGCGCTCGTCCGAGGTCAACGGCCGCCGGAGTCGCTTTCGGACTCCGCGTACGACCGGAGCTGTAGCTCCGCGCTCTCGGTGAGCCTGTCGAGCGCCTCCGCCGTCCCGTACTCCCGCGCCTCGACCGACGCCTCGGCGACGAGCGTCCGGACCGTGTCGAACGGCCCTATCCGGGCTCCCGTCGTGGCGACGCGGTCCTCGGCGTCCGCCAGCTGGTCCATCGCCGTCCGGTAGCCGGGGTTCTCGTTGAACCAGCCCTCCCGGGAAAGCCGGTCGACGGCCCCCTCGTGGACCGGGAAGTAGCCCGTCTCGCGGTGCCAGCGGGCCTGCCGCTCCGGGGCCGCGAGCCACCCGAGGAACGCGGCGGCCGCGCGCTTCGCGTCGGTCGGCGCGCCGTCGGCGACCCACAGCGACCCGCCCCCGACGACGACGCCGTGGCGCTCGTCGGCCACCGGGAAGTAGCCGGTGCCGACGGGGAACGATGCCCCCTCGCGAACGGTGACCATCGCCGAGGTCGACCCGATAAGCATGCCGGCGCGCCCGTCGTGGAACGCCTCTCTGGCCTGCCCCCGCGCCTCGATTCCGGGGTCGTGGTACAGCCCGTCGGCCGCCATCTCGGCGATCCACTCGTACACCCGCTCGCCCGCCTCGGCGTCGAAGTACGCCTCGGTCGGGGTCCCCGCCCGGCCGTTCTCGGCGTCGACGAGGGGCTGGCCCGCCTCGGCGAACCACTGCTCGACGAACCACGAGTAGTTCGCGAACGTGATGCCGGTCTCGACGCCGCCGCGCTCGACGAGCCGCTCGGCGCAGTGCCGCACCTCGGCGAACGTCGACGGCGGGTCGTCCGGGTTCAGCCCGGCGCGCTCGAAGGCCGCCCGGTCGTAGTAGAGTACCGGCGTCGAGGCGTTAAAGGGGAGCGAGTGGAGCCGCCCGTCCGTCCGGTAGTAGTTCGCGACCGGGTCGAGGAGGTCGTCGGGGTCGAGCGCGGCGTTGGCCCCGAACCGGTCGCGGTCGACCGCCTCCAACAGCCCCTCGACCGGCGCGAACGCGCCGCTGTCGAGCGCGCGCTTCGTCCCGATCTCGTAGAGGTGCGCGACCGTCGGCGGCTCGCCGCGCTCGGCGGCCGCCAGCGTCGCGTCGAACACGCCGCGGTAGCTCCCCTTCGAGGACGGTCGGATCTCGACCCCCTCGGTCGCCGCCTCGAACTCGGCGGCGAACTCGTCGAGCAGGTGGGCCTTCCGCCCGCCGAGGGCGTGCCAGAACTCCACGACGGTCGCGTCGTCGTCCGCGGTCGCCCCGTCGAGCGCGTACGTCTCCAACTCCTCGTCGAGCGCACCCGTCCGGTCGGAGAGCGTCGACGCGCCCGCAGCCACCTCGGTCAGCGATGTCTTCTGCGTGTGGGCGATCGTCGTCACGGCGGCGGCGTCGGCGGCCGTGTCGTCCGCGAGCGCGCCCACCGATTCGACCATGTCGACGGCCTCCTCGATCGAGGCCGCTTGGTCGTCGGTCGCCTCGCTGATCTCCTCGACTCCGCTCGTCGTCTCCTCGACGTCCTCGGCGAGGTCGGCGAACGCCTCCAGCGCGGTCTCGGCCGTGTCGATCCCGTCGCCGACGCGCTCGCGCATGTCGGCGATCTCCGCGACGGTCGCGTCCGTCTCCTCGCGCACGTCGTCGATGGACGCCTCGATCTCGGCGGTCGCCTCCTGCGCCTCCTCCGCGAGCGACTTCACCTCCTCGGCGACGACCTCGAAGCCGGCGCCGGCCTCGCCGGCCCGCGCGGCCTCGATCGAGGCGTTCAGCGCGAGGATGTTCGTCTCGTCGGCGATATCGCGGATGAGGTCGGTGACGTCCTCGATCGCGGCGACTTCGCTCTCCAGCGACTCGACGCGCTCGCGGGCGGTCTCGGTGCGTTCGTCGACGACCCGGAGCTCGTCGATCGCGGCCGTGGCGGCGTCGTTGCCCTCGTCGGCGCGCTCGGCGACGCTCGCCGCGGTGGTCGCGACCTCCTCGGCGGAGGCGGCGACCTCCTCGGTCGCCGCGGAGACGCTCTGCAGCTCCCGCGTCGCCTCCGCGATCTCGTCGCGCTGCGTCGTCGCGGCCGCCTCGATGTCGTCGACCGCGGCGTACACGTCCTCGCTGCGGTCCTTCGCCCGCGCCACGTTCGACCGGACGTGATCGGACGCTCCCGCGACCTCGTCGCCGAACCCGTCGGCCGCCGAGAGGGTGTCGGCGACGTCGTCGACGAAGGCGTTGAGGTCGCTCGCGAGCGCGGCCGCCTCGGTGTCCCTCTCGTCCCCGTCAGGCTCCGGGAACCGCGCGCCCAGGTCGCCGTCGGCGAGCCGCGCCGCGACCTCGCGGAACGCCCCCGTCGGAAGCCCCTCGTCGTCACCGGACGCCTCCGGCCCCTCGCTCGCTCCCGTCGCCGTCGCTCCGTTCGTCGCGTGCCCGTTCGACCGCTCTCCGTCCCCTCGGGACGGCTTCTCTCCGTTCGACCGTTCGCCGCCGCCGTTTCGACTCATTCGTCGCCGGTTTCGGATCGGGGTATATAACCACTCGACCGGAGTTCTCGGAACTGATAAGGGAACCGCGGGCGGCGGCCGCGAAAAGCGAGCGCCTACGCGTCGGCGTCGTCGGCGTGCGCTTCGTCACCCTCGTCGCGTTCCTCGGCGACATCGACGCGCTCCGCGAACCCGAACCGCGGCTTGGCCTCGTCGATCTCGACGGTCACGGTCTCGCCGACCGCGGCGTCCGAGACGAAGACCGAGTACCCCTCGACGTACGCGATCCCGTCGCCCTCGTCGCCGAGCTCTTCGACGGTCACCTCCAGTCGGTCGCCCGCCTCGACGGGCGCCGTGTTCAGTCCCTTCGCGACGAGGTACACCTCCGAGGAGGAGTCGCGGGAGGCGGGCGGCGAGACGGTCCGGAGGTACTGGAACTCCCCGCGGACGTCCTCGCGGAAGGCGTCGAGGTCCTCGCCCTGGAAGGCCTTCGCGACGAAGTCGCCGCCGGGCGCGAGCAGCTCCTCGGCCACGTCGAACGCCTGCCTGGCGAGGTGAATCGACCGGGCGTGGTCGAGGGAGTACTCGCCGGTCATGTTCGGCGCCATGTCGGAGACGACGACGTCGGCCCCGCGCTCGCCGACCGCCTCGCGCAGGTAGTGACGCGTGCGCTCGTCGGTCATGTCGCCGCGGATCGTCTCGGCGTCGTGCTCCTCGAGGTCGTCGATGCGCTGGAGGTCGACGCCGACGACCGTCCCTGACTCGCCGACCTCTTCGGCGGCGACCTGTAGCCACCCGCCGGGCGCGGCGCCGAGGTCGACGACGGTGTCGCCGCGCTCGAACAGGTCCGACTCCTCGTCGATCTGTTTCAGCTTGTAGGCCGACCGGGCGCGGTACCCCTGCTGTTTCGACTTGTTGTAGTATTTGTCCTTTCCTGCCATTGGTTGCGGGCCGTAGACGATACAGGCCTAAACCCGTGTCGTTGTCCCGATTCGTCCGCCAAACATCCAGAGATTGTTACCGGTACATGAGACAGAAGATAATGAAGCAAACAACCGTATTAGACACTGAAATACCCGAAAGCGTCCGACACGGGCGGCTATCGAACCTCCGAGATTCCCCGCTCGTTTACCGATTAGAAAGCGTGCAAGCCCATGAGGGACATATCCGGTGTATCTCCGACTCCCACCTCCTATGAGTTCACAGGAATCGCACGTCGACGCTGAACAGTTCCTCACCAATCTTGTCAATTTCCGCTACCGGGAGGTGATGATGGCACTCGCGACACTCATCGTCGTCGCCGGGTCGGTCGTCTTCTTTCCGGGGACGGACAACCTCACCGCGGGACTTCAGTCGGACGTGTCGGGTGGGTTGCTCGCCCTGTTCGTTCTCGTCGCAATCGCGGCCGGTGCGGTCAAGGGGATGATCGGCTTTGGCTACGCGCTCATCACGACGCCCATCTTCGCGTCGGTCATCGACCCGACGCTCGCGGTGGTCGTGCTCGCGATTCCCCCGTGGATGCTCAACGTCTTCCAAATCGGCGAGACGGACACTGGCATCGCGTTCATCCGGGAGGAGTGGGTGTTGCTCGGACTGGCTGTCGTCGGCTCTGTTATCGGCGTCACGTTCCTCTCGCAGTTCCGGACCGGCCCCATCGTCCCCTTCCTCATCGGGCTGGTCATCCTGGGCTACGTCGTCTTTCAGGTCCTCCAGAACTTCGTCACGGTCGAGGAAGCCCACCACCCCGTCGCGCTCAGCGTCGCTGGCTTCCTGGAGGGATTCTTGCTCGCGGTGGCCAACCTCGGCCCGGTTCTCCCCACGTACTTCCACACGTTCGAACGTGACGTCGAGCGGTATATCGGCGGACTCTCGATGGTTCTCCTGACGATATTCACCGTCCGCATCCTCCAGATGGCCTTCTTTACCGACCTCATGACGACATACCGGCTCTGGCTCGGTTCGGTCATCGCCGTCGTCACCATCGTCGGCCTGCTCATCGGCACCTACCTGCGACGGCTCGAAATCGACGAGGAGAAGTTCAACTGGCTCGTGGTCGGACTCCTCTTTCTCATCACGCTCAACATCTTCCGGAACACGATTCCGGCGCTGTTTTTCTGATTACTGTCGTTCCCCACGGTAGACATTTGCTACCGCGGCACATACAGCCGGCATGGCCTACTGCGAGCACTGCGGCTTTCGCATCGAGCGGGGGGTAGAAACCTGCCAACAGTGTGGCCACCTCGACTTCTCGTACGTCAGCGACGACGCCAAACCGATCGACCCCGAAGACATCAGGTGGGCCGACACCGAGCGGAACTTCGACTTCGAGACGACGAGCCGTGAACTGGCTGCCGGGCTCTCGGTGTTGCTTACCCAGCGCGGAGAGAAGCACTCGTTGAAATACAGGGACGCAAAATCGTCGTACACGATTCGGACCTGTGACTACTACCGTTCCGGACGCGACCCGGTGCTAAACGACGTCGACCACGACGGGTACGTCTACGACCTGAGTGTCGAAGAAAACGAGAACTTCGTCGACGGCGTCGGCGGTCTCGTCCTCCACAACACCGACTCGGTTATGTTAGAGGTTGGAGATGTCGGCCCCGAAGATGTCGAGGGCGGGGTCGAGATTACCGACGAGATGCGGGAGAAACACCCGGAAATGGATGAGGGGGAACTCGAAACCATCGCGGCGACAATCCAGAAGGGGTTCGAACTGGAAGACGTCATCAACAGTTCCTACGACGAGTTCGCCCTGGAGGAACTCAACGCGGCCGAACACCGCTTCCAGATCGAGTTCGAGAAACTCTACCGGCGCTTCTTCCAGGCGGGCAAGAAGAAACGCTACGCGGGACATATCGTCTGGAAGGAGGGCAAGGACGTCGACGACATCGACATCACGGGCTTCGAGTACCAGCGCTCTGACATCGCCGCCATCACGAAAGAGGTCCAGAAGGAGGTCATCGACATGATTGTGACCGGCGAGGACACAGAGACGGTCAAGGAGTACCTCCACGAGGTCATCGAGGATTTCCGGGCGGGCAACGTCTCGCTGTCGGATGTGGGCATCCCCGGCGGCATCGGGAAGAAACTGGACAACTACGACACCGACACCGCGCAGGTCCGGGGCGCGAAGTACGCCAACATGCTGCTGGGAACAAATTTCCAGAGCGGCTCGAAACCCAAGCGACTGTATCTGAAGAAGGTCCACCCCGATTTCTTCCAGCGGGTGCAGGACGAGCAGGGGCTGGACCCCTCCGAGGACCCGCTGTATGGCGAGTTCAAGCGGGACCCGGACGTCATCTGCTTCGAGTACGACGACCAGGTGCCCGAGGAGTTCGAGGTGGACTGGGACAAGATGCTCGACAAGACGCTGAAAGGCCCAATCGAGCGCATCATCGAGGCACTGGGCATCTCGTGGGAGGAGGTCAGGTCCGGGCAGGAACAGACCGGACTCGGGCAGTACATGTGACCGGACTGTCACCGCCAGCAGCTAGTCGGTCAGAATCTCGAAGCGCGCACCGCCGTCCTCGCCGTTCGTAATCTGCAATTCCCAGCCGTGGGCGTCGGTGACGTTCTCGACGATCTGGAGGCCGTACCGGCCTTTTTCGGTGTAGTAGTCGACGACGGACTGGCCGGCGGCGAGGGCATCCTCGGGAAAGCCGGGGCCGTCGTCTTCGACGTAGAATCCACCGTCGATGTCCCCGACGGTGACGGTTACGCCATCCTCGGCCTGTGACTGACTGTCCGTCGAACCGTGCTCCACGCTATTCCGAAAGAGGTTCTCGAAGCACTGTCTCAGGCGTCGTGGGTCGGCGTCGACGGTGGCTGTCGTCTCGACGTCGAGCGTTCCGGGCCCATCGCTGGTGGCGTCCCACACCTGCCGTGCCATCGACTGTAGCTCCACGATCTCCGTCTCGTGGATGTCCCCGCCCGTGCGCGCAACCGTAAGAACCTGGTCGACGATTTCCTCCATCCGTTCTGTCGCCTCGGCTATCGACTGGAGCCGGTCTTCGTGTTCGGACTCTTCGATGAGTGCCAGATTCGCACTGATAATCTGGAGCGGGTTGCGCAGGTCGTGTGAGACGAGTCCGGCGGCCTCGTCTAACTGTTTGAGTTTGTAGGCCGACCGGGCGCGATACCCCTCCTGTTTGGCCTTGTTGTAGTATTCGTCTTTGCCGCTCATCTGCCTCTCCTCCCGTCTCGTGACGCCTTGCGCGCGAAGACCGCTGGCGAAACTGCGTTCATAAGGTCGCATACGCCGCCGACGCGGAAAGGGACGTCGGATGTGCGCCCCCTCTCGCCCGCGGGCGACTCGGAAAGATTTACAAGTGTGCTTTTGTTCGTACAAATTAGATTGTCAATGGCTGCGAACACGGTTCACGACCGGCTGTGACTCGCGCGAACGGAACTCACGCTCACGCAGGTGCTGTCCGTCCTCCTCGCGGTGGCGGCGCTCGGCTTCGCGCTCGCGCTGCTCCAGGAGCCGACGGCACACGAGGCGATGCACGACTTCCGGCACGCGGCCGGCGTCGTCTGCCACTGAGATGATCGCCGCCTACGTGGCGAACGGCGTCAAGTCCGGGCTCGTCGCGGGGCTCGCCTTCGGGCTGCTCGTGGCGCTCGTGGCGAACCCGCTCGTGGCGTTCGCCGAGGGGAGCGCGCACGTCGAAGGCGCGGGCGGCCACGACCACGCGGGCGACTCTCACGGGGAGGGCGGGCTCTCGGCTTCCGTCGCCGACGGCGCGAGCGTGCTCTCCGGCGTCCTCTGGGGCGTCTTCCTCGGCGTCGTCGCGTTCGGGGTCGCCTTCTACCTCCTCGAGCCGATCGTCCCGGGATCCGGCGCGGTCCGGAGCTACGCGTTCGGCGCCGCAGGCCTGCTGACGGCCTCCGTCGCGCCGTGGCTCGCGTTCCCGCCCGGACCGCCCGGGAACGTCGGCCGTCGCGGCGGCAGCGGCCTCGCGGCCGGGCTGACGAACGAGCTGGTCCACGTCGCCAGCGACGCCCGCGACGGCGGGGTCGAGCTGTGACGGGCGAGGAGGCGGCCCCCCCGGACCTCCCCGATCGCCCGGCCGAGGCGGCGAGCGCGGCGCCGGAGCCGTCCCGGGCCGACGACGAGGACCGCCGGCCCGTCCACGCCGTCGGCATCGGTCCGGGGAACGCCGAGCTGCTGACGCGGCGCGCGGGTCGGCTGCTCGGCGAGGCCGACGTCGTCGTCGGCTTCGAGACGGTGGTCGACTTCGTCGCCGGGGAGACCGACGCGGAGCTTATCACCTGTGGCTACCGCGACGAGCCGGAGGCGCTCGGGCGGTTCGCCGCTCGCGCCGCCGACGGCGCGCGCGCGGTCGCCGTGCTGATGGGCGACCCGAACCACTCCGGCTACCAGTTCCTCGGCAAGGTCGAGGCCGCCGTCGACGCGCCGGTCGCGGTCGTCCCCGGGATCTCCTCGGTGCAGGTCGCCGCGAGCCGTGCGCGCACGCCGCTGGAGGCGTCGGTCTTCGAGACGCTCCACGTCAGGGGCGACGTCTCGCCCGCGCTCGCCCGCCTCGGCCGAGCCGTCGGCGACCGACACCTGATCGCGATCCCGCGCCCGTACGACTGGATGCCCGAGGACATCGCGGCCGAGCTCGTTTCCGGGGGCGCGGACCGGGGCCTCGACGCGCTCGTCTGCGAGCGGCTGACCCATCCCGACGAGGCGATCACGCGAACCGATCTGGGAGCGCTCGCCGACGGCGCCGGCGGCGACGAGCCGGCCGACAGCGCCTTCTCCGACCTCTCCGTGCTCGTCGTCCGCGCCTGATTCGGCGCGTGACTCCCGGGCAAGGGTCGCCGACTCAGTCGCCCCGCTCGTCGGGATTCTCGCGGTCGCGGTCCTCGCTGACCCGGCGGCGACCTCGGAGTCGGCCCGGCTCGTCGGAGTCAGTCGCCGGGACCGCCTCGAAGTCGAGACCGGCGTAAAACCCCTCCAGTTTCGGGTCGAACTCCGCGGTCACGAGACCGACTCCGGCGTCGCGCTCGGCCCGTCGCACCGCGGCGGCGACGAGCGCGGAACCGATGCCCCGTCCGCGACGCGCCCGCCGGACGGCCACGGCGTCGACGTGTAGCCGGTCCGGCTCGGGGCGCGTGGCGACCAGCGCGCCGACGACCGCGTCCGTCCTTTTAAACCGGGCGACGAGCGCGTCGCCGCCGTCGATCGCGGCGGCGACGCCCTCGGAGTCCGTCTCCAGCATGGCGGCGTCGAGCACGCGGAGCACGCCGAGGCGGTCGTCCGGCGAGGCCGTCTCGACCGCGACACTGTCTGGGAGGTCGGTCGGATCGGCCGGACCGCGCTCCCCGCTCACGCGCCGTCCGTCGCGCCGCCCTTTATCAGTCGGAGCAGCTTCACCGACCCGGCGTCGACGACGCGGTCGCCGGGGACCGGAGAGCCGTCGACCAGCGCCGACGCCTCCTGCGGGTGGTAGCCGGCCTCCCGAATGAGGTCGGCGTAGGTGGCGTCGTCGGGGAGGTCCAGCTCGGCGGTCCCCTCGCCGACGACCTCGACGGTGACGTTCATCGGCGGAGCCGCTCGACGGTGACGTTCATCGGCGGAACCGCTCGACGACGCCGGTCACGACTCACCCGTCCAGCTCCTCGCGGAGCAGCCCGTTCACCTCGCCGGGGTCGGCGCTCCCGCCCGTCGCCTGCATTACCTGGCCGACGAGGAAGTTGATCGCGCCCTCGTCGCCGTCGTGATAGTCGCCGACCGCGTCGGGGTTGTCGTCGATGGCGGCCGCGACCGCGGCCTCGACCTCGCCGGAGTCGGCGACGCCGAGCCCCTCGCGCTCGATGACGGTGTCGGGGTCGTCGCCCGCGTCGAGCATCTCGCGGAGGACGACCTCCTCGGCGTTTTTCACGGTGAGCTCCTCGGCGGCGACGAGTTCGACGAGGCGCTTGAACTCGTCCAGACGGTCCTCGACGTCCGTAATCTGCATCTCGCGGTAGTTGAGTTCGCCGAGGAGGTTGTCCGCGACCCACGTCGCCGCGAGGTCGGGGTCGAACGACTCCGCGACGTCCTCGAAGAAGTCGGCGACCGCCTTCGTCGAGGTGAGCTTCGAGGCGGACTCGCGGTCGAGCCCGTACGCCTCCCGGAAGCGCTCGCGGCGGGCGTCGGGCAGCTCCGGGATCGGGATCTGCTCTTTCCAGTCCGACACCTCCAGGGCGGGGAGGTCGGCCTCGCGGAAGTAGCGGTAGTCCTTCTCGGCCTCCTTCGAGCGCATCGAGACGGTGACGCCGCGCCCCTCGTCCCAGTGGCGGGTCTCCTGTTCGATCTCGCGGCCGCGCCGGAGGACGTTCTCCTGCCGGGTGATATCGTACGCGAGCGCCTGCTCGGCGCCCTTGTGGCTGGAGATGTTCTTCACCTCGGCGCGGTTCACGTCCGCGAGGGCGTCGTCCGTGATCGTCCCGTCGTCGGCGACCTCGCTTTCGGGCACGAGCGAGACGTTGGCGTCAACGCGCAGGCTCCCGTCGCGGGTCGGGTCGAAGACGCCGAGGTACTCGAGGACCTCCTCCAGCTTCGCCAGGAAGGCCCGCGTCTCCGCCGGCGACCGGAAGTCCGGCTCGGTGACGATCTCCATCAGCGGCGTCCCGGCGCGGTTGTAGTCCACGAGGGTGTGAGTGGCGCTCTCGATGGAGCCCCCGGCGTGCTGGAGGCTCCCGGGGTCCTCCTCTAGGTGCGCGCGCGCGATCCCGATGGTCCGGGGCTCGCTGTCGACGCGGACCTCCAGCTCCCCGGACTGGCAGATCGGGGCGTCGTACTGCGTGAGCTGGAAGTTTTTCGGCAGGTCGGGGTAGTAGTAGTTCTTCCGGTGGAACGTCGTCGTCTCGGGGATGTCGGCGTCGATCGCCTTGCCGACCTTCACCGCGGCCTCGACGGCGCCCTCGTTGAGGACCGGCAGCGCGCCCGGCAGCCCGAGGCAGGTCGGGCACGTGCGCGTGTTCGGCTCCTCCTCGGCGGCGGGCTCCGTCGAACAGCCGCAGAAGATCTTCGTGTCGGTCTCGAGCTGGACGTGGACCTCCAGCCCGATCACGACCGTGTGGTCTTCCGTCGCGGCCTGAGTACTCATTACCGACCCGTTACGGGCGGGTCACCTAAATCGTGTCGGGACTGATATGACGTGTGATGAGGCCGATTCGTTTCGATTTCGGGGACTCGTTTTCGCGGTTCTCATCTCCACGTCGTTGCCGTCGCTGACGCGGAATACGCTCATATCGCCTCAGAAGTTCGCTTATAAATGACCGACTGCTACACGGGGACCGCTCACAAAGCCCCAGCCGATTACTGATAAATCGTTGACGGCGGATCGACGGCGGACTCCTCCGAAGCCCCAGCCGATTACTGATAAATCGTTGACGGCAGATCGACGGCGGACTCCTCCAAAGCCCCAGCCGATTACTGATAAATCGTTGACGACAGATCGACGGCGGACTCCTCCAAAGCCCCAGCCGTGAGGACGGCGCACGCTCGCTGTGCTCCTCGGTCGCTCGTTTCACTCGCTCCCTCCGGTGCTTACGTCGCCTGCGCCGTCCTCACGGCTGCCCCTTTGGGTCCCACCCCGCCACGCACTACAACCGCGCCTCATGCCTCCCCAGCCTCGTCGGTCGCCCTCCGCGTTGCTCCGGACGACCCACTCCCTCGCACGCGCTCCTCGTGGCCTGTCGGCCACTCGGAGGCGCGCGCCACCGCAGTTCCGAATGAGTCGTGTCGCGTCGCTCGCTTCGGTCGATCCCCCGCTGGGAACGTTGCTAAACCCTTATGAGCGCGCGGATGAGAAGGACGGCCGTATGAGCGACCTCCCGGACGACTTCGACTGCACCCTCACCAACTGGGAGTACATCTACGGGCTCTGCCGCAACGTCTCCAACGAGGTGAAACGCGCCGACTTCGAGCCGGACGTGGTCGTCGCGCTGGCCCGCGGCGGCTGGTTCGCGGGGCGGTGCGTCTGCGACTTCCTCGGGCTCAACGACCTCACGAGCCTCAAGATGGAACACTACGTCGGGACCGCCGAAAAGAGCGGCGAGCCGCAGATCCGCTACCCGATGCCGGAGGGAAGCGTCGAGGGGAAAGACGTCCTAATCATCGACGACATCGCGGACACCGGCGGCTCGATCCGCCGCGCCGAGGAGTACGTCGACGACCGGGAGGCCGCCGAGGTCCGCACCGCGACGCTCCAGCTGCTCGGCACCTCCGAGTTCCAGCCCGACTTCGTGGGGGAGCGACTGGAGGAGTGGACGTGGGTCGTCTACCCGTGGAACTTCCTCGAGGACATGATCGACCTCACCGAGGGCGCGATGGAGCGCGCCGACCGGAACGTCTTCGATCGGGAGGACGTCCGGCACTACCTCGACGAGTACCACGGCATCGGCCGCATCGAGATGGAGGTCGCCCAGGCCGGCCGCCTCGACGAGGTGCTCGACGAGATGGTCCGCCGCGACGTCGCCGACCTGGCGGGCGAGAACGCCTGGACCCTCGCCGAGTAGCCGCCCGCGATGGCCGGAGACGAACCGGAGTCCGACGGCGACGCTCCCCCCGAGGCCGAGCCCGCCCTCGACGCCCTCCTCGACGCCTACGCCCTCAAAGACGAGCGGCGCACGGGCTGGCAGCTCCGCGGCGTCGACGAGCCCGAGTCGGTCGCCGCGCACGCGTGGGGCGTCGCGTACCTCGTCTTAACGCTCGGCGACCGCTTCCGCGGAGACCTCCCCGACGTCGACCTCGACCGCGCGCTCCGGCTCGCCGTGGTCCACGACGTCGCCGAGGCGGAGACGGGCGACGTCGCGACTCGCGCCGATTCGACGGCGGAGACGGTCGACCCCGACGCCAAGGAGGCCGCCGAGCGCGAGGCGATGCGCGACCTCGCCGGCCCGCTCCCCGACCGCGTCCGCGACGCGTGGGAGGCGTACGAGGCCCGCGACTCGCCGGCGGCCGCGCTCGTCAAGGAGTGTGACCTCCTCGACGTCTGCCTGCAGGCCGTCGTCTACGAGCGTGACGACCGATACGACCCCGACCGGGGGGATCCGGACGCCTTCCGCGAGTACGACGACCTCGACGAGTTCTTCGCGACGACCGAGCCCCGGCTGCGGACCGAGACGGGCCGCGCACTGTTCGCCCGACTCCGGGAGCGGTATCGCGACGCCCGGGATGGGGCGTGAACTCAGTCCGACGCGCGCCAGGCGGCCGCGGCGGCGTCGATCACCGCCAGCGCGTCTCGACTGCCGTCCGCCTCGCCCTTCTCGAAGTCCTCCTCGGTCTGCCCCATCTGGTTGGTCACGTGCGCGAAGCAGACGACCGCCCGGTCCCGGGCGTCCGCGAACGCGTACAGGGCCGCCGCCTCCATCTCCACCGCGAGGACCCCCTCGGACCGGGCGCGTTTGATCGCGGTCTCCGTCTCCCGGAAGGGGGCGTCGGTCGTCCACGTCGCTCCCGCGTACACCGGTCGAGACACCGCTTCGCACGCGCGTTCGACCGAAGCGCGGAGGTCGGGGTCGAGACTCGCGTACCGGCCCGACGACCGGTAGTGGTGGCTCGTCCCCTCGTCGCGGAGCGCGCGCTCGATGAGCACGAAGTAGGGCGGATCGTCTTTCGGCACGATCCGCCCGGACGAGGTGACGCTGACGAGGAACTCACAGCCGGCGGCGAACAGCTGCTCTGCGACGAGGACGGCGAACGACGCCCCCACGGCACAGCCCACGATCCCGAACTCCTCGCCGTTCCGTTCGAACCGGTAGAGGTCGGTGTGATACCCCGGCCACGTCTCGTCTTTTTCCGCCGCACCCGCGGCCGTCAGGTGACGGACGACGTCCCCGTCCGGGTCGAGGACGCAGACGTCCGGGACCCGGCGTTCCGGGAGGTCCTTCTGCCGCCGCGCGTTCTCCATGAGGGCCCCGGGCGCGAACACGGATGGTTCGTCGAACTCCTTCGCCTCGAAGAGCGGAGACGCCTCCGAGTCGGACGAATCGGTCACACGTCGACGTTCGCGGAACCGACGAAAGGATATTTCGGTCGCTCGGCTCGCCGGCTCGCGCCTCTCCCAGAGATTTCGACGACTGTCGAACCTCAAAACGACGAATGCAGGGCCTCTCCCGGCGGATTAGCGTCGAGAGATAGCAAGAACGTTAACGGCTGAGTTTGTTCCGATAAGTGAGAGCTTTCATCACGCATGTCCGAACACACTGATCTTGTCATCGTCGGCGGGGGTATCAGCGGGGCGTCGCTTTTATACGCGGTCGCGAAGTTCACCGACGTCGACGACGTCACGCTGATCGAGAAGGAGCGGGAGATCGCCGCGGTGAACTCCCACCGCACGAACAACTCCCAGACGCTCCACTTCGGGGACATCGAGACGAACTACACCCTCGAGAAGGCCGAGGAGGTCAAGGAGGGCGCCGAGCTGCTCGCGGGCTACCTCGAAGGCACGGACCCCGACCGCGAGATGCACAGCAAGCGGAGCAAGATGGTGCTCGGCGTGGGCGACGAGGAGGTCGCCAAGCTGGAGGAGCGCTACCGAGAGAACGGGTTCGGCGACCTCTACCCGAAGCTGCGCGAGATCGGCCGCGAGGAGATCGGAGAGCTGGAGCCGAAGGTCGTCGAGGGGCGGGACCCCGACACGGAGCTCAAGGCGCTCCAGACCCCCGACGGCTACGTCGTCGACTACGGGGCGGTCGCGCAGTCGTTCGTCGACGACGCCCGCGCCGAGGACGGCGTCGCCGTCCACCTCGGTACCGCGGTCGAGAACGTCGACCGGACCCCCGACGGGTTCACCGTCGAGACCGACGACGGCGACTTCGAGTCCGACGCGGTCGTCGTCGCCGCCGGCTCCCACAGCCTCCAGTTCGCCAAGGAGATGGGGTACGGCGAGGACATGTCCCTATTACCGGTCGCGGGGAGCTTCTTCCTCGCCGACGACCTCCTGAATGGGAAGGTGTACACGCTCCAGATGAAGAAGCTCCCGTTCGCGGCGGTCCACGGCGACGCCGACGTCCACGACGACGGCGTCACCCGGTTCGGGCCCACGGCGAAGCTCGTCCCCGCCCTCGAGCGCGGCGAGCTCTCCACCGTGAGCGACTTCGCCGACGTGTTCGGCTTCTCGCCGGCCTCGGTCCTGAGCTACGTCAACATCCTCTCGGACCGTATCCTGTTCCCGTACGTGGTCCGGAACCTCGTGTATGACATCCCCGGGATCGGCAAGCGCGCGTTCCTGCCCGACGTCCAGAAGGTCGTGCCGAGCGTCGACGTCGACGACATCGAGCGCGCGAAGGGGTACGGCGGCGTGCGCCCCCAGATCGTCGACACGGAGAACAAGGAGCTCGACATGGGCGAGGCGAAGATCACCGGCGACGGCATCCTCTTCAAGATCACGCCCTCGCCGGGCGCCTCGACCGCGCTGAAGAACGCGATGACCGAGGTACAGGCCGTCCTCGACTTCTTCGACGAGGACCACGAGTTCGACGAGGCGGCCTTTCGCGACGCCACCATCGAGAACTTCCCGCGCGTCGACGACGCGGCCGAAGCGGCCGACACGGACGCCGAGAGCGACGACGCGGCCGCGGGAGACGCCGACGTCGAGAGCGACGACGCGGCCGCGGGAGACGCCGACGTCGAGGATCCCGATGACGACGACCGCGTCCCCGCCGAGGCCGACGACTGATCCGGTCGCTTCGCCGATCCCGACCCGTCGCTCCGTCGACCCGGTCTCCCGGCCGAGACCCGGACCGGGGCGCCCCCCCCCGCGGAATCGGTCGGATCCCGTCCGATTACCCTCCTCTCACCGATCTCCCGTCGCTATCCGCGTTGAGCCGCGGACGACCGGATAAACTCGGCGAAGCAGATCTGCTCACGACGGCAACGCTCGCAATCGACGCGGCCGAGGTGGCCCTGCAGGCTGGCCCGCCGGCCGACGCCGCCTCGCAGGCCCCCGCGTTCGTCCAAGAGATCCTCGCCGAGGTCGGTTCCAGGGCCGGCGACGCGGCCGGCGGCATCGGCGAGGCGATCAGCGGTCTGACGCCCGGCGGAAGCGACGCGGCCGAGCGCGCCGGCGAGGCCGCGAGCGACGCCGCGGGGAATGCCCCCGGCCGATAGCGTCGGCCGCCTGACCGAGAGCGATTCTCCCCTGCCCGACCCCGCTCGCCGGCTCCTTTCCGCGTACCCCCGACCGTATCCGCGGTTTCGCGCACCCGTCCGAGCGCCGGCCGTCGACGGCGTCCCCGTCCGGGTCAGGTTCGCGTCTCCTCGACGACCTCCCGCTCGAACGCCTCTCGGAGCACCCGGATCGCCCGCCGCTTCGTCCCGTCGGGGACGAACACGAAGGGGATCGGCACGTCGAACGCGCGGTCGCCGTACAGCCCCCAGTCGCCGACGGACCGCGTCGTCCCGCCGTAGGCGATGGGGATGTCCTCCAGCTCGTCGGGGTCGTAGGCGGGGACGTACGAGCGGTCGATCCACACCTCGTGGACCGGCGCGTCGAGCGCGTCAGCGAGGAGCCGCTCCAGCCGGTCGTCGCTCTCGGTGAGCCACGCCGTGAAGTCGTCGAGGTCGGGGGCGCGTCCGTCGTCGCGGGTCTCCTCGTCCCCGTCGCCCTCGTCGTCCCCGTCGCCGAGATCGCCGCTGAGCTCCCCGCCGATCCGGTCGGCGAGCGCGATCCGGTGTTTCCAGCAGGTGGCGGGAAAGCGCCGCCCGCGGAACCGGTCGTACATCGACGCCAGCGTCGAGTCGGGGTGTTCGCGGGCCGCGATCCGGAGGCGTTCGAGCACGGCGTTGTCGTCGAGCTCCCGGGCGAGCACCCCGTCGACGGTCACCGGACTCTCGCCGGTCACGGCCTCGTACTCGCCGAGCAGCTCCTGGAGGAGGCGGTTGGCGTAGACCGCCTTGTGATGCTGGGTGACCCACATGTACAGCGCGATCCGCCCTTCGAGGTAGTTGCCGATGGTCGAGAGCGCCTTCTCGGTGAGCGCGAGCCCCTCCTCGGGGTGGGCCGTGTAGGCGTCGACCATGCGGTCGACGTCGAAGCTCAACACGCCGGCGCCGGTCATCTGGTTGTCGCGGGTGATGTAGTCGAGCCGGTCGACGTCAATGGGGGAGTGAAGCAGCTGCGCGCCGACCCCGTACTGCCAGGGCTCGCCGCGCTCGTACGCGAGGCTGTACCCGAGGACGTACGCGCACACCTCGAAGGGGTCCACGTCGAACGAGCGCAGGGCGTCGCCGTACTCCTCGACGATCAGGACGCAGCCGAGCAGCTCGTGCGGGCTCGCCGACCGGAGCGGCGCCCCGCCGACGCCCGCCCGGTCGAAGGCGTCCATCAGCCCGGTGTCGACGATCCGCTCGCGGAGGGCGCCTTCGTCGAGGAACCCCTCCGAGAGGTGCGAGAAGGGCGGGTGGCCGACGTCGTGGAGGAGACAGGCGCACTCCAGCGTACGCTGGATCTCCTCGAGCTCGTCGGTCGTCACGTTCTGCGTGACGTACGGCTGGCGGCGGAGGTTCTCGAAGACGGTCCGACCGAGGTGGTAGACGCCGAGCGAGTGCTCGAACCGCGTGTGGTTCGCGCCGGGGTAGACGAGGTGCGTCGCCGAGAGCTGCCGGACGTACCGCAGGCGCTGGAACGGACGCGTGTCGACGACGCCGTCGACGAGCGCGTCCGGCAGCTCCACGTAGCCGTGGACGGGGTCTTTGATCTGGGTGGTGGCCATCCGGATGTCCGAGGGACGGCCGCCCGGGCCCTGCCTCTTTCGGTCCCTCTCCCCTCCCGGCCACCGTTTGCCCCTCTCCCCACGGCACGTCCCGATTCCGTCCTTATAAGTAGCGAGCGCGGCGATCTACACGCATGGTATCGGACGCCGGCGACGGGACCGCCTCCCCGCTCGTCGATCGATGGCTCGCGCTCGACCGGGGCTGGCAGGCGCTCGCGCTCGGGCTGGGAGTCGTCGCCGCCCACGCCGCGGGACAGGCCGCGGGCGTCTTCTGATGGGCGTCGTCGCCGCCGCTCGACCGTACCTCCCCGGTCTCGCGCTGCTGGCCGCCGGCGCGCTCCTCTCGCACCTCGTCGCCGGCGCGGTCGACGGGCTGCAGCCGCTCGTCGTCGCGGTTGCGCTCGGCGCGCTCGCCGGCAACACGGTGGGCACGCCAGAGGCTGCGAAACCGGGGGTTGGCGTCGACAAGCTCTTTTTGGAGACCGGGATCGTCCTGCTCGGCGCCGCGGTCGTCGTCGAGGAGTTCCTCGCGGCGGGGCCGACCGTGCTCGGCATAGTCGTCGTCGCGGTCGGCGGCGGGCTCCTGCTCGCCGAGGCGATCGCGCGGGTCCTCTTCCGACTGGACGGGACGACGCCCTCGCTGCTCGCCGCCGGCGCGAGCATCTGCGGCGTCTCCGCGGTCGTCGCGATCGGGCGCGTGCTCGACGCGCGCGGGTCAGCGATCACGTTCGCGGCGGCAACGATCCTCCTCTTCGACGCCGTCACGCTCGTGGCGTTCCCGATCGCCGGGGAGTGGCTCGGACTCACCGGCCGCCAGTTCGGCGTCTGGGCGGGCGTGAGCATGTTCTCGACGGGCCCCGTCGCGGCCGCGGGGTTCGCGCACTCGCCCGAGGCGGGCCAGTGGGCGACCGTGACGAAGCTCGCGCGCAACTCCCTGTTGGGGGGTGTCGCCGTCGTCTACTCGCTCGCGTACACGGCTCGATCGGCGACCGAGCCCGGCGTGCGCCGGCTGTGGGCGGAGTTCCCGAAGTTCCTCCTCGGCTTCCTCGCGGTCGCCGCGATCGCGAACAGCGGGCTCCTCTCGCCGGCCGCGCTGGAGTCGATCGGGCGCGTATCGGACGCCCTCTTCACCCTCGCGTTCGTCGGCCTCGGCCTCTCGATTCGGGTCCGCGAGATGCGCGAGGTCGGCGGGGCCGCCGTCGGCGCCGTCCTCGTCCACCTGCTCGTCGTGAGCGCGCTCGCGCTGGCGGCGGTGCGGTGGCTGCTGTGAGGCGCCCCGAGGCGCGCCGCCGCCCGCGTTCACTCCTTATAAGTAGCGAGCGGGCGCACTCCGCGTATGAGCACCATCGGCTTTATCGGCGGCAGCGGCATCTACGAGGCGCTCCCCCTGAACGACGTGCGCGAGGTCGAGTACGACACGCCGTACGGCGAGCCGAGCGACGCGATCACGATCGGCGAGTTCGCCGACACGGGTAAGGAAGTCGCCTTCCTCCCGCGGCACGGCTCCGAACACGGCGTCTCGCCCACCGACCTCCCGTACCGCGCCAACATGTACGCCTTGAAAAAGGCCGGCGTCACCCACATCTTCGCGTCAAACGCGGTGGGGAGTCTGAAGGAGGAGCTGAAGCCCGGCACCCTCGTCGTCCCCGACCAGATCTACGACCGGACAAAACACCGGCACCTCTCCTTTTACGGCGACGGCGTGGTCGTCCACCAGCCGTTCGCGGACCCGTACAGCCCCGAACTCGTCGACCACCTCACCGAGGCCGCGGAGTCGGCGGCGCCCGCCGACACCGGCGTCGTCAAAGGGGGCACCTACGTCTGCATCGAGGGCCCGCAGTACTCGACGCGCGCGGAGTCGGAGTTTTATAAGAGCCAAGGGTGGGACCTCGTCGGCATGACCGCGATCCCGGAGGCGAAACTCGCCCGCGAGGCCGAGATCGCGTACGCGACGATCGCGGGCGTCACCGACTACGACGTCTGGAAGGCGGACAGCGAGGTCACCCTCGAAGAAGTGCTGGAGAACGCGGAGCGGAACCAGACGGCGATCAAGGCCGCCGTCGAGGCGGCCGTGCGGACGCTCCCCGAGGACTTGGAGTGTGACGCGCACACGTCCCTCGAAGGCACCGTCAACACACCGACCGAGGCGATTCCGGAAGAAACGCAGGAACGCGTCGAGCCGCTGCTGGGCGACTACTTATAAATAGACGAAGCCGTGCGGTGGCGCGTGCCGACGAACGCCCGAAGGGCATGAGTCGCACGCGCGAGGGACGCGGCGACCGGAGCGAAGCGGAGGGAGCCGCGAGGCTGGGGAGGCGTGAGGCTGCTGTGCGGGACGGTCGGGAGGACTCAAAGGGGCAGTCGCGAGGACGCCGTAGGCGACGTAAGCACCGCAGGGAGCGAGTGAAACGAGCGACTGAGGAGCGCAGCGAGCGTACGGCGTCCTCACGACTGGGGCTTTGGAGGTGTTCTCCGCCGATCCGCAATCAGCTATTTATAAGCGATCGGCAATGACCTCGGAACCGGTGACGAAGTCGTAAACGTACTAGTCCGCGATCGCTTCGGATTCGCCCGTCATCGCCGTGGGGTCTTTCACCCACAGGTCGCCGAAGAAGTCGTCCTGCTGGAGCCGGACCGAGCCGCGGTGGGCCATGAACAGCAGCGCGAGGTACGTCATGAACGGGCGCCCGCCCGCGGTCTCGATCTCCGCGAACAACACCTCCGTGCGCCCGCGGTCGAAGTGGGTCCGGAGGGCGTTGTCGATCGCCACGATCACCTCCTCGATGTCCTCGTCGTGGGTGCGGTCGGTCGCCTCCCCCGCGGTCGGCTCGCCCTCCCGCCGGAACTCGTCACCGGTGTGGTAGTCGAGGGTCTGGGTGCCGCGGTCGTACCCGTGCGGCGACTCGGAGGTGTCGTACTCGCGGGACTCCTTCCACCACGAGTCGCGCTCGGCCTCCCGGAGCTCCCGGACCAACTCGTCGAGGGTCTCGGGGGAACCCCGGGTGTTCTTCCGGTCGAGCCGCCGGTCCATCTCCGCCTCCAGCTCGTCGATCGGGTCGAAGTCGCCGTCGGCGGGGTCCGGCGCGCCGCCCTCCATCGCGACCTCCCACGGCTCCGGCTCGGGCTCCTCGTCGTCGTCGTCGTCCGCCAGCATCCCGTCGCTTTTCATCCGTAACAGGACGCTGGCGTAGAACAGCGCCCGACCCGTCGTCCGGAGGTCCGTCTCGTCGAGCCGCTCGAGGAAGGCGTCGGTCACCTGCACGATGTCGATGTCCCACGGCTCGATCTCGCCCTCCTCGGCGAGCTGGACGAGGAGCTCGACGGGCTCGACCTCGCCGTCCTCGCCGGGTACCTCCTCGGTGTCCTCGCCGGGTACCTTCTCGGTGTCCTCGCCGTCGTCGCCGGCCTCGCCGTCGTCGCCGGCCTCGCCGTCGTCTGCGCCGCCGTCCCCCGCGACGCCCGCTCCGGGAACCCCGCCGCCGTCGCGCTCGCTCGTCAGATCGAGGTCGGGGACGTCCCCCGACTCCTCAGTCATCCGCGGTCACCTCCTCGTCGCCGTCGTCAGCGTCCTCGCCGAACTGCATTCCCGTGACCGCCGAGAGGTTGTCGCCCTGCATCGTGACGCCGATCGCGCGGTCGGAGCGCTCCAGCAGCGCCGAGCGGTGGCCGACCACGACGAACTGCGCCTCCGCGGACAGTTCCTCGATCATCTCGCCGACGCGCTCGGCGTTGACCGCGTCGAGGAACGCGTCGATCTCGTCAAGCGCGTAGAACGGCGCGGGGTTGTGCCGCTGGATCGCGAAGATGAAGGAGAGGGCGGTCAGCGACTTCTCGCCGCCGCTCATCGCCTCCAGCCGCTGGACCGGCTTGTCCGCTGGCTGCGCCTTCATCGTCAGCCCCTCCTCGAACGGGTCCTCGGGGTTCTCCAGCAGGAGCTCCCCGCTGCCGGCGGAGAGGCGCGCGAAGATGTCCTCGAAGTGGTCGTTGATCGACTCGAACGTCTGCATGAACGTCTCCTTTTTCGCCGCCTCGTACCCCTCGATCCGCTCTTCGATCGCGTCCCGCTCCTCGACGAGAACGTCGCGGCGCTCCTGGAGCCGGTCGAGCGCCTCCTGCACCTCGTCGTACTCGTCGATCGCGAGCATGTTGACGGGCTCTAACGCCTCCATCTCGGCCTCCAGCTCCTCGATCCGCGACTCGACCTCGCCGAGGTCCGGGATCGCGTCGGCGTCGTACTCGCCGACTTGCGACTCCAGCTCGTCGATCTCCCAGTCCAGCCGGTCGCGGCGGTCGGTGAGGTCCTCCAGGTCGGACTCCGCCTCGGCGACGAGCGAGCGCTGCTCGTCGCGCTCGCGGGTCGCCGCCTTGATCGCCTCGCGGAGGTCCTCGCGGTCGGCCTTCAGCTCCGTCAGTTCCGCTTCGAGGTCGGCGATCGCCGCCTTCTTTTCCCCGAGCTCGGCCTCCCGCCCCTCGATCGCGGCCTCGTGCTCGGCCACCGTCTCCTCGGCCTCCGCCTTCCGGTTCTGCGCCTCCTCGACGGTGTCGTGAAGCTCGTCGACCGCGTCCTCTGCGTACCCCTTCTCCAGCTCCAGCTCGCTCTGCCGCCCGTCGAGCGAGCTCATCCGGTCCTCCAGATCGGATATGTCGCCGCGGATCTCGTCGGCGCGCTCGGAGAGCTCCGGAATCTTCGAATCGGCGAGCTCCGCCTCTATCTCCTCGATCTCGTCCTCCAGCGCCGTGATCTCCCCGTCGAGCTCGTCGAGCGCCGCGTCCAGCTCGCTCATCTCCTCGTCGACCGACTCGCGTTCGGCCTCCAGCTCCTCGAGTTCGGCCTCCAGTTCGTCGATGCGCTCCTCGGCATCCGCCAGGTCCTCCTCGGCGCGCTCAACGTCGGCCTCCAGCGACCGGACGCGCTCGGCGGCGTCGGCCTTCCGGTCGCGCGCGTCGTCGATGTCGGCCTCGAGGTCGTCGATCTCCGCCTCCAGCGACTGTCGCTCGTCCTCCAGCTCCGATATCTCGGTCGCGAGCCGCTCCAGCTTCCCGCCGCCGGACTTGGTAAACGCGTACCGCGAGCCCCCCCCGGAGCCGCCCGTCATCGCGCCCGACTTCTCGACGAGGTCGCCGTCCAGCGTGACCATCCGGTAGTCGCCCATCAGCTCGCGGGCCGTGTCCATCTCCTCAACGACGAGCGTCGAGCCGAGGACGTACGAGAACACCGAGGCGTACTCGGCGTCGTAGTCGACGAGGTTCCGCGCGAAGTCGACGACGCCAGGCAGCGAGGGCTTCCGCGGGAGGCTCCGGTCGTCCATCTCCGTGATCGGGAGGAACGTCGCCCGGCCCGCGTTCCGCCGCTTGAGGTAGTCGATACACGTCGAGCCGACGCCGTCGTCGTCGACGACGACGTTCGCGAGCCGGCCGCCGGCCGCGGTTTCGCACGCCTCCGCGTACTCGGCCTCGACCGACCCGAGCTCGCCGACCGCGCCGTGGACCCCGTCGATGCCCCCGTTCTTTACCTCGGTCACCGCACGCGGCCAGGAGGTGTCGCCGCGCTCGTCGGCGGCGGCCTCCAGCTTGGCGTACTCGTTCTGCCGCTCGCGGAGCTCCTCCTCGACTCCCTCGAGGTCCTCGCTCCGCTCGGCCTTCTCCGAGAAGAGGTCGGCGACGACCTCCTCGATCGTCGCCTCGTTCTTCTCGGCCTTGTCGAGCTCGCTGCGGAGCTCGGAGATCCGCGCTTTATGTTCCGGCAGCGACTCGCGGGCCTCCTCCAGCTCGGTCCGCGCCTCGCTCACCGCGTTCGACCGGCGGCGCGCCTCGTCGAGGAGTCGGTCCTTCTCGCGCTGCTTCTCGTTTTTCGCCTCGCGCAGCGACTCGATTGCCTCCTTCTTTTCAGCCAGCTCGCCTTTGAGCTCGTCGAACTCGGTGTCGGCGCCCTCGATCTCGGCCTCGACGTCCGCCAGCTCGGACCGCTTCGTCGCGATCTCGGACTTGACCGAGGCCTTCTCGACTTTCGCCTCCCGGATCTCCGCTTCGAGCTCCTCGATCGTCTCCTCCTTCCGGTCGATCTGGACGAAGGCGTCGCGCCGCTCCGTCTCGGCCTCCGCGGCGCGCTCCTCGGCCGCCTCGATCTTGTCCTCGAGCCGCGAGATCTCGCCTTTTACCTCCTCGATCTGCGAGCGGATCCGGATCTGCTCGTCTTCGCCCTTCGTCTCGATCTCGTGGTTGAGGTCGGCGAGATCCTCCTCTAAGCGGGTGAGCTTCCCCTGCCTCGCGTCGAGCTCCTCGCGGAGCTCCGCGAGCTCCCCCTCCGCGTCGTCGATGTCGCCTTCGACCCCGTCGAGCGCCTCGCGCTTCTCCTCCAGCTCGGAGGCCTTGAGGAAGCCGCGGTACTCCTCCAACTCGTCGCGGAACTCCTGATACCGGAGGGCGGTCTCGCGTTCGTCGGCCAACTGGTCGAGCCGGTCCTCCTTCTCGCCGATCCGGAGGTCCGCCTCGCCGATCCGTTCCTCGACCGTGTCCAGCTCCTCGTAGGCC
Source organism: Halorubrum yunnanense (assembly GCF_026586675.1). Lineage (GTDB taxonomy): Archaea > Halobacteriota > Halobacteria > Halobacteriales > Haloferacaceae > Halorubrum > Halorubrum yunnanense. The sequence goes on from NZ_JAODIX010000068.1 coordinate 64,437, forward strand.
GCCTCCTTCTTCTCGTCGAACTCGGCGACGCCCGCGATCTCGTCGACGATCCCTCGCCGCTGGTAGGGGGTCATGTTGATGATCTCGGTGACGTCGCCCTGCATCACGACGTTGTACCCCTCCGGCGTGACGCCGGCGGCCGCGAGCAGGTCCTGCACGTCCGAGAGGTTCACCGAGCGCCCGTTGAGGTAGTAGTACGAGTAGTAGTTGTCCTCGGTCTCCTTGACGCGCCGTTTGATCGTGATCTCGGAAACGTCGCCGACGTTCTCCGTGCCGGCCGCGGAAACCACCTGCGACCGGTCGAGGGCCCCGTCCTCGTTCGAGAGCACCACCGTCACCGAGGCCTCGTTCGGCCCGCCGGAGTCTTCTCCGCCGTCGTGACCGGGGTTGTAGATCAGGTCCGTGAGCTTCTTCGCTCTGATCCCGCGGGTGCGCGCCAGTCCGAGCGCGAAGAGGACGCCGTCGATGATGTTCGACTTGCCGGAGCCGTTCGGCCCCGTGACGACCGTGAAGTCGTCGTAAAAGGGGATCCTCGTCGTCCGCCCGAAGCTCTTGAACCCGTCCAGAACGACTTCAGTGATGTGCATGTGGCGCGGGAGTGGGGACGGGTTACGCGACGATGATGTCGCTGTCGGACTCCTCGTCGTCGCTCTCCCCGTCGGCCTCGCCGGCCTCGGCGTCCGGCGTCGTCGCCTCCTGCTCGGAGACGACCATGTCGTCGCCATCGGCGTCGGCGTCCGCGGTCCCGTCGGTCGCCTCCCCGTCGCCCGTCCGCTCGACGACCTCCACGTGGTCGTCGGAGTGGGTCCGGGTCTCGCCACCGGCGGACTCGGCCGCCCCGGCCGATCCCTCCGAGCTCTCGGCGGCTCCCGCGTCCTCGCCGGCGGCGTCCGCCGCCACGGACACCTCTTGGGCGTCTTCCACCTGTCGGACGCGCTCTTTCATCTCGACCAGCTCCTCGGTGAGCCCGTTGACCGCCGCCTGCAGCTCCGCGACCTGTCGTTCGAGGTCCTCGACGCGGTTACTCATATACACACGTATGCCCACGCGGGGCGTATAAACCTGCGTCAGACACATGTGTGACCATGTGTCATGACTCTCGCCGGCCGCGGCGGCTCGGGGCGTCGTTTCGGGCGGACGAAACGCCGATCCGCCGTCGTCCGATATCGGGGGAGAAGATACTTGTAGTGCGGTCGACATGGCGTTCGTATGAGCAAGATCACCTTCCGGGCCGACGACGACCTCGTCGAGCGGCTGGAAGCGTGTGACGCCTCCAAGAGCGAGGTGATGCGGGAGGCCCTCCGCGCCCACCTCGACGACGCCGAGGCGGGTCCGACCGCTCACGATGCGTATTCGACCGCCCCAGGCGAGACGGTCGACGCCGCGCTGGCGGAGCGGGTCGACGACCTCATCGCCGAGCGGCTCGACGCGGCGTTAGACGACCGGCTCGGCGGACGGCCCGGTCCGTCCGACGCGACGTATGCGCCCGGAAACCCGGCCGAGATCAACGTGAACGTCTCTCTCGACGCCCCTGACGGCGACGCGGAGGACGCGCGTGTGACACGTGAGACGTCGGCGGACGCCGAGACCGAGCCGCGTAAGACGCCGTCGAAGGTGGCCCCGGTCGAGAACGCGTGTGGCGGCTGCGGGGAGAGCGTCCCCGAAGACCACGTCTACTGCCCGAACTGCGGGGAAAAGCAGTCTCACAGGGCGTTCTGCGACTGCGGCGACGAGCTGCGGACCGACTGGGCGTTCTGCCCCGGCTGCGGCCGCCGAACCCCCGCTGCGGACGTGTTGAACGACTGATAGGCCGGTAAAGCGTCCGAAACGTCCGAATTCGCCCGTTTCCGAGGTTGTCTTACACTCGCCGGTAGCTTTATATTGATAGCCTCGGTGATTCAAACTGCGTAAGACGGTCGTCTTACAGCGACCGTCCGCGGCGGGGTGACCCCGCCGACGGGCGACCCGTCGCCGTAAGACACACGCGTCGCGTGTTCACCGTCTTACCGGGGGAATACCAATGGAGCGTGTGACACTACGAATCCCGAAACAGCAGATAGACGAGGTCGAACAGATGGTCGAGACGGGCGAGTTCCCGAACCGGAGCGAGGCGATCCGGTCGGCCGTCCGCGACATGTTGAACGAACAGGACGGCGAGCGCGACGAGCGCGGCCGCAACCGCAACTGGGCGAAGGTGTAAACTGATGCAAGATCTCGTTCAGGACGCCCTCGACAACGCGGAAGCGGAGCAGCGCGACATGGACGACGTCGACATGGACGACGACGAGTTCGGGGACCCCCGAATCGTCATCGTCGGTGCCGGCGGCGCCGGGAACAACACGGTCAACCGGCTGTACAACATCGGCGTCAACGGCGCCGACACCGTCGCCATCAACACGGACAAACAGCACCTCAAGATGGTTGAGGCCGACACCAAGATCCTCGTGGGCAAGTCGCTCACGCAGGGGCTCGGCGCCGGCGGCGACCCCAAGATGGGCGAGCGCGCGACCGAGATGGCCCAGGGGACGATCAAGGAGGTGCTCGGCGATGCCGACCTCGTCTTCGTCACCGCCGGGATGGGCGGCGGCACCGGGACCGGCGCGGCGCCGGTCATCTCGAAGATCGCCAAAGAGCAGGGCGCCATCGTCGTCGGGATGGTCTCGACGCCGTTCAACGTCGAGCGCGCCCGCACCGTGAAGGCCGAGGAAGGCTTGGAGACCCTCCGCAACGAGGCCGACTCGATCATCGTCCTCGACAACAACCGACTGCTCGACTACGTGCCGAACCTGCCGATCGGGAAGGCGTTCTCCGTGATGGACCAGATCATCGCGGAGACGGTGAAGGGGATCTCCGAGACGATCACCCAGCCGAGCCTCATCAACCTGGACTACGCCGACATGTCCACGATCATGAACCAGGGCGGCGTGGCCGTCATGCTCGTCGGCGAGACCCAGGACAAGAACAAGACCCAAGAGGTGGTCAACGACGCGATGAACCACCCGCTCTTGGACGTCGACTACCGCGGGGCCTCCGGCGGACTCGTCCACATCACGGGTGGCCCGGACCTCACGCTGAAGGAGGCCGAGGGGATCGCGAACAACATCACCGAGCGACTGGAGGCGAGCGCCAACGTGATCTGGGGCGCCCGCATCCAGGACGAGTACAAGGGAAAGGTCCGCGTCATGGCGATCATGACGGGCGTCCAGAGCGCGCAGGTGCTCGGCCCCTCGACGCAGAAGCAGGCCGACAAGTCCCGCGCCGCGGTGGACGCCGACGACCTCGGCGACTCGCGCTCGCGGGCGGCCGAGACGAACGGCACCGCCGGCGCGACGGCCTCCGGCGGCGCCGACAAGGGCTGGGAGTCCGACGGCGGCACCGAGCCGACCGAGAAGAGCAACGGTCTCGACGTCATCCGCTAGGCGTCCCGCTGCCGCCGGCCACCGACGTCCGGTTTCGATCTCATTTTCGACCCGTCGGCGCGCGTCCGCCCGCCAGTTTACATGCCGGCTTCGACCCGCCCGACCGTAGTGTTCAGATAAGCTGATTCCATGCGAAAGCGAACGATCTGAGCCACTCGTCAGCAGTTTCTGCT
>NZ_JAODIX010000069.1:0-2609 GCF_026586675.1 Halorubrum yunnanense
GGGGGATTCGGCGGCGCGGCGGCCGGCGGGCCCCGGGGCGCGGGCGGACGGCGCGACCCGCGCGACCGCGCGCCGCCGACCGGCGGGATGACCGAGCGCGACGCGTACGAAACGCTCGGCCTCGACCAGACCGCGGATCAAGAGGCGATCCGCGAGACCTACCGAGAGCGGGCGAAGCGGCTCCACCCCGACGGCGAGGACGGCGACGAGGAGGCGTTCAAGGAGCTGAACGAGGCGTACGAGGTCCTGAAGAGCTGAGCGGCGTCGGGCGAGCGTTACTCGCGGTCGTCGGCGTCGGGACGGACGTTACTCGCGGTCGTCGGCGTCGCGGTCGGCGGGACCCCTGTCGCCGAAGTCGCCCGTTCCGAGCGTCGCCGCGATCGCGGCCTCGGCCTCGGCGAGCTCTTCTCGGGTGTTGACGTTCGTGAACGTTCGCTCCGTCGTCCGCGAGCGGATGGTCTCGTCGTCGACGACGGCGCGGTCCAGCTCGGCTAAGGGCGCCACCACCTTTCGGTCGCCGCGGGCGAGCGCGCGGTCGCAGGCGGCGGCCATCGCGTCGGCGCAGTAGACAGCTTGCGTCGTCTGGAGCCAGCGGTCGTCGAGCCGCGGGACGGCGGCCTCGTGCCCCCCGGCGTCCTCGCGCAGGGACGCGAGGAATCCGGGGTCGACGAACGGCATGTCGCAGGCGACGACGGCGACGTAGTCGGACGCGGCGGCCCGGCAGGCGTTGCGGATCCCGGCCGTCGGTCCGAGGTCCGGTTCGTCGTCGAGCGCCCACGTCACCGGGAGCGGGAGCCCCTCGAGCGCGGCCGCGATCGACCCGCGCTGGTCGGGCCGGCAGCTGACCGTGAACTCGTCGACGACGGGGTCGCCGCCCGCGGCGCGGGCCGCGCCCGGCGGGACCGGATCGTCGGTGGCCGCGAGCCGGTCCGCAACCCGGCGGATCATGGGGGTGTCGGCGAGCGGGGCGACGGCCTTGTCGCGGTCGCCGAAGCGGGTCGAGCGCCCGCCGGCGACGATGGCTCCGGTCGTCACGACCGGATCTGTGAGGGGCGGAGACTTGCCCGTTGCGGTGGCATCGAGGAGGGCGCGGTCGCGGTGGGGTCGCGCTGGGGTCGGAGTGCAGTCGCGCTGGGCTCGCGGCGTAGCTTCGGGGACGGTGAGCGGTCCGACTTCGGGGACAGTGAGCGGTCCGACTTCGGGGGCGGTGAGCGTCGGGGCTTCGGCGTCCTCTCGGTGCCGGCAAACGCCGTCGTTTCCGGGCGAAAGCGACCCGTTAAGTGGTCGGCGACCTATGGATATTGTATGGCAGAGGCCACCGATTTGGAGGAGCTGAAGCGGGGGACCGAGCTGGTCAAGCGCGGCTTCGCGCAGATGCAGAAGGGCGGCGTTATCATGGACGTCGTCAACCGCGAACAGGCCCGCATCGCCGAGGACGCCGGCGCGGTCGCCGTGATGGTGCTGGAGCACGTCCCGGCGGACATCCGGAAGCGCGGCGGCGTCGCCCGGATGCCCGACCCCGAGCGGGTCCCCGAGGTCATCGACGAGGTCTCGATCCCCGTGATGGGGAAGTCCCGCATCGGCCACCGCAAGGAGTCGGAGATCCTGGAGTCGCTCGGTGTCGACATGATCGACGAGTCGGAGGTGCTCACGCCCGCCGACGACGAGTACCACACCGACAAGCGCGACTTCGCGTCGCCGTTCGTCTGCGGCGCGCGCAACCTCCCGGAGGCGCTCCGCCGCATCCGCGAGGGCGCGGCGATGATCCGCACGAAGGGCGAGGCCGGCACCGGCGACGTCAACCAGGCGGTCAAACACCAGCGCACGATCAAAAACCAGATCCGGACGCTGATCGGGCTCAACCACGAGGAGCGCGAGAAGTGGGCCCGCGAGCACGGCGCCCCCCGCAACCTGGTCCACGAGACCGCCGAGGCCGAGCGGCTCCCGGTCGTGAACTTCGCCGCTGGCGGGATCGCGACGCCCGCCGACGCCGCGCTCATGATGTACCACGGCTGCGACGGCATCTTCGTCGGCTCCGGCATCTTCGGCGCGGAGGACCCCGCGGCGATGGGCCACGCCGTCGTCGAGGCCGTCAACAACTGGGACGACCCCGACGAGCTCGCCCGCATCGCGAGCGGCACCGGCAAGGGGATGAAGGGCCAGTCCAACGAGGACATGGAAGAAGAAGAGAAGCTGCAGGGCCGCGGCGTTTAAGTAGCGAACGTTTCGGCTCCGGCGATCGATCGCTTTTAGGCGGGTTCCGAACGCGTAGCGACACCCGAAGCCAGTTTCGAATGTTCGGCTATTCATTTATAAGCAGATGATACTGAACAGGCCGAGAATACCTCCAAAGCCCCAGCCGCTCGCTTATAAATAGTTGACACCGGATCGGCGGAAAACACCTCCAAAGCCCCAGCCGCGAGGACTCGGTGCGCTCGCTGCGGCCCTCGTCACTCGCGTCGCTCGTTCCTGCGGTCCTTGCGTCGCGCGCCTTCGTCCTCGCGGCAGCGAGGCGCTTCGCGCCTCTGGCAGCCGGCGGCAAAGCCGCCGGCGACTGCCCCTTTGAGTCCCACCCGACCGCACCGCACAGCACCTCACACCTCCCCAGC
>NZ_JAODIX010000069.1:2623-31064 GCF_026586675.1 Halorubrum yunnanense
CCCTCTGGCAGCCGGCGCTACGCGCCGGCGACCTCGCACGCGCACCTCGCGACCGCCGAGGGCGGTCGCTCGGAGGCGCGCGCCACCGCATCTATTTATAAAGAACTGTCATGCAGCCCTTCGTCACTCGCTCCGTCCCTATTCCTCCAGTACCGTCGATCCCTTCCCGATTTTCGTCTGATAGGCGCGAGCGTCGATGCCGGCCTCGGAGAAGGCGTCGAGCATCGCGGCGGCGACCCCCCGCCGGCGGTCCTCGCGGCAGACGGCGATGATCGCGGGGCCGGCGCCGCTGACGGTGACGCCCGAGGCGCCGGCCTCGAAGGCGGCCACGCGCACCTCGTCGTACCCCGTGATCAGGCGGGCGCGTTCGGGGGTGACGACGGGGTCGTTCATCCCGGCACCGACGAGGTCGGGGTCGGAGCGGCACATCCCGACCGCGAGGGTGGCCGCGTTGCCGACCGTCTCGACGAGGTCGTCCATCGAGGCGGTGTCGGGGACGACCCGGCGCGCGTCCCGCGTAGAGACGGCGACGTCCGGCAGACAGACGACGAGGGGGACGGCGGCGTCGACCGCGTGGGTCGCCTCGCTCGTCGTCACCGTGAACCCACCGAGGATCGAGGGCGCGACGTTGTCCGAGTGGGCGACGCCGGAGACGACCGCCTCCCCCTCGGCCGCGATCGGGACCAGCTCGGAGCGGGAGCGCCCGCGGTCGTACAGCCGGTTGAGCGCGACCGCGGCGCCCGCGGCGCTGGCGGCCGAGGAGCCGAGTCCGGAGGCCGGGCGAACCCCCTTGTCGATGTGGATCCGCGCGGGCGCGTCGAGGGCGTCGACGACCGCGCCGACCGTGTTCTTCTCGGGGTCCTCCGGGATGTACTGCGCGCCGGCCCCCGTGACCTCGATCGTCGTCTCCGCCGCCTTCTCGACGGTGACGACGTCCGCCGGTCGCGTGAGAGCCGCCCCGAACACGTCGAACCCGCTGCCGAGGTTCGCGCTCGTGGCGGGTGCCCGTACCGTGACCATGGCGGGGAGTGTCGCCCGGGGTGCAAAAAGGAGCGGGATCGAAGGGCGACGGAGGGAGACGGCGAGCCGAACGCGGTCGCGTCGCTGGGGAGTCGAGAGCGGAGCGAGCGGTGAGAGCGAGAAGAGCGAGAAGAACGAAGAGGGGTCGCGCGCGCCGGTCAGCTGTCGCCCATCGTCCACAGCAGCGTGCCGATGAGGATCATCGGGATCCCGGCGAGGACGTACAGCTTGGACATCGTCGTGTACGGCGCGACGAGGAATATCAGCCCGAAGCCGCCGAAGACGGAGGCGATCACGCGCTGGGACTTCAGCGGCGCGGCTCCGAGCAGCGAGACGATGAACCCGAGCAGTATGACGTGCCCGAGATGGTAATCGAGCAGGAACGTGTCGATGGCCAGCGGCGAGAGCATTCTTGTCCGAAGGTCCGAGGGATTCGCGCATTAAAGTTCCGTTTCTCGCGAGACCGACGAGGAGGAGCCGGTCCGCCCGAGATCCCCACCGCCTGTTATAAGAATCGGCGGCGAAATCACTCACCGTGCGACTCGTACAGGTCATGATCCCGGCGGGGAAGCGCGCTGCGGTGGTCCGCGCGCTCGACGAGGAGGGCGTGGACTACGTCGTCACCGACGAGACGAGCGGGCGCGAGTACACCGCGGTCGCGATGTTCCCGCTCCCGGTCGCCGCCGTCGAGCCCGTACTCGAACGGCTCCGCGAGGCCGGGATCGACGAGAGCACCTACACCGTCATCGTCGCCGCCGAGACGGTCATCTCCCGCCGGTTCGAGGCCCTCGAAGAGGAGTACACCGAGGAGTCCGAGCGCGGCGGCAACCGGATCTCCCGCGAGGAGCTCCAGGCGAAGGCCGACGGCCTCGCCTCCGGGCTCGGGACCTACGTGCTGATGACGGTGATATCGGCGGTGATCGCCACCGCCGGCCTCCTGCTCGACTCGCCGGCGACCGTCGTGGGATCGATGGTGATCGCCCCCCTGATCGGCCCCGCGATGTCGGCCGCGGTCGGGACCGTCGTCGACGACGAGGAGATGTTCCGGCGCGGCGTGCGGATGCAGGTGATCGGGGTCGTGGTCGCGATCGGGGCCGCGACGCTGTTCGCGTTCGCGGTCCGGAGCCTCGCGCTGGTGCCGCCCGGGATCGACCCGCTCGCGCTCGCCGAGGTCTCCGAACGGCTCGCGCCGAACGTCTTAGTACTCGTCGTGGCGATCGGCGCGGGGATCGCCGGAATCGTCTCGCTGATGACCGGCGTCTCCGCGGCGCTGGTGGGCGTGATGATCGCGGTGGCGCTCATCCCGCCGGCGGCCGCCGTCGGCATCGGGATCGCCTTCCAGATCCCCCGGCTCGTGATCGGCGCGGGCGTGATCGTCGCGGTGAACGTCCTCTCGATCAACCTCTCCGCGCTGGTGATGCTGTGGTATGAGGGGTACCGACCCCAGCGGTGGTTCCGCGAGGACGAGGCGCGCGCGGCGTTCCTCAAACGCGTCGCGGTGCTCGTCGCCGCCATCGCGGTGCTGTCGGTGTTCCTCGGCGGCGTCACCTACGACTCGTACGTCGCCTCGACGACCGAGGCCGACATCCGGACCGCCGTCGGCGACGAGCTGGACGCGATGGACTCGGGGACGGAGCTGATCGAGCTTGAGGTCGAGCGCGGGGGGACGCTGCCCCCCCTCGATACCGAACGCGTGGTGGTCACCGTCGGGGCGCCTCCGGGCGTCAGCGCGGAGGAGGTCGCCCGGGCCCTCGACCGACGGATCGGGACGGCGATCGGCGAGGACGTGCAGGTCGAGGTGCGGCTCGTGGCGGTCAGCCGCGCCTGACGACGGTCGAATGCGCCCGGCTGACGGGCGGACGATCGGGCCGGTGACGGCGGTGAGAGCAGACCGCCAGTACCCCCACAGAAGCTCCGTATCTGCGGTTTTCGTCGCAGATGACGGAATTGAAAGTACTTTTTAACGCGGCCCCAGAGCCATAGCACAGTGACCGATTCGACACGGCCCGACGACGATTCGATACGCGAGGTCGTGGAGCGCTCGCAGAGCGGGGCGCCGGCGGTCGGCGAAGCGGTCCGGGACCGCTTCTCGTCGGACGAGGTGTTCCAGCGGATCATCGCGGCCGCGGACGAGGAGGTGACCTCCGGCGGGCGCGAGCTGTTCTTCAGCGGCGTCGCCGCGGGGCTGGCGATCACGATCACCTTCATGCTGTACGCCTCCCTGACGGCGTCGACCGACGGCCACCCCGTCCTGAGCGTCCTGCTGTACCCGCTCGGGTTCGTCTACATCATCATCGGCGGCTACCAGCTGTACACTGAGAACACGCTCCCGCCGGTCGCGCTGACCCTGGAGCGGCTCGCCAGCCTGCCGACCCTGCTGCGCCACTGGACCATCGTGCTCGCGGGGAACTTCACCGGGGGCACGTTCGGGGCGGTCGTGCTCTCGTACGGCGGCGTCTTCACCGGCGACACGGTCGACGCCGCGATATACATCTCGGCCGGCGGGCTCGACGTCGGCTTCTGGCCCCTCTTTTTCAAGGCCGCGATGGCCGGGCTCATCGTCGCCGGCGTCGTCTGGGTCGGCTTCGCCTCCACGAACTCCGTCACCCGCCTACTCGTCGTCTACCTCGCGTTCCTCGCGATCCCGCTCGGGAACCTCTACCACGTCGTGGTCTCGTTCACCGAGGTGCTGTACCTGCTGTTCGCACAGCAGCTCGGCCTGTACGACGGCGGGGTCACCCTCGTCGGCGGGCTCGGCGGCTTCGTCCTCCCGGTGCTGCTTGGGAACACCATCGGCGGGGTGGTACTCGTGACGCTGGTGAACTACTTCCAGACCAGCGAGGAGCGGCTCGAGGAGGCGCGCTTCGAGGGGGTGACCCGCCGGCTGACGGTGCCCGAGTGGGTGCTCGGCCGGGCCGCGGGGCGCTCGTACGTCCCCATCCTGGACGCCACGGAGGCGACGCTGTTCGCCAACGAGGGGTACCGGATCATGGTCCCGATCACGAACCCGCGGACCGACGTCGAGATCGTCGAGCTCGCGAGCCGGATCGCCAGCGACCACGAGGACGGCCTCGTCCACATCGTCCACGTCGTGCAGGCGCCGGAGCGCATGTCGCTGTCGGCCGGCGCGGGCCGGATCGCCGACGTCTCCGAGGCGGGGATGACGGGGCTCCGCGAGGCCGCCGAGGGGTACGGCGTCGACGTCTCGACGTCGACCGTCGTCTCGCACCGCTCGTTCGAGGAGGTGTTCAAGATGGCTCGTCGGACCCGGCCGGAGGCCGTGCTGATGGGCTGGGGCGAGGACCAGCTGTGGAACGCCGCCCGCGCGGAGCGCCCGGTCGACGAGCTCACGAACCAGCTCCCCTGCGACTTCCTCATCTTGAACCAGCGGGAGCTCGACACCTCGAAGGTGCTCATCCCGACCTCCGGGGGCCCGGACTCGGCGCTCGGCGCCGAGGTCGCGAGCGTGCTCTCGCGGACCGCCGGCGCCGAGGTGACGCTGCTGCACGTCGTGGACGGCCCGGAGGAGCGCGAGGGGGGCGAAAAGTTCCTCGCCGGCTGGGCGAGCGAAAACCGCCTCGCCGACGCGAACCGGGTCATCGACGAGGGCGGCGACGTCGAGAGCGCCATCGCCCGCGAGGCCGCGGACAACACCCTCGTCATCATCGGCGCCACGGAGAAGGGGCTCCTCTCCCGGCTGGTCTCGGACTCGCTGCACCTGGACGTGATCCACGACGTGGACTGCTCGGTGCTGCTCGCCGAGCGCCCCAGCAGCCGCTCGATCCGCGAGCGGCTGTTCGGCTCGGGGCGGCGGGTCAGCGGCCCGCCGAGCGGTGGCGTCGAGCGCAACCCCGACGCGTCGCGGGGGGCGGAACTCACCGGGCCCGACGACTCCGGTCCCGCGCCCCTCGCGGTCAGCGGGTCGGACGACGAGAGGGAGGCGTCCGGCGAGAGGGATGCCGACGCCGACTCGACGGTGATAACCGATCACAACGATCCGGCCGACGGTGAAGCCGACGGCGACGACGAGGGAGATGAGCCCCCGTCGGAGCAGTCGATCGTCACCGATCACGACGACCCGGACGACGACACCGACGACCCGGACGACGACACCGACGACACCGACGACCCGGACGACGACACCGGCGACCCGGACGACGACACCGGCGACACCGACGACGACACCGACGACGATTCGCCGTAGTGTCGCGGGCGCCCGTCGGCCCGTCCGATAGCGCAAACGGCTCTTTGTCTCACCGGCGACTTATTGTGAGTCCCGAGCGACGGGTCGCGTATGGACCGAAAACTGGCGACTGCGGCCGGGCTCGTGCTGCTCGTCGCGCTGGCGGGCTGTGCGGGGCTCGCCGGTTCGGCCGGCGACGCCGGGGCCGGCGCGAACGCCGCCTCGGGAGAGGGACCGGCGCTCGACAGGAGCATCGAGGTGACCGCGGGCGGCGAGGCAACGGCCGAGCCGGACCGCGCCACGATCACGGTGGCGGTGACCGCGACCGGCGACGACTCGGCGGCGGTCCGCGACGAGCTCTCCGCCGGGGACGAGTCGCTCAGAGCGGCGCTGACCGACTGGGGACTCGGCGAGGACGACGTCCGGACCGAGCGCTACGACGTCCGCGAGTCCTACGAGACGCGGGAGAACCCGAACCGGACGAGGTACCGGGGCGTCCACAGCTACCAGGTCACGATCGACGACGTGGACGCGGTCGGCGAGGTCGTGGACGTCGCGATCGACGCGGGCGCCGACGAGGTGCGCCGGATCGAGTTCGGGCTGAGCGAGGGGCGCGAAAACGAGGTGCGCGCGGCGGCGATCGAGAACGCGATGGCGAACGCCGGCGACGACGCGGCCGTGCTCGCGAACGCCAGCGGGCTCGAGGTCACCGGCGCGTACAGCGTCTCCACCGCGGACGGCGGGGTGACGCCGTACCGCGTCACCGAGGCCGCGATGGCCGGGGACGCCGGCGGGGGCGACGCCGCGACCGGGATCGAGACCGGCGACGTGAGCGTGCGCGTCAGCGTCAACGTCGTCTACGGCGCGGAACAGGCCTGAAACGGCGGCCGAGACAACTCTTCCGACCTCACGACTCCCCCGGACCCGTCAGTCTCGAGACGAGATCGAGAGTGTTATCGGCAGAAAAAGCCGGTATCGGATGAACGGGGTATTTAAACGGATCTCTTTTCGGTTGGTTTCAACCAACAGATATATAAGGTGGAAATCGAATTACAAAACTATGCCGGACGATTACAACATCGACAGCATCGACCGTCGTAAAGATTCTTAAAGGAACAGCAGCCACTGGCCTGATCGGCCTCGCGGGCTGTTCGGGAGACGGCGGCGACGGTTCGGACGGATCCGACGGCTCCGACGGGAGCGACGGTTCGGACGGATCCGACGGCTCCGACGGGAGCGACGGTTCGGACGGATCCGACGGCTCCGACGGGAGCGACGGTTCGGACGGATCCGACGGCTCCGACGGGAGCGACGGTTCGGACGGCGGCGACACCGAAAGCCGTCTGAGTTGGCACGCGGGCGGGACCGGCGGGACCTACTTCCCGCTCTCGAACGAGGTCAAGACTATCGTTGAGGCGAACACCGACTTCTCGCTGAACGTCCAGTCGACGGGCGCGAGCGTCGAGAACGTCGGCAGCCTCGCCGACGGGTCGGCCGACTTCGCGCTGATCCAGAACGACATCGCCTCGTTCGCGAAGAACGGGACGGGCATCGACGCTTTCCAAGACAACGCGATCGAGAACCTCCGGGGCGTCGCGACGCTGTACCCGGAGACGATCACGCTCGTCACGCTGGCGGAGAACGATATCTCCTCCGTCGGGGACCTCAGCGGCGCGACGATCAACACTGGCGACCTCGGGTCGGGGACGCAGGTCAACGCGGTGCAGATCCTGGAATCGATCGGGGTCACCGACTACAACGAGCAGAACGCCGGCTTCTCGCAGGCGTCCGAACAGCTCGCCAACGGCGACATCGACGCGGCCTTCGTCGTCGGCGGCTGGCCGGTCGGCGCGATCGAGGACCTCGCGAACACGAACGACATCGAGATCGTCCCGGTTTCGGGCGAGAACCGCGAGGCCGTCAAAGAGGACGCCTCCTGGTTCGCGGACGACACCATCCCCGGCGGCACGTACAGCGGCGTCGAGGAGGACGTCGAGACCGTCGCCGTGCAGGCGATGATCGCCACGAACGCCGGGGTGCCGGCCGAGACCGTCGAGACGGTCACCGCCGCCATCTTCGACAACCTCGACGAGCTCACGATCAAGACCGACTTCATCACCGTCGACAGCGCGCAGGACGGGATGTCCATCGAGCTGCACGAGGGAGCGGCGTCCTACTTCGACGCATAGACGCCCCCGGGACGGCCCCGACGCGGATCGGCCGCTCGTACGGGGCCGCGGGCAAGTCGTATCGGTTCCACTGAGGGACGCTCCCCGTCGACCGCGGGGGACCGCGCCGCCGAGGGCCGGTCGTTCCCGATTTAAACTGCCTCACGAGCTGTCCAACCCCGACACCAACGGAATCACTCGAAGACATGGGCCGCCTTTCTCAGCCGAACGTCGGTGCCGCGATCCTCGCGCTCGGAGTGCTCGCTTTCGTCGTCGTCGCGGTGACCGCCCCGATCGGCACCGCCCTCGTCGTCGAGGACATCGAGACGGGCGAACGGTACGTCGCGGAGCCGGTGAACGACGGGAGCACGGTTGCGCTCGAGTACACCCACAGCGTCGAGAAGTCCCGGGTGTACGACGAGTACCGCGTCGACGGGGAGACGCTCGTGAACACGCGGATGGAGTTCGAGTCCTACGGCTGGGGGCTTCCCGCGCGCGTCAACGTCACGAACGTGAATGGGACGTTCGTGTACGAGCCTGATGAGCCGATCACGGTACTCGACGAGCTCTCCGTCTCGCCGGGGCGGATCGCCGACCACACGCTGATCGTCGACGACCGGCGATACGACCTCGTGGCGGTAACGGACGGCAACGACGTGACATTGCACATCGAACGACGGTCGCTTCTCGAGATGATCCTATGACCAAGACCCATCGAACAGACGGCGGTATCGACGACCCGAACGACCGCGAATCCGGAGGCGACGGCCCCGGAGAAGACGGCCCCGGAGAAGACGGGCCCGAAGGCGACGAGCCCAGAGGCGACGGCCCGGGTACCGGCGATCCGTCGGACGACGGAACGCCCGAAGAGATCTCCCGCGAGGAGGCGGACGAGCTGATACAGGAGATCGAGCGCCGCCGCTCGCTGCGGGGGGCCGCCGCGGTGGCGGTCGCGGTGATCGGGATCGCGTTTTCGGTCTTCCAGCTGTTCCTCGCCGCACGGAGCTTCACGTTCACGGTCTGGCTTCCGACCGTCAAGATCGCGGGGATTTCGCTCTCCCCCTGGCAGATCTCGCTCCAGCTCCTGCAGGCGAACGCGATCCACGTCGCCTTCGCGCTCGTGCTCACGTTCCTGCTGTTCCCGGTGAGCACCGGCGACGGGTTCGTCGCGCAGGCGCTCGGTCGGGTCGCGCCGGCGGCGTCCCGTCGCCTCGGTGAGGCGAACCCCGTCACGCGACTGCTCGAACGGGGTCGCGCGGGGCTGCGCTGGGCGTTCCTCGACCCCGACCGCGACAGAGTGACTCCGGCGGATCTGGTGTTCATCGTCGCGGCGTTCCTGTCGGCGTTCTACTTCCTGACGGAGTTCGCGGAGATCCAGAACATGCGCGTCTTCGGGGTCGACTCGGGCCGACCGGTCACCGAGGTGTACGCGTTCCTCCAGCCGCTGCTCGGCGGCATCCCCTTCGTGAGCGAGTACTCCTACGCGATGATCCTGGGCGTGACCGGCGTCCTGCTGGTGTTGGAGGCCACCCGCCGGACGCTCGGCCTGCCGCTGATGATCATCGTCGCCACGTTCATCGTCTACGCCCGCTGGGGGTACCTCATCAGCTCGGGCACCCCCTTCCTCGGGCTGCTCGCGATCCCGGAGCTCACCTGGCCGGATATCGTGCAGAACCTCTGGTACAACACCGAGAACGGGGTGTTCGGCATCCCGGTGACGGTGTCGGTGAGCTTCATATACATCTTCATCCTGTTCGGCTCGTTCCTCGAGATGAGCGGGGCCGGCCAGTGGTTCATCGACCTGGCGTACGCGCTCACCGGGGGTCGCAAGGGCGGCCCGGCCAAGGCGAGCATCCTCGCCAGCGGGTTCATGGGGACCATCTCGGGGTCGTCGATCGCCAACACGGTCACGACCGGCGCGTTCACGATCCCGCTGATGAAGCGGTCGGGGTACTCGCCGGAGTTCTCCGGCGCCGTCGAGGCGTCCGCGTCCTCCGGGGGGCAGATCCTCCCACCAGTGATGGGGGCGGCCGCCTTCCTGATGGTCCAGTACACGGCGACGCCGTTCGCCGACATCATCATTATCGCGACGATTCCGGCGATCGTCTTCTTCTTCGGCGTCTGGGTGATGGTCCACCTCAAGGCGGTCGAGGCGGGGATCGGCGGCGTCTCCGACGCGGACACCGTGGACCTCTGGAACCACCTCAAGCGCGGCTGGTTCTACCTGGTCCCGATCGTGCTCCTCCTGTACTACCTCATCATCGAGCGGCTCTCCGTCTCCCGGTCGGCGTGGTTCACGCTCGTGGCGCTCGTCGGGCTGGTCGCGCTCGTCTCGGCGTACAGCGAGGAGGCGCGGCTCCGCCTCCTCGCCGTCTTCGCGGCGATCGTCGGCGTCGAGCTGGCGAGCCACGCGGTGGCCGGCGTGAACGTTGTCGGCCTCGTCACCGGGGCCGGCGGTGCGGGGCTCCCGCCCGTCGAGGCCGCCACCGCCCTGCTCGCAGGGATCGAGTGGTACGCGATGCTCGCGGGAGTGATCACGCTGCTGTCCAAGCCCGACCTCGACGCGTCGCTGCTCGACCTGAACCCCTCGGTCCGGGACACCGCCGAGACGGTCGGCGACCGGACCGGCCGAGAGCTGGAGGACAGCCAGCCGTTCAAGCTCGCCACCTTCGTGGTCACGTCGATGGAGCAGGGCGCGCGCACCGCGGTCCCGGTCGTGGTCGCGGTCGCGGCCGCGGGGATCATTCCCGGCGTCATCAGCGTCTCCGGGCTCGGCCCCAACCTGACCTCGCTGCTGTTGGCGCTCTCCGGCGGCTCGATCGTGATCATGCTGCTCGTGACGGCGGTGTCGAGCATCATCCTCGGGATGGGGATGCCGACGACGGTCACCTACATCATCCTCATCTCGATGCTCGCGACGCCGCTCGTGGAGTTCGGCATCCCGCTTTTGGCCGCCCACCTGTTTATCCTCTACTTCGGCGTGATCGCCGACATCACGCCGCCGGTGGCCGTGGCGGCGTACGCCGCCAGCGGGGTCGCCAAGTCCGACCCCTTCGAGACCGGCGTGAAGGCGTTCTCGCTGTCGCTGAACAAGGCGATCGTCCCCTTCGCGTTCGTGCTCGCGCCGGGGATCGTCCTGCTGCGCGAGAAGCCGAACGCAGCCGAGCTGCCGCTCCGCGAGCGGTACCGCGTGATCGGGTTCGAGGACCTCGCCGAGCTCTCCTACGCGATCCCCGAGATCATCGTTCCCGTCGTCGGGGTCTTCCTCGGCGTGATCGCGCTCGGCGCGACGGTCATCGGAACGCTGTACGCGCGCGTCGGCCGCACCGGCCGGGCCGCGTTCGCCCTCAGTTCGCTGCTGCTGATGGCGCCGGGCCTGCTCTCCGAGTCCGTCTTCGACACGCTCGGGCTCGTCGGCGTGACCGTCTCCGTCAACGCGCTCCTGCTCGACCTGACCCTCCGCGGCATCGGGCTCGCCCTGTTCGCGGCACTGACCGTTCGTAACCGTCGGAAGGCCGAGCGCGAGGACGACGAGGGAGACGGACCGAGCACCGAGTCGGAGTCGAGCGAGATCGCCGCCGGGGTCGGCTCGGCCTGAGCGGCCGGTCGCTCGCTTCGAGCGGGCGATTAGATCAGGCCTCGTAGCCGGCCAGGTCCATCACGGACGCGAACTGCTCCGAGTCCATGACGCTCTCGTAGGCCATCCCGCCGATCATCCCGCCGGGGTAGGTGTCGCCGTTCATCGCGTGGTTCACCTTGTGGCAGTGGAGCGCGTACACGCCGGGGTCGGCGCTGGCGGTGAACTCGATCGTCTTCCGCTCGGCGGGCGCGATGGGGATCACGTCCTCGCGGTGCCGGGCGGCCTCGGGGATGACGCCGCCGTCCTTCTCGACGACGGTGAACCCGTGGTTGTGGGTGTGCATCGCGTGCGACTCGTAGCCGGCGTTGACGTAGTGGATCCGGACCGAATCGCCCTCCTCGACGATCAGCGGCGATCCCTGCTCGGGGTGGAAGGTGTACGGCGCGGAGCGACCGTTCACGGTGAACGCGTCCGGGTTGCGGTCGCGGTGGCTGAAGTCGACGTCGCCGCCGGCCATCGAGGCCGACAGCCGCGTGTCCCAGTCTTTGATCGTCATGAACGCCTCCTTGTCGGGGGCCTCGTACCCCTCCGGATCGACGCGGAGGATCCCGTACATCCCCATGTCGAGGTGGTTCTGCGTCTGGTAGTGACAGTGGTACATGTGGGTGCCGGGCTGGTTCGCGCTGATCTCGTAGGTGTGCTCCTCGCCTGGCGCGACCTGCTGACCGGTCGTCGTCGGGACGCCGTCGTCCATCCAGCTCTTCGAGAGCCCGTGGACGTGGAACGTGTGCGGCCGGTTGTGCTCCGAGTTGTCGTAGGTGATCTCCATCTCGGTGCCCTCGGTCACCCGGAGGAGCGGGCCGGGGACACTGGGGTCCGTGTCCGGCGTCTGCCACGCCCAGACCTCGGGGAGCTCCCAGGGGCCGCCCTGGGACTCGTCGCCGAGCAGCTGGTGGCGACACGGCGTCGTCGACACCGTGATCTGCCCGTCGCGCTCGTCGAGGTCGATGGTCGTCCGCGGCGTCGTGTACGGGTGGTCCGTCTCCACGCCGGTGGCGTCGCTCCCGACCCACTCCTCGACCTGCTGGGTCGCCGCCTCGCTGCTCGCCGAGTTCTCCGCGCCCTCGGCGCTCCCGGCGCGCGGCGCGCCGCAGCCCGCGAGCCCGACGGTCCCGAGCGCCGCGGCCGCCGAGAGGAACCCGCGTCTGGAACCAGTGCGCCGACCCGTGTTGTCGCCGTCTCTCGTCATAGGCGAACATGAACGGAGCGATAACTTAAGTGGGAAACCGGATCCACAGGGCGTGAGAACGCGGTCCGTGGCCGGGTTATTTATATACCCACAAGAACCACGCGGGGCTCGCGGGCGACAGGCACGAACCACGCGCCGCCGTGGCGACCGTTCGATCTACTCCTCAATCTTGGATTCGGTGGCCCGGGTCGGACCGCGACGAATCCCCTTGAGGTACCGGTAGACCGGGTAGACGTACTCCTCGATCGGACCCTGCACCCCGCGCGGACTCGCGTACACGAGCACCGGAACCCCGCTTCCCTGAGCGAGCTTGATGACGTTGTCCGGGGTGCTCCCGAAGACGCGGCGTCGGAGGCGACGGGTCCGGGTGGCCCCAATGATGAGGATGCCGCCGTTCTCGCGGGCCTGATCGACCAGCCCGTCGGCGATCGTCTGCGCGGTGATGTTGTGGATCCGGACCGACGACGCGTTCGGAAGCCCGGATACCGTCGCCTCGGTGTTCTCGGGGCGCCCCTCGCCGCCTTCCGGGGTGATGTTGATCACGTTGATTTCCGCGTCCCGCTCGCCCATCCGGTCGATGAGCGAGAGTAGGTCCATGTGGTGGGGGCCGCCGCCCGCTCCGATGTTGACCACGTCGAGGGCGTCCGAGTCCAGCACGCCGCTCGCGAACAGCACGCCACACGGGGCCTTGTACTCGACGTGTTCGGCGACCTCGGTGTGCTCCTCGGGGTAGCCCATCACCACGAGCTCCGACTCCTTGTCCCGGGCCGTCTGAACGATGTCGAACCCCACGTCTCGGCAAGTGTGTCCCTCGACCGCGTACGAGGCGTCGAGGTCCTCGGCTGCCAGCAGCTCCCGGATGCGCGTGATCCGGCCGCGGGTGATCTCCTCGACCGCCTCGTACGGCGTCTGTTCGGGGATCTGCGTGACCGTCAGCACGTCGACGAACGGTTCGCCCTCCTGATACTCGGCCATCGCCGCCGCCAGTCGCGCGTACCGGACGGCCCGTTCCGGCCGCGCGACCGGGACGAGAATGCGGAACGAGCCCTCGGCCGGCGTCTCGGTCGCACCGTCCGACACGTCGGCGGCGGCGTCGGCCGCCGCGGCGTCGGTCGCGGTCGTCTCGGCCTCCGCGACCGTTCCTTCTCCCTCGACGCGACCGGCGTGCCCGCTTGGCGGTGCGACCTCCTCGTACAGCTCGTCCATGTCGGGTTCGCCGCCCCAGATCAGGTACGCCGCGAGCATGCCGGCGATGAGGAGGCCACCGACGAGGACGCCCTTGACCGGGAGGTTGGTGATGAGCGCGACGTTCGCGATCACCCCGACGACCGGGATCAGCGGGACGCCCGGCACCCGGAACCCCCGATCGATGTCCGAGTACCGGCGCCGGGAGTAGATCAGCGCGATGTTGACCACGGAGAGCGGCAACAGCAGGTTCAGCGTCGCGAACCCGGTGAGCGTCGTCAGCCCGAGCTCCGTGAACGTGATCGCCCCGAGCCCCGGCAGCGCCACCGTGAAGTCGAACGGGACCACGCCCCCCTCCGCCGGGAAGAGCCCGATGAACACGACGATGAGCGTGACGATCACCCCCGTCGCACTCGCGACGCTCCAGAACGGGGTGCCGTACTGGCGGTGGATCCGCGAGAACGGCCGCGGGGCCTGCCCCTGTCGGCCCATCAGCGAGCCGATCCCGCTGGCCGCGAGGATGCTCGCGTTCGAGGCGCTCACCATGCTGAAGATGGCGCCGGCGACGATGAGCGATCGCCCCGCGGGGCCGAGGAAGCCAGCGGCGACGCGGCCCATCGCGGTTTCGCCCTCCTCGGCGATAATCTCGGCCGGGACGGGCGAGTTCACCATCGACACGATGACGAGCGCGTAGAGGACCGTCACCGTGAGGATGCTCGCGCCGATCGCGAGCGGCACCGTCCGGCGGGGCTCGATGATCTCCCCGGCGCTCGCGGCGATCGCGGAGAACCCGAAGAAGGTGATGAACGCCAGCGCGGCGATCGACACGATCCCGACCGGGTCGGCGGAGAACCCGGCGGCGAAGTTGTCGGCGGCGACGGCCGGTCCGCGGAACGCGACGGCGCCGCCGACGAACGCCAGGAGGACGGCCACCTTCGCACCCGTCACGAACAGCTGGAAGGTCCCGCTCTCCTCGGTCCCCCTGGCGTTGAGGGCGCCGAGCAGCAGGGCCGCGAGCACGCCGGAGGTCCCGTGAGGGAGGACGTGAAGCGATTCCGGGAGGATGAACCGGACGACCCACTCGTCCATCGTCGCGAGGTAGAAGGCAGTCGTCCCGGTGTACCCCAAGAACAGCATCGCGCCGACGGCGTACACCAGCGTGTCGTGCTCGAAGGTGCGCGAGGAGAACAGGTAGCCGCCGCCGTTCTCGGAGTAGATCGACGCGAATTCGGAGTACGACGCCGCAGTCAGGCCCGCGACGACCGCCGCGAGGACGAAGGCGATCACGGCGCTGCTCCCGATCTCGGCGACCGCCGTGCCCGACAGCGAGAAGATGCCCGCCGCGATCATCGTCCCGAGCCCGATCGCGAAGGCGATCTTGAAGTCCAACGTCCGGGTGTGATCCACCATTGGAGCCCGATCCGGAATGAGAGTACCAAAAACTGTTGATCCGGCATCTGTCGCCGGGTATATTACGGTATCCGAACGCCGCGGGATTTATTCGCCCCGAGCGTGACCGCCGGGGCATGCGCGTCGGCATCGTCTCCGACACCCACGACGACCTCGCCGCCGTCGAGGCGGCGGTAGCGCTGTTCGACCGCGAGGGCGTCGACGCCGTCGTCCACTGCGGCGACTTCGTCGCCCCCTTCTCCGTGACTCCCTTCGACGGCGTCGGCGACGGTCCCGACGGCGGCGTCGACTTCTACGCCGTGCGCGGCAACAACGACGGGGAGTGGGCGGTCCAGTCGACCGTGGAGTTGTTCGGAACTTACCTCGGCGAGGCCGGGACGCTCTCGTTCGGCTGCGGAGCGGGCGGCGGGAGCGCGGGCGGGGCGGACGCCGTCAACGTCGCGGTCACCCACGGGACGAGCGGCGTCGTCGTCGACGCCCTCGTGGACTGCGGCGACTACGACTACGTGTTCCACGGCCACACGCACGCGCACGGCGTCGAGGAGCGCGACGGCACGGTCCGAGTGAACCCCGGCGGGCTGCCGATCCCGGTCGACGGCGCGGACGACGCCTTCCGCGTCGCGATTCTCGACGTCGGGGCGGACGCCGACGGCGCGGCCGGCGCCGACGCGGTGACGCACCACGAGCTCGATTTATAAGCGTCGGCCCCTCCCGCCCCGAGCGACGCACAAACGCGCGTTTGTGTCTCCGGGGGCTTTTAAGATGTCATCCAAAGAAGGTGTATGGACAGACGCGCGTTCCTCGTCGGGGCGGGCGGCGCGGCGAGCGCGCTCGCCGGCTGCGCCGATCTCGCCTCGCTCGGGGACGGCGGGGTCGCCGAGCGCGACCTCCCGGAGCGGCCCGCGGAGCCGACGCCCGAGGCCGTCGCGGCGTACGTCGCCGACTACGAGGAGGTCCGCGCGCACAACCGCCACGCGGGGGAGGGCGCGACCGAGGTGGCCGTCGACGCCGTCGCGACGTTCGACCACGGCTCGGGCGACGAGCGGTTCGCGACCGCCCAACACGCCGGGACGGTCTACCGACAGGACGACGGCGCGCGGTCGGTCGGCGACGGGGCCGACGACCTGGTCTGCTCGACGGGGGTCGCGCTCGACCCGGAGCGCGCGGTCGAGCTGCTGGCGATCACCGGCGTCCGCGGGAGCTACCGCGTCACCGCGAGCATGGAGGACGACGGCGTCACCGGACAGGGCCGCATCGACGTCGGGCTCCCGAGCGCCGACCGGGGCCCCAACGTCGACGTGGTGGTGGACGAGGGCGGCGTCTCCGCGTGGCACCTCCCCTCCTTCGAGGGGATCTGAGGTCAGTCGTCGACGTCGCCGGCGTCGGCGCCGCCATCAACGTCGGCGACTTCGGCGGCGGCCTCGGCGGCCTCCGCCGCCTCGACCCCGCGGAACTCGAAACGCGCGCCCCCGCCCTCGGCGTCGACGAGCGTGACGACCAGGTGCGTCTCCCCGTCGCGGTCGAACGGGCCGAGGCTGAGCGTCACGGGCACGTCCGTGCCGTCCGCGCGGCGCGCGAACAGATCGAGGCTCGCGGACATCGAGCGGGGCTCCGGGTCGACGACGTACCGGTGGAGTTCGCGACCGGCCGCGCCGCCGTCGGGATCGAAGATCAGCGTCTCGAACGCTCTCCCCTCCAGGTCGTCGGGGGCGTACCCGAACACCGACTCGACGCGCCGGTTGGCCGCGCGGACGATCCCCTCGGCGTCGACGATCAGCACCGCGTCCGGGATGCCGTCGAGAGCCTCTGGGAACCGGTCCATCGTCACTCCTCTGGCGGCTCGTGGACGTGGCCGCACTCGGGGCACCGGACCTCCTCGCCGCGGAGGTCGGCCGAGGAGGCGCGCACCTCGCGCATCACCTCGCTGATCTTGTCTTCCGCCTCCAGTTCGTCCGCGACCGCGAGGTCGACGCCCTCGACCTCGAGGAGGAACTTCGCGACCTCCGTCACCTCGTACATCATCTCGTCTAAATCCTCGGCGGTGAAGAAGCCGGACATCGCCCCGTAGAGGAACGTCGCGCCCGCCTTCGTCACCTTCTCCTCGAAGGAGTAGCGCGCCTGGTTGACCGCCTGCGGCGTGTAGGTGTCGGTCATGAAGGGGACGAGTTCCGGGAGGTTCTCGCCGATCTTCGTCATCTCGACGCCGGTCTCGGTGCGGAAATCGGCGCAGAGCCGCGCGATCGCCCACTCCCGGGCCGTGACGTACGTCCGGTCGCGCAGGAAGTCGTTGACGCGCTCGTAGCGGGCGCCGTCCATCTTCTTGAAGCGCTCGTACTTGCGGACCTCCGGGGGGACGTCGGGGTCAGCGTCGGCGGTCGCATCCGCGCCGTCGTCGCCGCTCGTCTCGCCGTCGGTGGCAGTGTCGCCGTCGTCGCCGCTCGGCGGCGACGCCTCATCGAGGGCCCCCGGATCTCCCTCGCCGTCGGTCGGGGGCTCGCGGTCGGGGTCCGGGCCCTCGTCGGCGCGGTCCGACGCGGGACCGGGCTGATCGTTCATGTCGATATCGACTTCACGCCCGAACAAAAGGGTTGTCGCTGGAGGCGGCGAGACGGGGCGCGCGACGCCGGCCCGTCCCGCGGAGATCCACTTTTGTACCGCCGTGCGGACATAGGTCGTATGAAGGTGCTTTGCGGGATCGGCGGCAGCGACGACTCGTTCCGCGCGCTCGACCGGACCGTCGATCGGGCGACGGTCGCGAACGACGACCTGACGGTCGCCGTGGTGGACAACGAGGACTCCTCGGTCGCCCCGGACGAGGCGATGGAACGCGCCCGGAAGGCGGTCGACGAGGCCGAGATCGACGCCGACGTCAGGCGGGTCGGGGGCGACCCCGGGAGCCGGCTGGTGGAGCTCGCCGAGCGGGAGGAGTTCGAGGAGATCGTCCTCGGCGGCGGGCACACGAGCCCGATGGGGAAGATCACGATCGGATCGATCGCCGAGTTCGTCCTGTTGAACGCCAAGACGACGGTCACGCTGGTCAGATGAGCGACCGAGGCTACCCGGAAGCCGCCGTCGACGCGCTCCCCGTCCCTCCCACGGGGTTCACCGATCGGGAGGAGCGGACCGTCGAGATCCGACCGTACGACGGCAGCGAGGCCGCCCACGAATCGCTCGTCGAGATGTACGACTCCTTCGACCCGTCGGACCGCGCGCAGGGGATCCCCCCCGGCGGGGAAAAGCGCATCCGGGAGTGGTTGGACGCGATCCTTGCGGAGGACTGCCACAACGTGATCGCGTGGTGCGGCGACGAGGTCGCCGGCCACGCGACGCTGGTGCCCGACGGCGACGCCTACGAGCTGGCGATCTTCGTCCACCAGGAGTATCAGCGCGCCGGGATCGGCACCCACCTCATCGAGGGCCTGCTCGGCCACGGCCAGGACCGGGGCGTCGAGAAGGTGTGGCTCACCGTTGAGCGGTGGAACCGCGCGGCCGTCTCGCTGTACAAGAAGATCGGCTTCGAGACCTCCAACGCCGAGAGCTTCGAGCTGGAGATGGGCCTGCGGCTCAACGAGGGCGAGGGAGACGGGACGGCCGAGGGAGACGAGGCGGCCGACTGAGACCGGGCGGCCGACTGAGACCGGGCGGCCGACTGAGACCGGGCGGCCGACTGAGACCGGGCGGCCGACTGAGACCGGGCGGCCGACTGAGACCGGGCGGGCGAGATCGGCGGGGACCGAGGGGCCGGCGCCCCTCGCTCGCCGGGATCTTCAAGCCTTTACGTGCGGCGGGAGAGCGCTCCGGTGTGAGCCACCGAATTCTGCTGTTGGGCGCGCCCGGCGCCGGAAAGGGAACGCAGAGCGCGAAGCTGGCCGACGAGTACGGCGTCGAACACGTCACGACCGGCGACGCGCTCCGCGCGAACAAGGACATGGAGACGGAGTACGGAACGCCGCGCTCGTTCATGGAGGCGGGCGATCTCGTCCCCGACCCGGTCGTCAACGAGATCGTCCGGGCCGCGCTTGAGGAGGCCGACGGGTTCGTGTTGGACGGCTACCCGCGCAACCTCGACCAAGCCGAGTACCTCTCGGAGATCACCGACCTCGACGCGGTCGTCTTCCTCGACGTCGACGAGGAGGTGCTGGTCGAGCGGCTTACCGGTCGCCGCGTCTGCGACGACTGCGGCGCGAACTACCACGTCGACTTCCAGCCGCCCGAGGAGGCGGGCGTCTGCGACGGCTGCGGCGGCGAGCTGATCCAGCGCGAGGACGACACCGAGGAGACGGCGCGCGAGCGCCTCCAGGTGTTCTACGACAACACCGAGCCTGTGGTCGAGCACTTCCGCGACGAGGGCGTCCTCGTCGAGGTGGACGGCGAGGCGACGCCGGACGAGGTCTTCGACCGGATCCGCGACGTCGTCGAGGCGTAGGGGAGCCCGTCGCCTCGGGGGCGCGCGGTCGCCGCCGATCCTGCAAGGTTCTTAACCGTCGGCCGCCAACCGGCCGATAATGAGCAAGGTCGAACGGAGAGTCCGCTCGCTCGTCAGCGGGGACGGCGAGATGCGAGACGCCGTGGAGGTCGTCCTGGACCGCGCCACCGACGGCGAGATCCAGTGGGTCGACGTCCGCGACGAGATCACCAGCGGCCAGTGGGGCCGCCTCATCGAGAAGGAGATCCTCGTCGACGGGGAGACCGGCTTCGCGCTGGCCGACCCCGACGAGATCGAGGCGGGACTGAGCGAGGACGACGGGGGCGACGGCGGCGACGTCGAGACCCCGGAGACGACCTCGTGGACGAAGTGGGACAAGCTCGCCGCCGTCGCGACCCTCGGCGCCTTCGTCGGGTACGCCGTCGGGCCGGTCCGCGACGCCATCGCGGGGACGATAGACGTCGTCCTCGGACCGCTGTTGAACGTCGTTCCGTTCTACGTCGTCATCATGATGATCGCGCTCGGCACCGGGCTGTACTCCACGCTGCTGCGCGCGGGGCTCATGGACATGGACAAGATGAGCCAGTACCAAGAGCGGATGCAGGACATCCAGGAGCGGCGGAAGGACGCGAAGGAGCGCGACGACGACGAGGCGCTCGACGCCATCCAGGAGGAGCAGATGGACGCGATGGGCGACCAGCTCGGAATGTTCAAAGAGCAGTTCCGCCCGATGGTGTGGATCATGTTCCTCACCATCCCGGCGTTCCTCTGGATGTTCTGGGTCATCGGCTACCGCGGCTCGACCGCCGAGTACGAGGTGATCGCGCAGCAGGCGATCGTCGTGCCGCTCGCCGGCGACGTCACGTGGAGCACGGGGATCGTCGGTCCGATCCAGATGTGGATCCTCTGGTACTTCCTCTGCTCGATGGCGTTCACCCAGCTCGTCCAGAAGAGCCTCAACATCCAGATGTCGCCGTCGTCGTCGTAGCTCGCAGGCGGTCGTCCTCTCGCGTTCGGTGTGACCTTTTATAATCGAAGTACGCAGTTATAAGCGAAGTACGCCCTTATAAGCGAAGTACGCCGGTTCGGTTTCGGTGAGTTCTCGCGAGCGGACGCGAACGGCGTGTCGAGTGCGGCGGCTGCGGTCCGCGGGGGTACTGGGTTCATCGGCTTGATTTCCGAATCGGGCGTAGAATACGCCCGAGTCTCGTCTGGTCTGCCCGATACACAACTAGTGCAACTGCTTATGCGGCGAGGAACTCTCTGTCCCCCCATGACCGATTCGAGCGACGACGAGTTCGACCCGGCGGCAGCGGACCAACGGGAGATCGGCCGCGAGATGGTCGACGACAGCACGGGGCTCGGTTCGGTGATGGCCCACGCCTACCGCGGGGAGGTAGACCGGGTGGGGACGTGGCGGCAGCGGCTCGACGAGACGACGACGTGGGCGGTGACGCTGATGGCGGCGATCCTGACGTGGGCGTTTTCGAGCACCGACAACCCGCACTACATCCTGCTGATCGGGATCGTTGTCGTCACCACGTTTCTGGGCATCGAGGCGCGGCGGTACCGGGACTACGACGTCTTTCGCTCCCGCGTCCGAGTGATACAGGAGAACCTGTTCGCGAACGCCCTCGACCCGTCCCAGGGGACCGAGAGCCACGACTGGCGAGCGGAGCTGAGCAGGGACTACCGCAAACCGATGCTGAAAGTCTCGCTGTACGAAGCGCTCGCGAACCGGCTCCGGAGCGTGTACCTCGCTCTGCTCGGCGTCCTCCTGAGCGCGTGGGTGTTCAGGATCACGGCGTTCGCGCCGCGCCAGGACTGGCTGACGGCCGCCGGAGTCGATCGCATCCCCGGGACCGCCGTGGTCGCCGCCGTGGGCGTGTTCTACGTCGCGCTGCTGGGCGTCACCTTCTGGCCCCACGAGCGCCGCGCCAAGGGCGAGTTCCGTGAGGGGGACCCGGGCGACTGGAAGGAGTCGAACCGGTGAGCCCGTTCGCCGCGTCGATCGGTTCGGCCCGACCGATCCGGAGGGTGCGGGAGACGCGCCCCGTGTCCGGCGCGACCGGATAACTGACGCGGCGGCGCGGACCGCTCAACAGGCGCAGTAGTAGTCGCGGTCGACGAACGCGGTCTCGAACAGCTTCGCGGCCGGGGCGGGGTCTGAGGGGCGGTACACCCCGGTCATCAGGTCGCCCTCGCGCTCGAAGGCGCCGGAGACGAGGCGCCGCCAGTCGGCGGGCGCCAGCTGGTCCCAGAAGGCGTCGTCGCCCGCCAGGAGCGAGAGGTAGTCGGGGAGGAACACCCAGCGCGTCGGCTCGACGCCGGGCGACTCGTACGCCGCGTCGGTGACCGCGGCGTAGGCCGCCATCGGGAGGTTCGCCCCTGCGGCGACGGGCATGCCGATCCACTTCCACGGCCTGGTGTTGACGTCGAGGAGGAGGAACGCCTCTCGGTCGGTGTCGTAGACGAACTCCGCCTCGCTGATCCCGTGGTAGCCGGCGTCGCCGAGCACCGCGAGCGCGCGCTCCTCGATCGCGGGCTCGTCGGCCGTCTCCACCAGACAGGAGGTGCCGAACTGCCGGGGGTACCGGACCGCCGCGTTGCCGACGATCCCGAGCGCGTCGTCGGTCCCCGAAGGCGGCACGTACGAGGCGAGCGAGTGGTCCCGACCGGGCGCGACGTCGACGCGCCGCTGGGCCATCACCGCGATCCCCTCGTCGCTCGCGGCCGCGACGACGTCCGCGAACTCCTCGCGGTCGGCGACCTCGATCACGTTGGTGCCGAACGCCTCCTCGAAGTCGCGCTTGAGTTCGGGTTTCACCACCAGCGGGAAGCCGAGCGCCTCGGCGGCCTCGTCGAGGCTCGCGTCGGGCTCCCGCGTCGCCGCGTCAGCGGTCTCGGCCAGTCGGTACGTCTCGGGGTACGGCACGCCGAGCGCCTCGCAGGTCGCGTACAGCGCCGACTTGTTCAGCACCTCGTCGAGCGTCTCGATCCCGGCGAAGGGGAGCCGGACGCCGTCGGGGTCGGCCTCGGCGTACGCCAGCGCCCACTCGTCCATGCAGCCGAACGCGACCGCCTCGGTCCCCGCGGCGTCGACGACCGCCTCCACGTCGTCGCGGAACCCGCCGAGGTCGTCGAGGGGGTAGGTGACCGCGCCCGCGAAATCGACCGCGTCGGAGGGCGGAGCGAGCCCGTCGTGGCGGACCGCGCCGGCGTTCCCGCCCGCGTCGCCCGCGGCGGGCGCGTCCCCTTCGCCGCCCCCGCCTGCGTCGTTGCCGCCCCGGTCGAGCGCGATCACGGGGACGTCGTGGGCGTCGAGCGCGCGGGCCACGCCGAGTCCGGTCACGTGGGCGTTGCTGACGAGCGCCGGCGGGCGGTCGAACGACGCGTCCGCGAGCGCGTCGACCAGCGCCTCGGTCGAGAGGAACTGCGCTGTCATACCTCGCGTTGCCCGTCCGGGTACAAAGGCCCACCAGTAGCGGCCCGGCGTGCCACTACCGGTGACGGCCGCGACGGCCGGATCGACCCCGGACCGCGACGCGACGGGGCGCCGCCGACGCGACGCGCTTTTGGTCGCGCCGCGTCTCTCTCGGGGTATGAGCGAGACCGATCTGCCGGACCGAGTCCCCCGCGCGTTCGCGGACCACGGCTCCTTCGAGCCCGCGGCCGAGGAGGGCGCGTGGACCTCCGAGACGACCGCGTTCGAGGGGAAGGTGCGCGCCGAACCCGCCGAGGACGGACGAGTCCGGTTCGCGGTGACCGTCCGGGTGCCGACTCTCTCCGCGGCCACCGCGGACGAGATCGCCGACGTGGTCGAGGAGGGGTGGATCGAGACGTTCGAGCTCCGCGTCGTCGACGTCGGCGGCGTGACGCGAGGCGACGACGAGTTCGACCCGGACGTGACGGCGGGAGACGACGAGGTGGTCGTCGAGTTCGAGCTGACCGATATCAACGAGCGGCGCGGCGTGGACAACGCCGGAGCGCTCATCGACTTCGTCGAGGGGACCTACGTGCAGGGCGTGATCCCCGGCTACGAGTACGTCGACCCGGTGGCCGGGCTGCTGTCGGCGGCGCGCCGGCAGGGGAACGACGGCGGGATTTAAATAGGGAACGCCGGCGCGTCCCGATCGACATCACGACTGCCCTCTTAAGCGGGCGGTCCGCGGCGCCGGCCGATAGGGGCAAATGCCGGGAACCCGTACTGGAGATATGCTCGCGCTGATCGGGTTCGTCAGCCTCCTCGCGCTGGTGGCGTTCCACACGCTGGTCGCCGGAGTGACGACCCGCTTCTTCCGCCTCCGGCTCTCGACGTCGTGGGGGTCGGTGGTGTACACGATCGTGTTGACGCCGATGCTGCTCCTGATCTCGACGCTCGTGTTCACCGGCGCGTTCAACGTCGGCGCCGGCATCAACCTCGGCAGCACGACCGTCCTCTTCGGCCTGCTCGTCTTCCTGCCGATCGTGCTCGGCGCGGCCATCGACTACCTCTACGTCCCCTCGCCGGAGGAGTACGAGCTGCCGGACACGCAGTAGCGGGTTCGATTCCGACCCGCCCGGCGACGGTCTACTCCTCGACGAGCTCGGCGACGACCGCCTCGACGCGCGCGGTGACGGCCTCGGGCGACCGGCTCGCGTCGACGCGCACGAACCGGTCCGGCTCCGCGTCGATCAGCCGCTCGTAGTTGTCCCGGACCGTCGCGAGGTAGCCGTCCTGCTCGAACTTGTTCGTGCGCCCCGCGCGCTCGGCGGCGGCCCGCGCATCCAGGTCGAGGTAAATCGTCGCGTCGGGCGGCCGCGAGAAGCCGGCGTGGATCCCTCTTATATACTCCAGCGGGCGGTCGAGGGGGACGTCGCTCGCGGCGAGCGTCGCGGCCTGATAGGCGAACCGGGAGTCGGAGTAGCGGTCGGAGACGACGAGGCCGCCGTCGGCCAGCGCGGGCTCGACCGTCTCTGAGAGGTGGTTCGCGTGGTCGGCGGTCAACAGGAACAGCTCCGCGAGCGGGTCGGCGTCGTCGGCCGCGATCGACCGGTCGACCGCCTCGCCGTACCAGCTGTCGGTGGGCTCGCGGGTGAACGTCGCGCCGGGGTAGGCGTCGCGGAGCGCCTCCCAGACGGTCGTCTTCCCGCTCCCGTCGAGTCCCTCCAGCGTGATCAGCATGGTCGCGCTCGGACGCGCCGGGGAATAAACCGCCCGGATCCCGGGAGAGCGGCCGCCTTCCGGCCGACGCCGCGACGGGTCTCCCGGCCGGCGTGCCCCTTTTAGTGTCCCCCGGTGAAACGTCGCCATGGTCAACGACCCCCTCGCGTCGCGGTCGACACGGAGGCACCGATGGTAGACGTCGCGATCTCCGTCAGCCGGGTGTTCGCGGCGCTCGTGTTGGTCGTGGTGAACGGCTTCTTCGTCGCCTCCGAGTTCGCGTTCGTCCGCGTCCGCTCGACATCGGTCGAGCAGCTGGTCGAGGAGGGACGCCCCGGATCGGGGGCGCTCCAGGACGTGATGGAGAGCCTCGACGACTACCTCGCGGCGACGCAGCTCGGGATCACGCTCGCGTCGCTCGGACTCGGGTGGGTCGGCGAGCCCGCGATCGTGGCGCTGATCGAGCCGGCGCTCGGACCGCTGCTCCCCGCGAACCTCGTCCACCTCGTCGCGTTCGCGATCGGGTTCGGCATCATCACGTTCCTCCACGTCGTGTTCGGCGAGCTGGCGCCGAAGACGATCGCCATCGCGCAGGCGGAGCGCGTCGCGACGCTTCTGGCGCCTCCGATGAAGCTCTCGTACTACCTGTTCTCGCCGGGCATCGTCGTGTTCAACGGGGCCGCGAACGCCTTCACCCGCGCCATCGGCGTCCCGCCCGCCTCGGAGACCGACGAGACGATGGGCGAACGCGAGATCCGCCGCGTGCTCGCGCGTTCGGGGGACGCCGGCCGCGTCGACGCCGCCGAAGTCGACATGATCGAGGGCGTCTTCGAGCTCGACGACACCGTCGTCCGCGAGGTGATGGTGCCGCGGCCGGACGTGGTGACGCTCGCCGCCGACCGGACGCTCCCCGAGATCCGCGCGACCGTGCTTGAGGCGGGCCACACCCGTTACCCGGTCGTGGCCGAAGAGGACGCCGACCGGGTGGTCGGCTTCGTCGACGTGAAGGACGTGCTCCGCGCCGGCGAGGCCGGCGACGAGTCGGCGACGGCCGCGGACCTGGCGCGGGAGCTCGTCGTCGTCCCCGAGACGACGGCCGTCGGCGACCTCCTCGTGCAGTTCCGCGAGGAGCGCCGACAGATGGCCGGCGTCGTCGACGAGTGGGGCGCCTTCGAGGGAATCGTCACCGTCGAGGACATCACGGAGGCCCTCGTCGGCGACCTCCGCGACGGGTTCGACACCGACAGCGGCGAACACACGATCCGAGCGCGGGAGGGCGGCGCGTACGAGGCCGACGGCTCCGTCTCCCTCTCCGTGGTGAACGACGCGCTCGGGACCGACCTCGAGGGCAACGGCTACGACACGCTCGGCGGGCTCGTGTTGGACCGGCTCGGCCGCACGCCGGAGGCGGCCGACGTCGTCGAGGCCGGCGGCCACCGCTTCGAGGTCACGGCCGTCGACGGCGCCCGGATCTCGACGGTGCGGATCAGTCCGATCGACGACGGAGACACCGCCGCGGGCGACACCGGCGAGCGCGGCGACGGCGACGACTAGGGCGGCGGCACGGGACGGGCGAGGGGCGGCGACCGGCGCGGGCGTTTTTTACCGGTCGGCCGCGACTCTCCGCGCATGTTCGACCGGATCCTGTTCCCGACCGACGGCGGCGAGGGCGCGGCGACGACGTTGGACCATGTCCTCGACCTGGCGGCGGACCACGGCGCGACGGTCCACGTACTCAACGTCGCCGACACGACCCACGACAGCGTCACGCGGGTCGGTCGCGACGTCGTCGACGTGCTCGAACGGGAGGGCGACGGCGTCGTCGAGGCGGCCGCGGACCGGGCCGCGGACCGCGGCGTCGAGACCGTCACGGCGGTGCTCCAGGGCGGGGTCGCCGAGACAATCGCCGCGTACGCGGCCGACCACGAGGTCGACCTGATCGCCATGCCGACGCGGGGGCGGACCGGGCTCGACCGCCTCCTCCTCGGGAGTACGACCGAGCGGGTCGTGCGCCGGTCGGCGCCCCCGGTTCTCAGCCTCCGGCCGGACGGCGAGCCGGCGCGGTACCCGTACCGGAGCGTCCTCGTGCCGACCGACGGGAGCGAGCGCGCCGACGCGGCGCTCGACCGCGCCGTGGCGCTGGCCGCCCGGAGCGGGGCGACGCTCCACGTCCTCTCAGTCGTCGACGTCGGGAGCCTCGGGATCGAGGCGTACTCCGGCACCGACGCGCTGGTGTCGGCCGCCGAGGAGACGGTCGCGGAGGCCGCCGCCGTCGCCGAGGCGGCGGGCGTGGAGACGGTCGAGCACGTCGAAGTCGGCTCGTCGGCCGCCCGCGGGATCCGGGCGTACCTCGCGGACCACGACGTCGACCTCGTGGCGATGGGCACGCAAGGGCGGACCGGGGTGGAGCGCTACCTGCTCGGGAGCGTCGCGGAGCGCACGGTGCGGACCTCCCCGGTCCCGGTGTTGACGATGCCGGACGCCGATCCGGAGTGAGGCCGGCCGCGAGTCCCGCGCGAGGCTGGCCGCGAATCCCGAGCGAGACCGGCCGCCGAAGTCGAAGCCGTGACGCCGCGCCCGCGACGCCGGGTGACGTCACGGTAGGTTTACGGGGGTTCCTCGTGTTATCCCGCGCATGGAAGTGTTGGTTGCAGGCGGAACCGGATTCATCGGGTCGTACCTCTGTCGCGCGCTCGCCGAGGGGGGTCACGACGTGACGGCCCTCTCCCGTTCGGGGGGCGAGACGCCCGACGGCGTCGACGTCGCCACGGGCGACGTCACGGACTACGACTCGATCGCCGGGGCCGTCGAGGGGCGGGACGCGGTGGTGAACCTCGTCGCGCTCTCGCCGTTGTTCGAGCCCAAGGGGGGAAACGCCATGCACGACCGGATCCACCGCGGCGGGACGTCGAACCTCGTGCAGGCCGCCGAGGACGCCGGCGTCGAGGGGTTCCTCCAGCTGAGCGCGCTCGGGGCCGATCCCCGCGGCGACACGGCGTACATCCGCTCGAAGGGGAAGGCGGAGGAGATCGTCCGCCAGAGCGGCCTCGACTGGACGATATTCCGCCCCTCGGTCGTCTTCGGCGAGGGCGGGGAGTTCGTCTCCTTCACCAAGCGGCTGAAAGGGATGTTCGCGCCCGGCCTCCCGCTGTACCCGCTTCCTGGCGGCGGGAAGACCCGGTTCCAGCCGGTACACGTCGAGGACCTCGTCCCGATGCTGGTCGCCGCGCTGGAAGAGGAGAAACACGTCAGCGAGACGTACGAGATTGGTGGGCCGGAGACGCTGACGCTCCGACAGGTCACCGACCTCGTGTACGAGGCCGAGCGGAAGGGCGTCACCATCGTCCCGCTGCCGATGCCGCTCGCTAAGGTCGGGCTGACGGTGCTCGGCGCCGTCCCCGGCTTCCCGATGGGGCCCGACCAGTACCGTTCGTTACAGTTCGACAACACGACGGCCGACAACGACGTCAGCGCGTTCGGCGTCGACCCCGACGAGCTGACCGCCCTCGGCGCGCACCTCGGGGTCCGATGACGGGACCGATCGCCGGACGGGGCGACGGTTCGGGAGTCAGATCCGCCGATTCGGGGCCGTTCATGTCACTCAAGCGGGTATCAGCGATGGTAACGGCAACCGAAGGCTTAAATATGGCATCACATTCTGTTTCTTTCAAAGGCGGAGGGAGCACACGATGAAACTTGCAATGATCGGATTCGGACAGGCGGGGGGGAAAGTCGTCGACAAATTCTTGGAGTACGACAAGCGGACGGGGTCTGAGATCGTCCGTGCGGCCGCGGCCGTCAACACGGCCAAGGCCGATCTCATGGGCCTCGAGCACATCGCCGAGGACCAGCGCGTACTCATCGGGCAGTCCCGGGTGAAGGGCCACGGGGTCGGCGCGGACAACGAGCTCGGCGCGGAGATCGCCGAGGAGGACATCGACGAGGTGCAGGGCGCCATCGACTCGATCCCGGTCCACGAGGTCGACGCGTTCCTCGTGGTCGCCGGGCTCGGCGGCGGCACCGGTTCCGGGGGGGCGCCGGTGCTCGCGAAACACCTCAAGCGGATCTACACCGAGC
>NZ_JAODIX010000069.1:31146-38050 GCF_026586675.1 Halorubrum yunnanense
TTCGTCCGCGAGGTGGACAACCTGATGGTGTTCGACAACGACGCCTGGCGGAAGACGGGCGAGTCCGTCCAGGGCGGCTACGAGGAGATCAACGAGGAGATCGTCCGGCGGTTCGGGATCCTCTTCGGCGCCGGCGAGATCCAGCAGGGCCAGGAGGTCGGCGAGAGCGTCGTCGACTCCTCGGAGATCATCAACACGCTCTCCGGCGGCGGCGTCTCGACCGTCGGCTACGCCGAGGAAGAGGTCGAAGAGCGCAGCTCGGGCGGGCTGCTCTCGCGGCTCCGCGATGACGGCAGCAACGACGAGCTCGACAGCGCACACACCACGAACCGCATCACCAGCCTCGTCCGCAAGGCGGCGCTGGGGCGGCTCACGCTCCCCTGCGAGATCGAGGGCGCGGAGCGCGCGCTGCTCGTGCTCGCCGGGCCGCCGGAGTACCTCAACCGGAAGGGTATCGAGCGCGGGCGGAAGTGGCTCGAAGAGCAGACCGGCTCGATGGAGGTCCGGGGCGGCGACTACCCGTACCGCGGCGCCGGCTTCGTCGCGACCGTGATCCTGCTGGCGGGCGTCACGAACGTCCCGCGGATCAAGGAGCTCCAGCAGGTCGCCATCGAGGCGCAAGACAACCTCGACGAGATCCGCGAAGAGAGCGACGAGAACCTCGACGAGCTCGTTAGCGACGACAGCGACGAGCTGGAATCACTGTTCTGAGGGCCGCCGTCGCTCGCGATGGAGGTCGTCGTTCCGTTCTCGACTGATCGGCCGAAGTCCCGACTCTCCGGCGTTCTCTCACCCGACGAGCGGAGCGCGTTCTCGCGGGCGATGCTGCGTGACGTGCTCGACGCCGTCGCGGCGGCCGGCGGCGAGCCGCGGGTCCTCGCGACCGACGCGGTCGACCTCGAACGCCCGGTCACCGTCGACGACCGCCCGCTGACGACCGCGGTGAACGCGGCGTTGGACGCGCGGCTCGGTGAGTCTCCGGGGGATAGCGGCCCGGTCGCGGTGGTCATGGCGGACCTCGCGCTCGCGACTCCGGCGGCGCTCCGCGGGCTCTTCGAGGGCGGTCGCGACGCCGACGTCGCGGTCGCCCCGGGTCGCGGCGGCGGGACGAACGCGTTCGTCGCCGACGACCCCGCGTTTCGGGTGGACTATCACGGCGCGTCGTACCTCGACCACCGGCAGATCGCCGCGGACGCGGGGCTGAGCGTCGCGGTCGTCGACTCCCACCGGCTCGCGACCGACGTGGACGAGCCGGCGGACCTCGCCGAGCTGCTGATCCACGCCGAGGCGGACGGCGATGGCGGCGGAGGCGGCGAGAGCAGGGCGGCGCAGTGGCTCCGCGAGGCCGGCTTCGCGCTCGACACGGCGGACGGACGGGTCGGCGTCGAACGGGAGTAGGGGGTCAGACGGCGACCCCCTCGGATCCGCGACCGCGATCCTTTTTGAGGCCCGAGTGTGAGGAGCGCACGTGTTCGCCGGGGCCGACGAGTACGACGTTGACGTCGCGGTCGACGAGCGGGCGGTCGAGCGACTGCTCTCGGTCCGCCCGGCCGACGTCGAGCCCGCCGATCGGCTCACCTTCGCGCGCAACGTCTTCATTCCGCTCACCACGGCGTGTCGGTACACCTGTACGTACTGTACCTACTACGACGTCCCGGGAGAGGCGTCGCTGCTATCGCCCGATGAGGTGCGCGAACAGTGCCGCGTCGGCGCCGATGCGGGCTGTACGGAGGCGCTTTTCACCTTCGGCGACGAGCCGGACGACCGGTACACGGGGATCCACGACACCCTCGGCGAGTGGGGGTTCGACTCGATCCACGACTACCTCTACCGCGCCTGCGAGATCGCCCTGGAGGAGGGGTTGCTTCCCCACTCGAACCCGGGTGACCTGACCGAGACGCAGTTCGCGTCGCTGGGGGAGGTGAACGCCTCGATGGGCGTCATGCTGGAGACGACCGCCGACGTCGACGCCCACAGCGGGGGCCGGCGGAAGACCCCCGGCCAGCGGCTCAACACGATCCGGGCAGCCGGGCGGCGGGGCGTCCCCTTCACCACCGGGATCTTGGTGGGTATCGGCGAGGGGTGGCGCGACCGCGCGGAGAGCCTGCTCGCGATCCGCGAGCTCCACGAGCGCCACGGCCACGTCCAAGAGGTGATAGTGCAGAACGTCGTGCCGAACGAGCGGTCGGACTTCGCGAAGCCGGACCTGGAGACGATGCGCCGGGTCGTCGCGATGGCCCGGGCCGCGCTCCCGGCGGAGGTGTCGGTGCAGGTGCCGCCGAACCTCTCGCCCGCGGCCGACCTCGTCGACTGCGGGATCGACGACCTCGGCGGAGTCTCCCCGGTGACGGACGACTACATCAACCCCGCATACGAGTGGCCCGACCTCGACGGGCTCCGGGCGGTCGCCGACGCCGGCGGGATGCCCCTGCGCGAGCGGCTCCCGACCTACGCGCGGTTCCTCCCGGAGGGCGTCCGCCCGGTCGGCGTCGACCCCGCTCCCGCGCCGACCTCCCGCGACGGGTGGATCCCCCCGACCGTCCGCGAGCGAATCCGCGAGAGCGACGTTCACGGGCGGCGGCTCCGCGGGGTCGCTCGGGGAGACGGGCCGCTCGCGGTTCGCGGCGACTGAGCGACGATCGGGGTGGCCGCCGGACCGGCGGTCGAGCCCTGATAAACAACTGCGCTGCCAGTAGATTCTTTGAATATCCTTCCGAACTGCAGGGCGATGCTACCACTACAGTTCGGCGGTTTCGGGTTGAGCGCGGCCCTGGCGGGGGTGCTGTTTTCCGCGGCCCTCTTCCTCGTCGGGTTCGTCGGGGTGTTGCTACTGGGCAAGTTCGTGCTCGTCCCGGCGATCATGCGGGTGTTGCGGTCGCGGGGGTTCGACGAGGCCGTCCGCAGCCTCGGGTCGAGCGTGGCGAACGCCGTCGTCTGGGTGGCGGCGATCGCGATCGCGTTCACGATGGCCGGCTTCGGCGCGTTCCTCTCGGCGTTCGCCGTCTTCGGCGGCGCCATCGCGCTCGCGATCGGGTTCGCCGCCCAGGACCTCCTCGGCAACTTCGTCGCCGGGATCTTCATCCTGAAGGACAAGCCGTTCGAGGTGGGCGACTGGATCGAGTGGGACGGGAACGCGGGCCGCGTCGAGGACATCGACCTGCGCGTCTCGCGGGTCCGGACCTTCGACAACGAGCGGATCACGGTCCCGAACGGCGACCTCGCGAACAGCGCCGTCACCAACCCGGTCGCGTACGAGACGCTGCGCCAGAAGTTCGTCTTCGGGATCGGGTACGACGACGACATCGCGCAGGCGACGGACATCATCACGGAGAAGGCCGAGGCCCACGAGGAGATCCTCGACGACCCGGGCGTCTCGGTCCGGCTCGTCGAGCTCGGCGACTCGGCCGTGGGGCTCCAGTCGCGCTGGTGGATCTCGGACCCCGACCGCGGGGACTTCGTCCGGGTGCGCTCGGAGTACGTCACCGCGGTGAAGGAGGCGTTCGACGAGGCCGGCATCGACATGCCGTACGTCCACCGGCAGCTCACCGGCAGCGTCGAGGTGCTCGAGTCGGTCGCCGACGAGGAGTAGGGCTCTCGCGGTTCTACTCCACCGACGAGTCGTCCGCCGCGTCCGGCCGGTACTGCCGGCTGACGGCCTGCCACCGGTTCGACCGGAACCGCGCGAGGTTCAGCCCGGCCGGGACCAGCTTCTCGGCGATCACCGCCGCGTACAGCCCGCCGACGCCCAGCGGCGTCGCCAGCCCGAGCAGCGCGACCGGGATCGCGACGACGTACGACCCGACCATCGACGCCGCGAACGGCCACCGGGTGTCGCCGGCGCCGCGCAGCGACCCCGTCACCGAGCCGCCGACACCGAGCGGTATCGCGGAGACAGCGGCGACGACGACGAACGCCGCGGTCGCCGCCACGGCCGCCGGGTCGTCGACGAACACGCCCGCGATCGGGTCGGCGGCGAGGACGACGACCGCCGACGCGAGGACGTAGACGAGCGCCGACAGCCGGATCACGTCGCGGCCGTACTCGGTCGCGAGCGACTCCTCGCCCGCGCCGAGCCGCTGCCCGACGAGCGTGCTCGCGGCGATGGAGAACCCCCAGCTGAAGCTCCCGAGGAGCGCCCGGACGCGCCGACCCACCTCGAGGGCCGCGACGGTCGCGTCGCCGAACGAAGAGGCGATCCACAGCAGGGGGAAGACGGCGACCCCCTCGGCCACCCGGCGCGCGATCAGGGGGGCGGAGACGCGGAGGAGCTGGCGGACCAGGTCGGCGTCGATCCACGGCCCGGCGCGGCCGACCGGGACCGGCGAGGCGCCGTGCCCGAAGTACGACCGGCCGGTCATCCCCCACGAGAGAGCGATCCCGACGGCGGCGATGGAGACGGCGGTGCCGAGCCCCGCGCCGAGCACGCCGAGGCCGACGCCGAGCACGAGCCAGACGGTGAGGACGACGTTGAGGATGGCGCCGCCGGCCCGGACCACCATCGGCGTGAACGTGTCGCCGACGCCGGCGTAGGTGCGGCTCGCGATCATGTTGAAGAACTCGAAGGCGAGCGCCGGCGCGGTGACGACGAGGTAGGTCGTCCCGGCCCGGAGCGCGGTCCCCTCGCCGCCGACGAGCGCGATCAGGGGCTCGGCGAACGCGACGAAGCCAGCGATGATCGGCGCGACGAGCGCGAGCGCGGCGACCAGCGACCCCTTGACGACGAGCGCGGCGCGGCCGCCCTCGCCGCCCCCGTAGTTCTGCGAGACGAGCGACACCGTCCCCCCCGCGAGCCCGATAGAGACGAACTTCGCGAGCTGCCAGTAGGCGAACGCGAACGCCAGCCCGGCGACCGACGGCGCCCCGAGCGCGATCCCGACGACCGCCAGGTCTACCGTGTTCTTCGACATGATCGCGAACCCGGTGACGATCCGGGGCCACGCCAGGTCGAGCGTCTCGCGGAGCCGGCCGCGGTCGATGACGCCGGCGCGGTCCAGCCCGTCCGCCGCCGCCGAGCCGAGCCGGGAGAGCGCGCCTCGGAGCCGGCGGGCCGCGGCCCGGAGTCGTGATCGCATCGGCGTCGGTAGGGGCCGGGGCGGCTTGGGTCTGTCCACCTCGAGCGACAGCTTTTCACGCGACCACCAGAAGATATCACCCATGAATCCCACGGAGTGGCGGACGTACCTCGTGACGGGGGCGAGCCGGTCGGCGGGCCGCGACACGGAGACGGTCGTCGAGGCGGCCCTCGCGGGCGGCGTCGACGCGGTGCAGCTCCGCGAGAAGGACGCGAGCGACGCGACGCGGTACGAGGTCGGGGAGCGCGTGCGCGAGCTGACGGCCGACGCGGGCGCCCCGCTGATCGTCAACGACCGGGTCGACGTCGCCGCCGCGGTCGACGCCGACGGCGTCCACTTGGGGCAGTCGGACCTCCCGGTCGCGGTGGCGCGCGAGCAGCTCGGGGAGGAAGCGGTCGTCGGCGTCTCGGCCTCGACGGTCGACCAGGCGCGGGCGGCCGAGGCGGCGGGCGCGGACTACCTCGGCGTCGGCGCCGTCTACGGCACCGACTCGAAGGACGTCTCCGGTGACCGGAACGGGATCGGCACCGAGCGAGTCGCCGCGGTCGCGGACGCGGTCGACGTCCCGACGATCGGGATCGGCGGGATCGACGCGAGCAACGCGGCGCCGGTGGTCGAGGCCGGCGCGGCCGGCGTGGCGGCGCTGTCGGCGATCACGGCCGCCGAGGATCCGGAAGCGGCGACCGCGGCGCTACGCGAGGCGGTCACGCGCTGAGACGGGGGGCCGGTCGGGACGGACGCCGAGCGAGTACGACCGCGACGGACGCCGAGCGAGTACGACCGCGACGGGGTCACGCACCCTTGCGACGCGGTCACGCCTCCCGTTCGAACTCGGGATCGAACAGCCGCGCCGACATCGGGGCGGGGTCGCCGTCGGTGAGGTTGTACGCCGAGAGGTCGGTGACCCCCGCCTCGCGGAGCAGCTCCTCGTCGTAGAAGCTGTTGCCCGTGCACTCGGACGGGTCGCGCGCGAGGATTTCGAGCACCGCGTCGGAGACGATCTCCGGGGTGCGCCAGTCGTCCTCGGTCCCGAGCCCGAAGTAGCGGGTCGCGCGGGTGTCGATCGTCGTCACCGGCCAGAACGTGTTACAGCCGACGCCGTCGCCCGCCAGCTCCTCGGCGAGCGAGAGCGTGACGAACGACATCCCGAGCTTCGACCACGCGTACGGGGCCTTCCCCGGCGAGCGGTCGGTCGTGACCGGCGGCGAGTTCGACAGCAGCCACGCCTCGTCGAGGCCCGCGAGGTGGTCGGCGAACGCGTGCGCGACGAGGTGGGTCCCGCGGACGTTCACGTCGGTCAGGAGGTCGAACCGGTCGGCCGGCAGGTCGGCGACGTTCGCCAGTTGGATCGCGCTCGCGTTGTTGATCACGACGTCGACCTCGCCGAAGCGGTCGATCGACGCCTCGACGACGGCCTCGACGCGGGCCTCGTCGCGGAGGTCGAGTTCGAGCGCGAGCGCCTCGGGCCCGCGGTCGCGCACCTCGCGGGCCGTCTGCTCGATCGTTCCCTCGAGCTCGGAGTCGTCGCCGTCGGTCGTCTTGCCCGTCGAGACGACGTTACAGCCCCGGTCGGCGAGCGCGAGCGCGATCTGCTTGCCGATGCCGCGGGTCGTCCCGGTGATGAACGCCGTCGAGCCCGAGAGGTCGGGGTCCGCGAGTGCCATACCACTCGTTCGGCCGACCGAGGCATAATTCTCGGTGTCCGGGGCGCGCGGTCGGCGATACGGTATTTAAACATCCGCGAGCGGCGACGACAACCATTTTTGACATCCTCCCGCGCCTGAAGACGCGGGAATCCCACGGCACCGCACCGCTGAGTTGGGATATTATGG
>NZ_JAODIX010000007.1:0-72371 GCF_026586675.1 Halorubrum yunnanense
ACTCAACACCGTCTTGCTCAACTATCCGCATAAACACCGCCTCGACGCGCCGCTAAACTACAACGGATGGACCACCGACAGGGCGAGAGCGAAGCTCTCTTGCAACCGGCGCGTAGCGCCGGTGACGAGGCTGGGGAGGCGTGAGGTGCTGTGCGGAGCGGTGTGGGGTGGGACTCAAAGGGGCAGTCGCGAGGGCGAAGCACGGCGCAGCAAGTACCGCAGCGAGGAAGCGAACGCGACCGAGCGAGGAACACGGCAAGCCGCGCGAGCCGTCGCGACTGGGGCTTTGGAGGCGTTCACCGTCGATTCACAGTTACCGATCGCGTAGCACCGAGCGACTGGGGCTTTGGAAGTGTTCTCCCCGTCACTGACAGTAACGATTTATGAACAGACTCGATCCCGCGTTCGTTGTTTATAAGCACCAGCCACCACGTCTCTCACGTATGACCGACGACCTCGACACGCCGGTGCTCGACGACCACCTCCACCTCGACCCGCGTCACGGCCGCGGGGTCGACGCCGTCGAGGACTTCGTCAGGCTCGGCGGCACCCACCTGCTCGTGGTGAACAAGCCCTCGTGGCACCTCGGCGTCGAGCCCGACGAGCCCGCCGACTTCCGGCCCGTCTTCGAGGAGACGCTCGACGCGGTCGACGCCGCGAACGAGGTCCTCCCCGGCCGCGCGTGGCCCGTCCTCGGCGTCCATCCCGGTCTGATCAGCCGGCTGGTCGACGAGCGCGGCTTCTCCCCGGGGGACGCCCGGGACCTGATGTGCGGCGGGCTGGAGGTCGCGAGCGAGTTCGTCGCCGACGAGCGGGCGCTCGCGCTGAAGTCCGGGCGCCCGCACTACGACGTGAGCGACGCGGTCTGGGACGGCTCGAACGCCGTCACCCGGCGCGCGTTCGAGCTGGGCGCCGCGCTCGACTGCGCCGTCCAACTCCACACGGAGGCGAGCGAGGACCTGAGCGATCTGGCCGCCGTCGCCGAGGAGTCCGGGCTCGACCCGACGAACGTCGTGAAACACTACGCCGAAGGCCGGCTCGCGGGCCCCACACCGAGCGTGATGAGCGAAAAGGACCGGCTCGAGCGCGCCGCGGAGTCCGGCGAGCCGTTCCTGATGGAGACCGACTTCGTCGACGACCCCGAGAAGCCGGGGATGGTGCTCGGCCCGAAGACGGTCCCGCGCCGCGTCCGCTGGCTGCTGGAGGAGGGGTACGAGGACGCGGTCCGGCGCGCGCACGTCGAGACGCCCGAGGCGGTGTACGGGATCGACACCGAGGCGACGCTGGAGTAGCGTCGCCACCGTTCGCGAGCCGGCGGCGCGACCGGCGAACGCCCGACCGCATCACCTCGCGTTCGACCCGCCCTATCCGATCCCCGAATCCCGCCGTCGAGCGGGTGAGACGCCCTCTCTCGCGGCGATCGATAGGAAAGGCATTTGAGTAGTCCGGGCGACGTACGGGACATGACCGACGATGACGCCGTCGAAGCGTTCTATACCGACGACCGCTGGCAAAATTGGCTCGACCGGCTGCAGGAGGAGGAGCTCGACCCCGAGAACGAGGACTCGGCGCGGCTCCTCTTGAACCTCCAAGACGACGCGGCGATCGCCGTGGTGAAGGTGCTCGCGGCGCTCGACGACGAGCGCATCGGCGAGGACCGCGCGGTCGAGGAGATCCGCGACATCCGCGACATCGTCCTCGCCGACGTCGACTTCGACGACGAGGACAAGGTGATGCTGATCGACGGCGTCCAGACCTCGCTCGTCCCCGTCTTCTACGCGGCCGAGGAGTACGTCGTCGGCGGCGTCGTCGAGGGCGACGTGACCGAGTTCGTGCACGCGGCCGCCGACGCCGAGGCCGAGGACGACCTCGATGCCGCGCTCGGCTACGTCGTGCAGGCCGGCACGCGCGTCATCGACGGCGAACTGCTCGACATCGAGGTCGTCGAGGAGCTGGAGTACGGGCTCGTCTCCGAGTGGGTGAACGGGCTCGACTCCCTGCAGTCCGCGATCGAGGACCCGGAAGTCGTCGAGGAAGAGGACTGAGGCCGCGGTCGGTTCGGGTTCCGCTTCTTCTGTTTCGTTTCCGTCCGGCCAGCCGTCGGGCCACCGAAGGGCCGCGCTGACCGCGGACGGGCGCCTCCGGGGTGAACTGTTATCAACGCGCGCGCCGTGGACGCGATATGGCGCTCCCCGCGGCCGAGATCGCGGTCGGGATGCTCGTCGTCTGGACGGCCAGCTCGTTCGTCCCGTTCGTCCCGAGCGGCGTCCTCGCCGCGCTGACCGTCCTCGGATACGCGTCCACCACCGGGGTCACCGAGCCGGGCCTCGCCGCCCTGACCGCGCTCGTTCTCGTCTCGCTTTCGGCCTCCGCGGCGGAACTGCTGTCGGGGATGGTCTCCGGGAGGATCGGCGGCGCGTCGACGCGGACGGTCGGTCTCGGTACGGTGGTCGGAATCGCGTTGGTGTTCGTGTTGGGTCCGGTCGGCTTCGTCGTCGGGCTGGGCGGAACCGTCTTCGTCGCGGGGCTCTTCGAGAACGCTGACGACCCCCGCGCCGCCGCCCGACAGTCGGCCTACGCGGTGATCGGGGCGCTCGCCAGCTCGGTCATACAGGCGGTCATGCTGGCCAGCGTCACCGTCGCGTTCGCGCTCTCCGTGCTGTGACTCCGACGGGGAGGCGTCCGACGGCGGCTCGACGACGGCCCTCGATCGCGATACGCGCGAGGAGCCCGTCCGCCGATTCCCGGTCCGTCACGCGGCGACGGTGAACAACAGGAGGTTGTGCGCGGCCGGCCCGAGGCCGACCCCGGCGACGAAGCCGAGCAGGAGGTACCCCTCCGCCGGTCGGTCCCGGACGTACTCCGCGAACAGCCAGACCACCGCGCTCGCCACCGCGAGCTTCACCAGCAGGAACACCCACCCCTCGCCGAGCACGGGGACCGACGGGATCCACTCGAAGCCCAGGAGGATCCGGGAGAGGGGCGTTCGCTCGCCGAAGCCGAGCTGGGTGGTCCCGACCGCGGTCGAGACGCCGTCGAGGGCGTGCCCGAACACCGCGAGCGCGCCCGCGCCGCCGGTGATCGCGGCCTCGGGACGCAGCCGTGTCAGTCCGACCCAGACGGCGGCGGCGATCGGGACCGTGAGCGCGAGCGCGACCGCGGACCACCGAGCGCC
Source organism: Halorubrum yunnanense (assembly GCF_026586675.1). Lineage (GTDB taxonomy): Archaea > Halobacteriota > Halobacteria > Halobacteriales > Haloferacaceae > Halorubrum > Halorubrum yunnanense. The sequence continues at coordinate 3,176 of NZ_JAODIX010000007.1, forward strand.
GACCGCGGAGGGCCCGGTCGCGAGCGCGGCCGCGACGACCGGGACGAGGAGGAGCGCGCCCGCACCGGCGAGGGCCGTCGGGATGCGTTCGGGGGACAGCGCCGCGCTCCCGAGCCACGCCGCGCCCGCGAGCGTCCCCACCGTGAGGTAGACGGTCGGGGAGCCGGCGAGCGGCGCGAGCGCGGCCGGGAGCGCGTCGACGACGTACAGCACGTGGGCCGCGGAGCCGAGCGCCATCCACGGCGCGAGCGCGAGCACGTGGCGACCGGCCACTCGCGGGGGTCGCCGGCGGAGGGCCACGCCGACCGCGCCGGCGGCGAGCAGGACGCCGACGAGGTACGGGAGCGGCGGGAGCGTCGTGCCCGTGGGGAGGAACGGGATCGCGCCGGCCATCAGACGGACAGGACCGGCTGGCTGGCGTAGAGGAGGACGTACTCGGCCGCCTTCCCGAGCACCTCGCCCGGGTCGCCCGTGACGGGCTCGCGCGGGACGACGATGAAGTCGGACTCCAGCGCCTCGGCCGTGTCGAGCACGACGCTGCCCGGGTGGACCGTCTTCACCGTCATCGAGAACCCGGCCGCGATGGAGTTGCTGTGCGGTACTCCGGCCGCCTCCGCGCGCCGCGCGACGGAGTCCGTGAACGCCTCCGTGTCGTCGGCGACGTCCTCCTCGTCGACCGCGCCGTGGTCGATGGCGCGGACCACGTCCTCGTCTAACACGTACAGGGCGTGGACGCTCGCGCCGTACTCGGCGGCGACCGTGATCGCGTAGTCGACCGCCTCGTGAGACTCCTCGCTCCCGTCGACGGGAACGAGAACGAGGTCGATGTCGAGATCGGTCATACGCGTGTCGTCGGCGGGGGAGTTCAAAAAGCCCTCCCCATACGGTCGGCGACGGAACCGGTCGGCCGACACCGCCTGAGAGCGTCGGCCGCCGCCGTCGGTCCGCACTCAGAAGCCCGAGAGCTCGCGCTGCCCCGCCGAGCCCCGGTCCTCCGGCGGCACGTTCGTCGCGACGATCTCGTCGACGGCGTCCCGGCTGTCGGGGTCGCTGTTGATCGCCCGGGTCGCGTCCTCCGTCTCGACGCGGAAGCCCGCGTCGGCGTACGGTTCGTACATGACGCCGCTGTTGCTCAACACGACTCGGACGCCCGCCTCGTCCAGCTCGCTCGCGACGTCGAGCAGCCGGCGCTGGTCCTCGCGGTCGAAGCCGTCGGCGCTGTACTCGTTGAAGCTCGCGGTCGCGCTCATCGGCTCGTAGGGCGGATCGAAGTAGACGAGGTCGCCGGGATCGGCGGCGTCGAGAACGTACGCGAAGTCGTCGTTGCGTATCGCCGCCTCCGCGAGTACGTCGCTCGCGCGACGGATCCGGTCGCGCTGGACCCAGTCCGGGTTCGCGTACCGACCCGCGGGGACGTTGAACCCGCCGTCGGCGTTCTCGCGGTAGAGCCCGTTGTAGCAGGTCCGGTTGAGGTACAACAGGAGCGCCGCCTCCTCCAAGGGGTCGAACGCGCCCTCGTAGGGGCGCCTGTTGAACCGCGCGCGCTGCTGGTAGTAGTAGCTCTCCACGTCGCGGCCGCGTGCCGTCTCCTCGTGGTACGGCAGCGACGGGTCCGGGTCGGCGTCCGGGTCGTCGAACGCCTCAAGCCGCTCTATCAGCGCCTCCGGCTCGTCGCGCACCCGCTCGTAGAAGCCGATCAGCCGCGGGTTCGCGTCGTTGATCGCCGCGTCCGCGGGCTCTAAGTCGAAGAAGAGCGCGCCGCCCCCGACGAACGGCTCGTGGTAGCGCCCGTACGAGGCCGGGAACCGAGCGTACAGCTCGTCAAGCAGCTGGCGCTTGCCGCCGGCCCACTTCAGGATCGGCTCGGCCATGTGACGTCTGCAGTCCCCCGCGGCGGCGTATAAACGTCTCGGGCTCAGTCGTCGGCCTGCTCGCCGTCGGGGACGGGGAGGTCGGCGACGTGAGCGGCGGCCTCGTCGAAGTTCGGCCCCGGCGAAATCGTCCCCGCCTCGCGGTCCCACTCGATGTACCCGGCCTCCTCCAACGCGGGGAGGTGGATCTCGCGGAGCTCGTCGTCGATCTCGTCCGCCCGGCCGCGGACGCGGAGGTCGGCGACCGTCTCGACCGCTCCGTCGGTGAGCGCGGCGACCGTTCGCCGCGCCTCCGAGGTCTCGAGCGTCGCCGTCCGCGTAGCGGGCGTCCCACGTGTCTTCGACATGGCTGTTCGTAACCGTGAAAAAATGTGCGACAACATAAAACCAGGCAAAAGCGAGCCGTAAAGAACGGGCGGAGCGGCGAGCGAACCGACACGCGGGCGGGCGGTCAGCCGGAGCTACCGAACCCGCAGGGTCCGGTGCAGGGTGTAGCCGGCGATCACGAGGAACACGAACGGAAGCCCCGTGAGCGGGTGAGCCAGCAGCGAGCCCGCCGCGAGGACGAGGTACCCTTTGTCGGGCGGCGACCACGCGGTCCGGTCCCGCATCGCCGCCAGCTCGGTCGCGAAGGCGTAGAGGAACCCGCCGGCGACCGGGACCCACAGCGCCGCCGCCAGGGTCGTCCCGAGCGACGTCCCCGTAACCTCGCCGACTGAGCGGGGGAGCCACCCGACCCCGGCCGCGTACTCCGGATCGACGAGCCCGCGGGCGGCGATCGACGCCGGCAGGTACAGCGCCCCGACCGCGACCGTCGTCCAGAAGGGGACGTTCGAGCGCGACCGCGAGCGCGGCGAGGAGCCCATGCGGGACCGCGGGGCCCCGGCGGGAGAAACCCTCCGGTTCGGCCGCGGACGCCGCGCGCCGCTCTCGCCGGCTCGGCGAAACGTCCAATTTCCCGAAAGGTGTACGAACGAATACCATGGTACTGTTTATACCGCATTAACAACCGTTTTAGACGTTCTGCGCGCGTGGTCCGTGGTACCACTGCTCAAAAAGCATACGCAAACTGAAAGGTTTTTACTCCCGGCAGACGTACCGCTGGGTATGCAACCGATGAACGACGGATACACGGCGCGAGCAGTCGCGGCCGGGTCCGACAGCCCCCCCAACGGCGGCCTCGGCGTGTCGCTCGCGTTCCTGGCGCTGATCATGCTCCCGCTGCTGGCGGCCTCCCACCCGCTCGCCTCCGCGGGCCTGCTCGCCGGGGGCGTCGCCCTCGTCGCGCTGGGCCGCTCGCTCGCCCGCCACGTCGACCGCGGAACCGTTCGGACGATCAGCTTCCCCGGCCTCGGCACGGTGGAGTACCGCTTCACGCAGGGCTGACTCGGCCGACTCGCGTCGTCGCCGCTCGGACCGGCGGGCGCCGAATTAAAATCCCCCGAGAGAGGGGTCGAAACGACCGGATTCTCTTAATTGCTGACTGCCGCGACGAGCGTCGCCTACAGCCCGTAGACGACGCGCTCGCCCGTATCGAGCCCGTTCGCGATGGCGGCGTGGAGTCGCCCCTCGCCGGCGACCCAATCGCCGAGGAGGTACAGGTCGTCTTCGCGCGCGGAGTCGATCGGGCCGCGGTCGACACCGTTCTCCGGGAGCGCGTACCGCCACCCCTGGTGGTCGGTCCACGCCGGGTCCGCCAGCCGCTCGTCTCCCACGATCGAGGCGGCGTGTTCGGCGAGGTCAGCGACGTTCGCGGCCGGGTCGTCGTCGTAGCGCTCGGCGGACCAGTCGGGGGCCGCCTGGACGACCAGCAGCGTCTCGCCGTCCGGGACGTGTCCCGCCTTGCACTCCTCGCGGGAGATCCAGCCGACGGGGTGCTCCTTGTCGGTGTTGACCAGGGCGTAGTAGGGGACGTCGACGGCGAAGGGGTAGTGCAGCACCGCGCTCCACACCGACCGGTACGCCACCTCGCCCACGGCGTCGACGAGCGACTCGCGGACCGGCGACTCCCACTCGGCGTCCCGGAGGAGCGCGGCGCTCTGCGGCGCCGGCGGGTTCATGAGGAGGACGTCGAACGGCCCCCACGTCTCCCCGTCGGCGTCGTCGAGCTCCCACCGCTCGCCGACCCGTCGCACGGTCTCGACGCGGGTTCGGCGGTGGACCGTCGCGTCGGTCCGGCCGAACAGCCGCTTGGCGACCTGGGTGAGCCCACGTCGATAGCTCCACTTGTGCTCGTCGGCGTCGCGGCCGGGGGACACCTCCCCGTCGACGTCGAAGGTGTACACCGGCTCGGCGGCGTCGACGAGCCCCTCGTCGTCGAGCGTCTCGGTGACAAGCTCGACGACGCGCTCGTCGTCGGACTTCAGGTAGTTCGCGCCGTAGTCGTACGTCAGGTCGTCGTGCCGACGGGTCGCCGCGCGGCCGCAGAGGCCCCCCGACTTCTCCAGTACGGTCACGTCCGCGTCGGGCGCCGTCTCGTCGACGACGAACGCCGCGGCCGCCGCGCCCGCGCCGGCGCCGACGATGCCGATTTCGGTCATACCCGTTGTAGGCGACGCGACCACTTAACCGGTCGTCTCGCGGGCCGCCGGCCCCCGCGGAACGCCGCCGCGTTTCAAAAGCGAGGTCAGTCGTCGGCGCCGACGACCAGCACCGGCGCGTCGGCGCCGCGCTGGACCCGAATCGGAAGCGTCTCCGGGTGGACGAGCCGGTCGAGTCCGGTGCGGCGCGCGGAGCCGACCACGATCAGGTCCGCGTCGTGCGCGTCGGCGAAGTCGAGGACCTCCTCGTGGGGCGTGCCGTACCGGAACTGCTTCTCCACGTCGACGCCGGCCGCCTCGCCGCGGGCCGCCGCGTCCTCCACGAGCGTCTCGCCCGTGCGCTCGCGGCGCTCGACGACTATGTCCCAGTGCTCGCCGGTGTCGACGACGTACAGCGCGTCGACGGTCGCGCCGTGGGCGGCGGCGACGTCGAGCCCCGCGTCGACCGCGGCGCGGCCGGCCTCGTCGTCGCCGGTGACGACGAGTACGCGCTCGAAGACCGACCCGCCCCCTAACGCCCCAGCGGCGCTCGGGGCGGGGCCCTCGTCGGTCGCGACCGGGTCGGCGGTGTCGGCGGCGTCGATGGCGTCGATCTCGGTGGTGTCGGTTTCGGCGGACATGATGGATCTGTCGGCGTCGCCCGTCTGCGGGCGCCGACCGTGTACGGTATCACGTTGGAGCGCCCGCCTCTTAACGATTTTCGACAGTATAGACGATTATCATTATCTATCGAGTAGCGAATCTGCGGAGGAGTTGCGATCTCCGGCGATCCCTCCCGATTTTATTTCACAGACGACAATCCAAACGGGTCCGATCCGAGGGTACCCCGTGCGCCGCGTTCCGAGACCGCTCCGATGGCGACGCTGTCCGCTTCTTCCCGCTCGTTCACTTCTCGTTCGTTTCGTTATAACTCGTCTAATTGCACGTGTAATAGGCGTTTTTACACTCGTTACGCGGATCATGTCGTCGAATCCATATTATAAATACGCTTTTACTATTCTACTGAAACCCGATCGTGTCGACAACATATGGTGGAAGAAACCTACGAATCGGAGTCAAATGCGATGAGAAACGAAACGAGTCGGAACGAGGCCGTCACCTCCTCGTCCGAGACGCGGCCGAAGGCCGTGCTTCAGGGGGAAATCCGTGCTACCAGTTAACCCGATCTACGCCGGGCTGGCGGCGTTGCCGCTGTTGTTGCTGCTGTTCACGCTCGTTGTGCTGCGGTGGCGCGCCCACGAGGCTGCGTCGGTCGGCTACTACGAGGGGGCCGCGGCGCGCGCCGACGCGGACCGGTCCGGCTTCACGCGCGCGGTCCTCGCGACCGCGGTCCCGGCGTCGATCGCGGTGATCTCCTTCCTCGTCATGGCGAAGCTGATGGACCACAGCGGGCAGGTGCTCGTCCTCGCGGAGGGGACCGCGAGCGTCGCGACGCCGAGCTCCTACGGGTTCCTCTCGCCGCTCATCGGCTCCCTCGGCGCGTTCATGACGTCGAGCAACACCGCGTCGAACATCCTGTTCGGCGGGCTCCAACAGCAGACCGCCGCCCAGCTCGGCGGTATCTCGGAGGCGCTGATCCTCGGCGGGCAGAGCGCCGGCGGCGCCATCGGCAACGCGATCTCACCGGGCAACGTCATCCTCGGCACGACCGCGGCCGGGATCGTCGGCCGCGAGGGCGACGTCCTCCGGGTGACCATCCCGTGGGTCGCCGCCGTCGGCGCGCTCGTCGGGCTCGCCATCGTCCTCCTGAACGCCGCGGGGCTCCTAGGGGTGGCCTGAGATGGACGTCATAGACCGGTACACCCTGGCGTTCGGCCTGATGGCGCTGTCGCTCCCCCTGGTGAGCTACGGCGCGTCGGCCGAGGTCGCGGCCCTCTGGGCGGTCGGCCTCGCGATGCTGGCCGTCGGGGGGCTGATCCCGCCGGCGGTGCGGTTCACCGCGGCGGACCCGGACGCGCTCTGAGGGCCCTCCGCCCGGACCCGGCGCCGTCTCGGATCCGACCGGGGTCGACGAGGCAAGAACGACCCCAACGACGCGTTTTAATCGGCGAGTCCGAACAGTACCGGTACGGACGCGAGCGCCGCGGCGGGCCCGTCCCCGCGGCGCGACCCGAGGCACACGACATGACACGGAACACCACCACGCGGTCGACGGACGGCAACGATGGGTGACGGGGACGGCGGCGACGCCGGGGAAACCCGAGGGCCCGGCGAGAGCGATCCGGTCGGAGAGGGCGCTCCCGCGACCGACGCCCCCGAACTCGACGAGGCGGAGGGCGGCGTCGACTACGCCGGCCGGGCGTCGTCAGTCCTCGGCTTCTCCCGCTGGTGGCAGATCGTCGCCGCCGCGGGGATGATGGCGGCCGTGAGCCCGTACCAGTACGTCTGGTCGTCGATCCAGCAGCCGCTGGCCGCGAGCCTCGACATCGCGCTGCCGGCGCTCGGCGCGGTGTTCTCCTTTTACGTCGTCTTCCAGTCGCTCTCGCAGTTCCCCGCCGGCAAGTGGCGCGACAGCCGCGGGCCGGGCGCGCTCACCTTCGTCGCGGCGCTGCTCGCGGGCGGCGGGTACATCGGGCTCGCGTACGCGACGGCGGTCTGGCAGCTGTACCTGCTGTACTCGCTGGGCGCGATCGGCGTGGGGATCGTGTACACGGTCGCGGTGAACACCGCGGTCAAGTGGTTCCCCGACCGCACGGGGCTCACGACCGGTATCGGCACGATGGCGTTCGCCGCCGGGAGCGCCCTCGTGGTGCCGTACGTGCGGGCGAACGCGACTGTGGCGGCGTACGGCGATGTGCTCCGGAACGTGGGGATCGCCATCCTCGTCGTCACGCTCGCCGGGGCGTACCTCCTCCGGGACCCGCCGGACGAGTGGCTCGGGCTGGCGGACCGGGACGACGACGACACCGGCGACGAGGGGCTCGCGGCCTCGCTCCGGGGGCGAGCGTACACGACCCGCGAGATGCTCTCGACGTGGCAGTTCTGGCTGTTGTACGCGATGTTCGTCGCGATGGCCGGCGCCGACCTGATCGTCATCGCCAACGTCGTGCGGTTCGCTGAGCAGTTCGGACTCGCGGCGGTGGTCGCGACCGCGGCGGCGACGCTCCTGCCTGTCGCCGCTGGCGTCTCCCGGATGATCCTCGGGGAGGCGTCCGACCGCTTCGAGCGCAAGAAGGTGATGGCCGCCTCCTTCGTGCTCGCCGGGGGCTTCCGGCTCGCGCTGATCGGCGCCGGGCGCGCCGAGGCCGGGATCGCGTTCGTCGCGCTGGTGATGGCGGCGATGTTCTTCTCCTCGCCGCTGTTCGTCTACTTCCCGTCGGTGATCGCCGACTACTACGGCGCCAAGAACTCCTCGGGCAACTACGCGGTCCTCTACACCGCGAAGGTCGGCGGCGGCGTCTTCGCGGGGACGGTCACCGGCTACCTCGTCGCGACGCTGGGCTGGGTCCCGACGTTCGCGCTCGGCGGCGGCCTCGCGATCGCCGCCGGGCTGGCGGCGCTCCTCCTCCGCCCCCCGAGCGGCTCCGGGGTGGAGACGCCGACGCCGGCGGAGTGACCGCCGAAACGGGCGACCGGGTCACTCGGCGCCGTCGCTCGCGGGCCTCCGCCCCACGACGGCGTAGAACGGGTCGCTCCCGGGGCGCTCCGCGATCCCCTCGGCGACCGCGAGACCGCCGGCTTTTAAATAGCGCTCGACGAGGTCGGCGCGCTCGTCCATCGACGCGAGCCGCCACGCGCGGACGGCCTTCGTCGGGAACAGCCGATTCGAGAAGCTCACGACGACGACCCCGCCGGGGGCGAGGACGCGCTCGAACTCGGCGAACACCGCGCCCGGGTACTGCAGATACTGGACCGACAGGGCACAGCAGACGGCGTCGAAGGCGCCGTCGGCGAAGGGGAGCGCTCGGTCGGCGTTGAGGTCCCGAACGACGAACTCGTCGAGCCGGTCGTTCGCCGCGAGCTCGGCCTCGTTGAGCCCGTGGCCGACGACGCGGTCGAAGCCGGTCGGCGGGAGGTGCGAGACCCAACTGCTCATCGCGTCGAGGACGCGGTCGCCCGGGTCGAGGATCTCGTCGTACAGCGCCGTCAGCCGGGCGAGGAACGCGTCGTCGGCGTGGGTGACGAACCGCGGGTCCTGATAAAACGTCTCGTCGGGTCGGTCGTCGCGCTTCCGTCGGTCGCGGTCGGAGAGGACGGTCGTCACGGGATTCGTGATCGGGGCGCGGAGCCCAAGAGCCCGTCGACGGCGGCGGCCGCGCGGCCGGTCGACCGGCCGCCGCGGGGGTCACCGCACGTTCGCCTTTTAAATACGGCGTCGGTTACCCGACGCGCGCCATCGCGCGCTCGGTCCGTCGCGTGAGCCCGTCGAGCCGGTCCCCGACCGCTCCGACCGCGGCGAGGACGGGGTACGTCGCGGAGACGTTCTGGTAGAGGTACGTCGGGAGATCGACGACGTCGTCGTCGAGCCGGAGTTCGCGGCCGTGCTCCGCGATCGCGCGCTGGCGGCGCGCCGCGATCCGGTCACAGTCTTCCACGAGGACGCCGGCGCGGGCGCGACAGGCGTCGAGCGCGCCGAACCCGCCCTCCGGAACCGTCGCGTCGAGCGTCTCGATCTCGCGCCGGACCGCCCCGAGCCGGGAGCTCGCCCGGTCGAGCGACTCCGTCTCGACCCGGAGCCGCTCCACGAGCCGGTCGCGCTCCTCGATCGCGTCATCGACCGCGTCGAACAGGGCCCGCCCGTACTCGGGGTGGTAACCCGAGCCCCGGGTGAGCGCGTACGCCAGCTCGGGGCCGAGCTCCGCGGCGACGCTGCGCTCGTAGGTGTCGTCGTACTCCTCCTCGTAGTGCGGCACGGACATCACGGTCTCGGCGTACGCGTCCCTGACGGCGACCAGTCCCGAGCCGGGGGGTGTCGCGGGACCCCCGGCCCTCGCGTCGGCCGGGGTACCGGAACCGCTCGGGGAAGCCGTGACGTCCGCTACCCCCGCCGTTGCGGGTGACCCGCCCGGCGAGACCGCCTCGGTCGGGACCGACTCGACCCGGCCGCGGAACGCCCGGAACGCCTCGCGCTCGTCGGCGGTGCGGCGCCGCTCGACCCGGACGGCCTCCCGGGCCTCGTCGATGACCGACCGGTCCGCCTCGTCGGCAGTCGTTGGCATACCCCATCCCTCGCGGGACGCCCTGGTAAACGCTTATATGAGCGGTATCGGGCGGTCACGAGCGCTCAATAGCGCTCCCGAGACGCCGGGCGCCTCCCTCCGCGGCCGGTCGGACCGGAGCCGGCGACGGGAAACGTACATCCGTCGGCCGGTCCAAGGGAGCGCCGATGGAAGTCGCGCTGATCACGGTCGGCGACGAGCTGCTCTCGGGCGACACGGTGAACACGAACGCGAACTGGCTCGCCGCCGAGCTGAGCGACCGCGGCGTCACGGTGGCGCGGATCCTCTCCGTGCCCGACGACCGGGCGGCGATCGCCGAACACGTGCGCGAGTACGCCGCGGCGTTCGACGCCGCGATCGTCACGGGGGGGATCGGTAGCACCCCGGACGACGTGACGATGGAGGCGGTCGCGGACGCGTTCGACCGCGAGATGGTCGCCACCGACCTCACGCGGGAGTCGGTCGAGCAGCGGCTCGCCGCGATCCGCGAGCGCGTCCCCGACCGCGAGTTCGACGTCGACGTCGAGGCGGAGGCGGCGGTCCCCGAGGGGAGCCGCCCGCTGGTGACCGAGGCCGGGCTCGCGCCCGGCTGCGTCATCGAGGGCGTGTACGTGATGCCGGGCATTCCGGACGAGCTGAAGGCCGTCTTCGCGACCGTCGCCGACGAGTTCGCGGGCGACCGGCGGTCGCGGTTCCTCTACACGGTGGAGCCCGAGTCGAACATCGTGCCCGCCCTGGAGGAGGCGATGGAGCGCTTCGACGTCGCCGTCGGCTGTTACCCCGACCGCGAGGCCGACCACAACCGCCTGAAGCTGACCGCGACCGACGGCGACGCGCTCGACGACGCGGCGACGTGGCTGCTGGCGAACGTCGACGCGAGCGAGACGCCGGTGCGCCGGAACTGGGAGTGATAAAAAAGCGACGCGAGGTCGACCGCGCGGCCGATTCGGCTCAGCCGGTCGTCTCGTTCCCCGAGGGCTGTTGCGGCTCGGAGGGCTGTCCGGGTTCGGTGGGTCCGGTCGGGCCGGTCGGCGACTGCTGACCGCCCGGTCCCGGCGGCGTCCGGTCGTTCGTCACGAGGAAGTCGGCGAGGTTCCCGATCAGCGCGTCGTTGTCGGCGCGCGCGGCGTTCTCGGGCGAGAGGAAGTCGCTGTCGCCCACCATCACCACGCCGTCGGTCCGAACGAGCAGCGGCGCCTCGGTCGACGCGCGGGTCGTCGACAGCTCGCTCCCCTCGACGGGGCGGAGCACGTCGCTACCGGCGATCGTCGTCCCGACCGGCGTCGCCGACGGCAGGACGGCGCGGTCGACGCCCTCGGTCAGCGCGGCGTCGGATTCCTCGGTCGGCTCCGCGTAGACGCGCTGGTAGTTCAGGTCGTTCTCCTCCATGTTGTACACGTAGCCGGGCTCCGTGGTGACGTCGAGCGTCGCATCGAGCCCGACCGCCCCGGGCTGATCGAACGCCGCGTCGGGCTCAGTCGCTACGACCACGTGGCCGCCCGACTCGGCGAACGACTCGATCTCGTCGAGCTCGGCCTCGTCGTAGTCGGTCCGGAACGTCACGAACGCATCCGCCTCGGCGAGCCGCTCGCCGAGCTGGGTCGGCCCCTGCTCTGCGCCGGGAGGCACCGCCCGACGCTGCTGCTCCGGGTCCGGCACGTAGACGTCGACGTCGTGGCCGTTCTCGATGAGGGCGTTCGCCAGCGGCCGGACGTCGCGGTCGGCGACGCTCGGCCCGCCGAAGCCGAGCAGGGCGAGCGGGCTCACCGGAACGGCGCCGGTCGGCTCGACGCCGGGGTCGACGAGCACCGTCTGGGACCGCGTCGCGGTCTCCATCTCGACGTCCGCCTGCCCCGGCGTGTCGTTCGCGACCGCGTCGCCGTCGACGTAGTGTTCGTTCTGGATCTCGGGCGCGGGGGCGGCGCCGTCGGCGGTCACGAAGCCCGTGAGCGCCGCGCCGCCGGTGATCGTCGCCAGCGTTACGACGAAGGCGGCGGCCAGCGTCCGGACGTCGCTCACGCGCCGACACCTCCGGTGAGCCGCGCCGTCTCGTTGCCAGTCGCACCCGTGTCGGCCGCCGACCCGCCGCGGTCGAGGTCGCTCTCGGAGAAGCGCTCGACCGTGTCGACGTGCGGGACGGCTTCCAGGTGGACGTAGGTGAGCCCCATCGGCTCGACCTCGCCGTAGCCGGGGTCGTTCGCGTGGACCGCGACGACTTGGGTGTCGGTGCGGAGCAGGATCGGGAAGCCGATGTCGGGTCCGGTCTCCCGGGTGTCGACCTCGTACTCGCCGAGGTTCTCCTCGGTCGCGGCGGCGTGGATCGCCTCGTTGAGCGAGCCGATCTCGTCGGCGTAGCCGTTCTGCACCGCCTCGGTGCCGAGGTACACGTCGGCCTGCGCGACCTCCTCGCGCGGCATCTGGAACTCGTCGCCGCGCTCCGCCATCATCGCGTCGACGAAGGTGTCCGCGAGGGTCTGCTGTTCGGCCCACGCCTGGATCTCGTTGCCGCCGGCCTTGTCCGGGCCGCTGGGGCCCTGAACCGGCGCGGTCGTCTGCGGCGCGGGGGCGTTCAGCCCGATGCTACCGACCGTCGAGGTCGGGAGCACGTAGATCTCGTCCGCGGGCGCCATGGCGTAGTAGCCGCCGGAGGCGCTGATCGACTGCACGCTCGCGATCACGGTCATCTGTTCGCTCGTCCGCTGGACTGCTTTATACATCCGCTCGGAGGCGACGGGGGCGCCGCCCGGGGTGTCCAGCTTGAGAACGACCGCACCGACGGAGTCGTTGGCGCGGATGTCCGCGAGTTCGCTCTCGACGTCGTCCGCGAGGGCCGAAGTGACGGGACCTTCGATCTCGACGACGGCGACGGTATCGTCCGGGTCGTTGGTCGCCGCGTACACGCTGGGCGCGAGCACGGCGCCGACCACCGCCGCGGCCACCACGACGACGGCGAGCTGCTGCCGCGACGTGAGGACCGTGGAGGGCTGGTTGGTTGACATGACCGGGTAGACCCAGCGGCAATCAATTGATAAAAATTACGAAAACGAACGCCGCGAAACCGCCACAAGGCGGCAACCCTTACTTAAACCGGTCGGGCCCGTGATCAGCCTGCCACGAGACGGGATACCGATGGCGGGTCGCCACCCGCCTCAGAGGACGCCCGCGCCGCCGAGCACCAGTCGGACGCCGATGACCGCCAGCAGACCGAGGACCACGCCGCGGCGCAGCCGGTCGCTCACGCGACCGCGGAGCCGCTTCCCGAAGGCGACGCCGGCGACCGCGGGGACCGCGGCGGCGACCGACGCGAGGGCGAATCCCACGTCCGGGTAAAGCCCGAGCGCGCCCGCGGCGACGACGCGCAGGCCGTTGATGCCGACGAACACGAGCGCGACGACGCCGACGAACAGCCCGTGCGAGAGGTCAAAGCTCCGGACGAACGCGACGAGCTGCACGCCGACGTTCGTCGCCCCGAAGAGGACGCCGGAGACGCCGCCGACGACCGCCATGACGAGCGGCGTATCGGCGAGGTCCCGATCGCTCACACGCGGCAGCGCCGGGAGGGGGACGGCGCGCTGGTTCGTCGCCACGAAGCCCAGCGAGACGAGCCCGAGGAGGACCCGGACCGGCCCGGCCGGGAGCCGGTCGAGCAGCGCCATGCCGAGGATCGTCCCGACGAGGGCGGCGACGAGCAGGGGCGCGAAACGGGTCCCGCACGTGCGGAGCTCCTCGCGGGTGAGCTCCCCGACGAGCGCGACGTTCACGGCGAACATCGGGAGGATCATGAACGCGACGGCGGTCGCGGGGTCAACGAGGGTCGCGAGGACCATCGTCCCGACGACGGCGAAGCCGAACCCCGCCACCCCGTTAACTGCGCCCGCGACCGCGACGACGAGGGCGACCGCCGCTATCAGCTCGGCCGAGAGCGCGAGAGTCACACCGCCTGGACGGGACATTCATATATAAATCACCGTCTGCCGTGCGGTGCGAGGGCACGTTCGGATCCGGGTCGCCCGCGGGTCCTCCGCGGTCGTGTGCGGCTCGCGCCACCGGGACCGGTGTTGATGGGGATGGCCGACGTCGTCGGCGCCATGCAGGAGTTCGACTTCATGGTGATCGGGTCGGGGTCGGGATTGGACGTGGCGAACGCGATGGCCGGCCGGGGGAACTCGGTCGCGGTCGTCGAGGAGGGACGGCTCGGCGGGACGTGTCTCAACCGCGGCTGTATCCCCTCGAAACAGCTCCTCTACCACGCCGACGTCATGGAGACGATCGAGGGCGCGGACGCGTTCGAGATCGACGCCGAGGTGCGCGACGTCGACTTCGCGGAGATCGTCCGGAAAGTGAACGACGACGTGTCGGGCAGCTCCGAGTCGATCCGAAAGGGGCTCATGTCCTCTGACGCCCACGACCTGTTCTCGGGAACCGGGCGATTCGTCGACGACCGCACGGTCGAAATCGTCGACGGTGACGACGAGGGCGCGACGCTCCGGGCGGACACCATCCTCGTCGCCACCGGCACGCGCCCCTCGATCCCCTCGATCGACGGGATCGAGGACGTGGAGTATCTCACGAGCACCGAGGCGCTCCGGCTCGAATCGCCGCCGGACCGCCTCGTCATCGTCGGCGGCGGGTACATCGCGGCCGAGCTCGGTCACTTCTTCGGAACCTTCGGCAGCGACGTGACGATCGTCGGCCGGCGCGAGCACCTCCTCCCAGAGGCCGACGCAGAGGTCGGCGAGGCGTTTACCGACCGCTACGCCGACCGGTTCGACGTGTACGCGGGATACGAGGCCGTCGCGGTCGACGAGGTCCACGGCGAGGTTACCGTCGAGGCCCGGCCGTACCCCGAGGCCGACGCGGTGCGGGCGGGCGGCGAGACGGTCGGCGCGCCCGAGGAGGCCGAGGACGTGACCGTCTCGGGCGACGCGCTCTTGGTCGCGGCGGGCCGCCAACCGAACACGGACGCGCTGAACCTCGACGCGACCGGCGTGAAGACGGATGACGCCGGCTTCGTCGAGACCGACGAGTACCTCCGGACGGACGCCGAGGGCGTGTGGGCGCTCGGCGACGTGGTCGGCGAGTACCTGCTGAAACACAGCGCGAACCACGAGGCGAAGGCCGTCGTCCGGAACCTGCTCGGCGACGAGCCGGAGCCGGTCGACTACTCGGCGATGCCGTTCGCCGTCTTCGCCTCGCCCGAGGTCGCCGGCGTCGGGGCGCGCGAGCGGGACCTCCGCGAGGCCGACGCCGAGTACGCCACCGGGACCTACGCGTACGACGACACGGCCCGCGGCAGCGCGATGCACGCCGAGGGGTTCGTGAAGGTCCTCATCGATCTGGACGGGAACATCGAGGGCTGCCATATCATCGGCCCCGAGGCGTCGAACCTGATCGAGGAGGTCGTCGTCGCGATGACCGCCGGCTCGGGGACCGTCGAGGACGTCCGGGACACGGTCCACATCCACCCCGCGCTCTCCGAGGTCGTCGACCGGGCCTTCTCCGGGCAGTTCTCGCGCAGCGGCGGTCACGACCACGGCCACCAACACTGAGTGGTCCCGTGGACGCCGAGCGGTACCGCGGACACTGAGGCGGTCGCCGCGTTCGATCGGCATCACCGAGCGCCCGCGAGGTCCCGCGAGAGCATCGCTCGAAGGCGAGCGTTTACGTCGGCCCGCGCCAACGCCGAACCAACACACATGGTATCCAGCGACACACGCTCGGTCGGCGAGCTCGAACAGCGCGTCGAGGCGTTCGACGCGGCGACGCCGGCCGAGTTGGAGGCGGACGACCGGGCGCGGCTGACCGACGCGCTCGTCGCGCTCGGCGACGCCTACGGCGACCGCGGCGAGTTCGACGCGGAGGCCGAGATGATCGCACGGCTGGACCGACTGCGCGGCGCCGGGGACGGCGGCGACGTCGACGTCCACCTCGCGAACGCCCTCGCGAACGCGACGAGCGTGCGGGGCCGCGACGACGTCTACGAGACCGCGATCGACCCCGATCGGATCGAGGAGTACCGGGAGCGGATCGAGGAGCTGTACGGCCGCCGCCCGGAGCCAGCGATCGCGGCGCCGCTGGCTCGGGCGACGGCCGAGACGGTCCATGCGAACGGGAAAGGCGGTCGCCGGGATCGGATCGGACCGCTGGTGAAGCGGCTCGAAGCCGTGTATGACGCCCACTCCGAGCCGGATATCGCCGCCCCGCTGCTGCGGGCGTACGCCCACGCGGAGCTGTATCTCGGCGACGACGGCGCTGAGGGCGGCGACGCCGACGACGCGGCCCTCGGACGCGATGACTCGGACCCAGGAACCGCGCCGGCCGAGCATGATGCCGGAGGCGACCGCGTGGAGCGCGCGGAGGAGCTGTTCCGGGTCCACCCGGACGGGGAGGTCGCGGCGGGGCTGGCCGGCGTCCTCGCCGCGCGCACGAACGCGGACGCCGAGCGGACGGACGTGGCGACGATCGAGGAGCGGATCGGTCGGATCGAGGCGCTCGCCGACCGGTACCCGGCACAGGAGGAGGCGATCGTCCGCTGGCTCCCGGTCGCGACGGCGAACGCCGCGCGCGCAAGCTTCGAAGCCGCGGACGTCAGCCGGGTCGAGCACTGGGCGAGCGAGACCGTCGACCGCCACGAACGGCTCTCAACCCCGTCGAGCGCGACGTGGGCGGCGGTGGCGACGTTCTTCTCCGCGCGGGCGTCCTTCTTCGACGGCGACGTGGAGGCGGGCGAGGCGAAGCTCGAACGCCTCGAGGCGCTCGAGGAGCGGTACGACAACCCCGTCTTCGCGCACTGGCTCGGCCGGGCGATGTTCGACGCGGCCCGGAGCTACGTGGAGACGGACCGCCCGGAGCCCGCGCGGGAGATGGTCGACGACCTGTCCGAGTTCGCGGTCGGCCACGAGGACCGCGAGGAGATCGAGGCGGGGCTGGAGGCGCTCCGTTCGCACGCGCCGCACCTGTTCGACGACTCGGGCGACTCGGTGGACGGGACTGGCGACTCGGTGGACGAGACTGGCGACTCGGTGGACGAGACTACCGGGCGGCTCGACGCCTCGGGCGCCGCGACCGAGACGCCGCCGCGGGAAGCCCGCGCGGACGCCGCCGGGCCCGCTGGCACAGACTCGGCCGAGCCCGCGGCTCCGGAGGGCCTCGACGCGCCCGAGGCCGCCGGCTTGACGGGTCGGGGAGGGGAAGACGCGACCGGCGACGACGCCGACTCCGACCTCCCCGGCTGCGGGAACTGCGGCGAGGACGGCTGCGGGAACTGCGGGAGCGGCAACGATTTAAAATCCCCGGCGTCCGGCCCGGTGCTCGCCGCCGCGGGGGCGGCCGTCGTCCTCGTCGGCCTCTCCGTCGCGTACACGCTCTACCGGGCCCAGCGCGTCCTCCGGGACGCGATCGGGCCGTCGTGACGAGGGGCAAAGACGTCTCGCGGCTCGGCGTCGAGCCGGAACGCATGGCCGACCCTCCGAGCGTTTCCCCCCGTCGCGTCCTGACGGCGTCCGCCGGCGGCGGCGCGCTGGCCGCGCTCGTTCGACGCGAGCGACTGTCCGTGACCGTCCCGGGACCGACCCGACCGACAGTGGCACGTGATCGCATGCCGCATCGGCGCCGCGGACACACACCAGCGGGCGGGTTTAGTACGAGTGACGTTTATAAGGGACCACGATGGCAAAAGCAGCAATCGTGATTCTTGCCGGCAACGAATCGCACTCTGACTACGGCCGCCTCGCGAACGCGCTGGAGGCCGCGAAGGAGTTCGCCGAGAACGACGACGACGAGCTCGAACTCATCTTCGACGGCGCTGGGACCCAGTGGATCCCGGAGCTCGAAGAGGAGGAGAGCGACTACCACGAACTCTACCAGGCGGTCCGCGACGACGCCGCGGTCTGCGACTACTGCTCGGGCGCGTTCGGCGTCGAAGACGCCGTCGCCGACTCGGGACTCGTCACCCTCGCCGAGTACGACGGGCACCCGAGCGTTCGCTCGCTCGTTGACGACGACTACGAGATCATCACGTTCTAAGCCGGTCGCGGTTTTAAACCCCCTGAACCGTCGGTCCTCGGTCTCAGATAAACTCGGAGGGGTTCGGGCCGTTCGTGACGTGGACCTCAAACGGCTGCGTACCGACGTCGTCGCGCTCCACGAGGTGCCAGTAGGTCTCGGCGAGCTCGTCGGGATCGAGGAGCGTCTCCCCCTCGCGATCCGGGTCGCGCTCGCGGGCGCCGGGCGAGTCGATCTGGCCGTCGATCACGACGTGCGCGACGTGGACGCCCTCGGGACCGAACTCCTGTGCGATGTCCATCGCCATCCCCCGGGCGGCGAACTTCGCGGCCGTGAACCCGACGGCGCCGCCGCGGCTCCGCACCGCCGAGGTCGCGCCGGTGAAGATCACCGTGCCGCCGCCGGTCCCAAGCATGTCGCCGACCGCTTCCTGCGAGCAGACGAACGCGCCGCGGCCGTTGACGGCCCACGCCTCCTCGAACGCCTCGACGTCCGTGTCCATCAGCCCGGTCCACGACGCGGCGCTCGCGTGGTTGACGAGGACGTCGACCGGCCCGAACGCCTCTCGCACCGCCTCGAAGCCGTCTCGGATCGCCTCTGCGTCGGTCAGGTCCGTCGTGACCGCCAACCCCTCCCCAGGGTCGGGGAGGTCGGCGGCGAGCTCTTCGATGTAGTCAGTCGAGCGGGCGAACAGGGCCACCCGACACCCCTCCGCCGCGAGTTTCCGCGCGAGCGACTCCCCGAGCCCCGGGCCGACGCCGGCGACGACTGCCGTGCGAGTCATACCCGCGTTACGAACCGCCGGGTGAAAACTGTGTGTTTGGCGGAGGAAGTGGCGTCGCTCAGGGCCGCGTCGGCTTCAGGGCTCCCGCCCGTCGACGGGTCGCTCCGTCGAGGGCGGGGCCACCCGTTCGAGCGGGTGGCCGCGGGACGTCGCCCCGTCGAGCCTGACGATCTGCCACCCGTCGCCGCGACACCGGACCGGTTCGAGGACGGCCGTGACGGTGTCACCGCGGCCGAGTTCCCCGAGCCGCTCGCGGGCCGTCTCGCTCGCGTCGACGACCTGGTATGTCCGGCCGTCGGCGCCGTACAGCAACACCGCTCCGTCGCGATTCGGTTCCGCCGCGAGCGTGCACCGTCGCCGAATCTCGTCTGTGGCCCCCATCGCCGACACGTACGCGTAACGCTGGAATAAAACGAACTATGAGGCCGCTGTACGGCGACGGAGGGCTATTGAGCGCTACCGAGGCCGAGGTCAGACGCGGCCGCGACTGCCCGGACCGAGTTCACTCGCTCGCCGCGGCCGCCCGGAGCTCCGGGAAGTACCGGCCGTGGAAGTCGAACGGGAGCGCGTGCGGCAGCGTCGCTCGGGCGCGCTCCGCGAGCGTCTCGCCGTCGAGGACGAGCAGGCGCGAGCGGTCGGCGTCGACGTCGAGCGCGACCGTGAGCACGACGCCGTCGTCCTCGCGCTCGCCGTCGGGCGCCGGGACGAATATCGGCTCGCCGAAGTAGTCGCCGCCCTCGTCGAAGGTCTCCGTCGTCCCCGTCTCCGCGTCCAGTTTCACGACCCGCCGCGCCCACTCGGTCACCGGCGTGTCCATGCCCATCGCGTAGACGTATCGGTGTTCGCGACACCACCGCGCG
This sequence comes from Halorubrum yunnanense, assembly GCF_026586675.1. Taxonomy (GTDB): domain Archaea; phylum Halobacteriota; class Halobacteria; order Halobacteriales; family Haloferacaceae; genus Halorubrum; species Halorubrum yunnanense. The sequence goes on from NZ_JAODIX010000007.1 coordinate 22,394, forward strand.
GGCGACGCGGTCGGTAGCGCGCTGCCGGCGTCGGACAGCGTCTCACGCGACACCGACGCGTCGCCGGGGGCGTATCTGCTCGCGCCGCCGGGAGCCCCGAGGTCGACGGTGAACCGCTCGATCCGGCCGACCATGGTGCCCATCTCCCCGGCGCGGACGTTCTCCAAGTAGAGCGAGTCGATCGCGGTCGCGTCCGGGATCGTCTCCAAGTCGAAGACGATCTCAGTCCCGCCGCCCCGCTCGAAGGCGTTGACGTGGTGGAAACCGAAGAGGGGGTCCGCGGTCGGCTCCGCGACCACGTCGCCCGTCGTCCGGTCCACCACGACGACCCGGGTCCCGCGCTCCGGCTCCCACTCGAACTGCTCGATGAACGGGGGCTGTCGCCCCGGCTTCAGGAACCGGCGCGGGTCGAGCCGGAGCGGGAACTCCGTCAGCACGACGTACCGCGGCGTGAGCGCGAAGCTGTGCATATACGCCGGCCGGTCGGTCTCGACGCTGCCGACGTGGCGCCGGTCCCCGTCAGGGGTCCACGCGGTGACGTGATACCGACTGGTGCGCCCGAAATCGGTGTCGACGGTGACGAGCGCGCCGGTCGCCGGGTCGCGCTTGAAGTGGGCACAGGAGAGCTGGCCGCTGGGCGCGTCGCCGTCGCGGTCGACGTGACCCGTCGTCGTGAGCGTGCTCGGGTCGAACTCGACGCCGCGCGGCGACTCGGTCAGCGCCACGTACGCGTCACCGATCCGCTCGGCGACGATGTTCGCGTTGTCGTACGGCTCGGCGAGGAACGTCGACAGCCGCGAGCGGAGCGTCGTCTCGCCGGTCGCGAACCCGCCCTCGAACTCGCCGCTCGTCGCCGCCTCGTACGCGTCGGTCCGCAGGAACCGGTTGCGGTAGTGGACGGCGTCGCCGTCGCCGCCCGCTGCCCTCCCGCCGCCGTCCCCCGGATCGAAGGTGAACCGGTACAGCATCGCCAGCCCGTCGAACCAGTGGTCCACGTCGCTCCCGTCCGGGAACGAGAACGCCCCGGGGCCGTTCCGGACCAGGCTCCCGCGGAGCCACGGGGGTAGGCCCCCCTCGACCGAGATCGACGCGGCGGTCTCCTCGCGGATCGAGTGGAACCCGATGTGCGAATCCATGGCATCTTTTGGGGACGCGGCGGGCTAAGGTCTGACGGCGACCCGGACGACTCACGCCGGATCGGCGTCGACGACGGTCGAGATCCGGGCGTTCTCCTTGAGCCGGATCCCGGCGCCGCCGACCGACAACGGAACCCGCGGGAGCGCCGTGACGCGGAGTGTGGGGTGAAAGGCACCCCGCTCCAGCAGGGCGTCCCGCGTCTGGACGGTGAACCGCAGGTCGGCCTCGGCGATCGACTCGTTGTAGTCGACGAGGTACGTCCCCGGGTCGAGCGACCACCACTCGTACTCGTCGTCCGGGGACCGCTTCTCGCGCTCGTGCGGCTCGGTGGCGGCGGCCTCGAGCTCGCCCCCGCCGAAGTCGACGCGCCCCGGACCGGTCACCTCGTAGACCTCGGCGACCGTCAGGTCGACGCTGCTCCCCTCGCTCTGCGTCGGTTCGTGGACGAGTCCGTCGATGTGGGTCGAGTACGGAGACATTCGCGGACCGCTACCGGCCGGAGCGACCTAAAAGCCCGTGCCGACGGTCGGCGCTCCGAGCCGGCCGACCGGCGCCGGCCTGCCACACGTACAGCGCGTCGACGACGTACTCGGGCGCGGCCGCGAGCACCGCAAGCACCGCGATCGCGAACGCCGACCGCTTGAAGGCCGGAGAAGTCGAGAAAATGGGTTGGGGCGGATTTGAACCGCCGGCCTCCTCCATGTCAAGGAGGTGTCATAACCGGACTAGACTACCAACCCGAGGGGGCTTACTGACGCGTCTCGTCGTATCCGGGGGATGTAATTGAACCTTTCGTTTCGACCGGCGACGGCGCGGTGCGGTCCCGCGATTGCCCGCCGGGCTCGCACGGGGATGACGCGCCGCGTGGCGGGCTCCCTCCGGTCGCGACGTGCTCGCCGCGGTCGGCTTTCGACCGCTTTTACTGGATCGGGGAGAGTCGGTTGGTATGGTCGACCTCGCCGCCCGCACCGACAGGCTCGACGCGTACCTCGACGAGCGCGGGCTCGAAGCGGTCTGGTTCGCCAAGCCGAACGGGTTCGCGTGGCTCACCGGCGGCGACAACGCCGTCGACGACGACGCCGACGTCGGCGTCGCCGCGGCCGGCTACGACGGCGCGCTCCGCGCGATCACGGACAACGTCGAGGCGGAGCGACTCGCGGACGAGGAGCTCCCCGACGCGGCCGCCGTCGAGTCCTTTCCGTGGCACGCCCACTCGCTGGCCGACGCCGTCGCGGAGCGCTCCCCCGCCCCGGCCGCCGCCGACTTCGACGTGCCGGGCTTCGAGCGCGCCGACGCGAGTCGGCTTCGCCAGCCCCTCACCGACGACGACGTCGAGCGCTACCGCGAGCTCGGCCGGGAGGCCGCGGCGGCGGTCGAGACCGTCTGCCGCAACCTCGAGCCCGAGGACCCCGAGTACGAGGTCGCCGCCGGGATCGACATCTCGCTCGCCTCGCGCGACGTCGACACCCCCGTTGTGCTCGTCGGGGGCGCGGAGCGCGCGCAGCGGTTCCGCCACTACACCCCGAGCGACGCGACCCTCGGCGACTACGCGCTTGTCTCCGTCACGGCCGAGCGCGCGGGGCTCTACGCCTCCCTGACGCGGACCGTCGCCTTCGACGCGCCCGACTGGCTGGAGGAGCGTCACCGCGCCGCGGCCCGCGTCGAGGCGACCGCGCTCGCGGCGACCGAAGCCGCGGCCGCTGGCGAGCTGACGGGCGAGGTCGACGGCGCGGACGCCGCCCCCGACACCGCCGGCGACGTCTTCGAGGCGATCCGCGAGGCGTACGCCGCGGTCGGCTTCGCCGACGAGTGGGAGAACCACCACCAGGGCGGGGCCGCCGGGTTCGCGGGCCGCGAGTGGTTCGCGGCGCCCGGGAGCGACGAGCCGGTCCGGCGGCCGATGGGCTACGCGTGGAATCCGACCGTGCGGGGGACGAAAAGCGAGGACACGCACCTCGTCGCCCCCGACTTCACCGAGACGCTGACGAAGACGGGCCAGTGGCCGACCCACGAGGTCGAGCCGGTCGACGTCGACGGGATCTCGACTGAGCCGCGAGAGCTGTCGGCGCCGGTCATCCGGTAGTCGACGGCGTGAGGCCGATCAGTACACGTACTCGCTCTCGTCGATGCCGACGTAGTCCCGCTTGACGCGCCGCTTGTTCCACTTGTAGCCGAGCAGCAGCTTCGCCGACTCCCACCCGGAGCGGTACGGCTGCGAGAGCAGCCCGTCACCCCCGGCCGCCAGCATGCCGTCGGCGGCGCCGATGATCCGGTTCCAGTCGTCCGGCCCATAGTCGGCGACCATGTCGGCCATCGTCACGTTGCGGACGGCCTCGTCGCCGATCGCCTCCTTCCAGCGACGGTTGTAGGCGGCCATGTCGCCCGCGGCGGCCAGCTCGCCGGCGATGGCGCCGGTGCGGACCGCGACGTGGTCGCCGCCCTCGTGGAAGGCGGAGGTCGTCCCCATCGCCCCGCCGACGACCGCGACCCCGGCTTCCGTCGGCGAGTCGATCGGGCGCGTCGAGGAGATGGGGTACGTCTCCGTCCCGTCCCGCTTGCCCGCGTCCTCAACGATCGGGAAGTCCGCCTCGACGTCGTACTCGTCGCCGTACTGCCACTCCAAGAGGCGACGAATGTACTCGCCGCCCTGCGGGATCGACTCGTCGTCCGGGTCGAGCAGGGCGTACGCGTCGCGGTCGAACTCGTCGATGTCGAGCCCGATCGGCATCGTCAGCCCGACCCGGCAGACGCGGTCGTCGTTCGGGAATATCCACGGGTACGCGGTCTCGCCGGGCATCACGCCCCACCAGAAGACGAGCGCGTCGTTCACCGCCTCGTACACCGCTTCGGGCACGCGACGGTACTCCTGGTACGCGATGTGGTTCGCCGTCCGAGAGGCGAGCCGCTCTGAGGCGGCCGCGTCTGCGGGGAGGTACTCGTCAAGCACGCGGTTGGTCACGGTGCGCTGGGGACCGTCCGCGAGCACGACGAAGTCGGCCCCGACCGGCTCCCCGCCGGCGAGTTCGAGCGTGTGCCGGGGGGCGCCGTCGCTCGGGTCGACGGAGAGGTCGGTGTCGACGCCGCGGACGGACACGCCGGTCCGGTACTCCGCCCCGGCGTCCTCCGCGCGGTCACGGAGCCAGTCGTCGAAGCGGGCGCGCTGGAAGGTGTAGCCGAACGTGTCGTACGAGGAGTCGATGCCCGTGGCGGTGAGCGTCGCCGCCTCGTCGGGACCGCGGAACTCCGCTCGGGTCAGCTCCCGCTGGACGACGCCGTCGTCGAACTCGTCGGGGTGGATCCCCATGATGTCGACCCAGTAGTCCAAGATCCCGGCCGCGTCCGTCGAGTCGGGACCGAGCCGGTCGCGGTCGGCTCGCGGCACTCCTTTCTCGAGGACGAGGGCGTCGGCGCCGCGGGTCGCGGCCGCGTGCGCTGCGGAGGCGCCGGCCGGACCGCCACCCACGATTGCGACGTCTACGCGTTCCATATCCCGTGAGGTCGCCGTCCGGCTATTAAATTCACGGTCCGGGACCGGGCGGCTCTCCGCCGCGTAGCAGCGCGGAGTGGTCCGCGATGACGCCGTCGACGCCCGCCGCCGCGAGCCGGTCGGCCTGATACCGCGTCTCGACTGTCCAGACGTTCACCGCGCGGCCCTCGTCGTGCGCGGCCGCGACGAGGTCGGTCTCGCCGGCCGCCGCGGCGCCGCCGAACCGCTCGGCGTCGAACAGCGGCGTGCCCCGGACCGCGTCGATCGGGGGGTGAACCGCGGTCGCGTCGTGCTCGCGGGCGATCGCGAGCCCGTCCGCGATCGACTCGGCGAACAGCGGGGCGACCGGCAGCGACGACAGCTCTCGGACCGCCGCGAGCGCTCCCTCGCAGAACGACGAGAACAGGAGGTCGTTCTCGCACCCCTCGGCGACGTCGAGCACGCTCTCGACGAACGGCCGCCAGACGGCGGTCCTGGCCGCGAGCGCGTCGCCCGCGAGCTTCTCGTCGGGGTGGAGGTGCCGCCGGCCGGGGTTCTTGAGCTCGACGTTCACGCCGACGTCCGAGGGGACCGCGCCGAGCGCGTCGGCGAGGAGCGGGACGGTCTCCCCGCTGTCGAGCACCTCGGCGCCGGTGACGGTCGCGGTGTCGGTCTCCCAGACGACGCCCGTCGCGTCCGTGAGCCCGCCGTCGTCGCGGCCGGAGAGCTGCGAGTCGTGAATAACGACGACGTCGCCGTCGGCGGTGGGCATGACGTCGATCTCGACCCAGTCGGCCCGTCGCCCGCCAGAGTCGTCCGAGCCGCCGGGGTCCTCCGCTCCCGCGGCTCCGGCGGCCCGCTCGACCGCCAGCACGGTGTTCTCGGGGTTCTCGCCGGCGAACCCGCGGTGGGCGATCAGGGTCGGATCGGGGTCGCCGAGGCCCGTCATATCGCGTCGAGCGCGGCGTCGACGACGACGCCGACCGCCTCGGTGACGGCGGACTTGGCCCGCTCGAGCGGGCCGGTCGACTCCTCGCCGTCGTCACGGGCCCGATCGTCGGTTTCCTCGGCCATCGTCGAACCGCCGTCAGACGTGCTCCTCGTACGGCTGCACGACGACGAAGCCGTCGGGGCCGTCGAAGCGCATCTGGTACCGCTCCCCGGACTCCTGGCCGATCATGTCCGAGAGGCTGCGATTGACCTCGACGCTCGGGGAGGTACCGCCCCAGGCGACTGTCGCGCTCGGGTCCGTTGACACGGGCGGCTCCAAGGCGATCGGGTCGCCGTGGGTGGTGAGCGCGACGTAGCCCGGCCCCTCGAGGTAGACGTTGCTGAAGCCGCCGGCGAACGAGCCGGCGAGGCTGTCGATCGTGCTGATCTCGTAGGAGAGCGCCTCCTCGAAGGCGAGCACGTCCTCGCCGTTGACCGTGATCGACTCGCCGGCGTCGAGCTCGACGACCTGCACCTTCTTGCCGCCGTCGGCGAAGTAGACGTGGCCTCGCCCTTCGACGGCCATGATCGGGGTCCCTTCGCCGGTGGCCGCCTCCTTGAGGAAGCCCGTGATCCCGCCCTCCGCGGACGCCTTCCCGGTGAACGAGACGTCGCCGGTGTACGCGACCATCGACCCGGCCTTCGCCATCACGGTGCCGTCGACCTCGACGTCGAGGGTGTAGCTGTTCTCTCGCTGGAACGGTTCCGCGCTCTCCGTCGGCGCGTTCTCGGTGGTGAACTGATCGAGATTCATATTGCGGGGACCGAACGCGTCGGTTCGGCTACGGCCCGATTCCGCGCCATCGAATATGAATGTAGGGTCCGTGGCCGCCGTTTCTCGTCGAGCGTTCAGTAGACCACGAGCGAGAGGTACAGCTGGCCGACGCCGGCGGCAACCATCACCGCGCCGGCGACCCGCTTCAGGGTCCCAGCGTGGGCCATCACGCGGTTCGCGTTGCCGATGAGCCCCACGCCAGTCGCCACGGTCGTCGCGGCCATCAGGATCGCGACAGTACACCCGTAGACAGCGATGAGGACGAGGGCGGCGTCGCCCGGGAGCGCGATAGCGCGCGCGACGATGGCGAGGAAGATGGGGGCGACGCAGCCCGCGCCGGCGAGCGCGTACCCCGCACCGAACACTCCGAACCCCAAGACGCTCGACCGCCGCTTCGGGAGCGAGACCGAGAACGAGGGCGCCCGCCCGACGAGGACGAGCAGCCCGAAGGCGACGAGCAGCCCGCCGACGAGCGTCTCGAAGACGGCGATGCCCGACAGCGTCGACTGCCCGACCCTGACCGTCGCGCCCGCGAGCGCCGCGAACGTGGCTAACACGCCGAGCGCGGCCGCGAGGCCGCGCACCCCCGCTCCGGCCACCGAGGCCTCGTCGGCGTCGACGGAGTTCACGTAGAAGCCGACGTACCCCGGCAGCAGCGGGTACGCGCACGGCGAGAAGAACGTCGCGACTCCCGCGGTCAGGGCGAACGGGACGTTGGTCGCGAGCGAGACGTCGGTCATCGGTCGATCCCTCCCGTCATCGGTCGAGCGCCGTCTCGATTCCCTCCACGAACTCTTCCGTCGTGTGGGTCCCGGACGTCGCCCACCGGACGCGTCCCGTCGCGTCGACGGCGCGCGCGCTCGGGTAGCCGCCGACGTTGAGCCGAGCCGCGAGCTCGGCGGTCACGTCCGCGGCGACGAGCCAGTCGCCGTCGTGCTCGGTCCACCAGTCGGCGACCGTCTCCTCGCTGACCGCGCCGCCGACGTCCTCTGGCGTGACCGAGACGAACAGCACCTCGTCACCGAGCCGGTCGTGCGCCTCGACGAGGTCGGGCATCTGCTCGATGCAGGGCTTACACCACGTCGCGAAGAAGTCGATGAACGTCGGGCGGTCGAGGGCCGGGAGCGTCACCTCGCCGTCGCGGCTCCCCGGCGCGTCGACCGTGTCGAGCGTCACCGGGTCGACCGGCTCGGGGGCGTCGCCGCCGGGCGCGGCGGGGACGTTCCCCGTCGCGACGGCGCCGGCGCCTCCGAGAGCCCCGACGCTGGCGATCCCGGCGAGGAGGTGGCGGCGCCTCACGCGGTGATCACCCGATCGAAGTCGTCCACGAGCGCCTCGATGTCCGTGTTCGTTCCGCCGGGGTACGCCCGTTCGACGATCCCCTGCTCGTTGACGAGCAGAATGAGACCGTAGTGCGGGAACGTGTACTCCGTCTCGTACTGGTCGGGGTCAGTCTTCTCGATCTTCAGCCCGAAGTTGTCCATCATCAGTTCCTTGCCCGCCTCGTAGCTCTCAGGGCGGAGGAAGTGCCAGTTGCCCGCGTCGAGGTCGACGCCCTGCTGACCGGCGTACTCGCGGAGAGCCTCGGCGGTGTCGCGCTGGGGATCGAACGTGAGCGGGAGGAACGCAGCCCGGTCGCCGTATCCCTGCTCGGCGGCGTACTCCTGCGCGCGCCGAAGCCGGAGGATCAGCGCCGGACAGACGCCCTTGGGGCAGTTCGTGTAGAAGGAGGTCCAGAGGAACGCGCGGTCTCCCTCGAACTGTCCGGTCGACACCTCCTCGCCCGTGATCGGATCCGGGACGGTGAACTCGGGCATCTCGTCGCCGTAGCTCGGGTGGACGGCCTCGCTGAGGTCCTGCTCCGGCGGTCCGAGCACCGCGCCCTCGGCCCCCGAGTCGCCGAGGACGCCGAGACAGCCGGCGGTGCCGACGGCCGCGCCGACGCCGGTCCCGGCCGCGAGCGACCGCAGGTAGGTGCGACGGTCCATAGTTCTGTTCGGATCTACGTGGGCGCTCGTAAATGAACCTCGCGACTGGTCGCATCGCGTGGCGACGGGCGCACGAGCACCGGACCGCCGTCGTTGGGAGCGATCCCGACGTGAATCCGCCGGAATCGAACCCGATCGACGCCGGAACGGTCATGGTACCACGACCCTCGCAAGCGTTATCCCCGGAACGCCCGTCTGTTTGGCTGCAATGGCAAACGGTAAGGTTGACTTCTTCAACGACACTGGCGGCTACGGTTTCATTTCGACTGACGACGGCGATCTCGACGACGACGAGGACGTGTTCTTCCACATGGAAGACGTCGGCGGCCCGGACCTCGAGGAGGGCCAAGAGGTCGAATTCGACATCGAGTCGTCCCCCAAGGGACCCCGCGCGACGAACCTCGTCCGCAACTAACGATTCTACCGCGGACGCCGCGTCCGCACGCATTACCGGACTTCGTCGCCGGTCGGCCGGACCGGCGACCGTTCCGTTCTTTCACGCTTATTCCACCCCGACGAGCGACGCGCTCGGTCACGCACCGACACTCGCTGGCGGGCGACTGCCGGCCGTCGGCCGCGATCCGCCGCGATCGACCATTTAAATACGGGCGCGGGCAAGGCGTCAGATAGTGAGCGATCCGATCCCGACCGGCTGTCGGCCGGTCGACGACCTGTTGGGCGGCGGATTCGAGCGCGGAGTCGTCACGCAGGTGTACGGCCCGCCCGCAGCCGGGAAGACGAACCTCGCGCTGGCCGCGGCCGTCGAGGTCGCCGGCGGGGGCGACCGGGCCCTCTACATTGACACTGAGGGGCTCTCCATCGACCGGTTCGAGCAGCTGGCCGCGGGACGCGCTGACGACCCCGACGTCGACGACACGGTCGAGGAGATCGCGTCGCGGCTGGTGATCTCCGAGGCGTACGACTTCGACGACCAGCGGGAGGCGGTCCGCGACGCCGAGGAGCTCGCCGCGGAGGTCGATCTGATCGTGTTGGACTCCGCGACGGGCTTCTACCGACTTGAGCGCGCGGGCGACACCGAGGGCGGCGAGTCGCTCCGGAAGGTCGCCAAGCAGGTGACGCATCTCCTCTCGTTGGCCCGCCGCCACGATCTGGCCGTCGTGATCACGAACCAGGTGTTCACCGACCCCGACTCCGACCGCGACCGCGCGCTCGGGGGCAACACGCTGAATCACTGGACCGGCGCAATCGTCCGCGTCGACCGCTTCCGTGGCGGGAACCGGCGAGCCACGCTGGAGAAACACCGTTCGAAGCCCGCCGGCGACTCCGCCACCTTCCGGATCGTCGCCGACGGGCTGGCGGAGGGCGGAGACGCGTAGTCTCCGCGTTGTGCCGGAGCGTTCATCGCTTTCTCCGGAGCCCGACGAACGACCGAGCGCGTCGACTCGGACGAGCGACCGCCCCGCTGCTGGCCGTTGTCGGCCCCCGTTTCGAGGGTCACCTCGAGCGGGAGAGTTAAGCCCCTTCTTCCGACCTAACACGTAATGAGCGATCGGGCGAGTCGGCTCGGACGAGCGACCGTCCTGCTCGTAGTTGCGTGCGTCCTCGTTTCGGGGGTTGCCCCGGCGGTGATGGCCGGCGGTCTCGGCGGCGCGGGACCCGGTGAGGGCGACGCCGTCTCGTCACAGCCGTCCGACGCGGTCGCGACGGCCAGCGGTTCCGGGGCGCCCGACGCCGTCGGTACCGGGCTGCGATCGGCGACCGGCACCGTCGAGGTCGTCGTGCGCTTCGAGGGCGACGCCGAGTTCGGACCACGGGCCGCCAGCAACGGGGAAGGAATGTCGACTGCCGACCTCAAGTCGAGCGCCGAGAGCGCGCAGGGCGACTTCGAGCGCTTCGCAGAGCGGAAGCCCGGCGTCACGGTCGAGCGGAGCTTCTGGCTCGCGAACGCGATGCTCGTCACGGTCGACACCGAGAGCGTCGCGGTCGAACGCCTCCTCGACGTGCGCGGCGTCGAACGCGTCCACGAGAACTTCCGGGTCGAACTCGACTCAGCGGCGGGAGCTGGCGGCGGAGGCGGCGACAGTGAAACTGCGGTCGGCGCTCCCAGTCCTGTCGCCGGTCCCACAGCCGGGGCCGTCTCGGCGAGCTCGACGTCGGCGAACGCGACATACGGCGTCGAGATGGTCCGGGCGCCCGAAGTCTGGGAGGAGTTCGACACGAGGGGCGCGGGCGCGACGGTCGCGGTACTGGACACCGGGATCGATCCGAATCATCCGGACCTCACCGTGAGCGGGTGGGCGGAGTACGATGCGGAGGGAAACCTGGTGAGTGACGATGTCTCAGATGCGTCTGACGTCAACGGCCACGGCACCCACGTCGCGGGGACCGTCGCCGGCGGGAACGCGAGCGGGACGGCGATCGGTGTCGCCCCGGAGGCGGACCTGTACGGCGTGAAGGTGTTGGGCGACGACGGGACCGGCAGCTTCGCGCAGGTCGTCGCGGGAATGGAGTACGCAACGGACAACACGAGCGCGGACGTGCTTCAGATGAGCCTCGGCGCTCAGGGGTACGAGAGCGGATTCATCGAGCCGGTCCAGAACGCTCGGAGTACCGGGAAGGTCGTGGTCGCCTCGGCCGGAAACAGCGGGAGCGGGGCGTCGAGCTCGCCCGGGAACGTGTACGATTCGTTCGCCGTGGGTGCCGTCGACGCCAACCGCGACGTCGCCTCTTTCTCCGGGGGCGAGACGCTGAACACGAGCGCGGACTGGAACGACACGAACGGGACGGCGGAGTGGCCGGCGGAGTACGTCGTTCCCGACGCGTCGGCGCCGGGCGTAGACGTCAACTCCTCACTATCGGGCGGCGGATACGGATTGAAGGACGGAACCTCCATGGCCGCGCCCCACGTCTCCGGCGTGGCGGCGCTGGTGCTCTCGTCGACGTCGCGGAACGTCTCCGACGATGAGCTCTACGACGCGATCAGGAGTACCGCGAACCACCCGAAGAACAATTCTACCGCCGACACCCGGTACGGAACCGGGATCGTCGACGCCTACGCGGCCGTCTCGTCGACGGAGCCGTCCTACGACGTGTCCGATCTCGGCTCGCCCCCGATCGTCGAGCGGAACGGGACGATCGACGCCACGGCAACCGTGACGAACGCGGGGCGGATACCCGGCGAGAACCGCACCGTCGAACTCCGACTGACAGATCCGGCGAACGAGAGCGACGTACGCGAACTGGCCGCGACGAACGTCTCACTCGGCGTCGATAACGCCACGACCGTCGCGCTCGACGGGACCGTTCCGAGCGACTTCGGAACCGGCGAGACGGCAGTCGCGCTCGCCACGCCCGAGGGGACGGTTAACGCGACGGCCCGAGTCGCCGACGCGGTCGGCACGGTGAACGGCACCGTCACCGACGCGGAGACGAACGCGACCCTCTCCGCCGTCGACGTGGTTGTCCGAAACGGCACCGAGACGGTCGCAGAGACGACGACCGGCGAGAGCGGAAGCTACGACGTCGACGTCCCGGCGACCAGTCTCACCGCCACCGCGAGCAACGCGACGTACGCGCCCGCCAACGAGACGGTCGATCTGAACGGTTCCGGCGACGCCGCCACCGCGAACTTCTCGCTGACGCTCCGAAACGGGACGCTCGCCGGGTTCGTGAACGCGAGCGACGACCTCGGCCGCCCGTCGAACGCGACGGTGACTGTCACGAACGAGACGAACGCGACCGTCGCCGCTGTCGACGCGGCGGATGACGGGTCGTACGCGATCGATCTCCGACCCGGGTCGTACGACGTCACCGCGGAGGCGCCTGACTTCCTCCCAGACGCGCGAGCCGGCCTGACGGTCGATCCGAACGCGACTACGGATCCGGAACTCGTACTCGATCCGAAAGCGGCGACGCTCTCCGGAACGGTGACGAACGAGAGCAGCGGCGACCCGGTCGCCGGCGCGACGGTGACCGCCGGATCGGCCTCGACCGACACCGGAACCGATGGGAACTACTCGGTCACGGTCGATCGCGGCGATCGGACGCTGGCAGTCTCGGCGGCCGGCTACAACGAGTCGTCGCGGACGCTCGACCTCGCGGCGAACGAGTCGCGCGAGGCGGACGTCCCGCTGACCCCGACGGCGGTGTTCGCGGTTGCCTCGATCTCCGGGCCGAACGAGATCGAACAGGGGTCGAGCGGCGAGTTCACGATCGAGGTCCGCAACGACGGCAGAGCGGCCGGGACCGTCACCGCGATCGCAGCCGTCTCGCCGAGCGGAACGGTCGACCCGGCGTCGCAGTCGTTCTCGGGCGTCGCGGTCGGTGCGACTCGATCGGCGACTGTGATGGTCTCGCTCGGGGACGGCGCGTCGACCGAGAAGCACGAGTTCACCGCCTCGATCGAGAGCGGCGACGACGCTCAAACGCGTTCGTTCGACGCGGTCAGTGGCGGAGATAACGATGATGAGAACACGGACGACGGGGGCAGTGGCGGCGGCGGGGGAGCCGGAGGCGGCGGAGGAACTGGGGGCGGCGGCTCCACCGTCTCAGACGGCGAAGCGGAGACGACGGAACCGACCAACGAGACGGACGACCCCACGAACGAGACGACGGAACCGACCAACGAGACGACGGAACCGACCAACGAGACGGACGACATCGCGAACGGGACGGCGGAGCCGACCGACGAGGGAGAGCCAGTCGACGACGAGCCGACGGCTGACGACGCGGACGGGTCTGACGAGAGCGACGGTGTGAGCGGATCCGACGGCGTCGAAGCAGACGAAAACGGCGACACGGCTGCGCCCGACGACGACACCTCCGACGACGAGGCGCCGGGCTTCGGGGTGATCGCGGGCGTCGCCGCGTTGCTGTCAGCGGCGCTGGTCGCGCGGCTGCGCGGAGGAACCGGCTGAGACCGGGCCGACGAGTTAAATATAAAAAGCGATCCGAACCGCCGAGCGTCGTCCTACCGGCTCACAGCTGGCCGAGCTTGCGGAGCAGCTGGCCGCGGTACTCCTCGTCCGCGTTGACGCCTTTGATCTCTAAGACGTTGCGCTCCAGCTTGTCGAGCGCGACGTGGAAGGCGTGTTCGGCGCCGTACCCCTCGCCGGAGCCGCCGACCTGACCCTCGTTGGTTCGGAGGCGGATCTGACACTGGATCAGGGGCGTGCCGCGGAGCTTCTCCTTGTGTGCGTGGAGGCGGACGTGCGCGTGGATGACGCGCATGTCCGCGTACTTGTTCACGACCTGTTCGATGGACTCGATGATGTGCTCCCGCGAGGTGGTGTCCAGCAGGTCGACGTTGGTGATCTGGACGTCCATCGAGTCCTCCTCGGTGAACGTGAGCGCGCGGAGGACGTCGGTCTTCGTCACCATCCCGGCGACGGTGTCGGCCCCGTCCGGCGTGACGACGAGCCCCGAGATGTCGTTGTCGAACATGCGCTGGACGACGCCCTGCGCGGTCTCGTCGGCGGTCGCGGTGACGACGGGACTCGACATGATGTCGTAGACGGGGATGTCGAGCATCCGGTCGATGTCGCCGGCCCGGTCGCCGCTCCCCTGTCGCTCGTGGTCCCGGACGACGAACTCGACGATGTCGTTGGTGGTGACGACGCCGACCAGCTGGCCGTCCTCGTCGAGGGCCGGGAGCCGGGAGATCCCGTTCTCGCGGAGGAGGTTGATCGCGCGGCCGACGGTGTCCTTGTCGTTGATCCCGATGACGTCCTCCGTCGCGATCTGCCCGACGGTGATCGCGTCGAGGCTGTCGAGGACGGCCTCGAGGATCTGGTCGACCGTGACGATGCCGTAGAGCTTCTCGCCCTCGTAGACGGGAGCGATCTTCACGTCGCCCTCGACGAGGAGGCGGGCCGTCTCCCGCACGTCCTCGTGGCGGTCGACGGAGGGCGCGGGCTTCATGACGGCCGACACCTTCGTGTCGTCCTCCATGCGCGAGCGCATGAGCTGTTTCTCTCCGACTACGCCGGCGTACTCGCCGTCCTCGGTGACGACGATCCCCTTCGGATTCTCGCGCTCGAAGATGGACCGGACCTTGGCGAGTCGCTCATCGACGTCGACCTCGACGTACTCCGGCACCGCGATATCAACAATATTCATGGTCCAGCCTGCGAGTTCGTCGCGCCGGGTATTGAAAGTGCGGGAGGCGTCTCCGCCGATGGGATCGCCGTCGTCGCAGCGAACGCCCCTGATCCCGGTTGCGTTCGGGCGACGAAAAGGGGGCGCGAGACCCCCCACGGCGCCGACCACGACCGGCCCCCTACACGTCGCGGTTCCGCTCCCGATTCCGTGCGTCGGCCTGACCGGCGGGACGCTCGTCCGGACAGTCGATATCGTACGCAGGCCGCTCGGCGCGTGAGGCCGCGCAGACCGCCGCCGGGTCGGAACGGGGAGTCGCAACGAGGGGCCAGAGCCGCGTTGTGCCGGTGAAAGCTTTTTGACGGCTACCCACGGAGGGGGACTCGTGTACGACGCCGTCGTTCTCGACAAAGACGGGGTGCTCGTCGGGCGGACGCCGTTCGACACGCTCCGCGAGGCCGCCTGGGACGCGTTCGTGAGCCTCGGCGTCGAGGACCCCGACCTGGCCCACGTCGACGACGTCGCCGTCGGCGTCGACCCCGCGACGCTGACCGACATCTGCGAGCGCTACGGGCTGGAGCCGGCAGAGTTCTGGCGCGTCCGCGACGAGATGGCCGCGACCGCCCAGGTCGACGCGGCCCGGAAGGGGCGGAAGACGCCGTACGAGGACGTCGACGCGCTCCGATTTATCGACGCCCCCCTCGGCGTGGTCTCCTCGAACCAGCAGGCGACCGTCGACGCCGTGCTGGACCTCTTCGACCTCGCCGGGCGGTTCGAGGTCGCGTACGGCCGAGACCCGTCGATCGCCAGCCTCTCGCGGAAGAAGCCCTCGCCGTACTACCTCGAACGCGCCCTGGAGGACCTCGGCGCCGAGACCGCGCTGTTCGTCGGCGACAACGAGTCCGACGTGCGCGCCGCCGACAACGCCGGCATCGACTCGGCGTTCGTCCGGCGCCCGCACCGCCGCTCCGCGGAGCTCTCCTGCCAGCCGACCTACGAGATCGACGACCTCCACGACCTCGTGAGCATCTGCGGGCGGGCGCCCGTGAACCCGGACTCGGGCGACCGCGTCTGAGCCGTCAGCGTCGGCGGGGGACGAACGGAACCGCGAATCGACGGAGCGGCGCAATCGTATTACCGATCACCCCTTGACATCCTCCCCGCGCTGAAGCGCGAGGATTCCCACGGCACCGCACCGCTGGGTTGGGATGTTTACGGTTTGTAGCGACCTTAGAAGGCGGCTACTGGCTGTGCCAACCAGCCGTTACTCCTATCCCGGCATGGGATTCAGAGATACTTTTGCTGACTACACTCCGAGTTCCACAGCAAAAAGGGGTGCTTTCTGTGTGGAATCGGGGAATCCCGATATTGTCCGATTAAGCGGGCGGGCAGGCCGCCTCGGCTAACTGGTAGTACAACAATAGATTAGTTAAAACATCCGACCGGGGCGGTGGTCGTGGTTGATGTAGAATACTGTCGGATTCATCCCCGCGCTAAAGCACGGGGCTTTCTCCTTGATTCTCCGTAACGCTCCACGGATGACGGACGAGACGAGGGCGACGACCGACGCGGGGTCGCGATCGTCGGCTCCGGGACCCGGACGGGCGACGCTGTGGGTCATCCTCGCGTCGGCGACGCTGACCGTGATGGCGGGCGCGATCCTCGGGCCAATCGTCCCCGCCATCCAGTCGAACCTCGGCGTCTCGGAGTCGCTCGCGGGCCTCATCATCACGACGCACGGCGCGCTCATCGTCGCCGTCAGCCCGGTCGCCGGCTGGGTCATCGACCGCGTCGGTCCCCGGCGCCCGTTCGTCGCGGGGCTCCTGTTGTACGGGGCGGGGGGCGGTGCCGGCCTCGTCGTCGACTCGTTCGCCCCGCTACTCGCCTCGCGCGCCGTGCTCGGCATCGGCGTCGCGTTCGTGTACGTCGGCGTCACGGTGCTGATCTACGACTGCTACGAGGGGCGGCGGATGAGCCGGGCGCTCGGGCTGCGGTCCAGCGCGAACAGCGTCGGCGCGGTCGTCTGGCCGCTCGTCGGCGGCGGCCTGGGGACGCTCTCGTGGCAGGCGCCCTTCGGCGTGTACCTGATCGCGGTCCCGCTGGGGGTGGTCGCGGCCGCGACGGTCCCCGAGACGGGGCGGTCGGCAGCCGGGGAGAGCGACGGGCACGGAGCCGACGGTCCAGACGCGACGGACGACGGGGACGAGGACGGCGCGGACGGGGTCACCGGCGTCCTCGCCGCCCTCCGACGCCGGCCCGGGCTGCTCTCGGTGTACCTGCTGTACTTCGCGGCGAACGCTCTGTTGTACGCCATCGTCGTCTTCTACCCGGGGCTGCTGGAGGGGATCGGGCTCACGTCGTCGCTGTCGATCAGCCTCTACCTCGCCGCCAACGGGGCGGCCGGCGGGACCTCGGCCGCGCTGTACGACCGGCTCGTCGAGCGGACCGGCCGCCACGCGCTCGTCGGCGCCGCGGTCGCGCTCTGGGTCGTCGCGTTCGCGTTCGCCGCGGCCGCCGACTCCGCGCTGACCGCGGTGCCGGCGGTCGTCGCGTTCGGGCTCGGGCAGGGGCTCGTCTTCCCCGCGTCGTTCGCGTGGATCGAGGCGCTCGCGCCGGCCGCGAGGCAGGGCCAGTACAGCTCGTACCTCGCCTCGGCGGGATACACCGGCCAGTTCGTATCGCCGGTGCTGTTCGGCCCGCTCGTCCCCGCGTTCGGGGTGCGCGGCGTGTTCGTCGCGGCCGCGGCGCTCTCGGCGGCCGGGGGCGTCGCGTTCGCCGTCGCGCTGACTCGGCGATAGGAAGCGAACCGACGGGGGTGGCCGGGGCGGCGAAACGGCGAGAATGGCCGCTGTGCGGAGACAGGCCTTTTTACTCTCGGCCGGCCGGACGCTCGGTCATGGACCTCCCGCCCGTCGGTCTCGGCACGATGGGGATCGAAGACCCGGACCCGGTTGCTACGGCGCTCTCGGTCGGCTACCGCCACCTCGACACCGCGCGGATATACGACAACGAGGGCGTCGTCGGCGAGGGGCTCGCCGCCGGCCTCGCCGCGAGCGACAGCCCGAGCCGCGAGGACGTGACCGTCGCGACGAAGCTGTGGATCGACGACCTCGCACAGGCCGAAGTCGGGCCGGCCGCCCGCGAGAGCGCCGACCGGCTCGGCGTCGAGAGGCTCGACCTCCTCTACGTCCACCGCCCGCGGGGCGATTACGACCCGGAGGCGACGCTGCCCGCGCTGGACCGGCTGGTCGAGCGGGGGCTCGTCAGGAACGTCGGCGTCTCCAACTTCGAGATCGAGCAGTTGGACCGCGCGATCGACGTCCTCGACGCGCCGCTCGCGGCCCACCAGACCGAGCTTCACCCGCTCTTTTATAAGCCGGCGCTGCTGGAGCACGCCCGCGAGCACGGGTACACCGTTGTCGCCTACTCGCCGCTGGCCGGCGGGCGGGTGCGCGAGATCGACGCCGTGGTCGCGGTCGCGGAGGCGCACGACGCCGCGCCCGAGGCGGTCGCCATCGCGTGGGCGACCGGGAAGGAGCCGGTTGTGACGATCCCGAAGGCGTCGAGCGCGGACCACCTCCGCGCAAATCTCGCGGCCGCGGAGCTGGAACTGAGTTCGGAGGAGATCGCCGCGATCGACGCCGTCGGTCGCGAGGAGGAGCTGTTCCCGGAGTAGCCCCCGGCGCAGACTATGCAGGGTTGTGTATAATATCGGCTGTGCGTTCGTCGAGATCGACACGATCCCGCGTCACTTTTGTACCGCCTCGTCCTCGAGACGGGTATGACCGAGAGTTCGGACGGCGCAGACGACGCCGACACCGATGCCGCCGACGACGCGGACGCGACGACGATCATCGACGGCGAGGCCGTCGCGGCCGACGTGCGCGCCGACGTGACCGCGCACGTCGAGGAGCTGGAGGCCGCGGGCGTGACCCCCGGGCTCGCGACCGTGCTGATGAGCGACGACCCCGCGAGCGAGACGTACGTCTCGATGAAGCAGCGCGACTGCGAGGAGGTCGGCATCGAGAGCGTTCACGTCGAGATCGACGCCGACGCCCCGGCCGCGGAGCTGTACGAGACGATTGACGAGCTCAACGAGCGCGACGACGTCCACGGAATCTTAGTCCAACTCCCCGTCCCCGACCACGTCGACAAGCGGAGCGTTCTCCGGCGCATCGCCCCCGAGAAGGACGTGGACGGCTTCCACCCGGAGAACGTCGGCCGGCTCGTCGCCGGCGACGCTCGGTTTAAGCCCTGCACGCCCCACGGCGTCCAGAAGCTCCTCGCGGCGTACGGCGTGGAGACCGAGGGCGCGGACGCGGTCGTGGTCGGCCGGTCGGACATCGTCGGGAAGCCGATGGCGAACCTCCTGATCCAGAAAGACCCGGTCGGGAACGCGACGACGACGGTCTGCCACTCCCGAACGGAGGACTTAGAGGCGAGGGTCGGCGGTGCCGACATCGTGATCGCCGCCGCCGGCATCCCGGAGTTCATCGACGGATCGATGCTGAAGCCGGGTGCGGCCGTGATCGACGTGGGGATCAATCGCGTGGACGCGGAGACGGAGAAGGGGTACGAGCTCGTCGGCGACGTGGAGTACGAGTCGGCGAAGGAGGTCGCGGGGGCGATTACGCCGGTCCCCGGCGGCGTGGGCCCGATGACGCGCGCGATGCTCCTTTATAATACGGTCAAGGCGGCCGGCCTCCGGCACGACGTCGACGTAGAATTGGAGTGAGACCGAGACGAGCAGACGGCGAACTCGATCGGTCCTCTCGTGGTTGCCATTTATAAATCGTTGGACTGCCAGTTATAAATGGCTGACAGCGGATCGGCGTCCAGATCGTCCAGAGCCTCAGCCGCTCGCTTATAAATAGTTGATCGCGGACTGGCAGTGAACACCTCCAAAGCCCCAGCCGCGAGGGCGGCGCACGCTTGCTGTGCGCTTCGGTCGCTCGCGTTGCTCGCTCCCTGCAGTGCTTACGTCGCCTGCGTCGCCCTCGCGGCTGCCCCTTTGATTCCCACCCCGTACAGCACCGCCCCGCACCTCACACCTCCCCAGCCTCGCGGTTCGCGCTCTCCGAGCGCTCACCGCGTCCAGCGAGGGACCTCCGGTCCCTCTGGCAGCCGGCGCGTAGCGCCGGCGACCTCGCGCGTGCGACTCGCGGGCGATGGCCCGCTCGTCGGCACGCGCCACCGCGGTTCGTTTATAAGCAATCGTCCGTCGTCGCGGTCTCAGTCAGTCGTCGGCCACGGCGGTCCGGTTTCGGATCTCGATGCGCCCCTCGATCTCGGGGTCGATCCCGTGTTCGCGGGCGTAGGCGGCGAGCACCTCGTACTGGATGTCGGCCTCGTCGATCCGGTGGCGCTGCGCGAGCGTGGGGTACTCGTGTTCGGAGTGGAGGAGGTACTCCGAGACGGCGACGGTGTACCGCGCCTCGGGGTCGATCGGCTCGCCGCCGACCGCGGCTTCGAGGACGAGTTCGGCGTCGGCGTCCCAGACGACCTCGGCGTTGGAGACGTGCCCGTGCCACCAGTCGTCCTCGCCGAAGTCGACGTCGGGCGCGGCCATCTCGCGGAGCACGTCGTGGAGCTCCGCGCCCGTCACCGACGCGAGCGTCACGGGCTCCTCGAACGGGATCAGGCTG
Organism: Halorubrum yunnanense; assembly: GCF_026586675.1. Taxonomy (GTDB): domain Archaea; phylum Halobacteriota; class Halobacteria; order Halobacteriales; family Haloferacaceae; genus Halorubrum; species Halorubrum yunnanense. Next base: position 42,452 of record NZ_JAODIX010000007.1, read on the forward strand.
ATCAGGTCCGCCTTCGTCACCGCGCCGACCCACGGGTCCCCCTGTCGGAGCCCGCCGGCGTTCGAGAGCCCGACGTCGGCGTCGTGAGCCCACCGGAACGCGTCCGCGACGAAGTTACCGACGCGGCACTCGCCGCCGTGAACGACCTCGCCCGTGCGCTCGATCGGCTCGTCGACGACGTCGACGGTCTCGTCGAGGTCGGCCGCGGCCATCCGCTCCGCGAGCGCGTCGGCCAGCCCCGGAACGGGCGTCGCGCCGTCGGGCTCGTGGAGGGTCGCGGCTGGAACGGAAGAGTCCAGGTCGACCTCGGCGACCGTCTCGCCGTTGACGCCGGGACGGACGACCCGGGTGCCGGCGACGACGTCGTTCCGCCGACTGTGGACGTGGCCGCCGAGGACCGCGTCGACGTCCAGCTCGCGGGCGAGGTCGTCGTCGCCCGCGCCGAGATGCGAGAGGACGACGGCGTGGTCGAGCGCGGTAGGGCCGTCGGCCCCTTCACCCTCCCCGCGCTCGGCGACCGCGGTCCGCATCTCGGCGAGCGCGTCGCGCGCCGCCTCGACCGGGTCGTCGAAGGAGAGCTCGGCGGCCATCGGGTTCAGCGAGTCGGTCGCGGGGTCGGTGACGCCGACGAAGCCCACCGTGGCGCCGTCGATCTCGAGGGTCGCCCGCGGGACGACGCCCTCGTCGCGGCCGAAGGGCTCCCCCGCCTCGTCGCGGACGTTCGCGGAGACGAACGTCGCGGGCGCGTCGGCGACGAGGCCGCGTAAGGCGTCCGGCCCGTAGTCGAACTCGTGGTTGCCGAACGTGTCGAGGGCGGTGTCGGTGGCCTCGTAGAAGTCGATGACCTGCCGCCCGCTCGCGACCAGCGAGAGGACGCCCGGCGCGGTCGTGTCGCCGGTGGCGACGACCGCGGCGTCGGGGCCCGAGAGCGCCCGGATCCGGCCGGCGAGGCGCGCCGCCCGCTCGGGCGAGTCGAAGACGTTCTCGATGTCTGAGTAGTGAACGAGACGGACCATTCGATGTCCGAGGTGAGGGGCGAGCGAGGCTTAAAAAACGCGGAGTCCGGCGACGGCAGGGAGGGCGCCCGGGTGCGCGAGGCCGATTTCCGCCCCGTGACTCCCGCTCGCACACGCGGGGGACATTGAAAGCGCTTTTATGGACGTCCGGACTACGTCGGGTCACAGCCTCTGTGGGGTTGATGATGTGCCGTTCCGTTAGGGATCGACCACGGAACGGGCACGCGAGCCCGCGCGGAGGATAGGTGAACAACATATGCCCGTTTACGTAGACTACGAAACCCCGGCCGACCTCGCCGAGCGATCGCTCGAGGCGCTCGAGGTTGCCCGAGACACAGGTACCGTGAAGAAAGGAACCAACGAGACCACCAAGGCCGTCGAGCGCGGCAACGCCGATCTCGTCATCGTCGCGGAGGACGTCTCCCCCGAGGAGATCGTCATGCACCTCCCCGAGCTCGCCGACGAGAAGGGGATCCCGGTCGTCTTCGTCGACACGCAGGACGACGTCGGCCACGCCGCCGGCCTCGAGGTCGGCTCGGCCGCCGCCGCGGTCGTCGACGCCGGCGACGCCGACGACGACGTCGAGGACATCGGTGAGAAGGTCGCGGAGCTTCGATAACCACCCATGAGCGCAGAAGAGAGTATCGACGGCTCGACGACCGCGGAGGTCATCGAGGTCGTCGGCAAGACCGGGATGCACGGCGAGGCCATGCAGGTCAAGTGCCGCATCCAGGAGGGATCGAACCAGGGACGGATCATCACCCGGAACGTCCTGGGCCCCGTCCGCATGGGCGACGTGCTCCAGCTCCGGGAGACCCAGCGCGACGCCGACTCCATCGGAGGGCGATAACCAATGGTCGAGACACGCACCTGCGACTACACCGGCGAGGATATCGAGCCCGGCACGGGCACGATGTACGTCAAGACGAACGGACAGATCCTCCACTTCGTCGACTCGAAGGCGGAGAAGAACTACCTGCTCGGCCGCGAGGCGCGCGACCTCGAGTGGACCGAAGAGGGTCGCGAGCACGGAGGCGAGTAGATGAGCCACCACGACGAGCGCACCTTCGTGATGGTCAAGCCCGACGGGGTCCAGCGCGGTCTCATCGGTGAGATCGTCTCCCGGTTCGAGGAGCGCGGCCTGAAGCTCGTCGGCGGCAAGTTCATGCAGATCGACGAGGACCTCGCCCACGATCACTACGGCGAGCACGAGGACAAGCCGTTCTTCGACGGCCTCGTCGAGTTCATCACCTCCGGCCCCGTCTTCGCGATGGTGTGGGAGGGCGCGGACGCGACCCGACAGGTCCGCGCGATGGTCGGCGAGACCGACCCCGCCGAGTCCGCCCCGGGCACGATCCGCGGCGACTTCGGCCTGGACCTCGGCCACAACGTGATCCACGCGTCGGACCACGAGGACGAGGGCGCCAACGAGCGCGAGATCGACCTCTTCTTCGACGAGGGGGAGCTCGTCGACTACGGCCTCGACACCGCCGCGTGGGTGTACGAGGACGAGCAGCACTAAGCCCGCAAAGCGATTTTTCTCCGTCGCTGGACGCCCGCGGGGACCGGAGAGCCGTCGCTCCGTCGACACACCGCGTTTCCGGTGAAAAAACGCCGTCAATACGGCCGAGTCGGGGGATTCGCCGTCAGCGCGACTAGCGTTATAGTTGCGTCGTGAGTAAAAGTTCGGGTTGAGAACGGTGGAATATCCAAACCTGCTATCAATAGTGGACTGAGGAATGAGTTGTCGGATTCATCCCGCGCCTAAAGGCGCGGGTATTCTCCTTGTTCTCTATAATGCGGACCGGCGGGAACCCGGACTCCGCGTCAGTGAATTGACTCGCCGTCTCGCACTCCACAGGCGGATACGCCCGTTCGAATCGCGTCAGCACCACCGGCTCAACGACGACCACGCCGGGCTCCGGGTCGACCGTCTCGGCCGTCGGTTCTATCGACGCCGTCTCTCCCGACAACGTCATCAACGTCATCTCCGGCGTGCAGCGCGGCGCGGTCCTACTGAGCCTCGTCGAGGGGGCTCCCGCGATATGCAGCTATGATGAGACGCCGTCCTCGCCGCAAATTCCCAGCGCTGAAATCAGTTTTGGTGGGGCACTATACTTGTTTATATTCATAATTCATAATGTGCGTTAGCCGTATACAATAGTATGTCCGATGCCAATCGGTTCGGTGCAGAGCGTGTCAACAAAATCTACCGAGAGGGGATGCTCGAGGAAACTACGCAAGACATTCCCGTTTCGTTTGAAGACCTTCGCGAGGAGGCTCACGACGCCATGAGCGAGGAGGGCCGTGCGTACGTTCACGGCGGCGCCGGAAGTGAGGAAACGTTCGAACGCAACAAGGACTTCTCGGAGTGGCGTATCGTTCCGCGCATGCTTCGCGGGGTCGAAGAGCGGGACCTATCCGTTGACTTCCTCGGTCAGACGCATTCGTACCCACTAATGTTAACGCCGCTTGGCGTCCAGTCGCTCCTCCACGACGAGGCCGAACTCGGTACCGCCGCGGGCGCGGCGGACCTCGACGTGCCGCTGACTCTCAGTTCGCTTTCATCGAGGACGATGGAAGACGTCTCCGAGGCACTGGGTGACACGCCGAAGCTGTTCCAGTTTTATTGGTCATCGAACCAAGCGATTGCGAAGAGCTTCTTAGACCGCGCCGAGCGGGCGGGGTACGACGCTATCGTGGTCACCGTCGACGCCCCGATCCTCGGGTGGCGTGAGCGACTTATCGAGCGAGGCTACTACCCGTTCCTCGAAGGCGAAGGGGTCGCCAACTACTTTTCCGACCCCGAGTTCCGGTCCCAACTCGACGACCCGCCAGAAGACGACCCCGAGGTCGCAGTCGAACACTTCCTCGATATTTTCGGTGATTCGAGCCTCACGTGGGAGGACCTGCAGTTCGTCCACGACAACACCGACCTTCCGGTCGTGATCAAAGGGGTTCTCGACCCGCGTGACGCTCGTCTCGCCATTCAACACGGCGCAGACGCCATCGGCGTCTCGACCCACGGCGGTCGCCAGGTTGATGGTTCCATTACGGCGTTCGAGGCGCTGCCAGCCGTCGCCGAAGAGGTCGACGGTGAGGTGCCGATCACCTTCGACAGCGGTGTGCGTCGCGCGTCCGACGCGTACAAAGCGCTCGCGCTCGGCGCCGACTCCGTTCTGCTTGGCCGCCCGTACGCATACGGTCTCGCGGTCGACGGTGCGAACGGAGTTCGGACGGTTCTCAAAAACTTCATCGCGGAGTTCGACCTGACGATGGGGCTAGCCGGTAATCGGAATGTCGAAGATATCGGCCGCGACTCAGTCACGCACGAGACCGAACTGTACGAGACGGGTCGGTAGAAGGCCGCTTTCTACGCGGTGACGTTCTCGATAAATGCCCAAGGCACAGGCGGGCGTTTCAGTCTCGCACCACCCGCATCTCGCCGTCCTCGACGACCACGTCCAGCCCGTGTTCGTGGACGAACGCGGCGGTGTAGTCTGGGACGACGCGCTGCGCGGCGAACCGCGCGCGCAACAGCGGGACGGCGTCGAGCAGGTCGTCGCCCTCGACCATCGACGGTGAGGACTCCAGGAACTCCACGTCGAGGTCGGCGTCGTGGCCGCGCGACGCCAGCGTCGTCAGGGCCGGGGCCTCGAACGCGCCGTCGAAGTCGATCGGCGCGGTGAAGCCGGCGTAGTAGGTGCGCCCGCGGGAGGAGGGGCCGAGCACGACCTCGTTCGTTCGGAGCTTCATCGCCGCCGAGTCGATGACGGTGCGCGAGAGCAGCGGTGCCTGCGGGGTGACGACGGCGACGGAGTCGGCGCCCTCCTCGCGGAGCAGGTGCGTCACGGTGTTGCCGGCGCGCGCGCCGAACGACGACCCGACCTGTCGCTCGAAGCGGGCGTCCTCGGTGCCGCCGAGGGTGTCGGCGACGAGCGTGCGCAGCTCGGCCTCGGGCGGGGTGTCGGTGCGGTGCTCGGCGGGGAGGTCGCCGTCGACCGGGTAGTTGACGAGGAGCTCGGCGCCGGAGCGATCGACCGCGAGGGCGGCGTCGCGGAACAACGCCTCGTACAGGTCGGCGGCCTCGGCGGTCGAGAGCGGCGTCGACTCCGCGATCCCGGTCGCGACGAGCCCCTCTCGGGGCGGTTTCGCCATGACGACGACGACGGTCATACCCGAACGAGTCGCCCGCGCGCCTTCAACGCGCCGCTTCGGACCGGCGCTCGGGGCGAAACCGGGGACGGGCGCTCAGGAGAAGTCGCGCCGCATCGCGATCTCGAACCACGGGCAGAGCCGAAGCTGGCGGTACAGCTCCGGGTTCGCGTGGAGGTGCTGGTAGTCGGCCCACAGCATGCCGCCGATCTCCGCCTCGTCGGGGTCGAGCGAGGTGTCGTCGAGGGTGACCTTCAGCACCGAGCAGACCTCCCATTCGACGCCTTCGTTCGGGTAGTAACGCTTGTACTCGAACTTGTCCGTCACGCGGAGGTCGTCGTACTGGTCCGGCGTGATCCCCAGCTCCTCCTCAAGGCGCTGCGCGGTCGCGTCCGCCTGCGTCTGCCCGTCGACGGGGTGGGAGGCGACGGTGCCGTCCCAGTGGCCGTCCCAGAGCCGCTTGGCCGGCGCGCGCTGGGCCAGCAGAATTCGGTCGTCCGCGTCGTACACGAGGCACGTGAACGCTCGGTGGCGGATCCCGTCGCCGGTGTGGGCGTCGAGCCGGTTCACTGTCCCCTGCTCCGCGTCGTCGGGGTCGACGGCGATCACGTCCTGGAGCGCGTTCTCGTGGTCCTCGCCGGTGTCGGCCTCCCCGGCGGGGTCGCCGGCCTCCTCTGAGCTCATGGGAATTAGGTCGAACACCAGGGCTAATAAGCGTTCGATACGTCGGCAGCGCGTCGCCGGACGCGTCCGAGCGGCGAAACGCGCCCCGTGACGGACGCGGTTCGACGCGCTTAACCGCGTCCCGCGGCTACGTCGCGCGGATGAGTGACCCGGCGCTCGACGTCGTCGAGTTCGTGCTGACGACGCACCTCTACACGGAGAACCGCGACCTCGACGAGAACGATCTCCCCCCGCGCTTCCGCCAAGTGTTCTGGTCGGACGCCGCCGCCGAAGACGCGCCCGGGGGCGTCGAGCGACCCCTCAAGGCGACGAGCGAGACGACGCGCACCGCGACGGGCGCCGAGCACCCGTGGGACGCCGTCTCCGACCTCCTCTTCACCCAGCGCACCGAGTTCTCCGGCGAGATATCCCTGACGCAGCCGGCGATGGCGCTGGAGTGGTACCGGGACCACGCCGACGCCGACCGGGTCGCCGAGAACCCGACGATCGTCGCCGCGCTCGAGAACGCCGAGGACCTCGACGCGCCCGTCACCCACGAGGAGGCGCGCGACAGCGTCCGGCCGATCCAGGCCGACCGCGTCTGGATCGACGCCCTGCTCGAGGAGTATTTCGACGACGACGAGGACGGCGAGATGCTCGACCTCGTCAACGTGCAGGCCCCCGAGGAGATCGAGACGACGCTCGCCGACCTCGTGCTCACCGGCGATCAGGAGGGCGAGATCCAGAAGATCGTGAAGGCGATCGAGCACCGCGAGTACCTCGCGAGCATCGGGCTCCGCGAGATCGGGAAGCTGCTGTTCGTCGGCCCGCCGGGGACCGGCAAGACCACGGTCTCGCGGGCGCTCGCTCATCAGCTGGGCATTCCGCTCGTCGAGGTGAAGATGTCGATGATCACGAGCCAGTACCTCGGCGAGACGGCCAAGAACGTCGAGAAGACGTTCGAGGTCGCCAAGCGCCTCTCGCCGTGTATCCTCTTCATCGACGAGTTCGACTCGGTCGCGAAGACCCGCCGCTCCGACGAGCACGCCGCCCTGAAGCGCGCGGTCAACACCCTCCTCAAGTCGATCGACGAGGTGTCGCTCGTGCGCGACGAGGTCCTCCTCATCGGCGCGACGAACCACCCCGACCAGCTCGACGCGGCCGCCTGGCGCCGCTTCGACGAGATCGTCAACTTCCCCAAGCCGGACCGGGACATGCGCGCGGACATCCTCCGGGTCGTCACCCGCGAGATGCAGATCGCCGACTTCGACCCCGATGAGGTCGCCGATCGGACCAGCGGGCTCACGGGCTCCGACCTCCGGATGGTGCTGCGCGAGGCCGTCCTCGGCGCGCTCACGGAAGATCGGATGACGATCACTCAGGAGGACGTGATGGAGGCCGTCGAGGACTTCGAGGAGCGAGACAACCTCAAGAACATGGACATGATCGACGGGGAGGGCGCCGAGGTGCTCGGCGAGACGGACTCCGGCGAGCAGGACCACACCCACGACGACGCGGCCGACGAGGGGGCCGCCCACGACCACGGCGCGCACAGCCACTCACACGACTGAGCCGCGACGGATTGACATCCTCCCCGCGCTAAAGCGCGATGATTCCTCCGTTGGGGGTTCGGCTACCGACCCACGGAGGCAACTTGCGGGTTTGTGCGCACTTCTTTGGGAGTTTCATGAGGGTGTGGTTTCCCCGACCAGTCGTGGTCGTCCCACTCGAATCGCACGGGCCGTGCCATCGGCCTGATTTCGCTATCGCTGTTTTCCCGAAGGAACGTCTCTGACGCCGTGAGGTCGGCGTGCCCCTCGAAGCCACATGGACGCGTCAGCGTATTCTCGTGGCGAACCGTCTCCTCGTGGTCGCCACACTCGGGACATGTCTGACTCGTCCACGCTTCCGACTCGGCTTCGAGAGAGATACCGTACTCCTCACAGACACACGCGAGACGGTGGATGAACTTCTTGAACGCCCAGAAGTTGTGCGTCTTCTCGTTCACCCTGACCGACCAGTGCGTTTCCAGCACGTCGGTAACCATTTTAACCGGGTAGCGAGTGCGGATTGCCTCGGCCGCGGTCTACACCCCGAGCGACCGCGTTGCGCCGGCCTCACTTCGGAAGAAGTTGGTACCGGTGACCCATCAGGGTGGTCAGATACGCGACCGCGACGTGAGCCACCACCATCACCGAGAGGAACCCGACGTTGATCCACGCGGCGTTGTACCAGACGAGGTCGATACCGAGAGGCTGGCTGTACACGGGCCAGAGGGGTTCTATCGCCCTCGAGAGGTCGGGCGCCGAGAGGATGTCGGCGAAGACGTGGCTGAGTCCCCCGGCCAGAAATCCCGCAGTCAAGAACGCGAACGGACCGGACGCGTCGAACCGCTCGCTCTCGATCCGGTCGTCGATCCGATCGCTGAACGCCCCGGCGAGGACCGCACCGACGACGCTCGCGACCGTCACGAACACGACCGTGTGCGCCACGCCGTGGTGGTGTACCGCATGGAAGAACCACCGACTGAGCCACAAGTCGATGTCCGGGAACAGCGAGCCGACGACCGCCAGGCCGACGAATCCGACGCTGGCCCCGTCGTCCCAGAGGAACCACGCCGGGAGAGAGAAGCCCGAACGCGACGTGACCCGTGATGTCTACCATCGTCTCTGCGCGTTCGACGGCGGCGACCGCTCCGACTTATCGGCGGGCGGCGTCACCGTCAGCTCCGACGGCGGCCGCGTCGTCACCACCGGACAGACCCGCGACGCCGGCGAGCGTGTAGCCGAAGCCGCGGTCGACGATCCGGGGGTCGAGGCCGGCGTCGTCGAACGCGCTCGCGAGGTCTGACGGCGTCCGGAACCGCGATGTCATCCCGATCGCGTGTTCCGCGGCGACGAGGGCGCGCCCCAGCGGGTGCGCGGGGTCGAACTCCCGGACCACGAGCGCGCCCCCCGGCGCGAGGACCCGCCCGGCCTCTCGGATCGCGGCCTCCTGATCGGGCAGGTGGTGGAACGCGTCGACGACCGTTATCGCGTCGACCGACACGTCGCGGAACGGGAGCCGCCCCGCGTCGCCGGCGACGCCCGAGAGCCCCCGCTCGTCGCGAGCGCGACCGAGCATCCCGAGGGAGACATCGACGACCGTTCTCTCCGGCCCGGTCAGCGCGGCGGCGGCCCGGCCCGACCCGCCGCCGACGTCGAGCAGGCGATCGATCGACCGCGTCGCGTGGTCGAGCCCCGCGGCCAGCGCCTCGCCGTTCGCCGGCGGCATGACGCGGTCGTACAGGGGGGCCATCCGGTCGAAGAAGCGGACGTCGCCGAAGCCGTGCATAGTCGCTCTCGACGCCGACGGTATTTAAATAGTCGCGGCGGCGCGCCGCTCTACATTTATATAGGCGGGACGTAGCGCGGCCATGGAGTACGCGCTCGTCGGCGCTCCGGGCTCGGGGGCGACCCTGCGGCTCGACTACCGGGCGTTCGCCTACGCCGGCAAGTTCGTCGTCGGCGCGCCCGGGAAGGCGGTGTTGCGGACGCCGGACGGCTCGCCGGCGGTCCCGGGGTGGGAGCCGGACGAGCCCCTCCCGCCGACCGTCGACGCGAGCGAGTTCGACGACGACGTGGTGGCCGCCGTCTCCTTCTCGCCGGACCGGACCGACCCGGCCTGCTGTCGGCTCCGATACGTCACCGTACACGTCGCGCGCCGGGGCGAGGGGCTCGGCCCGCGCCTGATCGATCGGGCCGTCTCGCGGCTCGCGGCCGACGGCTACGACCGGGTTCGGATCGCCGTGAACAACCCGTTCGCCTACGCGGCGCTTTATAAATGCGGCTTCGCGTACACCGGCGAGCGGACCGGGATCGCGGAGCTGGAGCTTGAGCGTCCGGCGAGCGAACCGGCCCCTGAGAGCGATGTCGACGGAGAGGGTGACGTCGACGGCCACGAGCGTGACGTCGACGGCGAGGACGACCGGTACCGCGCCGGGCTCCGGGCGTTCCGCGAAGACGACCGCGAGCTCGACCCCCGCGAGCGGGCATTTATCAGCGAACGGCTCGAAGAGGAACGGGAGTCCGGCTGACGGTGGTCGTCATCGCGGTCGGTCGCCCCCGACTCCGGGGCTCAGATCGCGTCGTAGTCCTCCCGGAACGTCTCCAGCGTCGCCGCGAGCACGCCGATGACGATGGGCCCGACGAACAGTCCAGTGAACCCGACCGAGTGAACTGCTTCGGGGTCAAGCCCCGAGGCACTCGCCTTGCTTATCTGTAGATCCCGCCGAAGACGCCGAGGAGGATCACCGCGGGGTTCAGGTGCGCCTGCTGGTCGATGACCAGCGGCCGGGCGTAGTTGTCCACCATCGCGATGACGAACACGCCGTACAGCGCGAGCAACGCCCCGGCCGTGGCCTGGTCGACGACGACGAGGTACGCCGCGGCCGGCCCCCAGACGAAGAACGCCCCGATCAGCGGGAGCAGCGCGAGCACGGCCATGACGAACGTCCAGAAGACGACGTTCGGGATCCCGGCCGCCCAGAGGCCGACGCCGGCGATCAGCGCCTGCAGCAGCGCCACGATGATGTGGCCGATCACCACCCCTCGGGTCATCGCGTCGACGCGGTCGACGAGGTCTGCGGTGACCGCCGAGGGGAGCGGGCTCGTCTCCCGGAGCCACCCCACGAACGCCGGCCCGTCGAGCAAGGCGTAGTAGACCAAAAAGAGGGCGAGCGAGAGCCCCACCGACGCGCGGATCGCGGTGCCGACGACCCCGCTCACTCCCCCGAACAGCGTGTTGACGAGGGTCTGTCCGGCCGTCGCCAGCACGTCGCCGACCTCGACGCGCTGTCCGGTGAGCGCCGCGATCTCCGCCTCTATCGCCGCGACGTCGATATCGGTGTTCCCCCGCGCGATCGCCGTGAGGTCCCGGACGAACACCCACGAGATGTACGCGAGCGGGAGGATGATGGCGACGATGGAGGCGACGATGAGCGAGACGCCGGAGAGCATCCGCCCGAGCCGACGCGACATCGACTCTCGCACGCGGCCAGACAACGCCGCTCGGATCCCCCGCGAGAGTCGCACGTGGAGGGGGTAGAGGACGTACGCGAAGATCGCCGACGCGATGACGTACTCGACGAACGGCAGGATGACGAACAGCGTTAGCAGCGCGACCGTGCCGATGAGGAGCAGGAGGAACGATTGGCCGCGATTCATGTCGGGGGCTCTCGCCGCCGAGATATAAACCTGCGCGGCTCTCGGGGGTGTGACCCGCTCACCACGCTACGCGCCGGTCCTACTACGCGCCGGTCGCGCTACGCGCTCGCCTCGTCCTCGTCGAGCCCGGGCGCCGCGGACGGGTCGACGTCCTCGGGCTCTTCCGTCTCGCCACCGACGACCGTGTCGCCCTCGTCGGTCTCGACGTACACGTCGTCCGCGAAGCCGGCGAGCGCGTTCTCGTACTCCGCGGTCTCCAGCCGCTCCGGGGTCCCGGGCGCCTCAGCGACGCCCTCGGCCGGCCGGAACTCGCCGAGCGGGTCGTCGATGGTGATCCCGTGTTCGGCGAAGAACGCTTCGTAGCGCCGGTAATGCTCCTCGAGCTCGTCTCCCGGTATCTCCATCATCTCCGTCCAGCCGCGGTTGAAGAAGTCGAAGTTGGCCTGCACGTGGGTGATCTCGCGGGCCTCGGCCTCCGTGAATCCCGCTTCGAGGGCGGCGACGTACGCGTCCATCGTCGCGTCGAAGAAGTCGTCGAGGTGCTCGCGGCGCTCCTCGCGGCGCTCCTCGTCGGCCTTGTTGAGGAAGATGCTCGTGTGGAGGTCTACCAGCTTGTCGTTCGCGACGTCGCCGACGACCGGCGTGGTCAACGCCTTCTTGGCGGCCCAGTGGCGGATGTTCTGCCGGATCTTCATGGTTTTTGTTGGGACGGGACGACCTTGAATCTGTGGCGTTCGACCGGTCTCTGCGTGGGAGTATCACGATCTTCAACGCGGATGACAACCCACATTAACCCCGAATCCGAACGCTCGGATATGAGCGATTCGTACGTGATCGTCGGGGACGGTATCGCGGGCGCGTCCGCGGCCGAGACGCTGCGCGAGCAAGCGCCTGACGCCGAGATCACGGTTCTCACCGACGAGGGGGAGTCCCTCTACAACCGGATCTTGATCAAGGAGTACGCGAAGGGGAAGCTCCCCGAGGCGCCGATCTCGATCCACCAAGAGGAGTGGTACGACGACCACGACGTTGACCTCCGCCTCAACACGGTCGTCGTCGACATCGACGTCGAGAGCGACGCGATTCACACCCACGAGGGCGAGACGTTCGAGTACGACGCCCTCCTGCTCGCGATCGGCGGCACCCCCCAGCAGCTCCCGGTCGACAACGCTGACGCCGACGGGATCCACCACTTCTGGACGTTCCAGGACGCCCGCCGGATCAAAGAGAGCGTCGAGGGCGCCGAGGAGGCCGTCATCGTCGGCGCCGGACTCCTCGGCATCGACTTCGCGGCCATCTGCGGCGCGCAGGACGTCGAGGCGAAGTACCTGATGCGCGGCGACAACTGGTGGCGCTACGCCCTCTCGGAGGAGGGCGCGGAGATCATGCACGACGCGATGCGCGAGCGCGGCGTCGAGCCCGTCTTCGGCTCCGGCGTCGACCACTTCGAGGTCGACGACGACGGCCACGTCGAGGCCGCGGTCGACCCGAACGGCGAGCGTTACGAGTGCGACTTCGCCGGCGTCGCCATCGGTCTGAACTTCAACACCGAACTCGTCGAGAACACGCCGCTGGAGGTCGAGGACGGCCTCGTCGTCGACGAGTTCATGCGCACCAACGTCGACAACGTGTTCGCGGCCGGCGACATCACCACCTTCAAGGACCTGGTCCTCGGCGACCGGGCGAAGAACGGCTCGTGGGGCTCGGCGAAAGAGCAGGGGACGATTGCCGCCCGCAACATGCTCGAGTACGGCAGCGAATCGTTCGAGTGGGTCTCCTCGTACTCGATCACGCACTTCGACTTCCCGTTCCTCTCCTTCGGCCACCCGACGCTCGGCGACGACTCGGTCGAGGCGACCACCGCCGAGGGCGAGTGGCGCCGCGTCGCGCTCAAAGACGGCAAGGTCGTGGGCGGCGTCCTCATCGGCGACCTCGCGCCGCAGTCCGCGTTCAAACAGCTCATGCGCGAGGGCCGCGACGTGAGCGACCAGGCGGACGTCCTCATGCGACCGGGCTTCTCGGTCGAGGACCTGGCGCCGACGACCGAGCAGTAGATCGGGTCCCGTCCCCGGCCCGACCCTCCGGGTTCGCCTCGCGATCCTCCCCGTCGCTCGCTCCGTTCTCACGGACGTGAAAAACGGGCCAGTAGCTTTTCACGTCGAGCCTTCGTACCTTCTACAGCGATGTCACGCGAATCGCCCGTCGACCCGCCGTCGGCGGCGGAAGGCGATTTCTTCGCCTCGTTCGTCGAGGAGTGTTCGGACCCGGTCCTCTCCGTCGACGGCGACGGCGTCGTCGTCTACGCGAACCCGGCGGTCGAGTCGGCGCTCGGCTACGATCCCCCCGCTCTTCGCGGACGGCGCCTCGCGGAGCTGATCCCCGAGGACCCCGACGACGAGCGGGTCCGCTCGCTCCGTCGGCGACTGTCGAGCGACGCGGACCCGAGCGAGGCCGGTAGCTTCGCCTGTCCCCTGCGACGCGCCGACGGGAGTACGGTGGCCTTCTCCGTGCGGTTCCACGAGCACCAGTCGTCGGGCGAGCCCGTCTACACCGGCGTGTTCCGAGACGGCGTCGAGGAGGCGACCGCACGCGACCTGCGGACCTTTCGTAACCTCATCGAGCACTCCGGTCACGCCGTCTACGTCACCGACCCCAGCGGGACGATCGAGTACGTCAACCCGGCGTTCACCGACAACACGGGGTACGAGCCCGGCGACGCGATCGGTGAGACGCCGGCGATACTCAGCTCGGGGGAGGTGTCCGACGAGTACTTCGCCGCGCTGTGGGAGACGATCGAGTCCGGCGAGGTGTGGCAAGAGGACATCGTCGACCGGCGGCGCGACGGCGAGCCGAACCACGTCCACCAGACGATCGCGCCGGTGTTCGACGAGGACGGCGGCGTCTCCCGGTTCGTCGCGATCCAGACCGACGTCACGGAGAACCAGGAGGCGGCGGGGCGCCTGAAGCAGTACCGCGAGATTGTGGAGGCGATCGACGACCCGATCCTCCTCCAGAACCTCGACGGCGAGTTCGAGCTGCTTAACGAGGCGGTGAGCGAGTTCGCCGGCGTCCCTCGGGAGGAGCTGTACGGGACCGACGAGTTCGCGTTCATGGACCCCGAGACGGCGGCCGAGATCGCCGACCGCCGGCGGGAGGTGATCGAGACCGAGGAGCCGGTCGCGTACGAGACCTCGCCGACGCTCGAGCGCAGCGGCCGCGAGGCGGCGTTCAGCACGCGGCGGTACCCCCACTACGACCCGGACGGCGAGCTGGCGGGCACGTTCGCGGTCTGCCGCGACGTCACCGAGATAAAGCGCCGGGAGGCGGAACTCGAGCGCTACGAGCGCGCCGTCAACGGGGCGACCGACCTCATCGCCGCGGTCGACCGCGAGGGGGGCTTCCTGTTTGCGAACCCCCAATACCGGGCGTACCACGGGATCGAGGCGGACGACGTGCGCGACCTCTCGATTTCGGACGTCGTCGGCGACGATCGATTCTCTGACGTGAAACGGCACGTGGACCGCGCGCTGCAGGGGGAGGCCGTGGAGTACCGAACGAAACGGACGCATCCGGACCGGGGGATGCGGACGTTCGACGTCCGGTACTACCCGCTCGAGGACCCCGACGGAGACGAGATAGCCGGCGTGGTCGGCGTCCTCCGGGACGTGACCGACAGCGAGAACCGGGCCCGCCAGCTCAGCGTCGTGGACAGGGTGCTCCAGCACAACCTCCGGAACGCGCTGACGGTGATCCGCGGGCGGGCGCGAGAGGTCGCCGAGGCGACTTCCGACGGCGACGGCACCGATCAGGACTCCGACGCCGACGCCGCCGAGGCGGCCTCGTACATCGTCTCGCGGGCGGACGACCTCTTGACGACGAGCGAGAAGGCCCACCATATCACCGAGATCCTGAGCGACGTCCCCGAAGTGGAGCCGATGGACGTGGGCCGTGCCGTCGACGAGCTGGTCGAGTCGCTCGCCGCCGACTACCCGCACGCGGACATCTCGGTGTCGACGCCGGCAAACGGGGAGGCCGTCGCCTCGGCGACCGCGTGGCTTGACCGCGCGCTGAGCGAGTTGGTCCGGAACGCGATCGTCCACCACGACGGAGCGCAGCCGACCGTCGACGTCGCCGTCGAGGGGGCCGCGGACGAGATCGAGGTGCGGATCGCCGACGACGGGCCCGGGCTGAACGACATGGACCGCGACGTGCTCGAGACGGGCCGCGCCGTGGACGCGCTGTACCACGGGAGCGGGCTCGGCCTGTGGCTCGTCTACTGGGTCCTCCAGCAGTCGGGCGGGTCCGCGGCGGTCGAGGACGCAGACCCCCGCGGCACCGTCGTGACGGTGACGCTGGCGCGCGCGACGGAGTAGCGGCGCTCCAAGTCGGCGGCCTCGGCGCCGTCTCGCGCGCTCGGAACCGGCGCAACATTTATCATTAATTATAATGTATGTTAGCGTATGTCACTCCGTGAAACGGGACGACGGCTTCGGCTCCGCCGCACCGGCTGGGTCCCCCCGGACGCGCGGGTCCGTCACTACGACGAGCTCGGCGAGGAGACCCAGATCCTCGTCAGGGAGCTCGCCGGCCGGCCGCAGACGGCGCCGGACACCGGCGACCTCGACGACGGCGACTTCGTGAAGTTCGTCGACTACTACCAGGTCCGCACGCGCTGAGAGGGCCCTCTCCCGGCGTCCGGCTCGCACTCCGCCAGGGCCCTCTCCCGGAAGCGAAGTTGTTTTCGCCCGCCGCGAGAAGGCGTACTCATGGACAGTGGCGGATCTACGGACATGACGCTCGCGTTCGAGCTGGAGGCGCTGAAGGCGCTCGCAGACCCCAACGACGTGTTCAACAACGCGCGGCAGTGGACCGAGTACGTCGGCGTCGTCAGCGAGAAGCCGACCTACGTCGTCACCAACTTCACCCGCAAACACCGCGTGCGCCAGGACTTCTTCTCGGGCCCGCGCGGCGTCGAGGAGAGCCTGGAGAACATCGCCGGTCAGTTCGATACGGACAGGCACGTCTTCGTCGGCGTCGACGACGACGACGAGGCGGTCGCCGAGGGCACCGGCTGGGAGTTCCTCCACGTCGAGGACGCGGCCGAGGCCGCCGGCTGGATCCTCGCGACGGCCGACCCCGACGAGGGGGAGCCGTCCGAGGAGTCGTCGCGGGACGACTGGCCCTGAGCCGGCCTCGACCGAGCGCGAGTCGATCGACCGCCGCGACGGGGCGGTGTTTTTCACCGTCGGCGGGAAACGTGGCGCCATGAGCGACGCGCACGACCGCGACGAGGGGAGCCATCACGACGACGGGAGCGACCACGAAGGAGACGCCGGAGGCCACGACGACGACGGAAACGGCGATCGCCCCGACGACGACCACAGCCACCACCACCACGACGCCGACTCGGTGGAAGTCGCGATCGTCACGGTCTCGTCCTCGCGGTCGCTCGACGAGGACCCCTCCGGTGACCGCGTCGCCGCCGCGTTCGAGGACGCCGGCCACGAGGTCGCCGTCCGCGAGCTGGTCCCCGACGAGTACGACAGCGTCCAAGGGACCGTCGATCGGCTGGCCCGCCGCGAGGACACCGACGTCGTCGTGACCACGGGCGGGACGGGCGTGACGCCCGACGACGTGACGCCGGAAGCGGTCGACGGCCTCTTCGCGAAAGAGCTCCCCGGGTTCGGGGAGCTGTTCCGCCGGCTCTCGCAAGAGGCGATCGGGACGCGGACGATCGGGTCGCGAGCGATCGCCGGGATCGCCTCCGCCACGCCCGTCTTCTGTCTGCCCGGCTCCGAGAACGCGGTTCGGCTTGGGGTCGACGAGATCATCCTCCCCGAGGTCGGCCACCTCGTCGGGCTCGCCGGGCGCGGCGTCGACGAGACCGGCGAGGAGGTGAAGGCGGAAGACGCCGGCGAGGCCGAGTCCGAAGGCGGCGACGAGAGCGGGGAGTCGGGGAACGGAAACGCGGAGTGAGGGCCACGTAGCTGCGGCCCTCCGGTGTCTGTTTTAACTCTCTGTTACAACCTCCAGTAGGTGATTCGTGTTGCTCTCGTTGCGGTCAATCCAGATCAAGCAGATACCGCTCTGGACAGGAGTGCTCTGTTGCGAGAGCCGCGTTCCGTCGTGTCTCCCCCCAGGCCCGAACAATTTAAACGACGGCTGGATTATGTTTCCTTATGCAGGATCATCAAGGTGTCATCGACTTCTGGAACGACACCGGAGGGTACGGGTTCATCGAATCTCCCGCTTCGGACGAAGACGTCTTTTTCCACGGAGAGGATAGTGTTGATACTGGATTCTCCGAAGGTGATGCGGTCGAGTTCGATATCAAACCCGCCGATAAAGGCCCTCGCGCCGTGAATCTCCGCAAGGCGGGAGCAGACCGGACGCTTCAGTCACAGTCTCGATCACAGTCCCAGCAGTCCAGTACAGGCAGCAGGACCTCTTCCTCCTCGACTGACGGAGCATCTGGCTCCGATCTGTGGGGCACGGTCGATTTCTTCAATGACACCGGTGGCTACGGGTTCATCGAGACATCGGGCCACGACGAGGATGTGTTCTTCCACATGGAGGATATTGGTGGCCCATCGTTGACCGAGGGGACTAACGTCACGTTTCGAATTGAGGAGTCAGACAAGGGTCCCAGAGCGGTTGACGTCAGACGTGGACACATATCCGCTCCTTCGTCTAATTCCACGACTTCCGGGCACTCGAGCGGCTCTTCTCCCGAACAGACGGGAGATACGCAAGTGTATGACTCCGGTGATGACACCGACCAGACCGGCGTGTACGACCCCGACGGTGGGGCGTCGGCGGACGATGGGAGTCCAACGATGACGGATAGCTCGTCTCCGACGTTCTGTCCGTACTGTGGCACGGACCTATCGGGGTATCCGGATGGCGCCTTTTGCCCGGACTGCGGCGAAGAGCTTTAATTACAGCCGCTACCTCGATCTGTTTGACTCTGCTTTGGTGAATAGACGCTGAGTCATAGTTAGAGCGGCTGTCAGTTCATCGAGGACGGCGGAGATGTGTGCGCCTTCGAGCGCGTCGACGGACGTGTCGTGGAACGCCGCCTGCGTCCCGTTGGCGAGCAGAAGCGTCCCCGTTTCGTCGGCGGCGTACAACGGGTGAGGAAGCGAATCGATAATCTCTCGCAGCCGTTGGTGTTCTGCTAGAATCTGCTTGGAGGGCAGTCATCATAAGCGAAGACAGAAACAGCATCTGAATGAATTTTCTCCTCAGAGGCGGACTGGTTCCGTTGTTTCCTCCAGAAACAAGGAGCCTTATTCGCTCAAGAGGCAGTTTTCAGCGAACAGCCGTTTCAGACACAAAACGTCTGAGAAAGAAGAGTTCAACAGAACAGCTCACACGGACGCGAGGAAGTTCTGGATCAGATCGTGGCCGGCCGCGGTCAACACGCTCTCGGGGTGGAACTGCACCGCCTCGATCGGGTGGTCGCGGTGGCGGATCCCCATCACGATCTCGTCGCCCTCGTGGTCGGTCGTCGCCGTCACCGCGAAGGCGTCGGGGACCGCGGTGGCGGCGAGCGAGTGGTAGCGCCCCGCGCGGAACCCCTGATCGAGCCCGGCGAACACACCCTCCCCGTCGTGCTCGACCGGGAACGCCTTCCCGTGGATCGGCTCCGGCGCGTGGCCGACGCTGCCGCCGTACTCGTACACGGCGGCCTCGAGGCCGAGACAGACGCCGAGCGTCGGGACGTCGGGCGAGAGGTCCTGTAGCACGTCCATCGTCACGCCCACGTCGCGCTCGTTCTTCGGGTGCCCGGGGCCGGGACTGATGAGGACGGCGTCCGGGTCGGCGTCGCGGATCTCGGACAGCGACGCGGTGTTCTTCA
This sequence comes from Halorubrum yunnanense, assembly GCF_026586675.1. GTDB lineage: Archaea > Halobacteriota > Halobacteria > Halobacteriales > Haloferacaceae > Halorubrum > Halorubrum yunnanense. The sequence continues at coordinate 61,351 of NZ_JAODIX010000007.1, forward strand.
AAACGGTCACGTCGATCGGCTCCGGCGCTCCGGTCGCGGCTTCCCCGCTCGCGCCGTCCTCCCCGCCGAGCGCTTGGTCCGAGACGTACTCGACGAGGTTGTACGTGAACGAGTCGAAGTTGTCGACGACGACGACGTTCATTCGTCGACCTCCGTGCCGGCCGGGAGGGGGTCGTCGGCGGAGTCGGGGGAAGAGTCGTCCCCGTCGCCCTCCCGGATCCGGTCGATCGCGGTCAGCGCGCCGTCCATCTTCTGCTCGGTCTCCTCGTACTCGGCGGCCGGGTCGGAGTCGGCGACGAGGCCGGCGCCGGCTCGGACCGTCACCGCGGTCTCGTCCGGGTCGCTCGCGCCCGCCGGCGACTCGTCGAGCGTCGCGGTCCGGATCACGATGGCGAAGTCGGCGTCGCCGCTCCACGCGTAGTAGCCGACGCCCCCGCCGTACGCCTCCCGCGGGGTCGTCTCCAGCTCCTCGATAATCTCCATCGCGCGCACCTTCGGCGCGCCCGTGAGGGTGCCGGCCGGGAACGTCGCGCGCGTCGCGTCGAAGGCGTCGGCGTCGGCCGCCAGCGTCCCGGTCACGGTCGACTCGATGTGCTGGACGTGGCTGTACTTCAGCACGTTCATGAACTCCTCGACGCGGACCGACCCCGCCTCCGAGACGCGCCGGACGTCGTTGCGCGCGAGGTCGACGAGCATCGTGTGCTCGGCGCGTTCCTTCCCGTCGGCGAGCATCTCGCCCGCGAGCCGGCGGTCCTCGACCGGGCTCGTCCCGCGGGGACAGGTGCCCGCGATCGGGTTCGAGACGATCCGGTCGCCCTGCACCGACACGAGCGTCTCCGGGCTCGCGCCGACGATGCTGCGGTCGTCGTGGCGCAGCACGTACATGTACGGCGAGGGGTTCACCTCGCGGAGCGCCGCGTACAGCCCGAGCGAGTCGACCTCGCCGCGAAGCTCTCGGCTCCGCGAGATCACGCCCTGATAAATGTCGCCGTCGAGCACGCGGCGCTTGGCGGTTCGAACGGCCTCCTCGTACTCCTCGCGGGGGTCGGCCGACTCCGAGTCGACCCGGATCCCCCCGGGGTCTGGCGGCGCGGCCTCGCCCAACTCCGCTCGCACGCGCTCCGCCTCGTCGACGAGGCCGTCGTAGACGGCCGCCGGGTCGTCGTCGACGCCGACGACGGGGGTGCAGACGAGCTCGACGGTCCCCTCCTTGTCGTCGAAGACGACGGTCCGCGTCGTCAGTGCGAACTCGGCGTCGGGGAACTCCGTCTCGGGCCGCTCGACGCCGACCTCTTCCAGCCAGAGGTCGTAGACGGCCTCGTACGCGAGGAAGCCGACGAACCCGCCGGAGAGAATCTGCCGGTCGGTGTCGGGGAAGCCGCGCAGGCTCACGTCCGGGAACGCCGCGCGGACCCGGTCGATCGCGTCGCCGGCGGCGGGGCCGAGACCGCCTTCGGCGTCCGGATCGCCGTCTGCCCCCTCCCCGACGAACTCGGCCGCCGGCCCGAGCCGTGTCACGTCGGTTCGGTCGGGGCGGACGGAGATGACGGCCTCCGGGTCGTAGCCCACGAACGAGTAGCGGGCGTGTTTGTCCGCCTTTCCGCCCGACGTGAACGCCCCGTCCGGGTCGCTGGAGGCGACCTTCTCGCCGGACTCTAAGAGGAAGCCGTACGGCCCCTCGCCGACGAGAGTCGCGTACGCGGCGAGGGGGGTCACGTCGGCGTCGAGCGTCGCGGACGCCCGGACGACGACGGGCCTCTCCGCGTCGGCGGCGAGGTCGACGAACTCGGCCTTCGAGCGGTCGAGCGGGGACCCGCTCATGCGATCTCCATCTCCCGCCCCGCGTTGGCGACGAAGCGGGCCACCGCGTTGTGGTCTTTCCGCCCCTCGGACAGCTCGACGCCCGAGGCGACGTCGACGGCGAACGGGTCGGCGACGCGGACGGCCTCGGCGACGTTGTCGGCCGTGAGCCCGCCCGCGAGCACGACCGGCGACGTGAGCCGGGACGCCAGGTCGCCCGTCTTCGCCCAGTCGTGGGTCTCGCCGGTGCCGCCGGCGCCCGAGTCGTCGGCCGAGTCGATCACGAGCGCGTCGGCGACCGCGTCGAACTCCTCGGCCCGGAGCGGGTCGTCGGCGTCGACCGCCAGCAGCACCTTCCGCTCGGTCTCGGCCCGGATGTACCGGATCTCGTCGGGCGTCCACTCGCCGTGGAGCTGGAGCGCGTCGGGGCCGACCGTCCGCAGGAGCTCGACCGCGCGCTCCGCGGAGTCGGGCATCGTGACGAGCGTCGCGGTGACGAACGGCGGGACGTCGGCGAGGAGTTCGGCCGCCGTCGCGGGGTCGACCTCGCGCCCGGAGTCGACCGGGACCTCCGAGATCACGCCGACCGCGTCGGCGCCGGCCTCGACCGCGGCCCGGAGGTCCGCGCCGCGCGCGAGCCCGCAGATCTTCACCCGCGCCATCAGTCGTCCTCCGGGCCCGCGGTCGTCTCCGCGTCGGCCTCGGCCCCTTGGTCCTCCCCGCACAGCGCCGCGAACTTCTCGGCGGCCGCGCCGGAGTCGATCGCCTCCGCGGCGCGCTCGACCCCCGCTTCCAGCGAGTCGGCCTCGCCGGCGACGTAGATCGCCGCGCCGGCGTTCGCCAGGATCAGGTCGCGCTTCGGGCCCGTGAGGGAGCCGTCCACGATCCCGCGCAGGTCTTCCGCGTTCTCCTCGGGGCTCCCGCCGGCGACGTCCTCGATCGGGGCGCGGTCGAGCCCGAGCGCCTCCGGCGTGACGGTGAACTCGCTCACCTCGTCGCCGACGACCTCGGCGGCGACCGTCTCGTCGTGGATCCCGATCTCGTCCATCCCCGCCCCGTGGACGACCAGCGCGTGCTCGACGGGCATGTGCGCGAGCGACCGCGCGACCGTCTCGACCAGCTCGGGGTCGTACACGCCGAGCACCTGCGCGTCGGCGCCGGCGGGGTTGGTGAGCGGGCCGAGCACGTTGAAGATCGTCCGGATCCCGAGCTCCCTGCGGGGGCCGATAACGGCCTTCATGGCCGGGTGGAAGACGGGCGCGAGCATGAACCCGATCCCGTCCCGCTCGATCGCCGCCTCCACCGCCGGCGGCTCGGCCTCGACGTCGGCGCCGGCGACCTCCAGCACGTCGGCGCTCCCCGACGAGGAGGACACCGAGTAGTTGCCGTGCTTGGCGATCGGGACGTCCGCGCCCGCGGCGACGATCGCGGCGGTCGTCGAGACGTTGATCGTGTCGTAGTCGTCGCCGCCGGTGCCGCAGGTGTCGACGAGGGGCTCGCGGTCGGGCTCGATCGTCCGGGCGGCGTCGCGCATCCCCTGCGCGAAGCCGGCGATCTCGGCCTCCGTCTCGCCCTTCGTCCGGAGGGCGGCGAGGAGGGCGCCGATCTGCGCCTCCGTGGCCTCCTCGAAGACCAGCCGCGCGGCCTCCCGCGACTCCTCAACAGTCAGGTCCGTCCCGTCCGTCACGCGTTCGACCGTGTCGTTGATATCCATAGTGTCCACCAATGTATTACTTCGCGTTGTGATGTACAAGTCTGTACACCAATTTAACGCTGTCGCCGCGATGCTGCGTGGCACGCGTCGCGAGAGAGGGAACCTGCCCGGGCGGGTCAGTCGTCCGCGACCGCGGGAGCGACCGGTTCCTCCGGATCGGCCGGCGACTCGTCGTCGGCCGGCGCCCCGTCGTCGGTCGGCGCCTCTCCGTCGGTCGGTGCCTCCGGATCGGCCGCAGTCGGCTCGGCGGTCGGCCGCCAGTTCAGGTCGCGCTCGTACTCGAACGCGCGGTGCTCCTCGGTCGGGTCGATCACCGTCAGCGAGAGCCAGTCGTTGTCCAGCAGCTCGGTCACCGCGTCGTGGGCGGCCAAGGCCTCGGTGACCCGCTCGACCGGCGCGTGGACGACCGTGGAAAGGCGGAGGGGCTGGTGGCGCGGCACCCCCTCGGCGGCTATCAGCGACTGGCGAGGGAGGCCCGTCATCAGGTCGCCGCCGTTGCCCTGGTAGACCCCGACGTTGCCGACGGGGTTCTGCGTGACCTTCGAGCCGCTCCCGTACACCGCGTTGTCGACGGTCGAGAAGTAGTACTGGGCGTTGATCCACTGGGTGACGACCATCGGCCCCGCGAGGATCGCTTCGAGCGCGTCCCCGTCGGGGTCCGTCGACCAGTCGTACGAGTGGAGGAACGCGCGCCCGTCGAGGTCGAGATCGCTCGTCAGCTCCCGGGGGCCGACGACGAAGCCGGCGTTGCCGGCCAGTCCCCACTCGGGACGCGTCTCGGCCCAGTCGCCCGCGCGGCGCTCGGCCTCGTCGACGCCCGCCGAGGGGTCGACGCCCATCGACTCGGCGCGCTCGGCGGCCGCGCCCTCGCGGGCGGCGGCGAGGTCCGCGCGCAGGCGCTCGAGGTCGTCCGCGTGGCTCTCGGGGACGCCGCCGTCGTACAGCTCGATCTCGTCGGTCGTCGTGTTGTGCTCGCCGGCGAGGAAGACGGCGTCGTCCGGAACGTCGAAGCCGCGCTCGCGCAGCGCGGCCCTCACGTCGGCGTCGGCACAGATATCGGCCAAGACGCGGGCGTTCGGGCCGCCGGGGTTGCCGGCGCACGCGCCGCAGTCCAGGCTCGAGTCGTAGGGGTTGTTCGCCGTCTCGCTCGCGTGCCCGACGAAGGCGACGAGCCGGCCGAACTCCTCCCAGCCCATCAGCTCGAAGGCGGTCGCGGCGTACTCCACCTTCTCCTCGGCGGTGAGTCCCACCGGCAGGCCGTCGGCGTACGTGTGCTGGTGGTCGACGATCTGGTCGCAGAACTCGCGGTCGTCCGGCACCGCGGCGTCGGCGCCGTTCAACAGGTCGCGGACGCGGCCGGGGACGAGCGTGCGCGCCGCGAGCGCGAGCCCGTACCCGCCCCCGGAGCTTTCGACGAAGCCGAAGGCGCTGGCGGGGTTCGTCTTCAGCGTCTCGGCGATCTCGCCCGCGGCCTCGCGGAGGCTCGACCACCGGTCGCGGCGCCTTCGGGCGTCTCCGTCGGTTGGGACCTCGCTGATGCGGTGCTCCGGGTCGAGGATCGGCGGGCAGGCGTCGACGGATACGTCCGCGTCGTACCCCCGATACTCCATCGGGACGCCGAAGAAGCCGGCGTAGCCGTGGGTCTCGTAGTCGCCCGCGGCCTCGACGTGGCGGCGGATCACCTCCGAGCGCGTGTCGATACAGAAGACCAACTGCGCGTCGGGGCGGTCGGACGGCTCGCTCTCGCCGCTCAGCGAGCGACCCTCGGCAGCCACGCGGTCGACGACCTCGGAGCGGTAGCTCGCCTCCCAGGCGCTCAGGAACGCCTCGGCGACCTCGTCGGCCGGGTCCGGGTCGGCGGGGTCGGAACGGTCCCCGGGGTCGATACCGACGCCGAACGCGTCGGCAAGCGAGAGGCGGACCGCGAGGTAGTCCGCGAGCGTGATCGGATGGGCCGACTGCCACGCCCCCCCGTCGGCCGCGCGCCGCTTGATGAACCCGGTCCACCCCGGGAGCGCGGCCAACTGCGCCTCGAAGACGGCCTCCCACCGGCTCTCCGGGACCGGTTCCAAGACGGCCTCGATGGCCTCGATCGCCGTCTCGGGCGGGGACGCGAGCAGTCCCTCGTCGGGGACCTCGCCGTCGTGTGCGGCCACGCCGCGGAAGGCGGCGTAGAACCCCTCCTCGCGGTCCGGCATCGACCACTCGGCGTGCCCCTCGTCGAGGAAGGCCGACAGCCACTTCGTCAGCACGCTATCGACCCGATCGGTCTCGGCGTCGGACGGCTCCGACTCGGCGTCGGACGGCTCCGACTCGGCGTCGGACGGCTCCGACTCGGCGCCGGCGTCCACGCGCTCGAGCAGCGTCTTCGGGTCGGCCTCGTAGCCGCGGTCGGCCAGCTCCGATTCGAGCGTCTCCGGGTCGATCCGGCCGTCGTCCAGCGCCGCCCGGAAGGCCTTCCGACTCGGGTAGCCGCGTCCGCCGAGCAGGTCGGCGGCCCGCGTCACCGCCTCGCTGAACGGCGCGCTCTCGAACCCCGAGAGGGGGTTGGCCGTCACGAACGAGTGGATCGGCCAGACCGATCCGACCGTCGTCGCGGCGTTATCGATACGCTCGTGGATGGGTTCAGTGCTCATCGTATTCCTCCGTGTCCGTGAGAATCGTCTCCGACGACGGTTGGCCCCAGTTCAGCAGCGCGACGTAGAGCCGCGGGCTGCGCTCGTGGACGCCCGTCTCGATGGCGAGGTACGCGGCGACGAAGGCGACCGCCACGACCCCGTGGAGCGCGGTCAGCTCCGTCGGCGCCGTGACGACCGGAAGCCCCGTCAGGAGCGCTGCGATCCCCTCGTAGACGAGCGCGTACACGGCGATGGCTGGGAGGAAGACGAGGGGAGTCGCTCCGTAGCGGACCGCCGCTGGCAGCGACGCGTCCCGGACCGCGCCGCGCGCCGCGTGGAGGGTCGTGAACGTCACGAACAGGGCGAGGAGGAGGCCGCTGTCGACGCTCGTTCCCTTCCCCGTCAGCAGCACGAACGTCGCGCCGCCCGCCACCCCGGTCGCCAGCGTCACGGCGACGTCGACGACGCCCCCCGAACGGCTCGTCGCCTCGCCCGGACTGTTCCGCTCGACCTCCCCACCCGCGCCGAGGAAGTGGTAGGCCTTATAAAATCCGTGCAGGACGAGGTGGGTGATCGCGGCCCCGAAGAAGCCGAGGCCGGCCTGCATGATCATGAACCCCATCTGTCCCACGGTCGAGCAGGCCAGCTTGCTCTTCACGTCGGGGCGGACGGACTTGAAGAGCTTGCCGAGCAGCGCGCTGGTTGCGCCGACCGCGACGACCGCGAGCATGAGGGTCGCGTCGACCGCGACGACCGGCGCGAACCGCAACAGCAGGACGCCGCCCGCGTTGACGAAGCCGGCGTGCATCAGCGCCGACGCCGGCGTGGGCGCGGTCATCGAGGACAGCAGCCAGCCGTGGAACGGGACGAGCGCGGACTGGACCATCGCCGCGAGGACGAGCGCGACGGCGGCGACGAGCCATATCGGGCCGTCGAGACCGTCGGCGGCCGCGACCGCGGCGATCCCCGAGACCGTCGTCTCCCCGGTCACCGACCAGAGCGCCGCCAGCGCGACGCCCAGGAGCGCGCTGCCGACGAGGAAGTACGTCCGGGCGAGCGTCGCCGCCGCCCGCGCCTGCTTCCACCCCTCGACGATGCCGATGAGCCGCGCCATCACCAGCCCCATCGCCAGCCACAGGAGCCCGAATAGCGCGACGTGGTCGGCCGCGACGAGGGCCATCACGACGGTCACGAAGCCGAACACGGAGAGGAAGAACTCCGTCTCGTGGGCGCTCCCCGCCATGTAGCGGCGCGAGTAGCTGTGGACGACGCCGCCGAAGAAGCCGACGACCGCCCACATCAGAACCGTGAGCCCGTCGACGGCGATCACGCCGGGGACCTCCGGGGCGAAACCGAATCGGACGTGGCCGAAGAGAGCCGCGAGGCTCGCGGCGAACAGCGACCACGCGAGCCACGTGAGTGCGACGGGCGCGAGCGGCGTCTCCGTCGCCGCGTCCGGGAGCGCTCCGACCTCCGTCTTCGAGGTAGATCCTGACATCGTTCGACCCATTCGACCACTCCCGGCGGCCGAACCGCGCTCGGCGAACCGGGACCGGTCGTCTTCACTCCGTGAAGAGAACAGATTGTGTATTAAATCTACTTGTATTCACAAATCGTTCGATAGATTTCCATTAATGAACGTTATAGTTATCTGGGGGCGAGGCCGGCGTCGCAGGGACGCGGTGGAGCGTCCGCTCGGGGATCCGGTAGCGAGGGGAAAGAGACCGCCGCTCAGGAGTCGATGTCGGCGTCGAGCCCGCCGAACGGCGTCGTCTCGTGGCTCCGAACGAGGACCTCGTCGGCGACGGTGAGCCCCATGTCGAGGAGCTCCTGTGCGACGGGCGTGATGTCGTCGTCCGACTCGCCGACCGCCGTCACGAGGAGGTTCTGTTCGCCGGTGACCAGCTCCTGTACCGAGATGACGCCGTCGATCGCCAGGATCTCCGGGAGCAGGTCCCCGCGCTCGGGTATCGAAGCGGTGCAGTAGAGCAGCATCCGAAGCGGGTACCCTGACTTCCGGTAGTCGACGTCGGCGCTGTACCCCTTGATGACCCCGTCGGACTCGAGGCGCTGGATGCGCTTGCGGACGGTGCTGTCCGACGTCCCGGTGCGCTCCGCGATGTCCCCGGACGACGCGTTTCGGGCGTCCTCCTGTAGCGCGTACAGGATCGCCCTGTCTACGTCGTCGATCGCGTCGTCGACCATACCCGAACGTCCGTGGCAGAGCCACTTTACTGTTGTATCTGGACTTCGAAACCCGAAAAGCCGGTCGGAGACGCACGTCCGACGCGGGCCCGGCGCGACTTCGACGCGGGCTACCCGACGTCCAGCGACGTCTCCCCGTCCGCCTCAACGACGACCACGGGGACCTCGGCGTCCTCGATCACGGTGTCCGTCGTGGAGCCGAACACGAACCGGCCGACGGTGCCGGTGGTGGGGGCGCCGACGACGACGAGGTCGTAGTACGGCGACTGCTCGACGATCGCGCCCGCGGCGGTGCGGTCCTCGACGAGCCAGCGGTCCACCCGATCGAAGTCGCCGAGGCGGTCGCGGGCGGCGTCGAGGAGGCGGTCGCCGGCCGCGGCGTACTCGTCGGCGCCGTCGGCCTCGCCGTCGACCGCGGTCGCGTCGCCGTCGACGAGCGCCTCGTCGGAGGGGACGACGTGGAACAGCTCGAGCCACGCGTCGGTCGCGTCGGCGACCTCTCGGGCCACGTCGACCGTCGCCCCGGTGTGGGGGCCGGCGCCCACGGCGACGAGGATCGACGACACGCGGTCCCGTCGGGTCGCGCGGTCGATCCCGTTCAAGCGGGCGTGTGCCGCGGCGGTCGTCGACGCGGCCGCCTCCCCCACGGCCGGCTCGACGACGGGCTCGCCGACTCGGTCGCCGACCGCCGGCGCCTCGGCGCTCGCCTCGTCCGTGTCGCTCCCGTGCATACGCCCACTGTCAGACGCGCGTCAGATAAATCCCGTCGGTCCGCGGGAGCCGTCGGCGCGAGCGGGCGTCAGTCCCGGAAGAACGCCTCGCGCTCGAACGGCTCCGCCTCGCCCTCGACGGCGACCACGTCGAGCGCCGTCACCTCCGCGCCGACGCCGAGCAGCCCGGCGAGGCTCGGCTCGGTGCGGCCCTCGTCGCTCGATATCAGCTCCTTGATGTAGAGCCCGCCTGCGCCGCGGACCTCGACGGTCGCGCGGCGGGGGCCGTCGCGCTCGGCGGTCGCCTCGTACACGTCGCGCTCGCGGGTGATGCTCGCGCGCCGGTGGTCCACTCGGTTCGGGGTGTACTGCTCGACGGTCGTCCCCTCCAGCTCGTCGACCGCGGCGGCGAGGGCGTCGGCGTCGACGTCGGCGTCGAAGGCCACCTCGGCGCGGTAGCGCTTGGCGGCGTCGTGTTCCTTCACGCGCTCGACCATGTCGTAGGTCGCGAGCCGGAGGCCTTCGACCTCCACGGCGCCGTCGGCGAAGGCGTTGATGTCGGCCTGCAGGCGCTCGACGTCGACCCGGCGGCGGCGCGGCTCCTCGACCTCGACCACGAACGGGCGCCCGGTCCCGAGCATCAGCGCGTCGACGTCCTCGCGGCCCGCACCGTGGAACGTCGCCTCCGTGCCGTCCATCACGTCCTCGACGATCGGTGCGGTGTACTCCTCGACGCTGTCGTCGTAGAGGTAGCCGGAGCCGCCGCAGTGGTCGCAGGGGTCGGCGCCCTGCCGGCCCGAGCCTTTGCACTCGCGGCAGGGCCACTCGGTCTGCGGGATGTCGCGCTCCAGCTTCCGGTATCGGCCGTAGACGAACGTGGAGTTCACCTTGGCGTCGATCTCGTCGTCGGCGAGGTCGATCGTGAACTGCACGTCGGGGCGGTCGAAGGAGACCTCCGTCTCCGTGAACCGGCCGAACCGCTTGCCGACCTCGCGATTGAACTCCGATTTAAACGGCTCGCCGGCGTCCTCGTCGAGGCCGGCGTCCGCCCGGAGCAGCGCCTCGTTCTCCTCGATCAGCGGCGGGGGGCGGGTCCCGACGTTGTAGGTGGAAAACTCGATCCCCGCGACCGCCTCGGCGGCGCGCTCCGCCCACGCGTCGAACTCGGTGCAGCGGCCCTCGCAGACCCAGCAGTCCGCGGTCTCGACAGGCTCGTGGTCCTCGTCGTCGCGCAGGGAGAGCGAGACCCGCAGCGCCGAGCCGCGCTCGGCGTTCGACAGCCCGAAGCTCCGGTCGGCGACGAGGCGGCCGAGACAGGCGTCGCACACCGGTCCCGTCTCGGTCGCCCGCGCCGCGACCTCCAGTACGTCCATACGCCATCCAGCGCCCCGCGTGGTAACTGTCTTACTACATCGCCGGCGGGTCGGCCCCGACACGACGCCCCGCCGCCTCCCGGCCGACTTAAGAGGGTCCGAGTCGTTTCGGCGGCCGTGAACGAGCCGGCGTCCCGGGAGGAGCGGCTGGAGCTCGGCGTCGAGCTGCTCGCGCACCTCGAACGCGAGGAGCTGTCGCTGCCGGCCGCGATCGACCGGATCGAGACGGTGACGACGAGCCCCGCGCTCACCCGCGACATCCTCGACGCCGCCGAGAAGCGCGGCGTCATCGAGCGCGAGGACGCCCGGCTCCGGGTCCGGCGCGGCGGCACCTACGTGAACTACGACAGCCAGGTCGTTCAGCGCGAAGGCGAGTTCGAGTGTCGGAGATGCGGGACCTCGATCACGACCGGCCACTTCGTGACGCTCGACGCCGGCGAACTCGGCCCGTTCGGCTCCTCCTGCGTCCGAAAGGTGACCGGGCGCGACGACGACGCCGAGTGAGTACCGCGGTATCGACGTACCTTTTTAAATAACCATTGCCGTGGCGCGCCCCGGTGAGCGGCCCGAAGGGCCGCGAACCGACGGTGCGAGGGAGTCG
>NZ_JAODIX010000007.1:72390-101555 GCF_026586675.1 Halorubrum yunnanense
TGGGGAGGTATGAGGTGCGGTTGCGGTGCGGGGCGGGACTCAAAGGGGCAGTCGCGAGGACGAAGCACGGCGCAGTAAGCACCGCAGCGAGGGAGCGAGCAGCGCGAGCGACTGAGCGAGGCGCGCAACAAGCCGCGCGAGTCCTCGCGACTGGGGCTTTGGAGGTGTTTGCCGTCGATCTGCCAGCTGGCATTTATACCCGAGCGGCTGGGGCTTTGGAGGTGTTCGCCGTCGACCCGTGGTCGGCCATTTATAAGGGACCGACCGGGTGTTCGCGAGTGTCCTCCCTCTCACCCCCGGCAACGGTTTGTGAATAACCGACTGAAAAACCGCGAAACCGCTCGCGCAGTCAGTCGTCGTCCCCCACGATCCCCTCGGCGACGGCCATGTCGTCGACGGTCGGGTCGTCCTCGGAGCGCCGGAGGACGAACCGCTTCCGGACCACGTCGGCGGCGTAGACGACGGTTCCTAGGATGAGCAGCGTGTCCCCCGGGAGCCGCGCCCAGAACAACGCCTGGACGAGCGGGCGCTCGTAGAACGCGAGGCTCCGGGCCGCCGCGTAGCCCTCGGTGAACGCGACGTCGAGCTGGAGGAACCCGACCGGGAGCACGGAGACGAACACCATCAGCGCGAGCCCGACGTTCCAGAGCCAGAACGACGCGCGGAGCCACGAGCCGTCCCAGCGCTCGGGGTCGATCGACAGCTGGAGCATGTACGCGACCATCCCGAGCGCGAGGAACCCGAACGCGCCGAACATCGCCGCGTGGGCGTGCCCGACGGTGAGATAGGTGCCGTGCTCGTAGTAGTTGACGAGCGGGAGGTTGATGAAGAAGCCGAGCACCCCGGCGCCGACGAAGTTCCACACCCCGCTGGCGACGATGAACATGAAGGGGAGTTTGTAGGGGAATCCGCCGGTCTCAGTCATCGCCCGGTACTGGCCGATCGCCTCGTAGAGGATGAAGATCAGCGGGAGCAGCTCCAGCGTCGAGAAGACGCTCCCGATCGGCACCCAGTAGTCGGGCATCCCGATCCACCAGTAGTGGTGCGAGACGCCGATGACGCCGGTCCCCATCACCAGAAGCGCCTGCAGCATGACGGCCTTCTCGGCGCTACGGCGGGTGAGGAGGTTCATCGAGACGAGGGTGAGCCCGATGATCGCGACGATGAAGAACTCGAAGGCGCCCTCGACCCACATGTGGACGACCCACCACCGCCAGAACTCCGTGACGGCCATGTTCGTCGACGGCGTGAACATGAAGCCGGCGACGAACAGCAGGGTGATCGAGCCGCCCGCGTAGAGGATCATGTGCGCGAGCCCGTAGACCGGTTCACGGTCGAGCAAGGGCTTGAGCCCCCGGATCGCGAGGACCGCCCAGAGGACGAACCCGAGGAGCAGGCCGCCCTGCCACACCTTCCCGACCTCGAGGTACTCCAGCCCCTCGTTGCCGAGGAGCCACCACAGCTCGCCGGGGAGGTAGCCGTTGGCGCCGAGCCAGATGCCGGCCATCCCGCCACCGACCACGACCACGAGCGCGCCCAGCAGGACGTTGACGTACCGCGCCTGATCGCTCGGCTCGTGGCCGGTCAGGAGCGGCGGAAGGAACAGCCCGGCGCCGAGCCACGTCGTCGCGATCCACAGGATTCCCAGGTCGATGTGCCACGTCTTCGCGATGGCGAAGGGGAGCAGCTGGAGGATGTGGACGCCGAACAGCTCCTCGATCCCGAAGAAGCCGGCGCGCTCGATGTAGAAGTGGGCTAACAACCCGCCTAACAACACCTGCGCGAGGAACAGCCCGGCGGCGACGGGGATGAACCGGAGCGCCGCACGCTGGCTCGGGAAGACGCTCACGTCGCCCGGCTCGGGGACGGAGATCCCCTCTGCCGAGGGCTCGGGGAGCCTGACCGACTTGTAGAGGAGGATGCCGGCGCCCGCCGCGCCGACGAGCAGGACCATCGCGATCACGCTCCAGATCATCGCGGCGCCGGTGGCGTCGTTGCCGGCGGGCGGCGAGTAGGGCCACTCGTTGGTGTAGGAGTTGTCGGTGCCGGGCCGGTCGGTGTGCGAGAACCACGCGGTCCACAGCGCGAAGTCGGCGAAATCCTCGGCCTCGGCGGACGATTCGATCATCCCCGCGGGCACGCCCCGGTCGTGATCGCCCTCGTGGTAGCGCTCGGCGTACGTCTCGCGCACTCGCTCGTGGGCGTAGACCTCCGCGGCCGAGTACTCGATCGCCCCGCCGTCGTGGGGGCTGTCGAGGTCCTCCCGGACGGTCTCCGCCACCGCGGCCTGCTCCGAGGAGTCGAGCGAGGCGTAGCCCGCGCCGTACTCCTCCCGCGCGTAGTAATCGCGCATGTGCTCGGCCTTCAGGTCGAGCGCGTCGGCGGTGTAATCCTCGCCGTAGTACGCCCCGTTCCCGAGGATTGACCCGTGATTCATCAGCCCGTACTGCTGGAACGCCGCCTTCCCGTCTTGGATCGACTCCCCGGTCGCGATCGCCTCGCCGTCGGGCCCGACGACCTCGTCCGGGACAGGCGGCGCCTCCTGATACGCGAACCACGCCCCGGCACCCATCACGACCAGGTTGAGCAGGAACGCCGCGACGATGAGCTTCGCGATCGTCTTGCGTGTGAGTTCCATCGGCGGGGGCTTGCCCCCGCTCACCCTATCAGTTTCGCGGCAACATGTTCGGGTGCCGTTCCGGTGAGACGGGACACCCGCCGCACTCCTTGGGTCGGAGCGGACCACGAACATGTTCGCGAGGGCGCTTACCCACGGGAGAGCCCTACGTCGCGGTATGACTCCGAATCAGCAGGCGGCGGAGCCCGCCGTCGAGGAGGCCCCCGACGCGGCGACCGGTCCCGAAGCCGAGACGACCGTCACCGTGCGCTGTACCGGACACGTCCGGACGGAGCTCGGGGAGTACGAGTTCGAGTACGCGTTCGCGGGCGACACGCTCAGGGAGTTTCTCGACGAGTTGTTCGAGGAGTACCCGGAGCTCCAAGACATGCTCATCGCCGAGACCGAGGCGGACGCGACCCACAGCGGCTGGGCGCCGACGCCCGAGGAGCTCCCCGGCACGTGGACGAAGAACCCGGTCGGTGAGCAGACGATCGCGTACGCCCGAATCCTCGTGAACGGTCAGTTCAACGAGAACGAGAAGGGTTTCGACACGACGCTGGAAGCGGGCGACCGCGTCGCTCTGGTGTACCCGTTCATGTTCTGTTGTTAGCCCCTCAGCGACAGGTCCGGACGGGCCTGCTCACGGAGGCGGGGTCCCCGTTCGGGAGACCCGACGGAGCGGTCGCGCTCCGAGGCTACACGCTCGCGGTCGAGACCGCTTCCCCACCCGGAGTGAGCTGAAGCCGGCCGTTCTCGGCGATCTCGACGGCGTACCCCTCGTACCGGAAGGTGAGTCGATACGGAGTCGAGGATTCGTTCGCGTGAGCGACAAACGTATCCAACGCGTCCGGGTCCACGCTGTCCCACAGCGGTTCGAGGTCGTCCGGGTCTCGGTCGGTCAGATCCGCGATACTCGTGACCACTGCGTAGCTCGCCGATCGGTCGGTGGCGTCGTCCAAATTGACGTTGTGTACGGGGGCGTCCTCGTGCCAGTTTGTTTTGATGTTCATGACGGGTGTGTAACGAGATCCGTGTCGCTCTTCCAACGATCTAACTTAGACACGACGAATCAAAGCCCTTCTACCGAATATATTTGGACGCTTATCTGACACTTCCTGAGGATCGGCACCGTCTGGCTTCCGATCTCGTTGGTCGGCGTTCCCTCGGCGAGCGGTCGATGCGCTCTCTGGCGATCGTACTGATGCACAACCCCTCCAAGCCGCGTGCGGGCGTTCAGGCCACTCGACTCCCGGAATATGGGCGCGGCCGATCGCGTTTCGATTGCGCACGGACGTCTGAACCGACGAGCTGCTCACCCCTCGAAGTAGCTCACCGATACCGTGCCTTGCATCCGAGGCTGAAGGTCAGATGCAACGGATTTGAGATCTGTACCGAGAAATCGTCGTTGCGCTCAATCAGCCCCGGAACTATCACACGTCGGTTCCACAGTCCGGGCAAAAGTTCGGTGACGTCTGATCTCGGAGGTCACGACCGCAGTTCGCACAAAAGTTAGGGACTTCCGCTGACGGCTTCGATCCCGGATCGAACACCTGGGTGTCTTCCGACGAGGTCGATCCGCGGTCGTAGACGCTGGTGTCGGAACTGGTATGCTCGTATACGTCGGTGTCCGATGCCGTAGCAGTGTTTGATGGCGAATTCGACGACTGACTGGGCGGCGCTTGGCGCGCAATCGAGTTCCGAGCACGGGCCGCAGCCCGCCTGACCGCGGTGTTGCTTCGGTCACATCGCGGCTCGGTGAGCAACTCCTGCGCCTGCTCGTCGACTCGGCCGATATATCCGAGTGCAAAACACGCACTCGTCTGAGCACTGGTAGTTCGGCCGTTCCGAACGACCTCTATGAGCGACCGCTTGCAGCGTCTCATCTCTTCGGGTTTAACGTATGCGACTTTTCGGGCTGCTTCCGTCGCGTGCCGTTGCGCTATCGCGTCGTTGGACCCGAGAAGCCGATCTATGTCATCGATTTCGCTGACGAGCCGTCTGGGGTTCGAGATCGCTCTCTGCCTGAGTTGCTCTGCTTCGTGCATTGGGTTGTACTGAACTCGGTCACTGGACCGTTCGGTCAGATCCCGAGACGGTGTACGATAACAGAGTACCAGTGAACTACCCTGACCTACCGCGCTCGGGGCTACTCGCCCCTCGCTTGTTGAGGACAGGGCTTCCTGTTTCTGCGTCGGAATTTATACCCGACGTGGGCACAGGGATTCCAGACTCCGCAGGCGACTTCCCTTCACGGGTGGTTCGGAGTGTCCCACTCCTACCGGATGGACACTCAGCCACAACCAAGGGTGCGCGCTTCTTGTCGCGCTTGAACACCACCGGAAGCGTGGTGAGCATCGTACTACCGACATCGACCGCAGGGGTAGTAAGGCTATTCCGTGTAGTGAAAGTAAAGCGATGACGGCGCTGTATCCCCGCCCTACTCGCTCACTTCGTTCGCTCCTTGAGGACGGGGGCTTAGCGCCTATAGTCAGGTAAATATAAATTACTGTCTATAAAAGCAAGGAGAATACCCGCGCTCTTAGCCTCGGGATGAATCCGACACTCTGTTCGCTACTCCACCGACGCCACTCCAACCGGATATTCAACGCCCGGTCATTGATTCTAACAACTGGCAGTCTAAGGCAGGGGTCTTCCCTCAGGTGACATCCTCCTCGCCGGAAACGGAGAGGGATCGGAGATCCCTCAAGCAGTCGGGCAGAGCCCGACGACGGCGAGGCTTCCCGTCCCGCAGGTGGGATATTTGCTGGTCTACGACACGACCTGTTCTCTCGTGTGAAACGTCCCGCTCTCGCGGTCGAACAGGTGTGTCGATGGCTGTGCCACACAGCCGTTACTCCTATCCTCGCCGTGAGGACTCGGAGTTATCTTCTGACGCATATTCTCCGCCCCGTTACAGTCCGCGTTGGCTACCAACTCGCACGACGAGCAGACGTACAGGCCACGTTCGACACGGTTCGATTTCGTGTCGTCTCCACATCGCGAACACGTTTTTGCGGTGTTCCACTCGTTCTCTTTCAGCACCGCAACACCCCGCATTTCGCCTTTGTATTCGAGGTACTGGTAGATGCGGTCGAACGCCCAACACGAACGTGTACGACGGTGGTGAGACGGAGACTCCCTTCGTCGCCCGTTGGTGATGGAGACACGCCGAACTCGTTTTGTCCGCCCTGTGGAACGGAGTTTGACGAATTCGAAACAGCCGCGTTCTGCCCGAATTGTGACACCGAATTCTGATCTACCGCGATCGGAGTCGTCGGCTTTTCGCCTGAACCACCGTAGCTCACCACCCGTACGCTCCACTGTCTGTATTCCATTCGCCTCCGAGCTCCTGCTCACCCAAGTTGGTATCCGCAACCCGGACAGAAGTCCGGCGACGCCATCTGTTGAAGTTCCTGTCCACACATCGGGCAGTAATCCTTGCCGGGACTGAACACACGCGTCGCAGTGCTACTCCCCTGTGTCGCTGGGGTTCCGGTCGGGCGATGGACAGCGTACACTCGGTGGTCGCCACTCGACACGTAAACAGTGTTTCCGGCGACGGTCGGCGCTGATCGTACACGCCCCTTCGTTTCAAACACCCACTCCTCGCTACCATCGCTCGCATCAAGGGCATACATGTGGCCGTCAGTACTCCCGAAGAAGACGGTCCCGTCGTCGACGACCGGCGAGCACGTGATGCGACGATCGGCTACAAACGTCCACCGGACGCTCCCATCGCTGCGGGCTAACGCGTAGACCGTCTCGTCGTCACTGCCTACGTAGACGGTATCAACAGACACCGTCGGTGAATGCCTGACAACATCGTTCGTCTCGAACTCCCACTCGACGCTCCCCGTGTCTGTGTCGAGCGCATAGATGTGGTGGTCATCTCCGGCGACGAAGACCATCCCTCGATCGACGGTCGGTGGTGCGCGGATCCGTGCCCCTGTTTCCATCTGCCATTCAAGCGAGAGACTCACATCCGTTGGTGCGATCCAGCGAGGAAATAATTTGCCCACGGGCACAAACATCATCCGTCCCGACCATTCCCGAGCCTGCGAACTGCAGCCTCAGAGTCGGCAACTACTGTGAAGGGCGAGGAGGACGTCATTGTAAAGCGCGGGACTTTCTCCGTGATTCCGCGTATAGACTTCGACACGACGCAACTGCGAGGATGAGGGGTCGGATCCTCCGAAGGCCCGAACGATTTAGCCGAAAGCTGTGCTACAGTTCTCCATGAGAGAGCACCGAGGTGTCATCGGCTTCTGGAACGACACCGGAGGGTATGGGTTCATCGAGACTTCCGCTTCGGCCGAAGACGCCTTCTTCCACGGAGAGAATAGTGTTGAGACTGGATTCTCCGAAGGTGATGTGGTTGAGTTCGATATGGAAGACACCGACAAAGGCCCACGCGCCGTGAATCTCATTGACATCCTCCCCGCGCTAAAGGGCGAGGATTCCACGAGGTGGAGTTTGAGGTTTCGTGTTTCCTCGGGGTTCAAGCACGCTTTCGCGTGACCCTTCGACGGTAGCCGTCCCATTATCACCGAGGACGTGCATTCCAACGGGTACAGCCCTGTCAACAGGGGCTTCCAATCTAGACGCGCTGGACGCTTCAACGGGAATACCGATCCCCTCCACGGTCGGGTTTTCAGCCGACTGAGTACCGCCATTCGCCGGCGTGTCGGCCGGATAGATCCGGACCGGTGTTTATACGCCGGGCAGCCGGATCGGAGGTATGGAACCAGACTTAGACCGCTTCACTTCGCGGCGGTCGACGGTGTACGGCCAGCGCGGCGTCGTCGCCACGAGCCAGCCCCTCGCCAGTCAGGCGGGGATCGAGACGCTGCGCGAGGGCGGGAACGCGTTCGACGCGGCCGTGGCGACGGCGGCCGCGCTCAACGTCGTCGAGCCGACGTCGACGGGGCTCGGCGGCGACGTGTTCGCGCTGTACCGAACGGCCGACGGCGAGGTCGGAGCAATGCGCGCTTGCGGGGGCGCCCCAGCGGACGCGACGATCGAGAACGTCCGCGAGGCGATACGGGAGGACGACGACGCGTCGGCGTACTACCCGGACGACGGCGGCTACGCGGTCGACGGCACCGACGAGGCCGGGATGCCCTTTTACGGCCCGCACGCGGTCACGGTCCCCGGCACGGCCCGCGGCTGGGAGGCGACGATCGAGGAGCTCGGCCGGCTCACCCTCGCCGACGCCCTTGAGCCCGCCATCAGGTACGCCACCGAGGGGTACCCGGTCTCGGAGGTAATCGCGTCCTACTGGGCCGGCGCGGAGGCGCTGTTCACCGACGACCACGCCCGGGAGGCGTTTCTGTTCGACGGGGACGCCCCCGAGGCCGGCGAGACGGTCCGCCTGCCGCGGCTCGGCGAGTCGATGCGGACGATCGCGGAGCGCGGCGCCGACGCCGTGTACGAGGGGCCGATCGCCGAGGCCATCGCCGAGGAGGTCCAGTCGCAGGGCGGGTTCATGACCGTCGACGACCTCGCGGGCTTCGAGGTCGAGTGGCCCGACCCGGTCTCGACGACGTACAACGGCGCGGAGGTGTACGAGCTCCCGCCGAACAACCAGGGGCTCATCGCGCTGGAGGCGCTCAACGTCGCGAGCGAGCTCGGCGCCGGCGAACACGACTACGACACCGCCGAGCGCGTCCACTACTTCGCGGAGGCGATGAAGTTGGCCTTCCACGACGGCCACCGCTACATCACCGACCCCGACTACGAGGAGGTCCCATCGCTCGGGTCGACCGACTGGGCGGCGGAGCGAGCGGCCGGCGTCGGGCCGACCGCCGACCACGACGTCGCCTTCGGCGTGCCGAACGCGAACGCCGAGGACGCCGACACGGCGCTGCTCACTGTCGCCGACGACGAGGGCAACGTCGTCTCGTACATCAACTCGCGGTTCGCCGGGTTCGGCTCCGGGCTCGTCGCGGGCGACACGGGGATCGCGCTCCAGAACCGCGGCGCGTCGTTCTCGCTCGACCCCGAGCACCCGAACAGCCTCGAACCCGGGAAGCGACCGTTCCACACGCTGATCCCCGCCGTCGTCCGGCTCGACGAGGACGACTGGGCCGCCTTCGGCGTGATGGGCGGGTACATGCAGCCGCAGGGCCACGTGCAAGTGATCTCGAACGTCGTCGACTACGACATGCCGCTCCAGCGCGCGCTCGACGAGCCGCGGTGGCGGTACCGCGAGAGCGGCGAGCTGGGCGTCGAGCCCCACTTCGACGACGACGTCGCCGCGAAACTGGTCCGGAAGGACCACCACGTCAGGACCCTCTCGCCGGTCCAGTTCGGCGGCGCGCAGATCGTCCGCAACGAAGACGGGGTCCTCTCGGCCGCCACCGAGCCCCGGAAGGACGGCAACGCGCAGGGGTTCTGACGCGCCCGGTCGGCGGGCGGGTCAGGGTCTCCGAGCGACCGCAGCGGTCCCGGTCGAGCCGGGCTCGGACGTATTTAAACATTTAATCGAGTATCCATGTGGGTAAATATAGCAAACGCCGGACGGTTCTTGGTAGAAAACGTCTTATAGGTTGATTTCACACGGTATGTTAAGGAGTGTTATCACGTGAGTGTCTCTGAAACGTACGTTCGGTACCGCCAAACCCTCAGCGAGGAACCGCTCGCCATCGTGGTCCTGTTCGTGGGCCTGTGGATGGCGTGGTCACTCGTCTCCGGGCTCCTGAACGGGGGGATCCAGATCAGCGGGCTCGCGTCCCTCGTCTGGGACGGGTTACTGAGGGGGCTAGTGATCGGGCTGGCGGGTATCGGACTCTCGATGACGTACAGTATTCTCAACTTCGCGAACTTCGCGCACGGCGACTACCTCACGAGCGGGGCGTTCGCGGGGATGGCGACCAGCTATCTCATCGCCGGATTCGGCGAGAACAGCGTCGGCGCGCTCCTGCTCGTAGGCGCGGGCGGATCGGTGTTCGGCGGCGCGCTCGGTATCGGCGTCACGACCGCCCCGATCGCGGTCCTCGTCGGCGCCATCGTGGCGGGGGTCGCGGCGATCGTCTTAGCGCTGGCCATCGACCGGTTCGTCTACCGGCCGATCCGCGACGAGAGCGGCATCGCGCTGCTTATCACCAGCATCGGGGTCGCGTTCGCGCTCCGATACCTGCTCCAGTTCGTCTTCGGGGCGGGGGTCCGGGGGACCACCGACGCGGGATCGGTCCCGCGCGTGAGCGTCCCGGCGATCGACGGGACGTTCCGGGTGACGGCCCACGACATCAGCCTCGTGGTCGTCGCCGGCGGCCTCATGCTCGGCGTCCACCTGCTGCTCCAGCGGACGAAGCTCGGGAAGGCGATGCGCGCGATGTCCGATAATGAAGACCTCGCCCGGATCACGGGGATCCCGACCGAACAGGTCATCCGCACGACGTGGATCGTCGGCGCCGGGCTCACCGGAGTCGCGGGGTACATGTTCATCCTCTGGAAGGGGACGCTCGGATTCAACGACGGCTGGCTGCTGCTGCTGTTGGTGTTCGCCGCGGTCATCCTCGGCGGGATCGGGTCGATCTACGGCGCGATCGGCGGCGGGATCATCATCGGTCTCACCGCCTCCGTCTCCGTGATCTGGATCCCCTCGGCGTTCGGCCGCGCGGCCGCATTCCTGGTCATGATCGTAATCTTACTTTTCAAGCCTGAAGGCATCTTCAGCGGGAGGACCACAGCATGAGTACCGACGGTATTCGCGGGCGGTTCAAGGGGCTCTTCGAGCACGACTTGACGCTCGTGCTCGCCGTCCTCGGCGCCCTCTACCTAGCGTACATCCTCGCCGGGGTCGCCTTCGGCTACGGCCTCCGCGGACAGCTGAACTCGATCGCGAACCTCACGTTCTTCATCGGCGTGTTCGGGATGATGGCGATGGCGTTGAACCTCCACTGGGGGTACACCGGGCTGTTCAACATCGGCATCGTCGGCTTCATGGGCATCGGCATCTACACCACCGCGCTCGTCTCGAAGCCGCCGGTGGGGGACGGCGCCGCGCAGGTGGGCGGGTTCGGGCTCCCGCTCATCGTCGGCGTCATCGCCGGCGTGGCGGTGGCGGGACTGTTCGGGCTCCTCGTCGCGCTCCCCGCGCTCCGACTCCGGGCTGACTACCTCGCGATCGTCACGGTGGCGTTCTCCGAGATCGTCCGGTTCACGATGATGTCCCGGACGTTCCAGACGTTCGCGGTGCCGGACACAATCGACCTCTGGCTGTTCACGTTCGACCCGGCGGCCGACACGGTCGGTCTCGGCGGCGGGGGCGGACTCATCCTGAACTACACGAACCCGCTCGAGGCGCTGCTCCGGCTGCTCTTCCTCTGGGAGCCGTACCTCGGGTTCGTCTCGTTCGTCCAAGCGAACGTCATCTCGAACAACCCCAAGCCGGTGCTCGACGGGCTCTTCTACGGAATCGTTCTCCTCATCGGCGTCGGGCTGTTCTACCTGCTGCTCTCCCGGATTGGGAAGTCCCCGTTCGGACGCGTGCTGAAGGCGATCCGCGAGGACGAGGACGTCGCGAACGCCTTAGGGAAAGACACCGATCGGTTCAAGCTCACGGCGTTCGTACTCGGCGCCGCGCTGATGGGGCTCGGCGGTATCCTCTGGTACTCCGGCCAAGGGAGCATCACGCCGCCGTCGTTCCGGCCGAACATCACTTTCTTCATCTGGATCGCGCTGATCATCGGCGGCGCCGGCTCGAACACCGGGAGCTTCCTCGGCGGTGCAATCTTTGCCGGGCTGTTGTACGAGGGGCCGCGGTACTTCAAAAACCTCGTCCAGACCGCCTTCGAGCTCGGCGACGCGCCGCGGAACTTCGGCGAGGCGATGGCCGGGTTCGCCTCGCTCGACCCGATGCCGTTTATCGTGTACACGCTCGATAACGTCAGCCAGCTGCGGCTGGTGATCATGGGTGTGGTGCTGATCTGGCTGATGCACAACCGGCCCGAGGGGCTGCTCGGTCACCGCAAGGAAACGGCGTCTAGTGTGGACCTCGCGCGGCCGGGAAGCGGCGGGTCGACCGGGAAGCCGGCGGCTGCCGACGGGGGTGACGAACAGTGAGCGGAACCGACGAATCCGCCACGGGCGAGTCCCCGCCGGTCGAAGAGACGGAGACCGATGGGGAGCCGTCGTCGAGCGAGGAGCCGTCGTCGGCCGCGGGCGACGCCTCGACCGACGGGGACTCGCTCGGGACCGACCTGGCGGAGCTGGTCGAGGACGACCCCGAGACGCACGCCGGAGACGAGGCGGGCCGGTACGCCCCGCTTGAGGTCGAGGGACTCCGAAAGGAGTTCGGGGGGATCACCGCCGTCGACGACGTCACCTTCGACGTCGAAGAGGGGACGCTCACCGGGCTCATCGGTCCGAACGGGGCCGGGAAGTCGACGACGTTCAACCTGATCACCGGGATGCTCGACCCCACCGACGGGACGGTCCGGTTCAACGGCGAGGAGATCACCGGGTTACAGCCCCACGAGATCGCGAACCGGGGGCTCGCGCGGACGTTCCAGATCGCTCGCGAGCTGGAGGAGATGACGGTCCTCGAGAACATGATGCTCGCGCCGAAGGGTCAGGTCGGCGAGTCGCTGTGGCGGTCCATCATGCCGCTCACTCGTGGGTCGGTGCGCGAGCAGGAGACCGAGCAGCTCAAACGCGTCTGGGAGGTTCTTGACTTCTTCGAAATCGACCACCTCGCGCAGGAGTACGCCGGGAACCTCTCCGGCGGCCAGCGGAAGCTGCTGGAGATGGCCCGCGCGCTGTTGACCGACCCCGACGTGCTGCTCCTCGACGAGCCGTTCGCGGGCGTCAATCCGACGCTCGAGAAGCGGCTGCTCGAGCACATCCACGAGCTGCGCGAGCGGGGGTACACCTTCCTCATCGTGGAACACGACATGGACCTCATCATGAACAACTGCGAGCGGGTCATCGTCATGCACCAAGGCCGGATCCTGAAAGACGGGACCCCGGCCGAGATCAAGGAGAGCGAGGAGGTCATCGAGGCGTACCTCGGGGGTGAGGTATGAGCCTGCTCGAGGTCCGCGAGTTGGATGCCGGCTACGGGGACCTCCAGATCCTCACCGACGTCGATCTCGATGTCGACAGCGAGGAGTACGTCACCATCGTCGGCCCGAACGGGGCCGGCAAGTCGACCGTCATGAAATCCGTGTTCGGACTGACGACGCACATGGGCGGCACGGTGACGTTCGACGGCGAGGACATCAGCGGCACGAAGCCCGAGGACGTGATCCACAAGGGGTTGGGGTACGTCCCGCAGAGCGACAACGTCTTCGCGGAGCTCGACGTCGAGGAGAACCTTGAGATGGGCGCGTACATCCTCGACGAGGTTCCACAGGAGGAGCTCAGGATGGTCTACGACCGGTTCCCGATCCTCGAGGAGCGGAAACACCAGCGGGCCGGAACGCTGAGCGGCGGCCAGCGACAGATGCTCGCGATGGGGCGGGCGCTGATGCTCGACCCCGAGCTGCTGCTACTCGACGAGCCGAGCGCGGGGCTCGCGCCCGACCTCGTCGACGAGATGTTCGACAAGATCGACGATATCAACGCGAGCGGGACGGCGGTCCTGATGGTCGAGCAGAACGCCAAGGAGGCGCTCAGTCGGTGCGACCGCGGGTACGTGCTCGCGAACGGGCAGAACCGGTTCGAGGACGAGGGGACTGCGCTCCTGAACGACGACGAGGTCCGCCGGGAGTTCCTCGGCGGGTAGTCGGCCTCGCGGTCGCGCGGCGGTCGACCTGCAATCTGTTTTGTGGAACCGGACGGCGAACCGCGACGACGCGTCGCTTACGAGGAATCGAGACGCTATCCGCGCCGCTTCGCGGTCGGGTCAGCCAAAAATCGAGAGTGCTGAGGGGGTCGGTCGTCCGCGGTCGACGACTCAGTTCCCGCTCGAGAGCGCCTGATCGACGACGTTGGAGTACGACGACGAGCCGATGTTGAAGCTGATCTGGTCGTACACCTCGCCGTCGAACGTGTCCGCGAACACTTCGCTGAACCGGTTGGAGAGCTGCTGACCGTAGTCGTTGTTCACGTACAGCGTCGCGGCGGTCGAGGCGCCGAGCCGCTCGGAGGCGACCTGGGCCATGACACGGCCCTGGAGCTGGTCGCTCGGGGCGGTCCGGAAGATGTAGTCGTCGTCCTCGAGGTTCGTCACCGACAGCGCGGTGCTGGACGGCGAGCAGCCGACGACCTCGTTCGGGATGAGCGCCTCCGTACAGACCGGGACGTTCACGCCGGAGGAGGCGGTCCCGCAGACGGCGGGGACGCCCGAGTTGATCAGCGACTCGGCCCCGCTGACTCCCTGGTTAGGCGAGGTGTTCGTGTCCTCGAACTGGGCGTTCACCGTCAGGTCGAGGTCGGACTCGTTGACCTGCTGGACCGGGATCTCCGCCGCGCGGATCATCGGCTGTCCCGTCGACGCCAGGTCGCCGGTCTCGGGGAGCAGGATGCCCAGGCTCACTTCGCGGCCGAGACCGCCGGGCGACGAGTCGGCCGAGGGACCGGCTCCCTCGGGGTTCTCGCCCGAGAAGTTCTGCGTCTCCTGAACGCTGACCGAGTCGGCGCTCTGTCCGGCGAACTCCCAGATCTGGTAGGCCGCGGAGGCCGGGTCGCCGTTCTGGTCGAAGTTGACGGCGCTCGACGCCCCCTGGTAGTTGATGTTCTCACCGTTCGCGGCCGCCTCGACGGCGTCGAGGAACTCGCCCGGCCCGTACTCGGTGCCGTCCGGGTTCGCGATGCGCCGGAGTTGGTCGCGGACCGCGGTCCCGTCGTTCTCGCCCGCCGCGACGTTCGCCAAGATCAGCGCCGCCGCGGAGTCGTACGACTGCGAGGTGAACACGCCCGGCGTCGCGTCGTACGTGTCCTCGAACAAGGTCGCGAACGCCTCCTGATTCGGACCGCCCGCCGCCGGCGCGGTCCCGGTGACGTTGTTCATATCGTTGCCGACCTGTCCGGGCAGCGAGGGGTCCTGAAGCCCGTCGGGGATGAGGATGTCCTCCGACCCGTCGGACGCGGCGTAGTAGTCGCGGAACAGCTGGATCCCACTCTCGGGGTAGCCGATGACGACGAGCAGGTCCGGGCTCCCGCCGCCCGAGCCGCCGTCGCCGCCGTCATCCATCCCGTCGCCGCCGTCGCCGCCGTTGCCGCCGTCGCCGCCGTCGCCGCCGTCGCCGCCGTCGCCGCCGTCCCCGCCCGCACAGCCCGCGAGTCCGACCGCGCCAGCGACACCGACAGTCTTCAACACGTCACGTCGTCGTTTGTGGTATGACATACCCTTTCATATAGAGGCCACTTTGATAAGTATATCCCTGTCAACTTCCCCACAGGTACTGACAATTGTACACATATTAGGTGTATTACCGCGTCCCGGGCCCGAGGCGCTTTCGGGATCGTAGTAACAGTAAATGTATGATTTCTGCCGAGAGGGCGAATCGACAGCGGCGGTCTGACGTCGACGGCAGCGGTGGTCAGTCCCCGCCGGCGGCGCGCGCGTGTCGCCGGGCGTCCTCGGGCGAGCGCCCCTCGCGGAGCAGCGCCTCGACGAACAGCTCGCCCGCCTTGTACGACGAGCGGACCATCGGCCCCGACGCGCAGTAGAGGAAGTCGAACTCCTCCTCGGCGACCGCGCGCCAGGTCTCGAAGGCGTCGGGGTGGACGTAGTCGAACACGTCGAGGTGCGAGCGCGACGGCCGGAGGTACTGCCCGAACGTGACGACGTCGACGCCGACCTCGCTGAGGTCGCCGAGCGTCCGGTACACCTCGTGGTCGTACTCGCCGACGCCGAGCATGAGGCTCGTCTTGGTGTGGATATCGGACTCGCGGTCGACGCGGTCGAGCACCGCGAGCGACTGCTCGTAGTCGGCGCGCCGGTCGCGGACCGGCCACTGGAGCCGTTCGACGGTCTCGACGTTGTGAGCGATCACGTCCGGCCCCGCCTCGACGATCCGGTCGATCGCGTCCGGGTCACCCTGGAAGTCGGGGATAAGTGTCTCGACCAAGACCGCCGGGTCGCGCCGCTTGATCTCGCGGATCGTCTCGGCGAAGTGCGCGGAGCCGCCGTCCGCGAGGTCGTCGCGGTCGACCGAGGTCAGGACGACGTAGTCGAGCCCGATCTCGGTCACCGCCTCGGCGACGTTCGCGGGCTCGTCGGGGTCGAGGGGCTCCATCCCGCCGGTGGCGACGTCACAGAAGTTACAGCCGCGCGAGCAGCGGTCGCCCATGAGCATGAACGTCGCGGTGCCGGGGCCGTCCCGGCCGGACCAGCACTCGCCCATGTTCGGGCAGTTGGCCTCCTCGCAGACGGTGTGGAGGTCGCGCTCGCGGAGGCGCTCTTTGATCTCCGTGAACCGGGAGCCGGACGGTGGCCGCGACTTCAGCCAGTCCGGCTTCCGACGGCCGCGTTGCATACCCCTACCACGGCGGCCGGGTGCAAAAACGTGAGGATCGGGCGCAGGTCACGCGGGCGCTCCCGTCGCTCGCGGCCCCCACCCGAAAGCCGCCGGAGGGCGTCAGCCGCGACGACGGTCGCGAGCCCGCCGTCGGGGTGCGCGAGCGCGACGCGGTGAGACGTTTCGGCGTCGATCTCGGCTCTCGGGAGAGGCGTACTGCTTCGTTTATAAATGGAGGTCGGATCGGACCGCTTCAGCCTCTCCGCGACCGCTCGACGTCCCGTTTCAATCGCCCGCGACCGCGAACCGCGAGGCGTCGCCCTCGGCGGTCGGGGCGGTGAGCAGCGAGACGCCGACGGTGAGGGCCGCTGACAGGGCCATGAGCCCGAGCGCGACGTCCCAGCCGCCGAAGACGGTTCGCGGGAGCGTCGGGACGAAGCCGGCGACCGCCGACAGCACCACCGCGAGGTACGCGAGCTGCGGGACGAGCACGCCCGCGATCATCCCGGTGCGGGTGGTCCGCTCCCAGTAGAGCGCGCAGACCACCGGGAGCGCGAGCAGCGCGAATCCGGAGAAGGCGGTGCTACCCACCTCGATCAGGGTCCCGGGCCGGAACAGGCTCGCGGCGAACGCGAGGAGCGCGAAGGCGGCTACGCCGATTCGGGCGACCCACGCCTCGCGCTCCGCGGAGGCGTCGGCGTTGACCACGGGCCGATAGAGGTCGCGGGTGAAGTACGACGACCCCGAGAGCAGCATCGAGTCCGACGAAGACATCATGGCGGCCATCGCCCCGGCGATCACGAGCGCCGCGAACCACGCCGGCGTGTACTCGTTCAACACGACCGGGAGCACGTTCGCGCCCTCGGGCACGTCGACCGGCATCCCGGCCGCCCACGCGCCGAGCATGAACGCGGGGACGAACAGGAGGAGGACGAGCACGGGCCACAGCGCGAACGACCGCTTCAGCGTCTCGCCCGATTTCGCGACGAAGAAGCGCTGGTTGATCTGCGGAAACATCGTCACGCCGAACGCGATGGTGATCGCCGTGGAGACGATGAAGCCGACCGAGTAGGTGCCGCCGCCGAAGCTCCCGAAGTCGGGGCGCGCCTCCAGCATCGCGCCGGTGGCCGCGCCGACGCCGCCGACCGCGGACACCACCCAGACGGCGGCGATCCAGACGACGGAGAGCATGAAGAGCCCCTGGATCGTGTCCGTCCACGCGACCCCGCGCATCCCTGCGAGGACGACGTAGAGGATCATGAACGCCGTGATGAGCGCCGCGCCGCCCCAGTAGGGGACGACGCCGTCGGTGAGCCCCACGAGCGCCTCGCCGGCGCCCATCTGCTGGAGCATGACGTACGGGAACAGCCAGAGGAGGCTCACGCCGGCGACGAGCGCCCGGAGGCCCGTGGAGCCGAACCGGTCGCCGAGCATCTCGCCGAGCGTCACGTAGCCGTTGCGGTTCCCGATCAGCCACTGCTTGTAGCCGATCGCGTACCACAGCACGGCGAACAGCACGCCGTCAAGCGTCCCCATCACGATCAGCCACTCTGGGCCGGCCGCGAACGCGAGGTTCGGGCCGCCGAAGAAGGTGAACGCCGAGAGGAGGGTGGCGAAGGTGGTGAAAAGCAGGACGACCGTCCCGATCGACCGGCTCGCCAGGTAGTAGTCCTCGGCCGTCGTCTCGGAGACTCGGTAGGCGACGAGGCCGACGAGGAGCGCCAGGACGAGGTAGCCGACGATGATCCCGAGCGAGAGCCCGAGTGTCACGGCCGGTCACCCCCCGCGGCGGCGCCGCCGCTTCGGTCCTCGCCCGTCCCGCCCCGAAGCCCCATCCCCCGCTCCCACGCGCCGCTCCGAGCGAACCGGGAGAACAGGACCGCACACAGCCCGAGCCACGCGACGTGCCACCAGATCCAGACGGGGAGCCCGGCGACGACGCGGTCGACGCCCCACAGCGGCCACGGCACCGCGAACGCCACGAGCAGCGCGAACGTCGGAATCCACACGAGATCTCTCCGAGGTCGCTTCATGTCGAATAATAACGGGTGTGAATGCTTAAATCTTATCAATAGAGTTCGACATGGGCTTTTGTAGAATATATTTCTTCAAAGTTCTTCGACGGTGGCGAGTGCGATAACTATTTTCGGCGACGCGCACAACGGTACACGGGCGGCGGACGCCGCCCGATCATCACCATTCACTCACTATGAAAGACACAGAAAAATACCTGATCCACGCCACCATCGCGGCGGACGGCGTCGTCGAGCGGAGCGACGTCGTCGGCGCGGTGTTCGGCCAGACCGAGGGGCTCCTCGGCGACGAGCTGGACCTCCGCGACCTCCAAGAGTCGTCGCGGGTGGGCCGGATCGACGTCTCCGTCCAGTCGGAGAACGGCCAGTCGTTCGGCGAGGTCACCGTCGCGTCGAGCCTCGACAAGGTAGAGACCGCGATCCTCGCGGCCGCCCTGGAGACGATCGACCGCATCGGCCCCTGCCAGGCCTCCGTGGAGGTGACGAGCATCGAGGACGTGCGGGCGGCCAAGCGCCGCGAGGTCGTTGAGCGCGCCAAGGAGCTCATCGCCGGCGGCTTCGAGGAGACGAGCCTGCGGAGCGACGACATCCTCGAGGAGGTCCGCGAGGCCGCCCGCGTCGAGGGGATCGTCGACTACGAGGGGCTCCCGGCCGGCCCGCGCGTCGGCGACTCCGACGCCGTCATCGTCGTCGAGGGGCGCGCGGACGTGCTCACGCTGCTCGAGTGCGGGATCAAGAACGCGGTCGCCGTCGAGGGGACGAACGTCCCCGAGGCGGTCGCCGACCTCACCGCCGACCGGACCGTCACCGCGTTCCTCGACGGCGACCGCGGCGGCGAACTCATCCTCCGCGAGCTGGCGCAGGTGGGCGACGTCGACTACGTCGCGTTCGCGCCCCCCGGCGAGTCGGTCGAGGACCTCGACCGCACCGCCGTCTTCGAAGCGCTCCGCGGGAAGGTGCCGTACGGCAGCCTCGCCGACGAACCGAACCTCCGCGAGGCGGCCGCGGACGACGAGGAGGACGGTCCGGACGCGGCGGCCGCCGACTCCGCCGACCCCGGCGCACCGGACGCCGGCACGCCCGATCCGGACGATACGGGGCCCGAAGACGTCGTCGCCGGCGCGGCCCACGGCGGGGCGGAGGGCGGGCTCGTGGAGGCCGTCGAGGAGGCGCCGGCCCCGGCGACGGTCGGGGACGAGGAGAGCGGCGAGGCCGACGGGGTGGCCGAGAGCGACGGGAGCCCCGAGTCGGTCGAGGTCGACGTCGTCGACGCCGAGCCGACGGACGAGGAGGTCGCGGAGGACGAGGCGGAGTCGGGGGCAGAGACCGACGAAGCCGAGGAGGCAGCAGCCGACGCGCCCGACGACGAGCCCCGATCGATCGAGGAGCACGTGCAGGAGGTCGTCGACTCCGGAAGCGACCGCGCTCGCCTGCTCGGCGACGACCGCGGCGTCCTCGCGGAGGTCGACGTCGGCGACGCGTTCGACGCGGTCGAGTCGGCCGAGACGGCCCCGCACACGGTCGTCGTCGACGGCCGGATCGACCAGCGGCTGCTCGACGTGGCGGCCCAGCGCGGGGTCAGCGAGCTCTTCGGCCGCGAGGTCGGCGAGTTCGTGAAACGGCCCGTGGGGACCCGCGTCCTCACGGTCGGCGACCTCCGCGCGGGGAGCTGAGGGCGCCGACTCCGCGGGCACGGCTCAGACCAGTCCGACCGCACCGAGCACCGCGAACAGCGCGTCGCCGAAGGTCAGCGAGACGAGCAGCCCGGCCGCCATCGGGACGACGAAGGGCATGCCCGGCGAGACCAACACGCGCTCCGTCCGAGCGACGACCGCAAGCCCGCCGCGGAGCGTCTCGGCGTCGGCGCCGTACGCGCCGCGGTCGATCTCCTCCAAGAAGCGCTCCGCGGCCCACGGGTCGGCCGGAGCCGGTTCGCCGTCGGCTTCGATCGCCGTCCCGCCGTCCGTCCGCGGACCGACGTGGGTCCCGCCGTCGGTCGGGTCGAACGTCTCGTCGACGCTCGTCGGGTCGCGGAGGCGGTCGGGCGCGGCGCGCAGGTCGTCGAGCGTCAGCCCGCGCCAGCGCAGGTACATCCGGAGTGCGTCCAGGTCCAGCCCGCTCCGGGTCTCGCCCGCGTCGTCCTCGTACAGCCGCCCGTGGCGGTCCGGCAGCGACTCGGTCGCGACCGGGCGGGCGAGGAACATGTTCCCCGACACCTCGCCGCGCAGGAGGTTGAGACCCGCGAGCCCGAGGGGGTACGCGAGCCCGAGCAGCACCGTGTTCGTGAGGATCGTGAGCGAGAAGACGCCGATCTGGGTCTCGACGAGCGGGAGGGTGACTCCCGCGACGTCGTACGCCGGGAACGTGGGGAACAGGAGCGCGAGCGCGATCAGCGCCTTCGCGTCCGCGCCGCCGAACGCGCCGAGGTACCAGAAGGCGTAGCCGAGCGGCGCGACGAACAGCACGCTGATCGCGGCCTGCACGAGGAACAGCCGGCCCTGGATCCCCGCGATCGGCCACATCGCCGCTACCTCCCACACCAGCAGCAACGCCCCGAACGCGTACAGCGGCGGCCAGAGCCGGTTCGGGAGGCGTCGGGTCCGGACGTCCCGCAGCGCCGCCCACGCGAAGACGGGGACGACGAGCAGCCGCAGGAGGTCCGGCAGCGTGGCGACCATGTCCCCACGGCCGCCGCGAGCCCAATTAGGCGTTCGGGTTCGGGTATCGCGATCGATAGCGCGGGCACGCGGTCGTCGGCCCCCCGGATGTCGACGCCGGTCCGCGCGCCGAACCGCCGGCGCTTTGCGGAGCCGTCTTCGGCCGTCCGGTAATGCGCCGCCGCGTCGGAACCAGCCTGTACGCCGGGCTCCTCTTCACCGTCCTCGGCGCGATAGCCTGGGCCACCGGGCAGCCGTTCGTCTTCCCGGGCCTCGGGCCGCCGGCGACGACTACCCGCGCTACCGGACCGAGGGAAGCTGACCGCCGCGGTCACCCGTCCGGCCGCTCTGCGCGCCTGTCGAACACCGAAAGCACCGGTTCGGGGTCCGCCAGCCCCGGGATCCGGTACTTGTCGTCGCGGAGTTCGACCACGACGGTCTCGGTGCCGAGCCGCCGGTCCAGCCGGGTCCGTTCCACCCGCAGGTCGGTCTCGTCCCACGGCTCGACGCGCCAGAGCGGAGCGTCGAACAGCCGGTCGTAGGCGACGAGCGCGTCGTCGCTGACGCGGTACTCGACGACTCCGTACCGGAACCAGTAGTCGACGCCGAGGAGCAACGCGGGGAGCGCGACGCTGGCCGCGAACAGGAGCGCGACGACGGACCACAGCCGGCCGAGCGTGAACAGGAGACCCCCGAACAGACACAGCGCGCCGAGGTACGCGACCCCCGGATGCCGCGGAGCGGTCGCGAGCCCGCCGAGCAGCCGGCTGCGGCGGGTCGGACGCACCCGCCGCGGCGCGTCGGGAAGCGGATCCGCGACCGGGTCGGCGGTCGGCGGGTCGTACGCCCACCCGATCTCCAGCGACGACGACTCGTCGAAGGCGGCGAGTCGGTCGCGGTAGAGCCCCGTGAGATCGAAGACGGCCTTGAGGCCGACGACCGCGACGAGCAGCGGGAGGCCGACCGCGCCGGGATCGATCGCCGACAGCGCGGCGTCGGTCTCGACCGTCGCCGCGCCGATCAGCGTGACGGCCAACAACCCTCCGACCGCCACCGCACCCGCCCTGAAGAAGACCCCCCGGATCGCGGTCTGTGCGCTGTGTTCGCGGTACGCCCCCTTATACAGGTAGTCGACGAGCGTCGTCGCGCCCTCGGTCGCGAAGAGCGCGAGCACGGCGAGCGTCACCGAGTCGAGCGCGTCGGGTGCGAGTCCGCCGTCGACGGCGACGCCGACGGTGACGGTCCCGGCGACGAACCACACGCCCGCGAGGACCGGGACGACGACAGGGAGGACGAGGAGCGTCGAGAGCCGGATCCGAAGCGCGGTTCCCGGGACGGGGATCGCGGCGCGTCTCGCCGCGAGCGGGCCGACGATTAGCCC
This sequence comes from Halorubrum yunnanense, assembly GCF_026586675.1. Lineage (GTDB taxonomy): Archaea > Halobacteriota > Halobacteria > Halobacteriales > Haloferacaceae > Halorubrum > Halorubrum yunnanense. Next base: position 94,491 of record NZ_JAODIX010000007.1, read on the forward strand.
GTCGGGGTCGACCTCCGAGGGTCGTCCGGCGAACAGGGCGCGGACGATCGCCCAGAAGGACGCGATCCCGAGCTCGAACCAGTAGAGGACCACCAGCGCGCCCGCGTTCCAACCGAGCGCGACGACGCCGACGAGCGGGACGAGGTTCGAGACGAGGAGGGCGAGCGCGCGAGGCCGACGACCGCGAGCGAGAGCTCGCAGTGGACCGGAGCGGACGAAGGAGGGCACGTATCGGTGGATCAGGCTCCGTGTTTATAAGAGGTCGGCGTCGCTCACGGCGCCGGACCGGCGTCGCGGTGAAGGTAGAGGTACGCGAGCACGGGGAGGATGGTGAACAGGAGCGTCGTGACCGCCCAGAGGGGCGCGTAGCGGCTCCCGCGTGCCCTTGCGTCGCGATAGATCCAGGCCGCGGCGGCGACGACGACTCCGTAGACGACGAGCGTCAGCGGGAGCGACCACGGCAGGGCGACCCCGGAGAGCAGCGTCATGGTGTGCGGTTCGGCGGGCGACGCTTATAAGTCGCCCGTGAGGTCGGCGCGCATGACGAAGTCGGGCTCGCCGGCGACCGGCACCCGGTTCGCGCCGGTGTCGCTCACGTGCTCGACGGTCTCGGGGATCAGGACGCGAGTCGCGTCGGCGCCGACCGCGGCCGCGTCGGTGGCGATCGATTTATAAATGGCGCCCGCCGCGTCGACGTCGCGCCACGCGGCGGCGCCGTACTCGGCGACTCGTTCGGGACCGCCGCCGACGCACTCCTCGTCGCCCGGGCGCTCCGAGACGCGGGTACGGACCGCAAAGCCGGCGAGCGCGTCCGCGTCGGCGACGGCCGTCAGCCGGTCCTCCTCGGCCGCCGCGCGAAGTCGTTCGCGGGTGAGTTCGGAGCAGGCCCACGACTCGGCGTCGTCGAGCGCGAGCCCGTCGAGGTGGTCGCGGGCGTCGCTGTCGGCCCAGAGCGCCCACGCGACGTTCGGGTCGGGGTCGGGGAGGTCGTCGAAGCCGGTCGGGTCGAAGTCGGAGTCGCCCGGCTCCGGCTCCGCGAACCGGAACTCCGTCGCGGGCTCGAAGCCGACCGCCCGCGACTGTCCGAGCCCCATGACGTTCCACGAGAACACCATGTTCCGGCAGACGGTCGCGCCGCGCGCTCGCGCCCAGTCGAGCGCGGCCTCCGAGAGCGCGGTCCCGACGCCGAAGCCGCGGGCGGCCGGGTCGACGCGGATGCCCTGTCCCCACGCCTCCCACTCGGAGAGCAGGGCGCCCTGGATGCAGCCGACGACGGCCTCCGGCTCGCCCCGGGTGGCGGCGCCCGTTCCGTCGCCCTCGACGAGCGTGTCGCCCGCCTCGCGCTCGTCGCGCTCGTGGCTCCCCTCGACCGCGTCGCTGCTCGCGATCGCCTCGGGCGGGAGCGTCGCCACGAAGGTCCCGCGGTCAGGGTCGTCCGACGCGGCCCAGTCGGGGAACACCCGCGAGATGTAGTCGTCCTGGCGCTCGCCCCACGTGTCCCGCGTGAACGCCGCGACCGCGTCGGCGTCGGCCGGGCGGGCCTCGCGGACGACGGGGACGGGGTCGGCCGGCTCGGACGCCCGACCGGTCATCGCCAGGGCTGCGACGCCTCGGTGAGCTCCCCCGCGAGGTTGCGGCCCATCGCCTCGTCGGGGTCCGAGCGGTTCGCCAGCGCCCACATCAGCTTCACCTTGGCGGTGCCGGGGAGGGTGTCGCCCGCCTCGACGACGCCGGCGTCGAGCAGGTCGCGGCCGGTGTCGTACACGCGGTCACAGACGCGGCCGGAGAGACACTGGCTCGTCATTGCGACGACGGTCCCGTCCTCGACCAGCGCCTCGATCCGGGGGATGCGGTCGGTGTGGACGTGGCCGAGGCCGGTCCCCTCGATCACGACGCCGTCCTTCCCGTCGAGGTAGTCCCACGCCGCCGGGTCCATGCCGGGCGTGAACTTCGCGAGCTCCACGTCGCCGTCGAGGTCCGGGGCGAGGCCGGCGTCGGGGGCGCCGTCTCCCTCCGCGCCTTCGCCCGCTCCCCGAGCGAGCGGCTCGCGGTTCCACTCGATGGCGGCGTCGGCCGCGTCGCCGTCGGCGCCCGCCTCGGCCGCGGCCTCGTAGTCGATGACGCCGAGGGGCGCGGCGCCGACCGTCTCGAACGCGTCGCGGCGGGACGTGTGGTTCTTCCGGACGCGGGTGCCGCGGTGGAGCGCGCAGGCGTCGTCGGAGGCGCTCGCGTGCATGCAGACGAGCGTCTCGGCGTGGTCGGCCTTCGCGGCCTCGACCGCGCACACCGCGTTCATCACGTTGTCGGAGGAGGGGCGGTCCGCGGAGCGCTGGCTCCCGGTGAAGACGACCGGGACGGGCGAGTCGAGCATGAAGGAGAGCGCAGACGCGGAGTACTGCATCGTGTCGGTGCCGTGCATCACGACGACGCCGTCGGCGCCGGCCTCGACCTCCTCGGCCACGGCCTCGGCGAGCTCCCGCCAGATGGCCGGCTCCATGTTCTCGGAGAGGATGTTGGCGACGACGCGCCCGCGGTAGTTCGCGCGGCCCGCAAGGTCGGGCACGGCCCGCAGCACGTCCTCGGCGTCGAACTGGGCGGTGACCGCGCCGGTCCGGTAGTCGACGGTGGAGGCGATCGTCCCGCCGGTCGAGATGAGCGACACCGTCGGCAGGTCGTCGTCGAAGGTGATCTCGGAGGCCTCGCCGCCGCCGGCGTCGGCCCCCCCGTCGACGTCGCGGGCGCCCGATTCGAGCACCTCGACGTCGGCCGCGTCGCGGTCGACGCCGACGTTGTACCCCCCGTCGAGCTTGACGACGAGGTGGTCGCGAGTCGTCGAGGGGAGCAGTACGCCCTCGTTCGTGACGTCCCCGCGCTCGACGCGGACGCGATCTCCCGGTTGCATACCACCCGCTTCCCCTGCGGCGGACTTGAATCCAACCGTTCGGCGGTCCGGGGTCGACCGGGACCGACCGTTCGGCGGCCCGGGGTCGATCGAGCCCCGCATCGAACCGACCTCGGACTGGGCCCCGCATCGGACCGGCTCCGAACCGGACCCAGTACGTCTTTCACCCGCGCCCGCGACCCTGAGCGCATGGACCGCGACGAGTTCGCCGCCAGCATCGATCACACCGTGCTCGGCCCGGAGACGACGTGGAGCGACGTCCGGACCGTTCTCGACGAGGCCGCCGACCACGGGATGAACGCCTGTATCCCGCCCTGCTACGTCCCCGAGGCGGCCGACTACGATCGCGCTCCCGAGGCGATCGCGACCGTCGTCGGGTTCCCCCACGGCCAGCACGCTCCGGAGGCGAAGCGGGACGAGGCGGTCGGCGCGTGGGAGGACGGCGCCGACGAGATCGACCTCGTGATCAACGTCGGCCGCCTGAAGGCCGGCGAGGACGACGTCGTCGCCGCCGAGATCTCCGACGTCGTCGCCGCGGTGCCGGTCCCGGTGAAGGTCATCATCGAGACCGCGCTCCTGAGCGACGCCGAGAAGCGCCGCGCCTGCGAGGCCGCCGTCGACGCCGACGCCGACATGGTGAAGACCTCGACGGGGTTCGCCGACGGCGGCGCCGCGGTCCCGGACGTGGAGCTGATGAGCGAGTACCTCCCGGTGAAGGCCTCCGGCGGCGTCGGCTCCTACGAGGAAGCGACCGCGATGCTCGACGCGGGCGCGACGCGGATCGGCGCCTCCTCCGGCGTCGCCATCGTCGAGGGGTACCCCGAGTGACCGGGCGCGGAAGGGCGGTCCGAACCGGTCCGTCCCTCCTCGTCGCCCGGCGTTCTATCGGCGTGGGAATCCCGTCGTAGGGATTTATAAGTCGAGCGCCTACGCGGGGGTATGAGTCACTCGCCCGGGTCGTCGCGTCTGGACCTCGACGCGGCCTTCAAGGCGTTCGGAGCGGTCGGCATCGTCATCTCGGTCGTCCTGGTCGTCGGCGTGCTCGCCCTGACCAGCCCGTTCGGCGAGTACGTCCGCGTCTCCCCGGCCGTCTACGGGAGCGTGCTGTCGGTCGGGCTACTCGCCGCCGTCGGCTACGCGACGCACGCGCTGCGCCGCCGCTGAGCCGCGCGACGGCGGCGAACGAGAGCGGGGTCGTCTCCGAGCGAGAGCGAGGTCGTCTCCGAGCGAGAGCGGGGTCGTCTCCGAGGGGTTAACAGACCGGCGACCGAACCGGGACCCATGAGCGACGAGCCGATCGAGGCCGCGGTCGAGCGGTTCCTCGACGAGACCGAGTCCGCGCTGGACGACTACGACCAGGGGTACGCCGACGCTGACGCGACGCTGTCGGTGGTGCGGACCCGCATGGACGAGCTGGCGTCCGCGGTCGACGGGGAGCGCTAATCGAGCTCCGGGCGCGCGCCGATCAGCTCGCGGACGTGGGAGACGTGTTCCCCGAACGCCGGGTCGCCGCGCTCGCGAGTGCGGTCGACGTCGACGTCGACGACCTCGGCGACGCGGCCCGGCTCGGCCGCCATCACCACGATGCGGTCGGCGAGCGTCACCGCCTCGGCGACGTCGTGCGTGACGAACAGGACCGTCTTCCCGGTCGACGTCCACACGTCGAGCAGCTCCCGCTGGAGCATCTCCCGGGTCTGCGCGTCGACCGCGCCGAACGGCTCGTCCATCAGGAGGAGCTCCGGGTCCACGGCGAGCGCCCGGGCGATGGCGACGCGCTGTTTCATCCCCCCGGAGAGCGACTTCGGGTACGTCGTCCGGAAGTCGGCGAGCCCGACGAGGTCGAGCATCTCGTCGACCCGGCGCTCGCGCTCCGCCTCGGAGCGGTCGCTCCGTTCGAGGCCGAAGCCGACGTTCTCCTCGACCGTGAGCCACGGGAACAGGTGGTACTCCTGGAAGACGACGCCCATGTCCGTCGTCGGCCCGGTCACGGGGGTGCCGGCGAGGCGGACCTCCCCGTCGGTGGCGTCGGTGAGCCCGGCGATGATCCGGAACAGCGTCGTCTTCCCGCAGCCGGAGGGGCCGACGAGGCAGACGAACTCCCCGCCGTCGACCGCGAAGGAGACGTCGTCGAGCGCGCGGACGGGGTCGCCGTCGCCGTCGTACGTCTTCCCCACGCCGTCGGCGGCGACGCCGGAATCGGGCGCCCCGCCGGCGCGGCCGCCGGTCGCCGGGTCGTCCTCGGTCATCGAGTCGCCGTTCACGCCCGCCACACTAACACCCTCCGTTGGACCGCGCGGAACGCCACGTCGACGAGGAGGAACATCAGGCTCAACACGAGGATGTACGCGATCACCGTGTCGACGAGGAGGTTGTTGCTCGCGCGCAGTATCTCGCGGCCGACGCCCGGCACGCCGAAGATCTCGGAGGCGACGACGAGCATCCAGCAGCGCCCGAGACCGGTCCGGACCCCGGTCATGATCCCCGGCAGCGACGCCGGGAGGACGACCGACCGGACCATGTCGAGGTCGCCGCTCACGCCGAGCGTCCGCCCCACGTCGAGGAGGTCCTCGGAGACCCCCTCGACGGCGCCGTACGACGCGTAGAAGTTGATCCAGAACGCGCCGACGGCGATGATGAAGGCCGCGCCGGCGTCGTTGATCCCGAACCACGCGATCGCGAAGCCGATCAGCGCGAGCGGCGGGACCGGTCGGAGCGTCCTGACGAGGGGGGCCGTGACGTCGTCGAGGAGACCGCTCCACGAGAACGCGACGCCGGCGGCGACGCCGAGCGTCGTCCCGACGACCGTGCCGGGGATCCAGTGGCGAACGCTCGACCACAGGGCGGTCGTCATCGTGCCGGAGGCGAACTCCCCGGCGAACGCGTCCGCGACCGCGGTCGGCGGCGGCAGGACGTACGCCGGCTGCGTGAGCGAGACCAGGTGCCAGACGACCACGAACCCGACGACGCCGGCGGCGCCGCGGAGGAGCCGTCGCGGGTCGTCGAGGCCGAGGCCGGCACGCAGTTCGTCCCCGTCGAACCCCCGTCCGGTGTCGGTGGCCATCAGAGCGAGTCGTACGCCTCGAAGTCGAAGATATCCTCGTTCGACAGCTGTTCGTCGATCTGGCCGTTGTCGGCCGCGAACTCCGAGAACACCGGGGTCGCCTCGGTGATCTCGCGGGGGTCAGTGACGAAGTTCGACAGCGGCGAGTCGAGGGCCCGGCGGGCGCGGTTGGCCGGCATCCCGATCCCCGACTCGACGTGGCCGGCGGTCGCGTCCGGGTTCTCGCCGATGAAGTCGGTGGCGCGGCGGTGCTGCTCGACGAACTGGGCGGCGAGCGGGGAGTCGCGGACCGCGTCGTTCATCAGGGTGACCGCCGCCGGCTGGCCGGGGAGGATCTCCGCGGCCGTCCGGAGCATCGAGACGGACGAGTCCTCCTCGGCCGCGATCGTCGGGACCGGCTCCATGATCGAGGTGCCGTCGATCTGGTCGTTGGCGATCGCCTGCCACACCGCGCTCGCCCCGTTGATCTCGATGATCTCGACGTTCTCGTTCGACTCGGGGTCGACGCCGATCTCTTGGAGCCAGTAGCGGAGCAGCACGTCGGGGACGCTCCCCTGCGGGAAGGTGCCGAACCGGAAGGGCCCGCCGTTCTCCTCGGCCCACGTCGCGAACGCGTCGCCGCCCTCGGCCTCGAACGTCTCGTGGAACGACGACTCGGCCATGATCCCCATCGGCTCGCGGATGTTCGCCGCCGTCACCTTCGCGGCGATGTCGCGGTCGATGACGATCATCGCCGGCACGATCCCGAACATGGCGACGTCGATGTCGCCGCCGCCGATCGCCTGGACGATCGACGGGCCGTCGGTGAACTCCCGGCCGGTGATCTCGGCGTCGACCTCTGAGAAGTACCCCTCGCCCTCCATCACGTACCACTGGAGGTCGGGGTAGATGGGCATGTGCGCGACCGTGAGCTCGTCGAGACCACCGCCACCGCCGCCGAGGCAGCCGGCGAGTCCGAGCGTCGCGGAGCCGCCCGCCGCGGCGAGGAAGGACCGACGCGATGTCGGCGCGTGTGTGTCGTGCATAGTTTATACGCTCTTGTGTAGCACATTGTTGATTTCAGAGAGTAGCTTTGACAGCGTGTTTGAGCGCTTCTCGTCCG
>NZ_JAODIX010000070.1 GCF_026586675.1 Halorubrum yunnanense
TCGCCATCACCAACATAGAACCACTGTGTGAGCCGCTGTAACCGTGACTCAGCATCTATTCAACACAGCATTCCAGTCAAGGATAGAATGTCCATCCGTGACCGTGATGGCCGCATCCGGCATCTCGGCGACGATGTCTTGTCGAGCGACGGCCAAGGCCGCCGGTACCTCCTCAAACAGCCCGAATCGGGTGACTGCCAGCCACGCTGTACCCGTCGACAGGACCACAAACGGGACCGGAATGGCTGCTCTCGCTAGCGGAGTCTCAGCCAAGGCGATGAAGAACCTCTCTGCGAACCACACTGGCGGCACGATCACCGCCAGAGCCAGTGTCAATCGCGTTGAGACGTGCCGATATCGGTGTAGTGTTCGCCACAACTGGCCGAGGCTGAGCAGCACGATTGATCCAGTTACAAAAAAGGAGATTGATATAGCGAACTGTAGGAAGGGAAGTAGTGCCTCGCTGAGCCCAGCCGGGAGGTTATCGAGTACCAGTGAGACCAGTGTAGCGGACATGGATCCTCCAGTGTACAGGAGTCCGAACGGAACAAGCACGAACAACAATAGCCGCTCGCGGCGGTCCGTTCGAGTCGTATACGCGAGAATAAACAGAGCATACAGCACTGGAACTACTGTTTGAAGCACCCAGTCTGCGATTCTGGGCCCTTGGAGTCCGAACGCGATGATCGACGGCGTTGACTCCACCGCCGGTGACATGCCGTCTCCGTTGGGCGCTCCCAATTCGTAGACACTAATAATATCGTTGACGCCGCCAGCGGCTGTCCACACTCCCAGCCCAACCATACAGGCAATAAAACTCCGTGTGCCTACTCCCGAATACTGTCGGCTGGTGTGAGCTGCGATGAGTAGCAGCAGTATTCCCAAAGTAACATTCACACCCCCGACAGTGGCGAGCATGATACGATTAGTTCACACGCTAAATGTAATTACCCTGTCGGAGCGAACCGTTCGTCAAGTGGTGGACAGTTAATGTCGACCGCAATTGAAACCCTCTATGAATTTGTCTGGATCGCAATTTCGATGTACCTTCCCGAGTCCATTGGCACGAACGCTTTGTTGTTCGTGGCTTAAAGAGCGCCACCTGCTTACAGTCTGTCGAATAGCGGCGAAATAAAAGCATACGCACAGATACAGAGCGTGAGAACAAACATCGGAAATCCTAATCCGTCTTCACCGGCGATGATGAGTCCCGCCGTGAGAACTGCGGTTGCTACAGCGAGGAGTGCTGTACGAACTGAACGGAGGTGTGACCGAAGTGCGGCTTGCTCATCAGTCATACAAATCGTCTGTTCGAAATCGGCATCAATGTTTTCTGACCCTCTGGAGTGACACTTCTGGAATCTTCCCCCGCGTTGCGCGAACCCACAAAACAACCGCCGCGACGAGTACGGCCGTCGGGAGAAATAAGACGACGATGAGGTGGGCGCTAAGATCGAACGGCCGGGTGAGCCGAAACGCCGCTGGATATCCGCTCTCCGGTTGCCCGAACACGACCGTCGTCCAGAGATTGGTCGAGAAGTGGATGCCGACTGGGAGCGCGAGGCTGTCCGTGAGGACGTACGCGAGGCCGAAATACAGCCCCCCGACCACCGCCTGTGTCACGGCGACCGACGCGGAGAGTCCCGCCGCGCCAGCGTTCAAATGAAGCGCTCCGAACACGAGAGCCGATACGACGACCGCGCTCCCCGTGGCAGCCGGCCTCGAGACATTGCGAGACGTAAACCCGACAACGAACTCACGGATCAATACACCTCGAAAGAGAAAGTCCTCCCACAACCCGACGATAACGAACGCAGCGGCCGTCGCTCCGATCGCGAGTCCGACGGTCACAGGGTCGTTGAAGACTCCCATTGACCACGAACTAACGATCCTCCCGCTCCCGGTAGCGAGAATCACGGCCGTCGAAACAGCCTGAAACAGCACGCCGATTACGGCACCGCCGGCGAAGTCACCGAGCCACCGTCGACCCAGAGAAAGTCCGTACGCGGCGGGGCTGGTTTCGAACAGATGGCATAAGACGAGTATCACCGCTGCTACCCCACAGAGCATGGGAAGTTGATTCGGGAGGTTAGTCAACACGTTCGGCGTTGGGAATTGAGCGAGTACCAGCCCCACAGCAGCAAGTGTAGCGACGAATGTTACCGCTGTTACAACCACGCGCACCGCCGCCCCGCTGATCGAGGTCTCAGACCCGATACGACTGACTGGTCGCACGTGTGTGCTCATGTGGGCAGACCAAGCGTTTCCTTCGGTCCTAACAGCTCAGACTGATCGACGCCTCGATGTCGCCACCGTCGAGCGACACGGAGAGGTGTTGTGCGGAGGCGCTGAACTGCTCTCGGTGGTGGCCGTCAGGGGCGACGTAACACTCGCTCGTGACCAAGCCCGCATCCTGAAGCTCATTGAGACGCCGGTAAGCCGTCGGCCGAGAAACGTCAGCGGCCTGCGCGACGGCCCGCCCGCCGCGAGGCTGCTCGGAAACCGCCTCGAACACTCGTCGGGTGTATTCGTCGCCGAAGAGGTCGAGTAGCTCTTCCGTCGATAACTCGTCGGTCGGTTCCTCAGTCTGGTCGCCGCGCGACTTGTGTCGCACTGCCATGTGACGACGATGTAACGGAACACCCTTGGTGGAATATGCTCAGTATTCAGAGTCCCCGCAGCGAGGATATCTAACTATCCAGACTCCCCCTTCGTGAGAGTAAACGGCCGTATCTCGACCGGGCGCAACACGGCAGTTGCGACCGCTATCCGCTACTGTCGTCGTGTTCGTCGTAGAATGCGTCCAACAGCTTTCGCTGGCTCGCCCGGAGATGGTGGAGCAGCGTCGATCCGGTAATCCCGAGCGACGTCGCAACCTCCTCGGCCGTACTTCCACGCGGGGACGTGAAGTAGTCCGCGAGATAGGCCGTCCGCAAGACGGTCGCCTGTCGGTCAGTAAGCCGTTCATTGAGTTCGTTTCGAAATTCTCGCGTGGTCGTCGGCGAGCGGGTTTTGTCCTGTCGCGCGAGAACGGGTGCCGGTCCGTCATCGCCGAGCACGTTTGCCAGCCGACGCACGTTTGCGTCGGGAGACAGTTCGACGATCAGCCGACTGTCATCGCCGTTGAACACCGCCGTCTGTATCGTCGCACCACGGTTAATTGCCGCAACGAGCGGAACTTCTTCACCCAGCGTCACCTGGATCCGGCCGCGCTCTGCGTCCGATTGACGGATCACACGACCGGCCTGAGCACTCGGAACCGCTTCGACGGTCTCAACGACGGTGTCCGGATCGGCACCCGAGACTGATAGGAAACACGTGAGACCAGTCTCACTCGGCATTACGGTCCCCTCAAGCGCGAGTTCCGCGTCGCAGGTGTCGCTCACACGTACCAGCGGAGAGTTCTCCGTGAGTCCGAACGTAACTTCGGTGAGGGTGTCGGAAAACAACAGCTTCCGATTCTGTGTCGCGTTGATCGCGTACCCGGCCAGTTCGCCGAGCGTCTCAAAGCTGGCCTGTACGTGATCGCTGAATGCGGTTTCGGTTCCCGCGTAGACACCGACGACGCCGTACACGCTGGAGCCGTAGACCAACGGGAGCGCGAACACCGACTGGACGCCGTCAGCAAATCCGGCGGCACGAACCGCGTCCGGGACTGATGGGTCCTCGCTCAACGACTGAACCAGCGTCGGGTGCTGCTGTTCGACCGCTCGCCGTTCTGGGGTAGCCTCTCCCCGTTTCACCGCCTCGCGAACGGCTGGAAACAGTTCTCCTTGGTCACCCGCAACGCCGGTGATGACTAGTTCGTCACTGTTGAGAGCGAACTCACCGGTCCACACGAAGCGATACTGGTCGGATGTCCCCAGTTGGTCCCGGATTGTCTCCATGATCGCGTCTTGAGACGTTGCTCCGACCAATCCCTCAAGCACATCGGCGATCAGTGTGTCGACCATTTCGGCCCGTTCAGCCTCTGAACGAAGCTGTTCGATCGTTTGCTCGTTGGTGCGTTTTTCAGTGATGTCGGTAACGTAGACAGTTGCCGCATCGTCGTCAGGAACAACTGACACTGACAGCCAGCGGTCGACTTCTGGATAGTACTCTTCGAATGCTACATCAGATACCGATGTCCCTTCGAACGCCTCTGTGAGCGACCCTTCGACCGACTGGGGAAACACCCCAGCAATTGGCTCACCATTAGGTGTGTCAGTTGTAAGGATATCGGCCGCCCGATCGTTCCACGCGCGCACCACCCCATCTCGGACGGTGATAACTCCCATCGGTGCTTCTGCGAGACGATGTTCTAACTCCATTCACGTAGGGACCTCCTCGTTCTATCGGTGTTTTCCCGTCGACTAGTATATACGTGTTGTCCGGTTGAACCGCAGTTTGCTGAGAATTGAGGAGAAAGCCTCGCGCTTCAGCACGGGGAGGATGTCAAAGCTTAGGTGCTGGTCACTGACACCGGTGTTGTTCTGTCACTGTTTCAGAGTCAGCACCCAAGAAGCGGATTATAGGTATAGTTGGAGCCTGTCATAGAAAGCGTCACGTGCGAAGCAGCAGGGTTTGGAGACTGTGTCTACAAACTCCAAAGCC
>NZ_JAODIX010000071.1 GCF_026586675.1 Halorubrum yunnanense
GGGTTAATCTGGCGGAATATTGCGGTAAGAACGTCTGAAGTTGCCGTCAGTCGGCGGCAAAACAAGGCATGAAATCCTCTTTTTCAGACATATTGTCTCTCGAAACAGCTGTTCGCTGATGACTACGTATTGCTACGGGGATTTTTATCAATATGGTGGGATGTTCGTCACACCGTATATGATACACTGGTCGAATCCATTATTCTAAGAATAAAATATCGTAACTATCCCCCTTCAGCCATCAGATTCAGCCTTGTGGTCGTCTTGAAGCAGTGGAATTTCGTCACGTGGTTCGAGTTCAATGGTCCCAGCGGTAGTATCGACGCGTACGTCGAAGACTTCTGTTACATCAGGATCGGCCCCGAACGTGGTCCCTTTAGAGAGGTCCCCGAAATAGGATCCGTCGGGTACCATTTCGGGATCAGTATTGGGGAACATCGTGAGCTCTATCGGTGTCTCATCATCGAACCGATCCGGCAGTCCAAGCGAGAGCACGTGTTTCTCCTCTGGATCGGAAAAATCCAGTACTCCCCCGTCGTCGGTCTCGACTTCTGTGTACCAACTCCGGCTGGACATGATGTGAACAAGGTCGTCCGTCAACGACCCCATGACCACGTGTGTATCGGGGGTAACGAATATCTCAAGATTATCATTGATCATCTCATCTTCAGCCCGACGTACGCGCATCGAGGCCGCGATCGATGAGTCCGATGTAGCGGTTTCAGCAACGGTCGTCCGCTCCGGCGATTCACCATCAGATAGACATCCGGCGAGTCCCGTCGTGGTGATCCCTACAGTCCCTGTAAGGACGCTCCGACGGGTGAGATGCTGATCGTACATAAGAGGTAAAACTGACGACTCAGTGAATATCAAAAAACTTTCCGACGCAATTCATTAGATTTTCTATACGAATATAGGGATTTTCCCATCGCTGTTGTACTCTCGGTATGTATCTCGCTAGGAAATCTTGACGAGTACCCGTCAGTTCAAGAGATCGGTCGGTTTGTGAATCTCCTGTATTGACCGCAACTGGGTTAGAATGTATCATCTGTTGAAAAGATCAACAGGACCGTTTGTTCCCGAAGTGATTTACAGCTCTCGGAGAATAATAACAAGTAAATAATTAATTCCATCACAAACTAAAACATAAACAATGGCGTACGAAAATCTTGACACAGAGTTGGTGAACGCACTTCTGGGAAATGGCCGTGAGAGTTTGCGTAACCTCAGCAACGAGCTTGATGTGTCTGTGACGACAGTCTCGAACCATTTAGCAGATCTCGAAGAAGCAGGCGCAATTGAGGGTTATACGCCAATTGTCGATTACAGCAAACTTGGCTACGATATGACTGCCATTCTCCAGCTCAAAGTCGATGGCCCCGGGCTACCGGATATTACAGACGCGCTTCGTGATGAACCGCAGATGGTGAGTGTGTATGAGACGACTGGCGATTACGACATCATCGCGATTGGAAAGTTCATCGACTCCGACGATATGAACAACCAGATCAAGCGTCTCTTGGCCGATGCAGATGTCCAAGAGTCCAATACGAGCGTCGTCTTGAATTCTGTGAGTGAATACACGAAGTTCAGCGTCGGTGACGACTAGCGCGCTTGTGGAACCATTTGCCGTATCTAACGCGTCACAGCAGAACTGATTCTCACTCATAGCGAAAACCTCATCTCGCCCCTTCTTATCCAATAGTGACTCAGTTCCGTGGCAAACGTTTATAGTTTCTAGTTTCGTAACTCTATACAAGATGAGCTACGATACAGAACACGTGCGAAACGCGGGTGACACTCCGGGGATGATCACCGGAATCCCTACGTTCGCAGAATTACTTGAGAACCCGTCTCTCGCTAGTCTCTATACATCGATTCGGCGGTCCGGGACTACCACGGGCCCTGAACTCGTTGAAACAACGACAGTCTCGAAGAAGACGGTGTACGACTATCTGCATAAACTGGAACAGGCGGGCCTGATCAGCAAAGTTGATCATGATAGCAGAACCGCCGTATACACCGCTGAAAAGTTCGAACTGACATTGACAGTCCGCGAGACAGAAGTCTCGATTACGCCTGCACTTATCGAAGTGATCGCACAGCAGAACGAATATCCAGCGATCGAGCGGGTGCTCGAAGATCACGGCATCGTCACGTTTGCACTCGCATACGACCTCGTGAAAGCACATAATAAGCGGGATGTCACAATCCGGCAGATCGCGAGCCTCGCAGACCTTTCTTCTGGAACTGCGTATGATCTTGTCGAAGCCATCTATTCGATCCTCGATCTTGGTGACGACGAGTCGGGCCCGACGACGTACACACCAGATGATTTTGATGAGGTCGAGAGCGATCTCCTCGAAGAATTTGACGACAAGTAGACCGAATGACGAGGATCTATAGTGAATCGCCTCGGGTTCAAGCCCCGAAGTATTCGACCTGCTCCGCCTGAGAAGCATAGTAACAGGAAGCCCCACTCCCAAGGAAACTATGTCCAGCACCTGAGTAGGGCGGAGGAGTCCACAAACTACTCGCTTAGACCGAGCTCTTCCTCGATCGATGTCCCGTTGAGGCCCGCCCGGATCACAGCTGGGTAGAACCGCTCGTTTTTTGGAAGTTGTTCACCGTGAGCTCGTTGCCACTCAACGTTGGCCTCGGAGTACCGAATGTCGATATCGTCGACCACGTTATCGGGCAGATAGATCGTTCGCCCGTTCCAATCCTCGCGTAAGACGAATCCTTCGTCACCGGGACCGAGCGTGTCTGTTGTTTCAGTCGTTTCGATCGTTTCAGTTGTTTCTGACGATGTTGTCGTGTCTGTCGTTTCAGTCATTTCGGAAGACGAAGCCGCTTCGTCATCGGTTGTGTCGATCGTTTCAGGCGTTTCGTGCGTTTCAGGCGTGCTAGCTGTTTCAGACATTTCTGTCGTTTCAGATGTGTCCGACGTTGCACCGAACCGATCTGCAATTCCACCCATCTTTTCGCCGGTTTTTCCCAGTTCCTCGCCGGCGTCGTCCTGATCGTCACTCATTGGCTTTTCTCCACAAGTTCATTATCAACAAGGGATGCAACTTCGCTAATTACCTCGGCCATGTCACTCTCAATCTCCTCAGCAGCGAAGATCGATCGTTCCTGTGCAGCAATTGTTCGCTGAAGATCCACTCGTTTGTACACGTCAAACACCGGAATCCCGAGTCCATCCTCAAACTCTGAGTGGAGCTGGTCAAGCATCGCGTCGGCCTGCTTATTATGCTCGACTCGGTTCGCGACAATCCCGAGGATCCTGACCGCACCGAAGTACTCACGAACGCTGTCGATCTGCTTCTGAAGACGGTCGAGACCTTGGACCGAGAGCGCCTCAGCGTATGCCGGGATGAGAACCCCGTCACTCGCCACGAGCGTGTTGTCTGTGAGGACGTTGATGCTCGGCATGTTGTCGACGAGGATGACATCGTAACCAGCACCGAGTTCGTCGAGGACCATTTTCAGTCGCTCTCGGGCCCGCGGCTCGCCGTTTAATTCTCCGCCGGTCCGGTCAACCATGCGCTCGTTCGCCGGGAGCAGATCGAACTCCGCGCCCTCGAGGACGAGGTCGTCGACGTCACCGGTGCGGCTGGGGTCTAAGAGGAGTTCATGGAGTGATACCTCCCGATCAAGATCGCTGTACGCCTCGTCGTAGCCGAGAATCGACGTGAGCGCTCCTTCAGGGGCGAGGTCTACCACGAGGACATCAAGTCCACGATCGGCAAGTCCACCTGCCACGTGGATGGTGAGTGTTGTCTTCCCGACGCCGCCCTTCTGGTTGAGCATCGCTACGATCGCTGGTGGCGTTTCGATCGTTTCACCCGTTTCAGTCATATACTGAAATGAGAGAAACGCGATCGTTATAATACTACGTCAGACAATCTTTCACCGACACCGACGAGGAGGGGGAGACACCCGCCACGGACGACGGCTCTCCCACGCCCACGGACGCGGACGCAGAGAGCGACGCCGGAGACACGGCCAGCACGAGCGAGGACGGCTCGACGCCCACCGAGACGACCAACACCCCGTCTCAAAGCGGAAACGGCTCAGCGGCGCGCACAGGCGCACAGAGCGAGGCCGGTGATGGAGACGATACAGACACCACACCCGACGCCGAGACGGCCACCACGGGCGACGACGACGCCGACACGGACACCGACTCCGACACCACCGAGACAGAGCCGGCCACAGACGACACAGACGGCGCACAGAGCGACGCCGACGAGACACGTCGTGTGGGACAGACCGCGGCCGGCGAACCGCGTGCGGAGCCCAACAGCACGCTCGTCGACGCCGACCCGGAAGACCTCCGCTTGAGTCCCACGCCGGATCTTGGCGCGGTCCAAGCCTGCCTCGAAGAGGCCGCCCGCTTCTTCCACAGCCAACTCGATACGACGATCGACAACAACGTCACGTGGAACGACGAGCAGGCGTTCGAGGCGGGCTACCGCAAGCCCGAGACCCCGCGGGAATACTTCACCGCGCTCGACGAGCCCGACCCCGCCTACCCCGTTGAGCAAGATCCCGAGGCGGCCGACGCAATGCCCGCCAACGAGGACGCCCAGACCTCCGGCATTCAGTCCACCGAGGACGCCGCCGAGAACACCGGTGAGCCCGAAGACTTCGCCGCCGCCGAGCAACCGTACCAGTTCCTCGGCGCTGATCACCGTGGGTGGAGCGACGACCTCGTCGCCGACAAGCAGCTCGGGTGGGCACCCGCCTTCGGCAAGGAGCTGTTCTTCCACCTCGAAAGCAAGGGCTTCAGCCATCACACCATGGTCGCGACGGGGCTGTTCACCAAGCCACGCGACGCCTACGGCGAGAACGAGGAGGGCGAGGAGTACGTCGACTACACCACGCTCGACGATCCCGACAATCCCGACGACCTCTCGTGTCTCTTCCGGGGGCGGTACATCTTCCCGTACTACGACGAAGACGGCAAGGTCGCCTTCTTCATCGGGCGGCAGCCGGACTTCGACACGGAACACGGTACCCATCCCGAGGACTTCACCAAGGGGAAGTACGCCAAGCTCGCGACGACGAAAAACTACACCATCGCCGACGAGCCGATCTATGGCCGTGAGACCATCGTCGAGGGTGAACCCCTCGCCATCACGGAGGGGATGGCCGACGCGATCACGGCTCATGCCCACGGCATCCCGTGCATCTCGCCGGTGACGAAGTCGTTCAAGATGAAACACCGCGACGTGCTCGCCGACATCGTCAAACGCCGGGGGATCCCCGACGTGTACTTCCTCCAAGACTCTGACCCGCCAAAGCGGGTCGTCCTTGCCGAGGAAGATCAGGATCACGACGAGCGCCGGTGTGAACGCGACATGAACATCCGCGAGTTGTTCTGTACCGGTGAGTTCCCCGGCGACGAGATGTTCACGCAGAAGCTTGTGGTCGAGGCCGCTCGCGACGGGACACTCCAAGCCAAACTCGACGATCAGGACCTCCGTGTTGCGCCGCCCGCTGACGCCGATGTCGACGCCGACGAGACGACGCCGGTGATGGCTGACGAGGTGCCCGTTCACCTGTTGGAGACACAGGGAGAATTCCGGGCGACAGGCCCCATCAGCGAAGTGATCGAGCTCCACCAGCACGGCCCCGGTGTTGACAGCGCGGTCAACATGGGCCGGGTACTCGACACCCACACGCCCTCGCCGGACGACACCTTCACAGGAACCGTGCAAGCGGCTGCCGACGTGTACCGTGAGGAAGTTCTTGAAGGGGATGTAGACCCCGTAGAAGATGACCACGAACTCTGGGAGAACGTCGCGAACCGGCTCGGTATGATCGATGTGGACACCGAGACAGACGCGGTCTCCGAGAGCGCCGATGCAGACGGGCAGACAGAGCTTGTGCCCGAAGACGACCCAGACCACATCGACTACGGTGGAACCAACGTGTGGCTCGTAGAGCTCCCGCAGTTCGGCGATGAGAAGCGCGACCTTGATGACTTCCTCCAAGAGGGCTGGCTCGCCTTAACGCCGCCCGCCGAGTGGGCACTTCGCCTCTCGCTGGGGAACAATCCGAC
Source organism: Halorubrum yunnanense (assembly GCF_026586675.1). Classification (GTDB taxonomy): domain Archaea; phylum Halobacteriota; class Halobacteria; order Halobacteriales; family Haloferacaceae; genus Halorubrum; species Halorubrum yunnanense. Next base: position 6,071 of record NZ_JAODIX010000071.1, read on the forward strand.
CGTTCCTGACGATGTGACCGAGACACCCGCCACGGCCCCAGCGTGGATGCAGACGCTCGCCGATCGGGCCGACCCAGTGGGTGAGTACCCGACGGGAATGGCCCCGAATTCACTCGGGTTCCCGACGGCCAATGACCTCCCCCAAACGGTGGGGGCGATCAGCCCGGATGGGATGGTCGCAGACCTCCCGATTTACGACCCGCATATCATCCCGTCTGACCCCGACGCAGACCGGGGTGAAATCGCGGCGTCTCACCGGTGGCCAGTGACCGATGTCAACACCCTCACTTCGGAGCACAAAACGCTCCGTCCGATGCCCGATGCACCCGGGGTCTACCCACCCCTCTCACTGTTCGGTTTCATCCCCACGATCCACCCGTCACAGCACCCCGCTGCGACGGGCTCGATCGGGGGGCTGGTGACGGGTGCTGGCACCCAGATGGATGTCGACCCACAGGAGATCGAAGCCCGGGTCGAGGAGGGTGACTACCGCGAGCTCACAGGGAGCCACAACCCCCTCTGGACGCTCACCCTGCGCGACCTTGGTCTCACGCCCGGCTCCCGTGGGAAAAACCCCTTCGGACACTTCGGTGAATCGGAGAATTACTTCGTCGTGATCGACGACGAAATCGCCTACTGTCACAAGCGGAATGCCCTCTACAACTTCCAGCATTTCGCGCTGTGTGACATGGGGAAGCGCGACCCCAAACATTCGGCGAGTGGTCAGAATCTCGATGATTTGGAATACCTCCATCTGTGGACCTACGCGCGCCAGAACAACCTCATCCCAGAGCACACGCCCATCCCCCTGAAGGGGCTTGTTGGCTACGCGATCGAGCACGAATTTTGCGAGGCTGATGACCTCGAAGAATTCGGTGGTTCAGAGGAAGATTCCGACGATGATGACGACGAATCGAACGGCGACTCCGGGGGGCAGAACACGGCGGGCAAGCGCGCCCTGAAGCTCCCGGATGGTACCTACATCTCAGTTCTCAAAGACATCGAGGAACGGACAGGATACACGCCTGCGCGGCTCGCCGACAGCGACCGGTCGGGTGGAGACGACGGCGACGAGTCGAGTGAGCCAGCGGACGCGCCCGACGTTGACACAGCGTCGATCGCACTCGACACAATGACTGACCGGTACGGAACCCTCGTCACAGACGATGGCTTCCCGCATCCGATGGTCCAGTTCGCCAACATCTTCCTCGACATCGATGACGACCTCGACAGCTCCTCGAAGGGTGATGGGGCTACCCCGGCATCTGACCTCCGGAGTGCGTACAACGCATGGGCCCAGATCAACACGCACAAGTTAGGTAAGGAAGCTGATGTAACGGCCGATGATCTGGACCTGTCGACGTACCCGGCGGGTGGGTTCGTCAGCAAATTCCGCGCCGAACTTGACATCGATCCCGTCTCGAAAAAGGTGTCGTTAGAGGGGCGCGGTCGCCCCCGCTGTTGGCTCGGCTTCGAGCTCACAAACGGCAGTGAAAAGCTGGTCGACCTCGAAGACAAGTTCCCGATCGACGAGTAGTTCACCCGCGTTTCGCTGTTCGTTTTTCTCGACTAATTCCTCGCCGATGTGAGGGTATCTATCAGACAGCGTATGTAGATACCGAGTCGCGGTTGTGCCCTCTTTTGGTTGTTGATTCACCGATAGTCTCTCCCCATATTCACTCCATAGACAGCGATGGTTCGTACAGATGTGTACCCACACACCGGGGACAAGAGACGGTCAATCTCACTCTAATGACGCCCCGAATCGCGAGGAGCTGCGGGCACCAGTGACACCTACTTATCTCACGATCTCTGAGCCGCAGATCACCCCAAAACACCCCCCGGACACCCCGCCCCCGTCTTGCGATTGTCCGGGGGGTAATAGGGAGTCTTCAGGGAGCCAATTTCGCCCCAATTTGCAGTTTTCCGAAAATTGCGTATTTTACAGACATCTTCGTGTGGAATATGCGAGATCGACAATCTATGAAAATAACCCTACGTGGCTGCCTGTCCGGGGGGTTAACTCAATCTTCACTCACCCCCCGGACACCCCCCGGACAATCGCAAGATGGCAAGGCTGTGAGTACAGAGTCACACGCCTACTCTGGAGTTTCTTTCGTATATAACAGTCACAATCTCGATACGATGGGCTCTCAGACTGAAAATAACTATACGGGGGAGGGTAACCCCCGAATACCGGGCATATTTTCGGCCCGAATCGACACCCCCCGGACACCTCGCTCCCGTCTTGCGGTTGTCCGGGGGGTAATCGGTCAATATCGGATCACCCCTAATATGACTGGCTCGCATACCTGAGAGGCGCGTGGATAGCCGTTCCAGCCCCTTTCCAAGATCGGACTTAATTTCACGCTCTCAGAAAACCGCCTATTTCGACAGCGGCGTGTTGAAAAGGTACGATATACCCCCGTTAGGTGGGGGTGTTCAGGCCAGAAGGCCAAGAGTAAGAAGAGTGATACAGCAAGCTTCTCCGATCACCCCAGTTGTCCCCTGAAGGGGACTGCCTAGTTAACCCACCATGGAGAGTGAGGAAGAAGGAGGAGATGGCCAGCCTGATCAGCATGGACCTCACTCGGCATCCAGCCTTCCTCACCACTCCCATCCAGACGGCGGTCGAGACAACTGACCGCCTCAGACCACATCCGTTCCACCAGACGAACTCTCAGATTACTGAGGCACAGGCTACTCCGAACTTCCCGAGGGTCAGTCGGACCCAACACCACTACGATAGCGACGACTCCGATCGGCGTCACCGAGACCACACAGGACACCTCCAGCTGGCCGGCGGCCACAGACCACTCGGCACTCTCGACCCTCGGCGGGACGACCCCGACGACGTCGACACGAAACCACATCCGTTCAGGTCGACCAGACGGTCACACCGCGATCCATCTCACCGTCGATTCACGACTCCACAGTCAGTATCACTTTTCGGAGACATCTACCGGCAGTCGGCCTCAGTATTCAGACGCCATTCGGCTGGCAGACACCACCGAATCAGTTGCCGTGGCAGACGGCTTCACCACTCGGCGAGACTTCACCTCCGGCGTCAGTGACCGACTCGAAACGACGACGGCGTCACTCCCGACGAGATACCGATCGCCACTCGTCGACGCCGACCGGCATCACTCACCAACAGGGCATCGACCTGCGTCTCGGTGACGGTCGTCACCACGACGATCTCCACCACAGTCACGACGACACTACGCCGCTTCGAACAGGATACCCGAGACGACGAGACCGACCGGTCTGATCCACAGCGAGGCAAACCCCTCAGAAAGGTGACTATCGCCACGCCGGCAACGGCGACCCCCCAGACGGCTGGGTCACAGCCACGACGAACAGCCACTGCATGACGGCCAGCCAGACGGCGACCGACCGGTGACGGAACCACCCCGATCTCGACTCGGCAGTCGACCCACCTCGAGGACGGGTGTCCCCTCGACGAACTCGGCCACGTCTGACCGGCATCAGCTGGCCATCGGCGACAGCAACCGCCCGGCACTCCAGCCGGGAACCTCTCAGTCTCCTGATGGACCCAAAGCTGTCCACGAGCCACCCCTCTGACGAGGGGGTCTCGTTCTGTCGCAACACGGTGAGACGGACCGCCACCTCAACCCGACGAGGCGTCGGCAGGGCCCCACCCGAACGGTGACATTATGGCGGGCGTCCAGAGGCGAGGTTTCCAGACAATGAACGCACTCATCGCACTGCTTCTGTTCGGCATCAGCATCGTCTTCACAATCATCCTCATCATCGCCTTCCTCATCGCCGTCATCGTCCGGTCCAACTTCCCGGACGCATCGGACGGTTGCGACTACTGTGACAGCGACGAGGCGACCCGGCTCGGCGGTGGTGAGGTCGCCTGTTCGGACTGCCGTCGAACCCACCTCTGAACGGGACCAGAACCAACCCATCGTGACCGGTCGGTTGCCTCTTTTTTTGCGCCGGTCGAAACCCACGCAACACGACCGTAGTGCAGACCACAACAAAACCACTACTGAATCCACCAGTTTCGACCGTCGAATCCCGGCTCCCAACGACACCAGATCGACCCTCTCTAACACCACCGGATCACCACCGATCTCGACACCACAACAACACCCCATCTCGACCCTCGTCTCACTCTCTGTTCGACTCCCGATCGACGTCGACGAACCACTCCCGACTGCGGTCTCTGTCTCGTTAGTACAAAGTGCTAACGAGGGCATCGACGGCACCGGTTACAACCACAGACGCCACGACACCAATTCGGCCGATGGACGAGATCAACATTATACCTCCCGTCCGGAGACGAGGGTTACCCGAGGGAGGTGACCCGAGAGTCAACTATGAGTAGCAACACTCGCAGCTTCGACAGCAGCATCGATATCAACCAGACCGCGGACTTCCAGACGGACTGCACTCGACGGACGTGTCACAACCAGCCGCTCCCGGCGATGACCCACGAGCTCAACGAGGTCGAGCTCCTCGATCAGAACGGCACCCGAGCAGAGTACGTCTGCTCGTGCGGGGCCGAGTTCTTCGTCGACTGGGAGGACGGCGAGATCGTCGCCACCGAGGAGGTCGCCTGATGTCCCATCCCCGGCTCGACACCGACCAACTGTCTCCCGACTTCGACGAGGACGACGAGGACGACGACGACGACGACAGTCGTCTCGACGGGCTCCTCGACCGCTTCGACACCGAGGCCGTCCACTGGCAGATCGTTCGACAACTCCTCGCCCCGACGCCGACGTTCACGACGCTGTTCGTGTACGGCTTCCTCGGGTTGATGGCGGTGACAGCGTCGGCGTTCCTCGGCTTCGTCCTGCATCCGGTGTTCAACGGCGTGGCGATGGTCGGCTTCCTCTTGATGTATCCGCTCGGCTTCCTCGGGCTCCTCGCCGTCGTCGCCCTGAAGGCGATACAGTAAGCCCAGTCGGTGGCCTCTTTTTTTGCGCTGACGAGACCGGCCGCAACACGACAGTAGTGGAGCAAACAACCAATGACGATCCATCAGGGAATCCCGGTGATACTGACCTCGTGGGACTGGTAGGGCTATGGGGGACGACTCTCCCCTACGACTCTCCACTCTACTCTCTCCTCTCTATCTTTGCCTACGCTACTAGTGTCCCCATAGGGGCAGTTGTTCTTCTTGGGGGGAGTGGGACGGCTGGATGCATGGTGACTACAGGGGACAACACCACCGACAACACCACTCGGGCTGGCATGGACCGGCTACGGACGCTTGACCGCTTGAACGCCACCTCCCCGTGGCTCAACGGCCATCGCCGGCGACATTGTTTCCGTCTACCGGAGACGAGGCTTTCCCCCAGAGGGGGTGAGCCCGACCAGCAACATGTCCGCAACCATCGACACTCCGACGGCTGACGACCGAACCGAACAGTTCGACTACTACCTGCTCCTTCCCGGGACCGACCTGCCACGCTCGGTCTCTCGCGATCTCCCGGCGTCGGTCTCCCAGCAGGCTCCGGTCGGCTCGGGGATCGACTGGAAGGTCGACCGCGGCCGCTCGAAGTTCATCATCATCCGCGTCGACACCGAGGCGATGCGGGTCGACGCCGCCCGGGGTCGTGACGCCGTCCACCCCGACCCAGCTGGCGACTCGACGTTCTCGTCGACCTCGGAGATCGTCTTCAACCGGTCGGACGCCTTCTCGGCCGATATCCGGAAGTCGACGTCGACCTTCGTCGACGCCGACACCGTCTTCGCTCTCGACACGCTCTGCTTCGAGCTCACCAACGAGGTCAGCTACCAGTTCACGATGTCCCACCTCGGAGGCTCCCAACAATGAACGGTTCCTCCGTTCCCCCAAAAGTGTACAGAGGCAACGACCCCGGCCTCCGTCGGCTGGTGACGGTCGCTTCGTACCTGTCGCCGCTTCAGGTCGTCGGCCAAGCGGTGATGCTGGTGGTCTCGACTGCCATCGGCGTGGCCGGTGCCGCCGTCGGTGCGTGGCTGATCTGGACGACGATCCACCGAGGGCTCACGACGCCATCCGATCTTGGGCTGGTGGGCAGCTTCTTCGCCAGTCTCGGTACCGCCGTGTGGATTGTTGGTGTCGCATTGCTCAGCTTCCTGTGGCTCATCTCGATGGCGGTTGCGTGGCCAACCGAGGGCAACGACCTCGCCAAGGCCCTCTACGGCCCGCCGGTGTGAGGCCAGCCGGCCGGCCTCTTTTTTGCGCTGGCTCACCGCCGAGCTCCTGATCGGCCACCGACCGGGCCACATTGTCTCCCTCATCCGGAGACGAGGGCTGTCCCCCGAGGGGGTGGTCCGAACACCGACCATGAACAGCAACACCGCAAGCCACGACAGCACCGACGACGACACGATCGCTATCGCCGAACCGACACCGGTGGACAGTCTCGACCTGCCCTGCCCCGACTGCGACACACAGCTCGAGACCACGACGGCTGAAGAGTGGGCTCCCGACTACGAGGTTTCGTGTCCCGACTGCGGCTTCGAGGATGTGTACGTCGCCGGGTGAGGATATCCAGTCGGTCGCCTCTTTTTTTGCGCTGGTGAGGACGCCTCGACGGGGACTCGTCGGATCACGGTCGCCGACGGGACGTCGACCACCTCTCCAACCGTCGGGCTGGAGCGAGATCATCTGTGGGACGGTTGCCTCTCTCGTCGACGTCCCGTCGCCGCCCTCACCGCAGAAGGTCTTCCCGCGACGGCACCACGACCGCTTCCACGACCGCTAACGGCCGCGGCCAGACCACGCGGACGCGACACGCGGTCGCTACGCTCCTCGCGCGGCACGCCCACGGACCCAGTCTCCAGCGGGCCGCGGCCTCGGCTCCCGCCACCGCGACGGGACCGTCTCCACACCGTCACCGCACTCCCCGGGACGGGCCGGTCGACGCAGGGCAACATTGTACCCCTCAGCCGGAGACGAGGGCTTTCCCCCGAGGGGGTGGCCCGACCAACCGACTATGAGCAGCAACACCAACATCTACGACAGCACCGACACCGAGGAGACCATCCAGCCGTACTGCGGCCACACCGTCCCCCGCAGCGAGACCTTCCGCATCGGCGAGTTCCGCTTCTGCCGGACGTGCTTCCTCAACCACAGCCAGCCGTGGTTCGACCTCGACGACTACCCGACCGTCCTGCAGACGGAGAAACGCACCGCCCACGACGCGAGAGGCACCAGCACCGTGACGAGCCACGTCCGGCTGCTCGGCATCACCACCGACCGCACCGCCGTCTACCACGACGAGATCAACAACCAGTTCTGGACGGTCGTCCCGGCGCATTCGGAGTACCACGACACCGACGACGCCGTCCGGACGCCGCTTCGGGATGTCCACACCGACTGCACCCTCGGTGCGCCCGCCAGCCACGGCGACGACCCCTTCCACACCATGCCCAACGGCGACCACCTCGCGCTTCTCGAGGTCGCCGAGGCACCGTACTCGATCAGCGAGTGGCTCGTCGCTCACCGCGACGAGTTCCGCCAGCTTCACGGCTACTTCAAGCCCCGCCAGTAGGCCCAGCCGGCCGGCCTCTTTTTTTGCGCTCCGGCGACCGCCCCGCCCCGATCGGCCATCGTCGCCGGCGACATTATCGCCCTCTCCCGGAGACGAGGGCTTCCCCCGAGGGGGTGCCCGACAGACAGCCATGTTCGACACGACACCCACCGACGCTGACAGCTTCGAGCCTCGCCACGACGACCACCGCCGCGCCATCGACGATCTCGACCTCGCCCCCGGCGAGTGTCGCCGGGTCGACGACAACCCCGAAGGCCGCTTCTACCACCTGCGGGTCGGCGATCTGTACCTCACGATCGGCAGCGACGGCGTCCGGCGGACCACCCCGTCCGGGATGCACTACGCCGAGGCCTACGGCCGGACCGAGACCGTCGCCCCCGGCGAGGCCTTCGAGTACCTGCACGGTGACCACTCGCCCGACGTGACCAACTTCTGTCTCGCCTGCGGCGTGACGTTCGACGCTTCCGAGGACCGCCCCTGTGACTGCCCCGTCGGCAGCGAGACCGACTCCATCGACTGGCCCGACGTTCCGACTCGGGCTCCCCGGGCCCTCGTCGACGGCCAGCTCCTCGCCCAGCCCCAGTAGGCCCGGCCGGGCGGCCTCTTTTTTTGCGCCGCTTTGACGCCCCGCAACACAACGGTAGTGCAGAGAACAACAAACAACGGAATCCCGGATACAAACTCTCCCCCGGCTGGTTTACACTCGACACCCGGGGTGTCCGACGACCACCTTCTCCACGATCTCTACACTCCGTTCTCTTCGACTCCACCACACGATCGGATTCAGGCCGACGACCATCAGCCAGATTCTCCACCAGATCCCACAGCCAGCGGGTCTTCGACGGAGTACCAAAGGGCCACATTATTCCCTCCTTCCGGAGACGAGGAGTTTCCCCCAAGGGGGGAAGCCCCGACTTCCGACCATGAACCGAAACAACTCGCAGCTGGCAGAAGCACAGAAGGAGCAAGCATTCAGCCCGTTTAACGCCCGAAATCGATTCACTTTCTTCGGCAACGAGGCCAACGAGGGTGACGACGAATGAGCCGTCGCACCACCTACAACCCGGCCGGGATGGCGTCGACGACGAACCGGAAACCCGCCGAGAACCGAGTCGAGACCGACGCCGGCGACGCCTCGATCGACGACCTCATCGACCAGATGAGCCACCGACAGCAGTAATCCCAGTCGGTGGCCTCTTTTTTTGCGCTCCGGCGACCGCCCCGTCTTGATCGGCCACCGTCGCCGGCGACATTATCTCTCTCGTCCAGAGGCGAAGGCTTTCCAGAGACGGAAGCCAACACCACCCATGCAACACACCATCCACTCCACACAGCAGCCACCGATCAGCCCCATCACAGCGATCCTTCTCCTTGGCGGCTATCTTCTTCTCGTGGCGAGTGCCGCAGTCCCGCTGACTGTCCACCTTCCGCCATTTCTCGCTTCGCTTGCCATCTGTACGTTCTCTGTCGTCCCTCTCGTCATTCTCCTCGCTCTCGCAGTCTCCCGGTCAGCGTGAGGCCAGTCGGTGGCCTCTTTTTTTGCGCTGGTTTGACGCATCGCAACACGGCCGTAGTGCAGAGAACAACTCCCACGAAGATCTCCCTGAATCCAGATACTGAGACCCGCCGTGGAATACTACACATCTCTACCCGTCGTGGATTTACAAGACAAACATTATTCCCTTCTTCCATCATGTATGAAAGAAGACAAACAGAGTTTCTCTTCTCCAACGGAGGTGAAACACAACGGTATCGCATTCAAACTAAACTGGGCTGTCGTCCAGTACCTCGTTTTCTGGGGACTCCTCCTCGGTGGCGTCCTCGTACTGGCGGCGAACGGTGAACTCTTGATGACCGTGTTGAAGGAGCTCATCGGGACAGTCATCGCCCTGTATCTCGGGAAGACCTGTCTCTAGGTATCCCGAGTCGGCGGTCTCTTTTTTTGCGCTCGAGGCCGCCATCGACGATCCTGATCGACGCCCTCGCCCCTTGCAGTCGATCGGCCCTCGGAGCGAACCCTGACCGCAACGAGCCTCACTGGCCGCTGATCGAACTCCATGAGCTTCGCTCCGAGCCCCGATCGACCACGATCGGGGCGGCCACCGCCACCGCCTCGCCGACCGCTACAGCAACCGCCTCGGCGACCACACCGCTCTCCCGCACAGCTCCACCACCGACCGCTCCCCACAACCCCCGCACGGCGACGGGGCCCGCACAGCCACCTCGTGGACGCGGCACGCGGTCGCTTCGCTCCTCGCGCGACGCGCCCACGGAACAACCGCGCGACGGCCCCGTCGCCTTTTCTGCGTCGCTATCGCCACCCGCAACACGATGGTAGTGCAACGGACACAGTCCACACAGGAATCCACCGATACGACTCGAGACCGCATTTATCGGCTCCAAAACTCGAGAGTCTTCCCCAGAGGGGGTGGCTCCGGATTTCCCATGCCTGAAACGACCACACGCGACAGTTTTGACCCATTCGAAGGCAGCCACGAAACCGACACCGAATACGAACGCTCCGTCGAGGACTTCTCCGTCCCCGATCCCGTTGCGGAGGTGACCGGCGTCAGCGACCTCTCCGAACACAACGGCTTCGAACACCGCGGCGAGCAGTTCATGGCCAGCGTCGTTGTCGCCAACATCCGTCACGCCCTGTACTTTGAGCACAGCCACTCCGGCGACGACCCGACGCCCCAGACGGCGATCACGCCCCACGCCGCGATCGACCGGACGGTCTCGCAACTCTCCCGGCTCTTCGACAGTTGGTTCGAGGCAGATCCCGACGACTACGACGCCGAGACCAGCGGCCACTCGGCCGACGCCGACCAGCTCTACAGCGCACTGCTCCTCGACGACCCGCTCAACCTTCGCTCGCAGTCCACCGATGTCCCCTACGCTCGCGAAGCCCATCGGCAGATCATCGTCTCCGCGATCTCGCTGTTGCTCGCGACCGTGAGGCCCCACGCCGCCGCCGACGCAACCACCCGACAGCAGTCCGCCCAGCAAGCCCTCCGCGAGACGCTTGCGTTCGATGTCGTCGACGATCTCTCCCGCGAGGAGGCGGTCGCCCTCGTCGAGGAGACGTACGATCGGCTCGACGTCCCACACGAAGCTTGGGTGCTTGTATCCGACATCGACTGTTGACCTTTGCCCAGAATTCAAAAACGGCCTGTAAGACACTTCTACCGACAGCTTTAGACGATTTCACCTCTACGGACACAGACCGCGACCAGAAGGAAAAAAGAGCCAATATGAATCCAACATCCTTGAGCAGCTGGTCGGGGGGGTCAGATCAAATCTGCTGGCTGCAACAGAGTTGCTCCCCCAGCTGAATGCGGCTTCAGATGTGAAAGATGAGAATGATAAGGAAGAGGAGAACGGTAAGAGAAATGACAGTGATGAGTTCACTTTGGATGACTTCGCGCATTCAAATAGATCTGGAGATTCTGAAGGCAGTGACAATAGTGAATGCAAGGATGAAGATATGCCGGATGGCGAGGATGACCGCGACACAGGAGTGATCTACGCACGCGAGAGTGATCTGTCCTCAGTAAAAGATGGTCGAAACATGGACGGACAGATTGGAGATCTCCAAGACTTGGCAGAGCGTGAAGGGATCGAACTTGTCTCAGATCCGATCACAGATGAGGGTCAAACGGGTACGAACTTCGAACGTGAAGGGATCCGCGAGGTGTTTGCACGCGTACAACAGGGCATCAACTTCCTCCTCGTTGACGATATCAGCCGGCTTGGTCGTTCTACTGCAGAGACTCTGTACTTCATCCATCACATGCAATCCTCGTGTGATGTCACGATTATGACTCCTCACGGCGAGATTAACGTCTCGCAAATAAATGACCTCATTCAAGCGACAATGCGATCTCTGGTGTCTCACCTTTCGACTCAGTACAGGACTCGGGCATCTCTTCGGTCACGGAAGAATGGTTTCGACGAAAAAAATTGGAGTTCTGGGAATAAGAGCATTCCTCCGGGATACGAGCCCGATGGTAACGACTGGGTCCAGAAGGACCCTGAAGAATTCGAGGCGGCACAGGCTATGTTCAATGAATTCCTGTCGACGGAGTCGTACGCTGCGACCGCTGAACATCTCAATGACGAGTTCGGTGATGTTCTTGATCCGATTGCGCCTTGGCAAGTGAAGCTCCACCTGCAGAAGAGGGTTTACATTGGCAAACCGACTATGGCCATCGATAGTGAGCACCTCAAGGAAGACGAATTCTCAGTTGATGAGCCTGCCCTACAGATTGTTTCTCAGGAGGTCTTCAGTCAGGCTCAGGAAAGCATAGAGGAGATTAACATACGATACTCTACTGACGACGAAAACACGGTAACACCTCAAAATGCAGCAGACATGTTTGGCTTGTTCGCTGTACTCACCTCTTCACCGGTCGTCACCCTACATTGTTCCGAACCGGGCTGTGATGGAGAGCTTCGGGCAAATGGCCAGCGCGATCTTGATGGAGATCTGAACGCCCACTCGTACCAGTGCAAGGAGTGTGGTAAGAACCGGAAGTGGCCCTACCTCAGTGAACTGAGAGACATGCGCCGAAAGAGCGGGGAAAATGAAAATTCGGTAGAAGATTCTGAGGAGGGCAAAGCGTAGCAATGACTCTCCCTCAAGCACACCGTCGGTCACTCGTTTCCCATCCCCGAACAGCCCGTATCGCTATTTCAGGTGGAAACGTGGCAGGTGTGTGTATCTTCCTGACCGAAGAAGATCTTCGTGAGCTGAACATCAACCCATACGAGATCCACCATGTCCGGTATTCCATCGATGTGGAAACCCGTCAGCTGGAACTCGCTGAAGATGATCTCTCTGAGGAAGAAACGACCTGAAGGATCAATAGCCGATAGATGAACTCTCCGGGCCACCGACTGAAAGACACAAGACGACCGACCTTCGCCAGAAATGACTGAACTAGGAGACGACACGCAGGCCGCCATGTGCTACCCGAGTAGCCGGCAGTACGAGCAGTGGAAGACGCGTGCCGAAGAGCGCGGATACGATAGCGTCTCCCGGTTCATCATCGACATGGTGGAGGCTGGGTCCAAACAAATGGACATATCCGTGGAAGATGTCGCGTTATCGCACCCTTCGATCAAGAAGTGGTATCCCAGCCTTGGCACTGCTGCGGCAGTGAGTGACTACGAGAATGCTCTCTATATCCCGTCTCGAGAGGAACGCGAGGGGAACAAATCTCACCGTTCACGTATTCTTCCCCTTGATGACGAAGCTAAACGGGTCCTGATCCAGTTTCTGCAGACTCGTCCTTCTGTAGATTCGCAGTACCTCATCGTTAGCGAGCGCACGTACGAACCGATGGATGACAGCGAACACATTTCCGCGGTCTGGAAGGATCACTTTGAGGCGATCAATAGAGCTCCTGAGTTTGAGGACTACCGAAGCATTAGATCACACTACGGCCGAAACTTCTTCACCAACTACTGGAAGATTCAGCAGGACATCCCTCGAGAACTCGTTCAGTATATGCGCGGCGACAAGTTGGGGAAGAGCACCTCAGGAGAGGCTATTGATGACTATCTAGCTGCGTACTATGAAGACATTCGAGATCTGTACCTTGATTGCGTGTTCAAACTGCTGTAGGTGCCGAATCAACAGAGGGTGAAACTCTCTGCGGTTCATGCTGCGTAAGAGGGGGGTCGGTGAGTTGACTTCGTTTGTTCAGGGTAGTCTATTTTGATTCAGTGGCTTTGTTGAAATCCTGTTTTTCAGACATATCCTCGCCTGAAACACCCAGTCGATGAGAGTTGCGAACTGACCATCAGTATATCTACTAGCTATGACGAATCTTCAGAGTGTTGTCCTGAATACAGGGGACGCATGCATCAGCCGAACCAGAGGCAAGTGAATTACTTGAGCGTGTAAGTTACTTCTTTAGTTGCCGATAAGCCTTCTATACGTTCGTCATGGATCTGTACTCTTGTAGTATATTCTCCTGCATCCCATCTAAATGTTGATATTTTGATGTAGTCTTCCCGTGGCTCCCAACCACGCTGTCTTACGATACGTTTAGATCCGTCCTGTGTGACATCTCGGTGCGATATTTCTTTTCCTTCTGTTTCGTATTCGACAGAAACATCCAACGTACCAGAGTCTCCATGCCAGTACCAGTACCTCACCCCTATTACAATCAACTTACCAACCGATGCGGAATCAATGGCATTCTGGAATACGTCTCCGTACTCGTTCCACTCTCTGATGAGTCTAACACCCTGTATCTGTGGCTCTGTCTGCTCGGGTATTACCATCAATTCATGCTCAACACTCTCAAGACTGAACGTCACAAATCCTGAGTGAGTCGGATCGAGGGTCTTTGTGAGCGTAGTACGCTCACCGGCACCAATTTCCGCATCGTACTGTATTGATTTCGGTAGAAAAACTCCGTCAACATCAATATCAACCTCACCACGGAATCTCCCGCGAGCATCGCCAGTGTTCTCAACTGTGAGTTCGACATCTATTGTCTCTGGCTGGGTTATTTCATCAGGAACCTCAAGTTGAATTATCTCGAATTCAGGAACTCCATTTGGCTCGGCATCGTTAATGCCATTTTGAGCTGTCTGGGTATTTTCTGATGTATTATCCTCTAGATTGTTTCCCCTGTTGTCCTGATTCGTTGCTTGGGTACCTTCTGATATATTACTGCTTAGACCATTGCCAGAATTACTCCTCTCAGCGCAACCAGAGAGAACTGCCGTCACACTCGCGCCGGTTATAGAAAGGTACTTGCGGCGGTTCACAAGCCGATTACCCGACCACACGACTTAATATTACTGCAAAAATGCTCTTGTGGCGTCAAGGTTTGATACAGCCCTCCCGAAGAGAGTGAGAGTAGACCGTGACCGGTAGATCGCTCAGACAGCTGGTTCCTATCGAGATCGATCGATGACAGAATTGCAGGCCACCACGATATCAACAACGCTCTTGATGGGATGAAAGCCTGCTAAGTCCCCAGCGCATGGAGTAAGAATGGGGTGGTAAAGGCCGATGCTACACAAGCGTCTTCGAACGCGTGCTCTTGATTGGTCTACGTGCCAAGGAAGCCGCATCATGGGACGCCGCCCGTCTGTCGGACAGACAGACGGGCGGCAAGCCCGAATAGGTGTGTCTCTACTCCATGCACTCCCACTCCAGAGGTTACCATGTACTACCTCGGAATCGACCTTCACAAGGACGAATCACACGTCGCTGTTTTGGACGATGATGCCGAGGTTGTCGAAGAGATTCGCGTCAAAAACGCGAATCTCGACGACGTTGCCGAAGAATACGCTGGAGCCAAAGCGGCGCTTGAAGCAACCAGCAACTACTACACGGTCTACGACACCCTCGACGAACACCTCGACGTGGTTGTCGCAGATCCGGGCCAAACCAAGGCGATCGGCTATGCTGAGGTGAAAAACGACCGGCTCGACGCGAAGTTGCTCGCGCAACTTCGCCGAGCCGGCATGATCGCTGAGAGTTACGTCCCGTCCGAAGAGCTCCGAGAGCGCCGCGCACTTGTGCGCGGCCGAAAGCGATTGGTCGAAAAGCGCACGGACTTCAAAAACGAAGTCCACGCCCTACTCGACAAACACGGGATCGCCTACGACTGGGATCCGTTCAGCGTGAACGGGCGAGAAATCCTCGCCGGCGAGGATTTCTCGCTCGGTGTGGTCGGTGATCAGTTGATGGTGTCGTTCCTCTCGATCATCGACGAGTTAACCGCTCAAATCGAGGAACTCGAATCATTGATCGAGGAAACCGCTGCGTCTCTCGAGGAGACGCAGCTGTTGATGACGATTCCGGGCGTGAGTTTCTACTCGTCGCTGCTAATCACCTCGGAGATCGGTGAGATCGACCGATTCGACGAGGCGAAGCAGGTGGTGAGTTACGCGGGATTGGATCCGGTCGTGGGCGAGTCAGGGGACTCGCGGACGGAAGGATCAATCTCGAAGCGCGGAAGTGGAGAATTACGCTGGATCCTCGTTCAGTGCGTTCAAACAGCGGTTCACCGGTGTAACGATCCGTATCTTGGACGGTTCTACGCTCGATTGAAACAGCGGAAGAACCACCAGATAGCGATTGTCGCAACGGCGCGAAAACTGCTCGTGTCGATCTTCCATATGCTGGAGCGTGAGGAGGTGTACGATCCACCAGAAGTGAGTGCCTGAGGGCCGCCGGCCGGCGGCCCTCATCGGCCGGTCGCAGCGGTCGTGAGCTACAGCTGTCGTCTTCACGTTCTGACCGCCTGCCGGCTGGTTCCTGAACCACCACGGTGCCTGCTTGCGGTTTCTCTCTCGTGATCAAGATTGGATCGACCCCAGCGAAAAATATAGTATCGCAGACGTGGTTTGTTGAGCTAGCAGGCTTTCATAGGTGTAGCACGTTGTTGATGGACTGCAGTCTTGCGATTTACGGTTGTGTGAATTAAATTAGGAGTCCACGGTAGAGGTGCTTAGAAAGTCGATCAGTGTTCTCACTCAGCTAGTGACGACTGTATCAACAATCTCCTACAGAAGAGCGATCAACAATTTGCTACGCATAAGCGATCCCACTGTACTGAGCGATTCGTGAATCACCTGTATTGACCGCAACCGGCGAAGAGGAATCACTTGCTGGTGATATCAGTAGAGTCGTTGCAATCTATTTGCCTTGTTGAACGCAAGACTGCGTCGGGGTAGGGTCGATAACTCACGGTTTCACGGTGTCAGAGACTG
>NZ_JAODIX010000072.1 GCF_026586675.1 Halorubrum yunnanense
TCTCAAAAGATCGCCTCACACAGTATCTCCGAGCGTTCCAACTCAGACGAGAACTCTACCGCAAACCCGGACGAAAAGCGCTCAAACACGCCGTCAAAGCAACTCTCTGAAATCAACAATGTGCTACACAAGAGCGTTGGAGGAAACAATCGATGCCCTGCTCCAGTATCTGAACACACACGGGCAAGATACTGACAGTCGTTTTCCCGAATGGGCTCAATTCCGGAGGCTGGCAGCCGACTACGAAGTTTCTCTCTCACATTAACAGCAGTCACGCTTCCCATACGAAGTTTAAAGTTCAAGGATTTCGTACTAATGTGTATGACCCCTCACCCCGTCACGGAGACACCCCCACATGATCTCGAAACGGGGATCAATCAGCTCGCAACTGTCGGGCGGTTATTGGATCATCCAGAACTGGCGCGTGTCTATGTGTACACCTGCTATTACGGGCCGGTCACCCGCCCAGAGATCAAGGCGGCACTAGATATCCCAAAGACCACCGTCTACGATCACGTAGAAACGCTTGAGGCACTCGGAATCGTCACGTTGGCGGGAGATAGACCAGTAGAAGTGACCGCAGATCCGGTTCGCATCACTACTGATGGTATTGTTGTGACGCCGACGATCCTCCACGCCGTTGCACTCCAGGAAGTCGATGAAGAAATCTCATACTTTGTTGAGCGACACGGTGTTGGCAAACTCGCTGCTGCTGTCCGACAGGCCGGACTCCATTATGCTGGTCAGATCACCCAGCGAATGGCCGCTGATCCACTTGGCATCCCAACCGGGGAAGCGATCAGTGTCATCCTCGCGCTGAAGCCTGCGCTCGCGGTTGGGCAGGAATACGATCCCTACTTCGACGTGATTTTCCCGGAAATCTCGGATGACATCGGATTCGAGAGCGAACTTGACGTGACTACGCCTCGCCCGAATACTGAGTCGTAATTCTTCCCATTCTCGATGAACAACTCATCTCCTCTCTCCCCCGAGTCAGTCACATTAGTCGACGCAAACGTCTTTATTAGCATCGGAAATCCAGGGAAATCCAAACACCATCGGTTCCGCCAAACAGTTCGGCGTGCTGGCGTGACGCTTCTGGTTCCTGCTCGCGTTGAAGAAGAAATTGAACAAGGTGGAGTCAAGCCAGCACTGGAGCGAGCCCAAGACGAGGGGTGGGCGAAAGTTGTGGCAGCTCCGACCGTCTCCCACAGCAAGGGGACAACAGCCCAAGATATTGTTCGGCGAGCAATCGCCTCGAAATCGGCGAGCAAAGACGAGCACGACGTGGAAAAAGCCGATCCCGTGTTCGCTGGACTTGCTGTCGAGTACCTTCTCGATACCGAACGGGCAGACAACATCACTGTAATTACTGCCGACCGGGTTGCTCGAGAGGCAATCGAAACCGCAATGTCGTCGCTAGGCTACGAGGGCCAAATTACCATCATTACACTCTGGGATCTTATTGATAGCGAGGATGATGATATCACACTCATTTAATCGCGTCTTCCGAAATTGATGACCTCTCTGGTTCCCACCAATGTATTTGGTAATCGCGCGACAGTATCCAAATACATCAAATGGCCGTTCTAGACGATCTTTCTGGGTTCGAGTTTGAAGATCTGATTGAGGACGTCTTCCGCAACCTCGGCTACGAGAACGTCCGGCAGGCTGAGAAGACAGCCGACGAGGGGCGGGACGTCATCATGGAGGAGGTCGTCGACGGCACGCGGCGCGCGATCGTCGTCGAGTGTAAACACACGGGGACGGTTGGGCGACCGGTCGTCCAGAAGCTCCACTCGGCGATCGCGACGTTCGATTTCGATGGCCCGAAGCGGGGCATGGTCGTTACGACGGGCCGGTTCACGAGTCCCGCCCAGGAGTACGCCGACCGTCTCCAACAAAGCGACGACCCGCATCTAATCGAGTTGCTCGGTGGTGAGGACCTTCGCGAGCTCGCCGACGAGATCGGCCTCGACCTCTACAACGGTCGCATCGAAATCCTCTGTGACGAAACATTCCGTCCCTACGACCCCGCGGCCGACGTCGACGCACCCGTCCAGGAAGCGTTCCGGGATATCGAGAACATCGAGGCCGCGAACGCCCCGACACCACATTCTGCGGTGACGTTCCGACCGGTGGTTGCGGTTACCGCCGACACAAACGCTGTCTTCGAGACGTCCGTCGGCGTCGTCCACCGGATCAACGATCGGACGCAGTTCGTGGTTCACGCTGAACGCGGCCACCCACAGGTCGTCGACGAGGATGTCGCGACACTGGTCACCAAGAACTTCCATACGAGGATCGAACTCGACTCGGGCCAGTTTGGGGAGGTGTTCGACGACGTCGGGGAGCGTCGATTCGGGCAGACCCAGACCGAGTACAAGGAGTGGGCCGTCGAGCGGCTCCAGCAGCACCACACGACGACTGTCTCCTACACTGGCGACAACAACGTCACGTACAACAAGACGTGTGAGCCGAATCTCTCGGATATCTCAGTGCAATCGATTGAGCCGGTGTATCTACCTGAGATTCAGCAGACGACCGACATCCAGGCGTACACCTACCCCTATGAGTACTACGCAGCAGGTCCGTCACGAGTGACTGTTGAGGATGGCATCCATCGGTGCGTCCACTGCGAGACGAGGGGCGTCGACGAGACGTACACCTACTGTCCGAACTGTGGAGCGATCGCCTGCGACAGCCACACCAAAACGGAGCGACTGGAAGGTGAACCGATTTGTACTGGCTGTGCGGTGACTGAACGATTCGCGTTGAAAACGAAGTTCTTCTATAACGAAGATAATCTCGAGGCATTCCGCGAGGAGTACGCCGCGATGCCGCTTCAGGAGAAGGCGATGGAGAACAAATTAATTGCCGCAGGAGGCGTAGTCGCAGTATTCCTGATCGTTCTTGGCCTGCTCGTTGTTGGCGGCGTCGTATAAACTAGTGTTCTCACGTCCGTTTAGCGAAACTGTAGCCTACCCTTGCGGCGGTCTGGATGACACTCCATACACAAGACGGTGGAGGTGAACCGGCCGACTCCCGTAAATAGGCTAGACTGGCAGCGGAGTTGGCAATTGAAACGCTGCTGTAAGCGTCTCCACACCCGAATTCACCCTTCGTTTCTTCCAGGACTAAGCGTTAATTCAGCCCAGCGTGCGCAGATCCACCCTCCTGCGGTCAGAACGTTCAGTCCGATCAGCAGGACGAACCCGCCGAACACCGAAAGCAGGAGCGCTCCGGGTAGCGTTGAGACTTCCCACGACGTGAGTCGAACGATGAACGAGATCCCGACCTCAAACTGGTCCCAAGGGATGACAAGCGAAAGCTCACGCCGGATCGGCTCGGGGAGAAACAGTCCAACCGACGCTCCGGGCATGTCGTAGTACAGCGGTGCTCCGAGCAGAGACAGTCCGAGTGACAGGACGACCACAATAATTGTGAACGCAGCGACACCGACAGCCAGCTTTGAGAGTACAAAAATAAGTGATCCTCATAAAACGGGAGTCGTCAGCACCGTTAGTACCTGATCGCGCAGTCGAGATGCTTCCGAAACCCCCCACGACGGGGTCGGGATGTCGGCGCCGAGCAGTTGTCGCGCCATCACTCGTTCAGCGGCAGCAACGAGCACGACACCGCCCAGCGTTGCCGCAAGAATCGGCAGGCCGATCAAGAATACTGACAGGCTAATACCGAGTGACAGTCCGACAACGGTCCCGACGAAGTACCCGATGCCGAGCGGGAACGCGAGGGCGAGATACAGCAACACCCCGTACGTCCGGAGTTGAAACGGAACCAATAACAGCTGTCGAACGGGGGGGAGGATGGTCGAGATGTCCGATACTTGGTCCGAGAGGGCCATCAACGGGACATTTGGGATGTCGTCTGATATAATATTCCCGCCTCGTCGTCAGCGAGGACCGCTTTGGTGGCGGTCACCCCCGAACCATGACGTCCCCGTCATTAGTGTGTGCCCGAAGCGGCGTTGAGCCGTCACCGACGACTGCCTCCAGTTGAGAGTCCGTCTGACGCCGGATCTGAAGCCCGGGAGCCACGTCGCTGATGAGTATGTCACCGTCGGCCGTGTCTGCCGTGAGCACCGTCTCAAGCTCCTCGCCTATCCGCAGGAGCAAGTTGCCGTCCGACGACTCGATCTTGGCGTCATCAGCCACCGCCGGGATGTCAGTCATCACGTTCCCGTCCCGAGTGCTGATCTCGCCGACGCGCCCCGGGTCTCGCACCTGTATCGCTCCGTCCTGTGTCACCGCCGAGAGCGTCCCGTCCGTCCCGTCGACGGAGATGTCTCCGTCGCTGGTCTCCGCGGTGACGTCGCCCCGAGCGTCGGTGATCCGAATCGATCCGTCTCGGGTGCGGAGCGCGGCACCGTCCGGGACTCGCCGTGCCGTCACCGCCCCGTCGGTGGTCTGGATCTGATCGACGTCCATCTCTTCGGGCACGTACAGCTCCAACGACACGCTCGCCCCACCGAAACCGACGATGGTCGGCTTGTCGGTGGTGATCTCGACGCGATCGGCGGTCTCCTCGACGTCCACCGTCAGTTCGTCAAGTGAAACCCTACCGAACGCCTCCTTTTCGGCGACAACTTTGACGTCGTCGCGTCGCTCGGCGGTGAAAGCGATCGCGTCCGTCGCGTCGACAACCGTGAGTGTCGCGTCCGTTCGTGCGTCAATGATCTGCTCTTCGGTGGTTCCTTCGCGTTCGATCTGAACGACCGACCCGCAGCCGGCGAGCGCGCTTGCGACCGCGGTACCAGCCGCACCAAGCAGCTTGCGGCGAGAGGTAATAGTGTCCTCCGTGTCGCGCTCAACCATCGACATCACCCGTCACTGTGGTGATCTGACCGCCGAGTAGCGCGGTCGTGAGGAACCCTCCGAGGCGGGCGAGTCCGTTGAGGACGTGAAGTGATACGAGGAGGAGAATGACCCCACAACCCGCGCCAACCAGCGCTTCGGCGAGCGTGTCGACGACGTACGGCCCGACGGTGTAGGTCACTCCGGACGCGTTGTAAAATATCGGTAGCGACAGTAGCGTCACCGAGATCGCACCCGCAGTGACGACCGCAGTAAAGGCGACGACGCCGAACACGAACTTCAGCCCGACGAGTAGCAGTCCGGTCCACGTCGCTGATGTCGTGACGACGCGTTTCGTCGTTGCGATGATCTCATCAACCGAGCCGAACGCGAACTCCACGTCTGGGACCGACCGGTTGACGTCGACGTCGAGGAGCCATCCGGCCAACTGCGCCTCAAACGAACCGATACCGAGCGTCACTGCGAGCGTCCCGACGATAATCGGGATGCCAAGCAGCGTCACTACGAGACTGAGGCCGGTCGAAAGTCCGGTCGTAATGACGGTGAAGTACGCAATCCCGAGTGGGAACGCTAACAGGGGGTACGCGAGGTTACGATACGTCTGCCGTTGAAACGGCACACCGATGAACTGCGCGAACGCGTCGATCGGTGAACTTGGGGACCGAGCGGATTCGCTCATGTTGCGACTCAATCTTGTGGCGAGACCCACGTATAAGAGACTCAACGCTACAGCGCTGGCAACGTTCCCAAAAATATAAATATGAAATAACTCTTCAAGTCCCAGATGTCACGCCGTCACCGACCGTGCCAACGCTCCGAGCCCTGCTAGATGGGCCACCGTGACACCGAGGACGGTCACCGCGTCCGAAAGCGAAAGCAGCGGTGTCAGGACGTAACTGATCCCGTACGGTACCACAGCGATACACACGACGCCAACTGCTAGCAACAGCATCGTCCGGCTCTCGTTGCGACGGTGACCATCGTACGCGAGATACGCGACGTACGCTCCGAGGCAAGCAGTCGCAACACCGCCAGCCGTCGCAATCACAGACAACGTCATCGGTATACTACCCCGAGGATGACGAGTAACCCGCAGAATTTACTCGCCGTTACCAGTACCGTCCGTTCCGTCCCTGTCACCGATCCCACATTACCGAACGCCAACCGAAGGAACATCGGTAGTGGGGCTAACAGTAGTAACCCTACTGTGAGATACAGTAGCGGGCGCTGACGCGTCCGCAAGTAACCACGCGCGAAACGATACGTAACAAATACTGCGAGTAGAACCGACAGAAAGAACGCGACAATCGTGGCGGCCGCTAATGCGGCATTGTCGCCGACGACCTCCACTTGTACTGGGAGTACTGTCTGGCGAGAGCGGGCAAGTTCTGCTGTGATGAACTGAAGTGGTGTCATCCAGAGAGCTCCTCGTACAGTCTGGTCAGTCGGTCGGCAGCCGTTTCGTCAACGTATTCGATATCAATCTCGAAGCCAGCTGCGGTCAGATCAATCGAAACGTGGTCGAGTCGTGCAGCGTACACCTCGTGGGGACCTTCGTCAGGATCGATCTCTTGGACACTCTCGACGAGATCTTGTTGTTGGAGTCGTTCAAGCCGCCGGTAGACAGTCGCCTCCGACGCGTCACAGACATCGCAGAGTGCGCTTGCCGACCGCGTCTCCTCATACGTTTCGATGAGGATTTGTCTTGCATACTCGTCGTCAAGCAACGAGTACACCTTGCGGGTGTCCGCCGCCGACTCCGGAGCCATCCGCTGGGGAGTTATTTGGATGTAACTTAACACTCCCGACCAACTTCTTCCGATAGATTTCTCTCGATGCTCTGTTTGGGATCTTAGGTAGTAGTCTTAGATCTCCCTGGCTCTGTTGAAATCCTCAGCAGGAGATATGTTCTCGGAGCCGTGCTGAATACAGAGCGCATATTCAGCATCGAATCTCATTCAAAACGGAGAGTTGTTTCTGGTTCAATAGTATTTA
Source organism: Halorubrum yunnanense (assembly GCF_026586675.1). Lineage (GTDB taxonomy): Archaea > Halobacteriota > Halobacteria > Halobacteriales > Haloferacaceae > Halorubrum > Halorubrum yunnanense. The sequence goes on from NZ_JAODIX010000072.1 coordinate 6,831, forward strand.
TATTACTAAAATATGCGTAATTGAACAAGGATGAGAGTATGAACCGTCGCTCAGGACTCGCCCTCTCGATGCTTGTGATGAGCCTCTGGATGGGGCAGACAGCTCTCACCGAAACAGGGCTGTTCTCAGTGGCGTGGGGTGTCGCAAGCGTCACGCTGACCTGTCTGAGCGGTACAATCCTCGCTGGAGTCTATGAACCTGAGGCAATCCCTGACGAAGAACTGAGCCCCCTTGCGAGCCGTATCCTCGTCGCTATGCTTCTGATTGGCGTGATAGTATCTCTACTGCTATTGTTACTGTAACTGTGACTCGTCAGCAACTCACAGAAGATACCCTCGGACAGGTCTGTCAGGTCTTTCGTGCCATAGTCGTCCCCCTGTCCGAGAGAAGTTGTTCCTGACGTGGTCAAGCGAGGTGTTCTCGTTTCGTTGTGTGCGGTCGAGGAGGTCTCGCTCCGTTCGTCACGGGAAATACTTGTACGGATTCCCGTCTCGATAGAGATAGACGTACCTGATTAGGAGAAATCCCGAGAGAACCAAGCACGCACACCCGAGTCCCAACTGAATAGGGTTCACGCTGACCGACCCGATGGAAACTGCATTCTCGCCTGTACCCTGAAACGAGAAGAATAGCCTAAACTGTATGAATAGCGACTCCACAGTGTATCTAAGACCTATATTGACCGGTCTAAACTGCCCTGGACAGACCGAGCCTTCATGCAAGACTCACCCTCTGTATCTCGTACCGCCTTGCTGACAGCAATCGGGTAGTTTGTCGAGCCTTTGCTGTATAGAGAGCGCATATTCAGCAATTACCACTGATGCTTCCGCTTCTACCGATGGACAACTCGTGCGTCACCAGTCGCTACTGCCGCGGTTGACTCTGTACATTCGATATGATAATAAAATACGCAATTATACCAATCGACCACATTAGCACGCCGACAACCTCAGACCCTTGAAGACCAACATATTCTATGAGTGCTAACGGACCTATGCTCAATCCGAAGACACCGACGGCATGGCCAAGCCTGTCGTACCTAGTATCGAACATGAACTGTTCACCGAGCAGTGTGATGTCATACGCTAAAATGAAGTATGTAATCCCGATGTATACCGTTGCTATGCTTGACACAAAGAACCAATCCGAAAGGAGGTATCGGTGAACTCCACCACCAATGCAGCAACCAATCAGAACAGCCAGCGGGAGGGGCTTATTGAACTTCACACCTCGCTGTTGAAATTGAATGTGTTTATTTTTGCTGTATAGAAGCTCTGTATCTTGCACGCCGCTATTGACAGAGATCAAGAACAAATTGTAGGTGTTGCTGAATACACAGCGCGTATTTAACAAACCGAATTACTACCTGTCCATCATTCTTCCTCGTCCTCTGGTCTTGCTAGCAGATCTTCCTCGTACGCGGCAACTGCCTGAACGACAGCTTCTGCATCCTCGTCAGCCACATTGAAGACGTCCAAACTCTCGTACAACAACTCAACCGCTCGCTGGATGTGAGCCGGAGTGAAGGGAATGTGGAGATGGGCCTCGCGGACAGGTTCAGCGTCGTACGTTTCGGGGCCACCTGCTGCCTCACAGAGGAAATCTGTCTGCGTCTGTCGTAATTTCTCCATATCTGCACTCTCGAAGAACGGTCCTAAGTCATCATCTGCGAGAAGCCTTTCGTAGAAATCATCGACCACAGCGCGTATCCCCTCTCGCTCTCCGAGACGCTCATACAGATTTTGTTCAGGCATATTTCGTAACAGTGGTTGAATCCAGATGTATATTGCGGATTAACCAATATACGTTTCGATACAGTCGAATAACTGTCTACATCATCGATACTCTAGCCCAACTCCCGGGCGCTGAACCCATCCTCTGTATCTCGCACACCGATCCTATCAGTTCTTAAGGATTTCAACAGAGCCATCTCCCTCTAAGATATCTTTTAGCCGGTTCGAATTGCCCCAGCAGAGATGTTCGGCGGGCGAAAGACACCGCGGTGATTCTCAAGCTGAAACAAAGGGGTGTCTTTTTTGAAACTTCCGAAGCAAACAGGGCCTAATGCCGGAGAAAAATCTGCTTGAGGAACTAGCCGGACTGCCGAGTTTTTACCACCCAGCGGCCTCTCCGGGTGGAGATGAGATCGCAGTTTACTACGACGGCAGCGGTCGCAATGAACTGTACCTCGTTGACCCTAATTCAGGAGATAAAACACGACTTAGTGACGGGAACGTCCCCCGCGACGCTCGATATCCATTCCGATGGGCTCCCTCCGGAAACCGGCTGTATTTCCACCAAGATCGGGACGGAAACGAACAGAATGATATCATGGCCATCGACCGTGACGGCAAGGTTGAGGCTGTTGTCGAAAATGATGGTCAGACGATTCTCACGGATGTCTCTGAAGATGGTCGATATCTGTTGTTCGCCAGCGATACTGACCAACAGATGAATCTCTACGAGCACGACTGTGAAACTGGGACAACGACACGGCTTACTGACTATCGTCAGCCTGTCCGTAACGGAGTATATACACCCGGAGCCGACCGTGTGGCCTACAACACGAATGAGTCTGATAATCTTGATAACCAAGACGTATACATCGCTGAAATTGATCGGCTCGACAGAAGCGGAAAGCACGCACAGCTCGTCGAGATTCGGAATTTAAATATTGGCGAGGAGGGCGCTGAGGCTGCGGTGAGCGACTTCGGACCCGATGGTGACCAGTTGTTGGTTTCTGACAATTCTTCTGATAAGCCCCGAGCTGGTGTTTATAATCTCACCGATGATTCCGTTGAGTGGCTTACTGAGCCAGACCATGTGGAGTCGCCCAAAACCTTTCTCCCAAGTGGTGAGAGAGTTCTTGCGACCCGGACACGGAACTGCGCCGTAGTACCCGTCGTTCACGAATTGAACGGTAGGAGTCACGAAGTTGAGCTGCCCGAGGGTGTTGCCTCGTTCCCGGGATACGGTGACGCTGCTCTGCTCTCAGCGACCGAAGTGCTTGTCACACAGGAGACCCCTACAGACCGTCCGACACTACTCCGGGTAGATCTGACCACCGGCGATGCTCAAACCATACTAGAGCCGGAGTATGGCGAGCTTGACCCCAGCGGATTCGCTGACTGCTCATACGAGACGTTTGAGTCACACGATGGCTTAGAGATTGAAGCGTTGGTGTACGACTCGGGGCGCTGCCCATCGCCGGCAGTTGTGAAGATTCACGGTGGCCCGCCGGCTCAGGACCTGAAGCGGTTTGACCTATATGCCCAATTCCTTGCGATGCGTGGCTACAGCATCCTCGAAGTGAACTACCGTGGGTCGACCGGTCGAGGTAGAAAATTCAAAAACAGGATCAACAAAGACTGGGGAGGCGCCGAACAGGGTGATATCGCTGAGGGAACACGCTGGCTTGCCGAGAAAGAGTGGATCGACGAGGATCGGATTGCCGTCATGGGTGGCTCTTACGGTGGCTATTCAACGAACATGCAGATGGTTCAGTACCCAGAGCTCTACGCCGCAGGAGTTAGCCAAGTCGGTATCACGGATCTCACGGCTCTCTACGAGGAGTCGATGGCACATTTCAAAACGACGCTGGAGCGGTACCTTGGTGACCCTGAAGAGAATCAAGAGCTTTACGCGGAGCGTTCAGCGGTCAATCACGTCGAAAACCTCACGGCCCCACTCTGTATCATCCACGGTGTTAACGATCCGCGCTGTCCGATCTCACAGGCTCGCCTGTTCCGTGACGCCCTGCTTGATGCTGGGTTCGAGGAGGGCCAGACTGGTGATTTCGAGTATAACGAACTCGGTGAAGAGGGCCACGGCTCAACCGACATTGACAATAAGATCCGTTCGTTCAAAATCGTCGCGGACTTCCTCGAGCGCCGGGTGCCGGTCGAAAGTTTCGACGCCAACGGCCGCCAATCCCCGTAATATCCACCGAGGATTCTGACTTCGATCACTCACTTTAGTTATTTAAAATCTTGGGAGTGTTGCCGACCCAGCAGCGCATGCGATTCTATATTTGATTATGGTGACAAACTCGGCATATCGTATGTGTCTGTACGATCGGTCCCCCCATTTACTCCACAGAGAGCACGTACCGTGCCTTGGATCGTTATTCGCCAGCGTGCGCCGTGATCCGATACTCACCCTGACCGGTGATCGCTATGACTGGACGTAACGCTGCGAAAACCACAACGACCCGCCGAAGGCTACTTGCCGCGACTGGCGTTGGTCTAGGAAGTATTCTTGCCGGGTGTGAATCCGTACGCCAACTGGACCGAGAACGGATCCGTGAAACACGGACGGTCGATCCCTCGAGAGTCGCCGCTATCAACGTAGCTGACGCTACGGGCGACGTCGCCTTCATTGGCGAGTCGCGTGACGACATCAAAATCGTCTCGAAGAAACACGCCACGGGCGGCGTCTCCCCCCAAGAGCTCGACACCGAGGTTCAGGTCGCTGAGAACCGATTGGAAATTACGACCGACGAACCCCAACTGCTCGGCTTGGGCGGTGGCCGTGTCGCCTTGGAACTTCGGGTTCCTCGCAACGTTGCTGTCCATCGACTTCACACAAACCACGGGAGTGTAACGGGAGTCAGAGTTCCGAACGGGGCGACACTAGAGACCCTTGATGGAGATGTTTCTGTCACTCGGGCGCGGGGTGACGTCTCTGTCCGGTCAACTAAGGGTGATATTACCGTCGATGGGACCGGAGGCGACCTCTCCGCGAGGACTTCGGACGGAACGATTCAGGTACGCGACCCGGCTAGTGTGGCAGTGCTGACGACAAAGTCCGGAAATATCACGGCTGAAATCTCAGACGTGGTCGACGAGGCCCTCGTGGAGTCGTCTGCCGGCGATCTGTTGCTTCAACTCGGCGACGAACTAAGCGCGGCTCTTTCTGCTCACACCGCTACCGGTGAGTTTTCGATACCGGACCAGACCCCACAATTTCGTGTTCACCGGCTGACTAAGACGCGGCTACGCGCCGCTGTCGACAACGGTGGCACCTCAATGACAGCGAGGACGGATGACGGTGATATCACCATCCGTATCTGAGCACTCTCACACTCGGCAGTAACAACGGACACCGGTTCCGGATCAAACAAATAGACCGACGTTTCAAGCCGCGGTTATTATATGTTGTAGCGAATACTACCACGATGTGACGGCCGACATGTACGTTGACCGGCCGCGGGTGCTGCTCGTTGACGATGAGAAAGAGGTCGCCGACGCGTACGCCCTCCGGCTGGACGCAGTGGCTGATGTCACGGTTACCTACAGCGGTCCTGAGGCATTGTCTGCGGTCGACGAGTCCAACCCGCCGGACGTAATTCTCCTCGATCGGCACATGCCGGATCGATCTGGTGACGACATCCTCCGTGAGCTACGAGAGTACGACATTCACACCCGGGTTATTATGGTGACCGCCATCGACCCAGGATTGGAACTTCTTGAACTCCCGTTCGACGACTACCTCTGTAAACCGGTCGACCGAGAGGATATTAGGGCCGCCGTCGACCAACAGTGTCAGGTCCTCGCATACGAACTCCTCGGTCAGTACTTCGGAGTCGAATCGAAGCGAGCTGTTATCGCCGCTGAGTTGCCACAGGACCGTCTCGAAGACCACGATCAGTTCTCGTCGCTCAACGAGCAGGCTAACAGTTTACGGGACCGCATCTGTCGACTTCTCCCCGACGCAGACGAGTTGTTAGACCGGTTCACCGGTATCGAGCGCGAGGGGTACTGATCTCCGGCTAGAGGCGCGACCGAGGCTGATCGTTGACCCGACATGTATTCCAAATCTCCAACCAAGGAGATCTCTGTCGCCGCCCGCGACACCCTAACTAAAAGGTGATTTCAAACCGCGCACCACCGTCATCCGCTGCTGTGAGCGTCAGATCCCAGCCGTGTGCTTCGACGATTCGGTCGACGATCGCTAGGCCGAGGCCGGTCCCACCACTCCGCGTGGAATATCCGGGGGTGAAGACGACGTCACGCTTCGCGGGTGGGATTCCCGGTCCGTCGTCTGCGAGATAAAACCCCCCTTCGAGTGGGTGAACAACTACAGTCGTGCTCTCGCCTGTCTGCTCGCCTCGGGCGCCCGGATGGCCTTTTGCTGGTGACTCTGTGGTTTGTTCGCTACCCTTTTCATCGGTTGAGACACCGTGTTCAACGCTATTTCGGAACACGTTTTCAAACAACCGTTGGAGCCGATCGGAGTCCGCGGTAACCGTCGGCAGCGACTCCGAAACCGTCAGTTCGACCTGTTCGGTATCGATCGACTCCCATGCGTCTCTCGCAGCGGTCTCGATTGCGACCTCCTCTGTGGGTTGAACGACAGCATCGTCGCGCGTCAGCGTTAGGACATCACGGATGATCTGTTCCATCCGATCGTGTGCGTCTGCGACCGACTCGAAGTGTTCGGGGTCACCGGTCTCCTCTGCTGCCCGGAGGTGGGCCTTCGCGACGTCGAGCGGGTTCCGAAGGTCGTGGCTGATAACGCTGCTCACTTGATCAACACCGGGTGAATAGCCTTCGTCGGGACACTCACGAAGGTCGGAAAACACGAGGTATCCGGTGTCGTCATCTGACGGGATTACGCGAGCGAAGAACGGCCCTCGGTTGCCGTATCCGTCCAGACGGATGCCGATCCGATCGCCGCGAACGAGATGCGAGACTGGCTCCCGGTCACCGGTCGTATTACAGCTGTTGAACCGGTCGAATATCGTCGACACGCGTCCGCCCACCAGCTCCTGTTCGAACTGCTGCTCGAAGGCGTCGTTCGTGGCGGTCACGCGAGCATCGTCACCGTCGACAGTGTATGCGAGCGCGGGGTCCGGAAACTCACGTAACGGGATCGCTGTGTGTCGATCATCACTCATCGATTGCTCACATCTCTATTTGCTATTGTCACCGCGCCCGTTTCTCCGTGTGAGTGCGCATGGTAACTGGTCGGACGATCCCCCGATACAACACCTATCACCACTTTGGCCGGACAACCTGTTTAACATTATCTCTTGCTTCTAAGTCAGAAACACTCTCTTTTGTATTACTATCTGTAATAAATAACTCTATCTCCGTCGAAAACCAGCTATGCGCCCCGAGCAGCGCGTTTCAGTATCTGTGGCGTGACAAGGAAGTCAGCGACGGCAACCCCCAACATCGCTAACCTAAGTGTCTGATCTTCAACAACGAGGAACGCGATAGCTACGATAATAGCGGCCGTCATAGCGGGCATCCCCCAACGGACGACCGGACTGCGGAATACATTCGCTGATTGCGACATACCGGACCATCAGTATGCGATTATATATTGATACTGCCGTGTTTCTGAATTAGAATCATACCCGGTAGAATCATTTTATTTCCCAGACAATCGGTAATTAATTGGTATGATCTCTCACGAAAATGAGGTGATGATTCTGCTTGGAGTAGCTACTGTCATCCTTCTCGTGTCATTGACATCCTCCTCCGCGTAAACGCGGAGGAATCCCACGGCACCGCACCGCTGGATTGGGATATTAGGGTTTGTAGTCTACCACTTGTGTCTGCGGTTGGAATCCGCTGGACAAGTCATAGAGGTAGACTCCGGGCTGTGCCAACCAGCCGGTACTCCTATCTTCGTCCGAACTGGCCGAAGACTCGGAGTTACTTTCGTTCATGTCGAGACGGATGTTCTCTGCCCCATTCACGTCTGCGTTGAACGCAGCGTCGCACTCATCACACACATACAACCCACGTTCAACGCGCTGACTCTCGTCGTCTCTCCCACATACGCAACACGTCTTGCTTGTGTCGCTCTCAGACACTTCGACGACCTCGACCCCCTCTACTTTCGCTTTGTACTCGAGGATCGAGGTGAACCGGTTGAACGCCCACCCGTGGAGATCGAGATTCCCGTGACGACCCCAGTTTTTCGCGTCACCGTCCTTGTCGTCACGGACACCTTCGAGGTCTCCGACGTTGATTTGACCGACTTCCTGCTCGACACACCGCTCAACAATGTGTTTCGCAAGACTATGGAAGAAGTGCGTGCGACGCTCTGACCACTTGTGATACAGTCGAGTGGCTCGATCGCCGTCCGAGTCGTCGCACTTCGCGATCTCCTTGGGGAAGTAGTAGCCGTCCTGTTTCAAGCGGTTGCCGGGGTACAGGTCGGCTTCCTCGGTGCTGTACGCCACCGCAGCGAAGTTACAGATCCCGACGTCGACGCCAGCTGTTTCCTCGCCGGGCGAGTCGGGTGTTTCCACCTCTTTGGTACAGACGAGATGTAGTTCCCACCGACCCTTCTGTCGGTCGTAGACGGCACGAACCTGTTGTAGATTCTGGACGGTAACGCCGGGCCGGGTTTCGTACTCAACAAGGATATACTCCCACGCTTTCGGGTGTTCCTTGTGATTGGCACCCTTTGAGAGGCGAATGCGGTTGTTTTCGGTGTCGTGTTTGATGCCGTTTTGCTTCCACGTGACCGTACTGCGCGGGTGTTCTTCGTGGACGCGGCGGCCCTGCGAGTCGTAGTAGATTTGTTTGCGGTAGCCGGGTGGGTTGTCCCGATCGTCATCAGACTCATACCACGAGGTGAAGGCTTCAGCGAGTTCCTCCAGAACGCGCTGACTGGACTGTGAGTGGAGTCCGTTGTAGTTGGTGTGTGTCTTCAACTCGTCTTTGAGTCTGCCGTGGTCGGGTATCTCTCCCGTGTCATTCCACACGTTGCGGGCGTAGTAGTTGGCGACGTTCCAGAGTTTACTGGCCGACCACCCATGCCGGTCGAGTGACTCCGCCACCTGTGAGTGGTTGCGGATTGTCGCTCGGTGGGTTCTGTGGACTTCCAACATCTGAAACGCCTCTATAATACCTTATACGCTCTTGTGTAGCACATTGTTGATTTCAGAGAGTTGCTTTGACGGCGTGTTTGAGCGCTTTTCGTCCGGGTTTGCGGTAGAGTTCTCGTCTGAGTTGGAACGCTCGGAGATACTGTGTGAGGCGATCTTTTGA
>NZ_JAODIX010000073.1 GCF_026586675.1 Halorubrum yunnanense
AGCAGAAACTGCTGACGAGTGGCTCAGATCGTTCGCTTTCGCATGGAATCAGCTTATCTGAACACTACGGTGTGAGATCGGCTGGGATTTCAGCCTCGATCGCTGTCGGCGTACAGCTCGAAACACTCGAAGCGCCGGAGGGTGAGGACAGAGACAAGCGAGGTGCCGTCGCGGAGCCCGGTGATCTACTCCTCTCTTCCCGGTGGTTGGACGATCTCTCCGAGGGATCGGACCAATTGGATCCCGTTCTCGTAGCCAGTCGTCACCCGATACCCTTCTTCATCCTGCTCGACGGCACCTACGCTGGGATGCGCAAGAAGTTGGAGGGCGGATCGAACCTCTTCGGTGGTTGGGATATCGTTCGAGTCCTCCATGCCCACGACGATCCACCGGACGTCCTCCGCTGTCTCCACGGCTCCGTCGGCACGCTCGAGGGCCTGGATGACCGCAAGCAGGATCTCTCCAGCATCGATCCGGTCCTGGATGTACTCATCGAGGAGGTCGAGTCTGTCGTCTTGGAAGGCTCCCGAGCGTGTCAAGAGGGTCAGTATCTCTTCGGGTGGGACGGCATACTCGTTCCGGCGATCGAGGAGCTCGATGAGGTCGTCGACGGCAATGGTTGTCAACTCGGTCGTCTCGGCGTTATCGATCACCTTCGGAGCGAAGCCCGGAGCAACCACGATGGCGTGATCAGCTCCACGCTGGCGTCGGTGTTTGTCCACGTTTGTGACCTCTAGAGAGTTGACTCGCCCGTTCCCTCGGGCCTTCACTTCGACAACGACGTGTTCGGGGGATCGGATCTCCACGTCGGTGTCACCTCCTCCCTCGATCCAGTCGGCGGCACAGCCCAGCCGAGAGAAGGCCTTCGCAACGAGTTTCTCGAACTCCTCGTGGGCGTTCCCATCTGTGCTGGCCGCCTGGAGCTGGTCAGCAAGGTCGGGAGCTGGTTCGTCGTCTTCGTCGTCGACGGGGTGAACACGTTCGCCGGCATCGGTCAGGTCGGCAATGGCAGTCTCGACTGATTCCTCGCCAGAGAGTTGGTTGAGGCGCTTGTCAGCGACCCGGGTGAATCCCTGCGGGCGATAGGTCTCGTCATAGCCAACAAGCTCGTTGAAATCCTCAATGTCGACGTCGACTTCCTCAATATCGGTGAGGAAGGTCATGTACTCCCAGGGGCTTTCCTCGTTCCAGCGACCGTGTTTAACGTTCTCTCTCCAGAGATACTCCGCAAGGTCGGGGTCGTGTCGGAGTTGGAGGACTTGTCCTCTCGCGACGAACGCGCCATCGTGGTAGACGAGCGCGATGTCGTTTCGCTCGACGTTCCGCCACGTCCCATCTACTGAGGTCCCCCAGACGTGGACGAGATCGTCGTCAGATGTCGTCTGAAACAGTTCGAGATCCTCGTCATTGAGGTAGGACTCAATATCCTCAATTGGGTGCCCATCTCGGATGAACTGTTTGTAGTCCTCAAACGCGTCGTCGCGACCAGCGGGGAGGATCACGATTCCGGTCATACCTGAGTGGAAATCACTAGTGGGAAGCAAATAATTGGCTACAACTTCATTGAGTCTGCTGAAATCCTAAGGAGCTGATAAGATTGGTGTGCGAGATACAGAGGATAAAGTCAGCATCAGAGCATTATTTATTTCAAATAGTTAAATATCATTAATTTCTCGGTATCGACAAGGCCAATTTCAGTCCTGATTCTGTTACAGTAGTTTTTTGATGATACTAACACTTTGTATACCATGCCGTTCAGTTCTCACCAAGAGATTCAGATTCTCCACGTCGATGACGACCCCTCCATCACGGACCTGACAGGGACGTTTCTCGAACGCGAGGACGACCGCTTCGTTGTCCAGACAGTGACCAGTGCCGACGAGGGGTTGGAGAATATTAATGACCGCCCGCCTGACTGTGTCGTCTCGGATTACAACATGCCCGGCATGGATGGGATCGAATTCCTGCAGGCTGTCCGAGAGGAGTATCCCGATCTCCCGTTTATTCTCTTCACCGGCAAGGGCAGCGAGACAGTCGCCAGTGACGCCATTGCTGCCGGTGTCACCGACTATCTCCAGAAGGGCAGCGGCACCGAACAGTACGAACTCTTGGTCAACCGGATCCACAACGCCGTTCGGGCCCGCCGCGAGGCCAAGCGGGCCGACAGACAAGAACAATTGATGCGATTGACGGAATTCAACGGTGATACCGGTGGTTTCGAACTGGACACAGAGAGCAATACTGTCGTGCTGACGGCAGGCACCCGGCGAATCATTGGCCGTCATAACCAACACGAAATGTCTCTGGAGGAGGCGCTGAAACTGTTCCATCCAGACGATCGCGAAGACATCCAGCATACACTCGACAAGGTATTGGAGACGCGCGAAGAACTGCACGACACATGGCGACTCCAGCCGGGTGACGGCGAGGAACGTCTCCTCGACATGACAATTACTCCGGTTGTCGAGAATGGGGAGAAAGTAACAAAGCTCCGGGGGGCCGGTCACGATATTACTGAGCGTGAAGAGCACGAACGGACCGCTCGGCAGCAACAGAAGCAATTATCGCTGTTTTTTGAAGAATCACCACTTGGGGCAGTCCAGTGGGATTCTGAATTCCAGTTTGAACGAATGAACGGACGGGCCGAAGAGATTCTCGGCTACAGTGAGGCAGAGTTGTGTGGCGAGTCATGGGAGGGAATTGTCGCCGGTGACGACAGCGGACAGGTGGGTGATACTGTAGAAAAACTCCTTGACGCGGACGGCGGAACCCACGTGATCAACAGGAACGTCCGAAAGGATGGCGAGGTAATCACCTGCGAGTGGCACAACCGTGTCGTCACCGCCGCAGATGGGGACGTCCAGACGATTTTTTCGAAGTTTCAGGATGTTACCGACCGAGAGCGGCGGAAGACTGAATTAGAAGAGTACGAGACGATTATTGAGGCACTCAGTGATGCAGTGTACGTGCTTGACGAAGAGGGGCAGTTCACCTATGTTAACGACGAGTTGGTGGAATTAGTCGGCTACGACCGGGAGACGATTCTCGGGAACACACCATCGCTGATCAAAGACGAAGAGGCCGTAGAACGGGCCGAGCAGGAATTGGGACGGTTACTATCGAGCGATGGCCCGGAAGGGGTAACATTCGAAGTGACGATCCACCCCCGCGAGGGCGACCCAATCGTCTGTGAAGATCACATGGGCGTCCTTCCGTACGATGGCGAGGAGTTCAACGGGTCGGTCGGCACACTCCGGGATGTCACCGAGCAACGAGAACGTGAAGCCGAACTCCGCCAGACCACCAACCAACTACAGGGTGTTATCGATAGCGTTGAGTCTGCGATGTGGATTCGAAACACCGATCACGAGTACGTGTACATGAATCAATATCATCGGGACCTGTTTGACATCGCTGACGATACCGACATCGCCGGAAAACGGGCAGTAGATTTACACTCGGCGGAAGTGGCTGGGAAATTTCAGCAGAACGACCAAAGAGTCTATGAGACGAGAGAACAGGTCGAGGTCGAAGAGGTCATTCAGACCGACGACGGTCGTCAGTACTTTCTCACCCGGATTGTCCCACTGTTTGACAATGGCTCCGTATACGCCACCTGTGGCATCGCCACCAACATTACTGAGCAGAAAGAGTACGAAGAAAAATTGCAACGACAGAACGAGCGTTTGGAAGAGTTCGCCAGCATCGTCAGCCACGATTTGCGGAACCCACTCCGCGTGGCCGAAGGACGGTTGGAACTGATTCGGGACGAGTGTGCGAGTGACCATATCGACGGCGTAGCACAGGCACTTGACCGGATGGACGCACTCATTGAGGACCTGTTGACACTGGCACGAGAAGGCAGCCGAGTTGATGAGATCGAACAGATTGGACTTGCGAACGTAGCTAAGAACAGTTGGCAAACTGTAAAGACGCGACAAGCAACACTCGACGCCGACGCACCACAGGTCATCGAAGCCGACCGGAGTCGGATCCAGCAACTGTTCGAGAATCTCTACCAAAACGCCATAGAACACGGCGGCGACGACGTGACAGTGTCCGTCGGTGCGATAGACGACGGCTTCTACGTGGCAGATACCGGCCCCGGAATCCCCGAGTCTGACCGTGAGGACGTATTCGAGGCAGGATACTCGACGAATGAGGACGGGACTGGGTTCGGCCTGCGGATCGTCGAACAAATTGCCGACGCGCACGGGTGGGAGATTATCGTGACTGAGGGCAAAGGGGGCGGGGCCCGCTTCGAAATTACCGGTGTCGAAAAGGGTGCGTGACCAATACGCGCTCTGTATTCAGCAGAGTGCTGAGAACATATCACCGGTTGAGGATTTCAACAGAGCCTCTCCATCTGAATCCTGAACCAACCGATAGAACGAGCCTGCTAGTAGGGCGGAGGTAAAACGAGTTATTTACGAGCGTATGGATGTCGGTTCAGTCTCATCCCATCGGCAGGTACACCACAAGAATTAGTCGGTATCCGTCTCCTCGAACCACTCCTTTGGGAGTTCGTCTTTATGCTCAGCGATCAGTCGGAGAAGTGGTTCGAATTCTTCCCAGTCGGGGCCTTTGATGATCTCATCCTCGTCTTCATCCCACTCGATGATCCCCATTTTATCGAGCTTCGGAAGATGGCCCATGTAAATATTCAGTTTAGAGTGTGCGTCATCACCCTCCGGGTGGATATTCAATGGATCAGGGTCGTCGTCGTCTTGTGGATTGTGCTCGATAAGCGCAAGCAGCAGTTGCCGGCGATACGGATCCGCAAGGCCTTCAAGCACTTGGTCAAACCGACCCGCATCACTCATATGATGAGTCTTCTGTCTGAAGGCATTAGTACAAGGCATGGTATGTCATGTGTTATATACGACTGTCATCGTTCAGCCGCCCCATTCAGTTGAGAGCGAATCTGGTCCGACGGCGCTGCCGGGGACGCTCCGAGGAATCCAGTCTCAGTATCTCGCACGGCATTCCTAAAAGAGATCGGAGAGGAGTGGGTCGGTTCCGGTCTGTACCTTCCCTGAATTGACCGATCACTCTTTCCCGTAGATCGGTCCCGGTTCGTACCACATTCGCGCTCTGTATCTTGTACGGCTACCAGAACATCTCTCTGAACTGGTAGAAATGTCAACGGCCAATTCGCAGACTCATTCTATCAGCTAATTCACCCTAGCTACGTGAAATAAAGTGGTGAACAGTACATTGTCAGTTGCTCTTTCGACGGACTGTCCAAGAACTTAGATCGTACGGAAGTGGTCGTACTTCCGGAGCGTTGTCTGGAGGCTGGCGTGCCGCAGTCGGTTCCGGACGAAGTAGATATCGAATTGGCCGTCATCGCGGTCCCGATCGCGGAGGAGCCGATAAGCGAGACTGTGCCGGAAGACGTGAGGATGGACGTCGTCTGGATCTCCCCGACCGAACTCACCGCTCTCATCGTACCTGAACGGCTGTATATCGGCCTCATGTGCGAGTCGCTTGACGACGTTCCGGACAGAGCGGGTTGTCATCTGGTCGGACTGCCGTGAGGGGAAGAGGTAGGCACTGTCCTTCCAGCGGTTGTCGAGGTAGGTGTTGAGCGACCGCTGGGTGCCGATCGTGCCGTCGACGTCCAGCTCGAGGTGGTGTGAGCGGGGCCAGTCGTCGCGACCGTTCCCTGACTGTTTCTGGATATTTGTTGGGAGGTACAGCTCGCCGGCGTCGCGGAGGTACATTTCGACGGTGAGCTGGGTCAGCTCCTCGTTACGGAGGCCGGTGTCAGCAAGGAGTGCGATGATCGCTTCGTTTCGGGCTCGGAGATACGTGGCACCGGTGTCGGTGGCGGCGTCTCGCATCGCGTCGACCTGCTCGGGCGTAAGCCAGACTCGGGCCTGCTCGCTCTGAGTTTCCGGATTCGTTGACTCGCTCATCTCTTTAAATAACTCGTGGCGCAGATTGGGCCGCTTGGCCCTTTGAGTTTCCGATTTTCTTAACAAAGTCGGAAACTCAAAACACAGACAGATCGACATCCAGCATCTTCGAAATAAAGACACGTTATCGGAATGAGATCAGATCCACCGACTGAAGTTGTCGTCTCCAACAGACAGGCAGTACTTGGGAGAGGATGCCTGTATATTTGTTCGGTGGTCTGTTACCTCACGGCTTCTCGATCGTCCGGATAACTGTTTCTGTGCCATCCGGGAGGACTCCAATTACTTGGATGTCGTTGCCGTCAAACCCAAGAGATTTGCTTTCTCCTACGTTTGTCAGAGTCTTAGAGCCTGCGGCGGTACCGTTAGTATTCGTGACATTAAGCTCTTGTACGTTTCCTTTATCAACCAGCGTTACCGTAGCGTCAGTGTCAGTTTTATCGACTGAGACGCCAGCATTTGCGTTCTGGCCGAGGCTATCACCGAGTCCAAGCACGAACGTCCCGATCACGGCCGCTAAAATTACAGTTATTGCGACCATGAGTATAACGCCTATAACGGGGCTGACGGCCCGTTCACTGTCCTGAAATGCTGCTTTGAGGTTCATAGTTTTGTTATGTTTCCAACGGGACAAATGCGAAGGTTAACCACACTCGGGCACGCATCAACAGGTGCCTATTGGGGCGTCCTGTGCGCAGCCGAGTCGGGTGGTCCAGCCACCCCGATCTTCGCTTTGTCTGTTGGTATAGATCAAATAACGGGGAGAAGAGGCATAAATACACCGACCCAAATATCTAACATGAAAATACGTCCGCAAGACGTATCTCTCAGGCTGTCAACATGCACCATATGGAACCGACGGCGCGTTCGATCGCGCGGACCTACTCCGATCGCGTCTATCCCGACCCGTGGGAAAAGGTCGAGGACTACCAGCGCGTGCAGGCGTACGCTGCCGAGCACCCGAACGCCGGTCGGACAGCCGTGGGGACCGCGCTTGAACTGCCGGCGGGGCGGGTTCGGCCGTGGCTCAACGGCGGACGGCCCGATCCGGTGCGTGGGATCGAGACGGCGAGCGCGAACAGCTGGCTCGATCCCGAGTGTGACATGGCAGGCGCACTTGTCGAGCTGCTCGCGCACGTCCTCGCGGGCGGGAGCATCAACGAAACGTTCGTCCCCGCAATCTCCATTGGGCGTCGGGTTGATCATGAGGCGATCGAGGCGGCATTCGAGGCGGTCGGGGTTGACACACACTGTCGCCATGTGAACAGCGATGGGCGCGCGACCGAACTGTACCCGGCAACGGACGCCTCGGTACTTGGGCGGTGTCTCGTCGCGATGGGTGCCCCACAGGGCACAAAGACGGCTCTTGATGCCGTCCCAGCGGTCGTCTGGGAGGCCCCCAAACCGATCCGTCGCCAATTCGTTGAGATCTACGTTGCACACCGCGGTTTGTTTTATGAAACGAAGGCGACGACACGGATTCAAGAGGAGCGCCCGAAATCATATATTGTTGATCTACGTAGACTCATCAACGAATGTGTCTCCGGTAATGTCTCACACGGAGAGCGTGGGATTACTATTTCGGCGAACGCGGCTCGTGAACTTGGTTTCGCTTGACTGAAATTTCAGCGAGCTAAGTAGTCGGTAGTTACTCGTCGGGGCTGTCGCACCCATCACGGTAGGTCACGTGGCATGTATCGCCGGCGAGGTGTATGAAATGTCCTACAAGCTCACAGAGCGGTAACCACTAGGATGTCGGTGGTGATCTCTCATGTGGATATACTACCCTGAGGAACGTGAAGATGCTTCTAAGCAAAAATGAAGGACCTCAAACACCGGCTACCCAGTACCAGACTTATATATTTAGCAAACAGTAAATCAGTATGGACTGGTCTCAGACGTTTTTTCTTGTTGTCGGTCTGCCGGCGCTTTCGATAGGAATCCACGAATTAACGCATTTAGGAGTCGCTCGGATTGCTTGCCCACTTTCAGTCGAACGGGCATCATGGGTCCCATTCCGACTTCGCCTTGATTTTGACCGGATGCCATCAAAAGCCACACTTCGAATGATTGCGCTTGCCCCACTGCTTGTTGGGAGTGTAACTGCTGTCATCGCTATTCAAACTGGAATCTGGCAACAACTCAAAACCGCAGATCCATACTATCTTCATCGTCTTGCGGTCGCGTACTGGCTCATATATATTGCTCCAAGCCCTGCAGATCTTCGACTAGCCCTTTGGCCGACGACAAAAAATATAGCGGACGTTCAAACGAGCCCACAATGAGTAACCAGTCAATTGCTTCAGTGACGGATGATGACCGTGCTGTCGCACCTGTAATCGGAGTCGTTATCCTATTCGGGTTTCTCATTCTTTCGCTCTCAGTGTATCAGGTGTCGGTTGTTCCACAGGAGAATGCGGAGGTTGAGTTCCAACACATTGGGGAGGTCCGTAGCGACCTCGTCCAGCTCAGAGCGGGTATTTTGCAAGCTGGGAGTATCGACCAACCACAGTATCAGACGGTTCAGCTGGGCACCTCCTATCCAACCCGCGTATTCGCAATAAATCCCCCTTCACCAGCTGGAACCATACGGACTGTTGAGGCACCGCCTATCACAATCTCGAATGAGAGTGGCACGCCTGAAGGCACAATAACGATTCCAACTCGCTTTATCCAGTATCGGCCGGGCTACAACGAGCTTGATCAGACTCCGACGTGGTACGACGCGTCTGTGCTGTACGTTGACGCGCGCAGTGAGGGGGACGGAATCGCGGTGATCGAAGATCAGGCGCTCGTTGATGGTCGAGATGTGCAAATTACGGCTGTTCAACGAGAGTTCCAACGAAGCGGGACCGGCCGGGTGACGCTTGAACTCCGCCCAGCGCAGAATGTCACTGGTGAGATCCCCACTGGTGATCTCACCGTGACGATCCCGACGCGATTAAATGAAAGCGACTGGGAATCCAAGACTGATCTGACCGATAGTCCTGTCGAAGTCGACGTGACGGATACAGGCGACGATGTTGACATCGACAACTCGAACATCTACAACTTGACGCTCAACACGAATGCTAACAATCTGACTGTAGATACAGTTGGCGTGCAGGAAGACCCCGAAGATCCGACTCAGAACGATAATGCACGTATTGGTCGTGAAAAACCTGGGGCCAATTTGCAGCCCAGTGCACAGTTCAAGATTAACGATGGAAAGAATAAGAACTTCAAAGATCTTGATGCAAGTCCATCCTCGGATCCTGATGGGACACTAGTCTTATACGAGTGGGATACTGACGATGATGGCCTGTATGAGAGGACTGGACAGAGCATCAATGACGTTAAAGTTGGAAATACAGTAACACTTCGTGTTACAGATGATGTAGGTGCAGAAGATACTATTAGCAAAACTATTAACTAATATTCCAATACGCTGGATTATGCAATATATTTTTCTCGTTGTGCTGCGGCGGTGTTCAGATTGCTGTGTTGAATAGATGCTGAGTCACGGTTACAGCGGCTCACACAGTGGTTCTATGTTGGTGATGGCGAACACCGAGACGATTTCACTGAACTGCCGATACCAGCCCAGCGCTCGCACGGCGTCGCCGAG
>NZ_JAODIX010000074.1 GCF_026586675.1 Halorubrum yunnanense
CGACTTCCATGGACAGAATCGATTTCCTCGGCTTCGTCCTTCTACTCCGTGATATAAGCCGATTAGATCGTTATTCAACACAGCACTTCTTTCGGCATACGGAGGAGGGCGTTATCTATGTCCACCCATCCGACCTTCGCGCGTCCGACCTCAATCGGGCGGAGTCCTCCGTCGAGCGCGGTATGGATGATGCTCGGATACTTGAATCCGTTCGCGCGATCCCATTCACTTTCCGTTACATCGTCGGCGGCCATTCCGTAGCGCCGGGCGAGGAACTTTTTCCACTCGTCTCGTTCCTCGGGTGAGAGGGCTGAGTACGCGGGGATGGTTCCAAACTCCAGAGAGGCTTCTCGGAAGGCTTTGCGTTCTTCTGCCGTGAGGTAGTCTTTGGGATTAGTCGCGCTGTCTGAGGAGGTGATGGTGATCTCGCACTCCCATTCGTTCTCGGGGTCTTTGAAGCGGAAGAACGCTTTGAGGGCGAGCTTGACGTTGTGGAGGTAGGAATCGGAGTATTCCTCTTCGGAGAGGACTAAGTTCTCGATATACTCGTCGGCATGGTCATGGGTAATGTCGAGAGTGTAGCTACCTCCAAGGTTCCAAACTTGCCGATGGAACTTGTCGATGATGCTCGCATGATTCTTCGCCGTGTGATGGGAGTAGCCCTCAAGCGCGTCGGGGTCTTTCCCCATGTTCGAAAGCCAATTGATGTACTTCTCTCGGTGAGCTTTGTATGCGATAAGCTGCCGCTCGTTGACCTCTTCTTGCGATGGTTCGGGAACGGTAACGATACCTTGAACTTTATCGGGCTTAGACATGGGTACAGGCTCCTATGGTGGTGATTTCACTCTGTCCGGCTGTCGTTGACTTAGCTGCGATGGGCGGAGTGGGTGACATTTTTTCACTTCCAGAGAGCCTGAAATCGCATGACGGCGGCGGTGCGAAGCGAAGCTTCGCGGTGGGATGGCAGAGTGGCCCATTGCGCCGGTCTTGAAAACCGGTAGCCTCACGGCTTCCTGGGTTCAAATCCCAGTCCCACCGTAAGCGCGCGGCGCACCCCGCGCCGCGCGCGTCTCGTGCGAGGATTTGAATCAGAGAGCGGGAGGTGAGCGAGCCGCCTCGCGGGGAGCGAACGGGAGCGACCGTAGTTCAAATCCCAGTCCCACGGTAAGCGCGCGGCGCACCCCGCGCCCCGCGCGTCTCGTACGAGGATTTGAATCAGGGAGCAACCGGTAGGGAGCGACCGTGGTTCAAATCCCACTCCCACCGTAAGCGCGCGGCGCATATCGCGCTGGGCGCGCACCGCCCCACACCTGAAGTAACTGTTCTTAGTTACGCTCAGTCGCGCGATGACGGCGGCCCCGTCGCTCGTCCGAGGTCGACGTTTCAGCCTGAACTGTGAGGGTATCGTTCTCGATTCGGACCCCCCGATAACACTCGCGTCAGGTGACGTGTGGTATCATGTGCCGCATTATCTTTAACAGGTTTCCGGTACATGTTCGTGACAGGTGATACAATAATGAGCTACGAACTCGATCCGCTACCGTACGACTACGACGCGCTGGAACCGCACATCTCCGAGCAGGTGCTCGAATGGCATCACGACACCCACCACCAAGGGTACGTGAACGGCTGGAACTCGGCCGAAGAGACGCTCGAGGCCAACCGGGAGGAGCACGACTTCTCCTCGTCGGCCGGCGCGATCCGGAACGTGACCCACAACTCCTCGGGTCACATCCTCCACGACCTGTTCTGGCAGAACATGTCTCCCGAGGGCGGCGACGAGCCCTCGGGCGACCTCGCCGACCGGATTGAGGAGGACTTCGGCTCCTACGAGGCCTGGAAGGGCGAGTTCGAAGCGGCCGCCGGCAACGCGTCCGGCTGGGCGCTGCTCGTCTACGACACGTTCTCGAACCAGCTCCGCAACGTCGTGGTCGACAACCACGACGAGGGCGCGGTCTGGGGCGGTCACCCGATCCTCGCGCTGGACGTCTGGGAGCACTCCTACTACCACGACTACGGCCCGGCCCGTGGGAAGTTTGTCGACAACTTCTTCGAGGTCGTCGACTGGGACGAGCCGTCCGCCCGCTACGAGCAGGCCGTCGAGCTGTTCGAGTAGCGTTCCAGAACGCAAATTTATTTGTGATATTTGAGCGGTAGGTAGCGTCCGCTTTAGGTCGAGAGGATTGGGATCTTTATTATAGAGCCATTACCAAATACAGCGAACTCTTCAATTTCAATATTCAATCCACCAATCAAGGAATATACATTTTTCTTTTCAACTTTTTCCTCAATGTTTTTTGGATCTCGGATTTCGTCGGATTCAGATACGCTTTCTGCTGACTCAATCCCCTCAAAATTCATTTTTCTAAGATCTGAATCGAGGTGTCCTTTTGCTTCGTGAACCTCCTCATGAATTGATTTGTACTTGGACTTGTTCGGAAACTCAACAAGAAATTCGTTTCCTGAAACTTGGACATTCAGTCTACGCTCTTCTGTAGGAGATTGTTGATACTGTTGAGCTGTCGCTGTGGAGTCGAAGAGGACAAGGGCACC
>NZ_JAODIX010000075.1 GCF_026586675.1 Halorubrum yunnanense
CCAGTCTCTGACACCGTGAAACCGTGAGTTATCGACCCTACCCCGACGCAGTCTTGCATTCAACAAGGCACCTCAATAAGTGATCGTGAGAGTGAGTGTTGCGGTTCGACGGCGGCGATACGATATTTAAATACTGCGTGAACGACAGCGACGATCGCTTATGAATAAATTGAGGCGGTGGCGCGTGCCGACGAGCGGCCGAGGGCCGCGAGTCGCACGCGCGAGGGACGCCGCGAGCGAAGCGAGCGGCAGCGAGGCGCGAAGCGCCTCTGGCAGCCGGCGCGTAGCGCCGGCGACGAGGCTGGGGAGGAGTGAGGCGCGGTTGCTGTGCTGTCGGGTGGGACTCAAAGGGGCAGCCGCGAGGACGAAGCACGACGACGGAAGCACCGCAGCGAGGGAGCGATAGCGACCGAGCGAGGAGCGCAACGAGTCGCGCGAGTCCTCGCGGCTGGGGCTTTGGAAGTATTCACTGCGGGGTCGTCGGTCGCGTTTGACATCCTCCCCGCGCTGAAGCGCGAGGATTCCCACGGCACCGCACCGCTGGGTTGGGATATTGTGGTTTACGACGTTACGTGTTCTTGAGGTGCGAACGCACCAGTTTCCTTGTCAAACAAGAACGTCGATGGCTGTGCCAACCAGCCGTTACTCCTATCCACCGACAGATTCGGTGAACTCGGAGATACTTTCTGCCGAATGTTCTCAGCACCGTTCACATCCGCGTTCGCCACTGTCCCGCACTCATCGCAGACATACAGTCCGCGTTCAACGCGGTTCGCGTCACGCTTCCGGCCACAGCACGAGCACGATTTCGAGGTATCCCGCTCAGACACTGTCTCAACCGTGATGCCTTCCATCTCGGCTTTGTATTCGAGGAGGTCGGTGAACCGGTCGAACGCCCACGAGTGTAGGTCAAGATTGCCGTGTTTTCCCCAGTCTTTTGACTCGCCGTTCTCCTCGGTCTCGCGGATACCGGAGAGGTCACCGATCACGATGGTTCCGACTCCTTGGTCGACACATCGCTGAACGATGTGTTTCGAGAGGGTGTGGAAGTAGTGAGTGCGGCGAGCCGACTTCTTCTGGTTCAGCCGCGTGGCCTGCTCGGAGTCCGAGTCGTCACACCGAGCGATTCGTTTGCTGAAGTAGTAGTCGTCCTGTTTCAAGCAGTTCAGCGGGTACAACTCGCTGTGACCGTCTTCATACGCGAGCGCGGCGAAGTTGTTGACACCGAGATCAACACCAACCGTCTTCTCACCGGGGGCTTCATTCACGTCTATTTCGACCTTACAAACGAAGTGTAGTTCCCACTCGTCGCCGGTCCACACAATCTTGACTTGTTGGACGTTCTCCACGGCGGAGAGGTCAACATCGGGGCGAGTCTGGTACTTACACAGGACGAAATCCGACCAGTACTCCTTCAGGTTCGATCCTTTTGAGAGTCGAACACGGTCGTACTGAGTGTCGAGTTTGAAGCCTTTCTGCTTGAATGTGACCGTGGAACGCGGGTGTTCGTCGCCGTGTTTGCGGTAGCCGGGCGGGTTCGCTCGTGTATCTCCGTTTTGTCGTTTACCGTACCAACCGTTGAACGCTTCAGCGAGTTCTTGAAGGACTCGCTGTGCTCAATGAGCGAAGCTCATTGGCATCACGAGACGGCTTGCCGTCTCGAACGAACTTGACTGCGAATGTAGGTCATCATAGCGTTCGTGGGTTTTGAGGTACGTGGTGAGTTCGTTGTGATTCGGGATGTGATCGATTTCGTCCCAGATCCGGCTACACGTCCACCGTCCGACGTTCCAGAGTTTCGAGGCGGCGAACCCGAGCGAATCAAGGTCGTCTTGCACCCGCGACTGGTTCCGTATGGAAGCAGTGTAGGTACGGGTAACGACCCGTTTTGCCATACGTAACCTATGTAGATATACTTATTTGAATGTGTGTATTGGAGCAGCGTGGAATATCCAGCCGTGCCATCGACCGGTGGACTGTGACGGGTAGTGTCGGATTCATCCCCGCGCTAAAGCGCGAGGCTTTCTCCTCGATTCTCCGTAAAGAGGCACTCTTCAGCGACCAGCCGTTTCAGAGGATAATACGTCTGAAAATCGGATTCCAACAGCGCCGCGATCAGCGGTTTCGTTCCGGCGTGACGACCGCGTTCTCCAGCTCCTCGCCTGCGTCGAGCGCCGCGACGTTGCCCGCAACGATGTCGGCCAGCCGGTCCCAGTGTTTGGGCGTGTGGCCGCCGGTGTGCGGGGTGATGAGGCAGTTCTCCAGATCCCAGAGGGCGTGGTCCGACGGGAGCGGCTCGGGGTCGGTGACGTCGAGCGCGGCGCCGCGGATGCCCTCGGTCTGGAGCGCCGAGACGAGCGCGTCGGTGTCGACGAGCCCGCCGCGGGCCGCGTTGACGACGACCGCCTCGGGGGGAAGCGTCGCCAGCTCCGCCTCGCCGACCATCCCGCGGGTCATGTCGTTGAGCGGGCACGCGAGCACGACGTAGTCGCTCCGAGCGAACGCCGCGTGAACGTCGTCGTCGTCGAAGCCCAGCACCTCGTCGGTGGGGCCGCCCTTCTCCGGCGTGTAGCGGATCCCGATCGTCTCCACCTCGAACCCGGCGAGCCGCCGGACGACCGCCTGCCCGATCGAGCCGAGCCCCACGACGGTGACCGTGCTGTCGGTGAACTCGTGAGATTGGAAGTGCCGCCACTCGCCGTTGGCCTTCCGGCGGAACCCCTCGTGGAGGTTGCGGGCGAAGACGAGCATGTTGGCGATCGACTGCTCGGCGATGCCCGGCGCGTGGATGCCGCCCGCGTTCGTCACGGCCACGCCGTGCTCGCGCAGCGCCTCGGTCGGGACGTGGTCGGTGCCGGCGAACGTGCACGCGAACAGCTCCAGCCGGTCGGCGCGCTCGAGGAGGTCGGCGTCGAGGGTGATGCCGGTCACGACGCGGGCCTTCGGCACGAGGTCGCGCTCCTCGGCGGGCGTCCGCGCGAGCGCGACCGTCCGGTCCGGGAGTCGCTCGCGGAGCGCGTCCGCGTACGACGCCATCGACAGGCCTTCCGTTCCCTCGCGCAACACGACGATATCTGGATCCGCGGTCTGGTCTGAGCTCATGGGCGGTAGGCGCGTCGGAACGACGCGTTGGCGGATCATGACGAGGCTCTTTCTTAGCCTTTTGTGTATCTAACGTACACGAGAATCGTATACAATTAAGACGGTCGAGCGAGAGAGGCACTCGCATGAACGAACCGATCCGCGATCGGCTCGCCAGCGTCCGCCGACGGTTCCACCGCCACCCGGAGCCCGCGTGGCGCGAGTTCCTCACGACCGCGACGCTCGTCAAGGAGATCCGGGCGATCGGCGTCGACGAGATCGCGATCGGGCCGGACGCATACGACCCGGCCGACCGGATGGCGGTCCCCGACGCCGACCTGGAGCCGTGGATCGAGCGCGCTCGCGACCGCGGCGCTGACCCGGAGCTGCTCGACCGCATGACCGGCGGGAACACGGGCGCAGTCGCCGTGATCGACCGCGGCGACGGGCCCGCGATCGGCCTCCGCGTCGACATCGACGGCCTGTTGATCGAGGAGTCGACCGACCCCGACCACGACCCCGTCGACGAGGGGTTCCGCTCGGAGATCGACGGGACGATGCACGCCTGCGGTCACGACGCCCACATGACGTGGGGGCTCGCCGTCCTCGAGGCGATCGCCGAGAGCGACTTCGCCGGGCGGCTGGTCGTCTTCTTCCAGCCGGCCGAGGAGACGGGGGGCGGCGGCCGTCCGATGGCCGAGAGCCGGTTCGCCGACGACCTCGACTACCTGCTCGCCGTCCACGTCGGCTTGGACCACCCGACCGGCGAGGTGGTCGCGGGGATCGAGAAGCCGCTGGCGATGGCGCACCTCGACGCGACGATCGAGGGGACCTCGGCGCACGCCGGGAAGGCACCCAACGAGGGCGACAACGCGATGCAGGCGATGGGGGCGGCGATCGTGAACGCGTACGGAATCGCCCGGCACGCCGACGGGATGACGCGGGTCAACGTCGGCTGGGCCGAGGCCGGCACCGCGAGCAACGTCGTCGCCGAGCGCGCGGCGATGGAGGCCGAGGCGCGCGGCGAGACGACCGAACTGATGGAGTACATGAAAGACCGGTTCGAGACCACCGTGCGCGCCGCCGCGACGATGCACGGCTGCCGCGGGACCGTCGACGTGGTGAGCGAGTCGCCGCGTGCGGACAGCGACCCGGAGCTGCAGGCGCTGGTGACCGAGGTCGCCGAGGGCGTCGACGGAATCGAGGCCGTGCTGCCGGCGGCGGACTTCGGCGCGAGCGAGGACGCGACGTTCCTGATGGAGCGCGTCCAAGAGGCGGGCGGGCTGGCGACGTACCTCATCGTCGGGACCGACCACCCGACGAGCCACCACACCCCGACGTTCGACGTGGACGAGCGGAGCCTCCGGCACGGCGTGGACGTGCTCGTCGGCGCGATCCGCGACCTCGAACGGCGACACCCGGTCCCACAGGCCGAAACCCCCGCAGACGCGCGTCCGAGTCTCGAGTGACCGACCGCGACCGCGACGACCGCGATGCGGACGGCGGGGAAGCGTCGAAGCCGAGGTGAGCCCTCCCGGCGTCCCCGCCTCTCGCCCCCGCACTGACCGCGGTGTGTGCCGCGCCTCTCATTCTTAAAAGATAGTGATGATTAACGCAATACATAATGTATTTTCTGAGAGAATATATTAATAATTCAAATTTCTTATCCGCATACAGCCCCAATCAAATATTGTAATGGAAATTAATAAGACGAACTCCGAAAGTGGCCCCGCACAACTGAAAGACAACCCGCGACCCGAGGACCTCAAGACGGCGACAAGCCCGGCCGCCCGCCTGCTGGCGTGGCTGCGCGCCTGATCGCTCGCGTCACTGTTTCGAATCGCGGTCTGGAGACTGAAGCTACCTGAGCGGCGTCGACGCGCAAGGGACGCGCCCAGCGCGGTGACCGCGCCCGGCGTGTCTCGCACGACGCTTCGGATCGATGCCGAACGAATCCGCGAGCGGGTCGACGCGCGAGTCCCTCGCGCCGCCCGAAACCGGTCGGGACGTCTCGCCGGCGGAGGGGGCCACCGAAGCTCGCCCGCCGGTTCCGGCCCGTCAGTTCGCCGCCGCGCTCGCGCTGACGGCGTCGACCGCGTCGAGGAAGATTCCCGTGCCGAGCGCGATCTCGCGTTCGGTCGCGTCGAGCGGCGGGAGGAGCCGGATCGTCTTCTTCCCGCAGCCGAGCGTCAGGAGCCCGCGGTCGATCGCGGTCTCGACGACCGCGGAGCGGCGCTCCGGGCTGTCGAACTCCACCGCGAGCATCAGCCCCTTGCCGCGGACGTCGACGACGGTGTCGGGCGCGTCGTCGCGGAGGAGCTCTTTCGCCTGTCGCCCGCGCCGGGTCGCGTTGGCCAGCAGGTCGTGCTCGTCGATCGCCTCCAGCGTGAGCGCGCCCATCATCGAGCCGAGGAGGTCGCCGCCGCCGAACGTCGAGCCGAGGCGGTTCTTCTCGGAGGGGAACAGCTCCGACCGGGAGATCGTCGCGCCGACGCGCAGCGCCTTCGCGGCCGCGATCACGTCCGGCTCGATGGCGTAGTGGTCCGACGCCCAGATCTCGCCCGTCCGACCGACGCCGGACTGGATCTCGTCGACGACGAGCGGGATGTCATACTCGTCGGTCACCGCCGCGACCTCGTCCATGAACGCCTCGCTGGGGAAGCGGTAGCCGCCGACGCCCTGGATCGGTTCGAGCGTCAGGAAGGCGATCTCCGCGGGGTCGACGTGGCCGCCCTCGGGCGCGAGCATGCCCCGGAGCCGCGAGCCGCCGCCCGCGAAGAAGCCGCAGTCGCAGCTCGCGGCGTCACAGCCGCGGTCCGCGCAGAACGGCACCGTCTCGACCCCGCTTATCTCGGGGTACCGGCGCGTGTACACGTCCTTCGATTTGGTGAGCGAGAGGGTCCCGAGCGTGCGGCCGTGGAAGCTCCCGTCGAAGGCGACGCCGTACTTCGCGGCCCCGCGGTGGTCGTGGGTGATCTTCATCGCGTTCTCCATCGCCTCGGCGCCCGAGTTCGAGAGGAACACCGTGTCCATCCCGTACTGACCGGAGACGTCGGTCAGCCGCTCCATGAGGTGACTCGAGCCCGGGAAGTCGGCCTCGTCCGGGGTCGGCCCGGCGCCGAAGTACAGGTCCTGGCCGGCGATCTTCATCGGCTCGACGAGGTCGAACTCCCGCAGCTTCGAGAGGATCTTCTCGTTGTTGTAGCCGAGCGGGGCCGCGCCGATGTGACAGGTGAAATCCAGCAGGACGTTGCCGTCGACGTCGGTGACGAAGGGCCCGTCGGCCTCGCGGGTCACGTCCCAGACGAACTCGTGGGAGTACTCGCTGGGCGCGGAGTGCGACTGGTGGAAGTCGACCCAGCGCTGCGCGTTCGGACCGGGGAGCGAGTCCGCGTCGGGTTCCGCCGTATCCCTATCCATACACAGTTTATGTATACACTGTACATTAAAAGTTGGTATAAATGTGACCGGAGGCGGACGCGACGGCCGTCAGTCGTCGTCCGACCCGGCGGACTCGACCGGACCGGAGCGGGAATCGGCCTCGTTCCCCGATCCGTACAGCACGGTCTCCCGCTGGAAGAGCACTTGGTCGTAGTTCTTCCCGAAGTCCCTGATCAGCGACAGCATGGCGAGGAGGCAGACGAACGCGAACGGCGCGCCGGTGATGATGACCGCGTTCTGGAGCGCGCTCGCCCCCTCCCCGCCGCCGATGATCATGAGGATCGCGGCGGTCATGCCGAGGACGACGCCCCAGAAGATGCGGTTGATGTTCGACGGCTCGGCCTTCCCGCCGGTCGTCATCATCGAGACGGCGAGCGTCGACGAGTCCGCCGACGTGATGAAGAACGTCGTGACGAGGATCATAAAGGCGATCATGAACACCGTCCCGAACGGGAAGGCGTCGAAGAGGATGAAGCCCGATATCTCCGGCGTGAAGTTGTTGATGACCGCACTGAAGTCAGCGACGCCGGTGTGGTGGTACTGGAGGGCGGTTCCGCCGACGATGGTGAACCACGGAATCGTCGCCGCCGAGGTCGCGCCGATCCCCGTGAACGCGACCTCGCGGACGGTCCGCCCCTTCGAGATGCGGGCGATAAACAGCCCCGCGAACGGCGACCACGAGAGCGCCCACGCCCAGTAGAAGACCGTCCAGGAGTTCATCCACGACGTCCCGGCGTCGCTGCCGGCACCGGTGTACAGGCTCATGGACGTGAAGTCGGCGATCATGCCGCCGATCGCCTGTGAACCCAACAAGAGCAGGAAGAGGGTCGGCCCCAAAATGAACGTCGCCAGCATGAGGACGACGAACAAGACCATGTTGAAGTTCGACAGCCGGCGGATCCCCCTGTCGACGCCGAGCACCATCGAGATGGTGAAAAGCAGCGTCATCGTGGTCACCACGATGAGGATGCCGACGTTCCCGAGGTCGATCCCCCACTGGTAGTTGAGGCCGGCGATGAACTGGCTCCCGATGAATCCGAGCGACGTCGCCACGCCCCCGATCGTCGCGAAGACGGCGAGGATGTCAACGACCTTCGCGGCCGGACCGTCGAGGTTCTCCTTCCCGAGGATCGGGGTCAGCGCCGACGAGACCCGGAGCGGGACGCCCTCGTAGTTGTACGCGAAGTAGGCAATCGCGAGCCCCATGATCGTGAACACCGCCAGCTGGGGGAGCGCCCAGTGGAACAGCGTCTGCTGGATAGCGTACGGGACCGCCTCGGCCGTCCCGCCTTCGATCCCGAACAGCGGCGAGGGGTTGTCGTAGTAGAACAACGCCTCCGTCGGCCCCCAGAACACGACGCCCGCCGCGAATCCGGCCGAGTACAGCATCGCGAAGTACGACAGGAAGCTGTACTCCGGGTCCGAATCTCCCATCTTGATCCGCCCCCACGGACCGACGATCAGGAACAGCAGGAAGAGGACGATCAGGAACACGATCACCAGCAGGGCCCAGTTCAGATACGTTGTCACCCAGCCGTAGACGGTGCCGATCGTCTCCGTGACGAGCGTCTCGTTGACGAAGAACGCCGCGATCACGCCGGCGGTCAGCAACGCGCCGAACGCGAAGACGACCGGGTCGATCTCCTCGCGGAACTCCTCGATCATGCCCGGTTCCGAGCCGCTCATGAGCTGACACCCCCGCCACGGCGACGACTACTCCGGCCACGGTGCCTCCGCCGGTCGAGTACCATGCCACATGCTGGCATGCACAGGAGATCGAAATTGTACACGATAAGTGTTTCTCAAGACGCGAGAATATAATCGGATTATGAATACTGTATATTTGTTCAACGCAATCCGAATCAGGTTGCGAACGAAGAGAGACCGACGGCGGTAGGCGCGACATACTGGACAGTTAGGGAGAAATGAGTGTGATAACCCCAGATACGGATTCGAACCGCGGCGGGAGCCGAACGCTACCGAGTCGCCCCCGGACCGGCATCACCGCAAGCGGTCGATCGCCGACGAGCGGCGCGTCATCGATATTCGTTACCGCAAGAGAGGGGGCGACGTGCCGTCAGTTCGTCTCCCGGGCCGTCAGTTCGTCAACTCCTCGAGCGTGCGCTCGTGGGAGGCGGCGCTCTCCGTCAGCTCCTCGGCGAACTCGTCGACGCGGTCTTTGATCTCCTCGCCGGCCGCCTCCGGCGAGAAGGAGTCCGACATGGTCAGCAGGCGGACGAAGGCGCGGAGCTCCTCGTCGGTGAGCTCCGCGAACTCGTCGTCTTCGAGCTTCGCGACGACCTCGTCGACGTCGATCTGCCCGACCGGGTCGACGTTGAACTCCACGTTGACCATGCGGTAGTTCGACCCGGCGAGCCGCTGTTCCGCCTTGCCGACGCCCTCCGAGAGCATGTCCTTGAACGGCGTGTGGTACCCCATCGTCCCGAGGTGGAGGAACGCGAGTATGTCGGTGATCCCCTGCGTGTACGCCTCACGGTCCTCGTCGTCGGGGTCGAACACCGTCTCCCGGTCGCGCTCCTCTAAGCACTCGAAGAGGATGCTGAAATCGAGGACCGCGTTCCGGACGCGGCGCCGGATCCGGTTCCGCTTCTGTTTCCGGGAGTGGTCCGTGTAATCCGTCTTGCGCCCGAGCAGAAAGTCGCGGTCGGAGGGGGTCAGGATTCCGCGAGGCCGGTCCGACTCGGCCGCCGCCTCCAGCGACTCCGGCACGTCGTTCTGGCTCATGCCCGTTACACCGGGTGCCACAGGATTAACACTACCGGACCATCGGGCGAGCGACACCGACCGATCCGGGTCCCGGTGCCCCTCCCCCGGCCCCCTGCCCCGACCCCCCGCGCCCTGCTACGGGCGTCGCCGCGACAGCTCAACGAAGGCGTCCGACAGGAGCGTGACCCCGATCTCGAGGCTCGCCTCGTCGATGTCGAAGGTCGGCGTGTGGTGGCTCGTCGGGTGGTTCGTGCCGACGAGGACGTACGACGCGAGCCCGCCGGCGTCCTGGACCCGGCCCATCAGATACGTGCCGTCCTCGCTCACGCCGAACTCCTCGCTCGGGATCACGCGGTCGACGCCGTCGACGTCCCACGCGACGTTGCCGATGACCTCTCGGAGCGCCGGGTGACTGTCGACGCACGGCGACTCGCTGATCAGCCGCGGCGTGACGTCGCAGTCGTGGAGCTCGGCGGCCGCGTATAGGACCCGTTCGAGCTCGTCGCGCGCGTACGTCATCAGCGCGGTCGTCTCGCCCCGGACCTCGGCGTCGATCGTCACCTCCTCGGCGATGACGTTGCTCGCGGAGCCGCCCTCGATCGCGCCGACGTTCACGCGCGTCGCCCCGTCGGCGTGCCGGGCGATGCCGTACGCGTTCTGGATCGCGGCCGCGGCGGCCTGCATGGCGTTCGCGCCCTCGTTGGGCGCCTTCCCCGCGTGGGCGCTCGCCCCTTCGAAGGTGGCCGTCAGGTGCGCCATCGCCAGCGGGCTCTCGACGCCGGCGACGATCTCCCCCGTCGGGTGTCCGAGCCCGATGTGAAGCGCGAACAGGTAGTCGACGCCGTCGAGGTGACCGCTCTCGGCCATCGCCTTCCCGCCGCCGGAGATCTCCTCGGCCGGCTGGAAGAACAGCTTGAGCGTCCCCTCGAACGCGCTCTCCTTGACGGCCGCGATGGTTCCGAGCGCGATCGCGAGGTGCGCGTCGTGGCCGCAGGCGTGCATGTACCCGTCGTGTTCGGAGCGGAACCCCTCCGCGGTCGGCCGGTGGTCGGGATCGTCCGACTCGTGAATCGAGATCGCGTCGAGGTCGACGCGCAGGCCGATACAGGGCCCCTCCCCCTGCGAGAGGGTCGCGACGACGCCCGTGTGGCCGCCCGCGGTGCGTTCGAGGAGATCGTCGCTGACTCCGGCGGCGCGGGCGCGGTCGAGCCACGGCCGGATCTCGTCGTCCTCGGGGACGGCCATCCGCGCGTCCGTATCGAGCGCGTCGCGGCCGACGGCGATCTCGTCGACGCCGATTCGCTCGAGCTCCGCGACGACGCGGGCGGTCGTCCGGAACTCGCGCCATCCCGGCTCCGGATGGCGGTGGAACGCCCGCCGGAGGTCGCTCAGTCTGGCTCGCGCGTCGTGGGACATCTGTCCGGAGGAGAAGCGGTCAGGGTACTTAACCATGGTCGATGGGTCACCAGAATACCGAGGTGGATGCCCAAAACGTCAATCGTTGGGGGAATCCGATCAGAGTGTCTCGATCCGCCGCTCAATCGCTTCGAATACGGTCGCGTAGATATCGAGCGGATGGAGCGATGAGAGTTCGAGATCCGAAACCGAAGCGCCCGTCGGCGGTTCGTGAAAGTGGACGCGAGCGTTGTGCGTGTTCGGGTGTCGGTCCCAGCGACACTCCCACTGCCCACTACTCCGATCTTCGAGGTAGTGTATCGAGAAGTCGTTCGTCGTGAACCACCGAACGTCGATTCGAGCCGTAGTCACCGAATCGGGGTATTGCTCCGTGGCGAGCGACGCACGAAGGAGCCGCGGTTCGTACGGGTCCGGTTCGAACTGAGCCGTAGCGACCAGCGGGTCGGACGCCAGTTGTCGTTCAAGTAGGCGCAACGTCTGTCGATCCGGAGGGCCAGTCGACTCAGGTGCCGAATCGCCTGACGGGGAGCTCATATTCAAGCGGGGATCAGATGGCCGTCGTTCTCCGAGAGCTGCCGTGCCAGTTCGTAGAGCCGGATATCTCGAATCACGCCCTTCCACTCGCTCACCGCGGTCATTCGGTCGTGGATCGTCTCGTGATCAGCGTCTTCGAACACGGAGACGGTATCCGGGTCGGCGGTCCCAAACCGGTCCTCGTATTCGGAGCGCCGGTCCTCAAGCGTCGCGACGCGGTCGATGATCTCGTCAACAGAGAGACCGGCAGCGATCCGAGTCGCGTCCTGCCACTCGAGATAGCCGTCGTTTCGCTCGTACGTCGCCGGGCGGTTCTCTCGGTTCGCGCGAGCGACACCCATCTCCGCCAGCCGGTCGAGATGCTTCTTCGCCGCGTTCGGAGAGCAGTCCGCGAGCTCCGCGATATCGGTGGACGCCGTCGGCGACGTGACTCCAAGAAGGACGTCGTAGACACGCCCGAACGTGTCCGTTTCCTCCTGCCACCGAGACCGTTCAGTCCCGGGTTCAGGCGCCGGATCGAACTCGGTCATACCGTCGTGTACGCATTGAGTATCAATATATCTTTGTATCACGCAGATATATGAATCGAGCGACGTCAGGATCGTCGTCAGCGTATCCGAGGGTCGCCTCGCTACTCCTGGTTCGCCGCCGACACCCGCACCACCTGCTTGCCGATGTTGTCGCCGGCAAACAGCCCGAGGAAGGCGTCGGGCGCGTTCTCCAGCCCCTCCACGATCGTCTCGCGGTGTTCCAGCTCGCCGCTCGCGACCCACCGACCGAGTCGTTCACTGGCCTCGCCGAACCGGGTCGCGAAGTCGCCCACGAGCAGGCCCTCCACTCGCGCGCGCACCGAGATCAGCTGCGGGAGCTTCCGCGGCCCAGTCGGGACCTCCTCGTCGTTGTAGTGGGCGATCTGCCCGCAGACGGCGACGCGCGCGTCGAGGTTCAGCTGCGTGAACACGGCGTCGGTGATGGGACCGCCCACGTTGTCGTAGTAGACGTCCACGCCGTCGGGCGCGGCCTCGTCGAGTGCGGCGCGGTAGTCGTCGGTCGCCTCGTAGTTGATCGCGGCGTCGAAGCCGAGGTCCTCCGTGAGCCACGCCGTCTTCTCGTCGGAGCCCGCGAAGCCGACCACACGACAGCCTGCGCGTTTTGCGATCTGGCCGACGACGGAGCCGACCGCGCCCGCAGCCCCGGAGACGACCACCGTGTCGCCGGGCTTGGGCTCACCGACCTCTAACAGCCCGAAGTAGGCGGTCCGCCCCGGCATCCCGAGGACGCCGAGGTAGGCCTCGGGATCGGCGACCGCGGGATCGACCGGGGCGACGTCGTCGGCGTCGAGCGTCGCGTAGTCGGCCCACCGTCCCTCGCCTGTGACGAGGTCGCCGGGGGCGTACGCGTCGCTCGCGCTCTCGACGACCTCGCCGACGACGCCGCCCTTGAGAGGGTCGCCGACGGCCCACGGCTCCGCGTACGACTCGGCGCCACGCATCCGGCCGCGCATGTACGGGTCCACGGAGAGGAATCGGGTGCGGACGAGGAGTTCGCCCGGTGCGGGGGAGGGAACGCCGGTCTCGCGCAGTTCGAAGCAGTCCATGTCGGGCTCGCCGGTCGGCCGCTCGGCCAGTAGCCACTCGCGGTTAGTGTCTGTCACGCTCGCCGTTGACGACTGTGCCTCAATAGGGTTTGGACGCCAGCAGGGACCGGGGCCGACGTGGACCGGTTATGCGATCGTCTCGCTCGGGACGTTCGGGGCCTCATCGTCCCACGTGAGTGCGTCGAGGGCATCGACGAGGTCATCGATTCGGCGATCGAACACGTTCAGCGGATGGGCGTCGATGAATACGGCTTCCTCGCGCTGTACCGTGTCGCCTCGGTAATCGATTTGGAAGTGGCACTCTCCGAGCTCCGGGTGCGTCTCGTCCTGATGCCACCCTACCATGAGATCCCGCTCAGCGTCGACC
The DNA here is from genome assembly GCF_026586675.1 of Halorubrum yunnanense. Lineage (GTDB taxonomy): Archaea > Halobacteriota > Halobacteria > Halobacteriales > Haloferacaceae > Halorubrum > Halorubrum yunnanense. The sequence continues at coordinate 13,164 of NZ_JAODIX010000075.1, forward strand.
CACTGGATCCGATAGAAGTCGTACGCGTGAGTCTGCGGGAAATCGAATGAGACCTGCAGTTCCGCTTCGCCGACAGGGTATGACGTTCCGAGGAACGATGACGGTACGATTGTGGCCCGGACACCGACTTTGTTTCCGATTGAGGTGTGGTACCAGACCTGTTCAACGGGAGAACCATCTACGGAAGCCCGCGTCTGCAGGCGATTAAAAATCCGAGAGAGCAGCGTCCGCTTATCGAGATTCGCGCGATTTGCGAGAAAGATCATCGATGCGCTACTGTGAGAGCGACACCGACGAGTTCGACGAGTCGTTCTGTCCCGGATAAAGCTCGCGGGCGTCGTCGTAGAGCTCGAGCGCGTGTTTCAGCAGGCGTTTGTTGTCTTCGTAGCGTTCCCACTGACGCAGGACGCGGTTGCGGTCGCGGATATCTGTGCTGTCGAGGTCGTCATCCGTGAGCGTCGCCTCTAACTCATCGCGTGACTCGACCTCGAAGTCGGCCTTCCACTCATCGATGTCATCTTGGATGGCCGCGATCTCCTCGCGGAGCTCCGCTCGCGTGTGGGTGTTGATCAGCTCGGTCAGTTCGGTGAAGTAGCGCAGCTGGTAGTTCGGGGCGTATTTGGTGTGCCCGCCATCGCCTTCGACGGCCTGCAGCTGCCCGAATTCAACGAGCATCTCCAACTCGTCTTTCGCGGTTTGCCACGCGGACACCTGCGCTTCCTCGCGTACCCACTCGACGGAGCGCGGTTCTGTGAGCGTTGTCGCGATCTCCCTGACACGCTCGCGAGCAGAGAGGTCGTCCGTCCATGGTGCGAGGCCACGCTCAGTCATACAGGGGCGTACGCGCTATAGTCTATTATTTGTTTGGACACATCACAGAGATACGAGACCTAGAATCGCCGCGCGACTCGCATCTGCCGCCGGTTCCGTCGCCAGCAGTCGCGCAGAGAGCGTCTCGTCGCGGCGGCATCAACGAATCTCCAGACTCGACGAGAACCGAACCGTCCCCGGGCGAGTCGTCGCTCGATTCACCACAAACACGGAGCGCGACCAAGCCGTGCCTCCAGCCAGCACGGACCGGTTCCTCGTGGGGCGACGGTCAAGTGCTGTTATTCCGAATCTCGCAACACCACGAACAGGCCCCACGCCGCTGCGAGCACCAGACTCGCGACGATGAGTGTCGGTAGCAATATCTCCAATTGCGCCGCGCTCAGACCGAACATACCAGACCTAATGGCCCGTCTCATTTGAATCTAGGCAATCGGAGACGTGTCCGAGCGGACCGGCCCCCCATCGTCGTCGACTGGTCTCAACCGTCGCCCAGCGGGATCGTCACCCTCCCGTCCGTCCGCTCGACGTCGGTCCCGAACGCCGCGGAGCGCTCGGCAATTGTGTCGCGCACCCACTCGGCGACGTCGGGGCCCGCGAGCGCCGCCGCCTCGTCGACGATCGCGGCCGGCTCGACGCGCAGCTCGTCGAGGTCGCCGTCGCGGACGACCAGCTCGAACAGCGCGCTCCGTTTGTTGTGGACGCCCTGCCGGTCGATGTAGTCGACGTAATCGTCCACGAAATCGCCCGCGTCGTAGATGATCGGCCGGCCCTGATACACCTCGACGCCCTGGAGGACGTGCGCGCTGTGCCCGTGGACGACGTCGACGCCCTGATCGACGAGCCACCGCCCGAACCGCTCGTGGACCCGGCGCGGCTCGGTCTCCCAGTTCGGGCCCCAGTGAAGCGAGGCGACGACGAGGTCGGGGTCGTGCGAGCGGGCGTTCTCGAGGATCCCCTCGACGAGCGATCGGGTTTCTGGGATCCTCGGATCGAGCGTCGCGAAGGCGGTTCCCGGCCCGTCTTCCGTCGCGGCGAACGCCGGAGACTGGTCGGTGAGCCCGAACGCGGCGACCGTCACGTCGCCCGCCTCGAAGACCGCGGGTTCGAGCGCCGTTTCGAGGTCGGTCCCGGCACCGGCGTGAGCGATGTCGGCGTCGCCGAGGTGCGTCCGCGTGTCGCGGAGCGCGGGCTCCCGGAAGTCGAGGATGTGGTTGTTCGCGAGCGAGGCGAAAGAGGCGCCCGCGGCCTCGAGAGCGGGAATCGCGAAGGAGGGATCCGATCGGAAGTAGTACACTTTATCCGGCCACTGCGTGCCGCGATCGGAGACGCAACACTCCAGGTTCGCGACGAGCCCGTCGAGTGCCTGCAGGCGCGGCAGCGTCGATCCCCAGACATCCGCGGGGTCGTCGTCGACCCAGCGCTCGTTGACGCTGCGCCCGAGCATGAGGTCGCCGACGAACCCGATCCGCGCGTCGACGTTGGCGGCGTTCGGGCTGTCGCGGTCGCTTCCGGGTCCCGTCCGTCGACCGGACGGCAGCGCGGCGCAGCCGGCGACGCCGGCGAGTCCAGCGACGCCCGACGCCAACAGGCTTCGACGCGTTCGCATCGCGTGTGGGTTCGACGAGCGCCGATTTGAAGCCTCGGGTGGGACTATCGTTCGATCCAGTGGTGGGTGGGTCCCTAGAGTATATGTATTATGAGATCATAGGCCATAATAGAATCCAGAATTTCGCACACGTCGCGAGCTTCCTCCAAGAGGTCGCTCAGCTCTCCACGATCGAGGATACAAACTATGACTGAACCCACCGACGACGGCTGGCCCGAGAAGTACCGTGACCCCCGTGACCGCCCGCATCCCAGCGTGCTTCGCGTCACTGTGGAGTCATTCGAGGAGATGCGTGAAGAGACCCGCAATGCCACCGAAACAGCCAGCAGGGGCGACAAGCAGCCTGCAGTCGTCTCGTTCGCGACGGTCGGTGAGCTGCGGACGATCCTCACCGACCGCCGGATCGAACTGCTGCGGGCGCTCCTCGCGATCGGTGACGCGGCTGAGAGTATCTCAGCGCTTGCAGACGATCTCGGTCGGGACTATCGAGCGGTTCACGACGACGTGTCGCTGCTCGCCGACCACGGCTTGCTGTTCATCGTTGCGGAGGGCCGGTCGAAACGGCCGTACCTCCCGTACGAACGCATCCGTCTTGACGTCGAACTCGTCGGTGAGATGCCCGGCGAGGAGTCCGCCCCAGCTTGAGACTTGGGCGGAGGCGGGGGAGCGTAAGCGCCGTCACTCGGATCTGACCCACCCGAGCGTGTCCCCGATCTCGAACTCGTCGTCCTCCTCGACGACGATCTCGTCGAGCGTCCCCGCGACGGGCGCTCGGATGTCGACGCTCACCTTCTCGACCTGGATCTCACAGAGCGTGTCGCCCGCCGCCACCGACCGGCCCTCGCGGGCGAACCAGTCGACGAGGATCCCCTCGCTCTCGTCGACGTCGGCCTCCCAGTCGCCGGTCGCACGAACGGCGACCCGCATTCCGGAGCCGCCGTCGGTCGCGACCGGTCGGTCGGTCATTCCGGGGACACGACCTCGCGAACGCGCGATTCGATGTCGCCGGCGTCCGGGATCACTTCGTTTTCCATCGGTCGGGCGTACGGGATCGGGACGTCCGGGACGGCGACCCGCTCGACGGCGTCGAGCGCACCGAGGTCGCGGTCGGCGACGCGCGCGATGATCTCTCCGGTAACGCCGAACGACTGGTAATCCTCGTCGACGACGACGAGTCGGCCGGTCTTCCGGACCGACTCGAGGATCGTCTCGGTGTCGAGCGGAACCAGCGTCCGGAGGTCGATCACTTCCGCGTCGATTCCCTCTGCCGCGAGCGACTCCGCCGCGTCGAGCGCGCGGTGGACATGGAGCCCGAGCGTCACGACCGTGACGTCGGAACCTTCGCGCTTGACGTCCGCCGACCCGAACGGGATCGTGTAGTCCGTCTCGGGAACGGGCGTCTTCGGGCCGTCGGGCGCCGGCATCCAGCCGATCCCCATCAGCCGCTTGTGGAACAGGTACATCACCGGGTCGTCGTCGCGGATCGCGTTGTGCATCAGCCCCTTCGCGTCGTAGGCGGTCGACGGCACGACGAGCTTTAAACCGGGGATGTGCGCGAACGTTCCGTAGAGGGTCTGGGAGTGCTGGGCAGCGTCGTTGTACGTCCCGCCGACCGCGGCCGTGAGGACGAGCGGGACGTTCACGTTCCCGCCGCTGATAAGACAGCAAGGCCGAAACCCACGGCTTTAGAGCCGTGGGAGGAAGCCGACGTGCTAAGGATCAACCGCCGAGCGATGGCAGTGTGACTCCCCACAGGACCGCAGTACTTATAAATCTATACTCGCTCTTATGAAGTATGGCGGAGGTGCGTCGCACGGTCGTCGTCAAACTCAACGTAGACGACAGCGACGCCACTCTCCTCCACAAAACCGTCGAGGAGTATCTGTGGGCGTGTAACTACGTCGTCCGTGACGCATGGCAGGACGACTACAAACCGACGTCCAAGAACACACTCCACGACCGGACGTACTCCGACGTGCGCGAACAGACGCGCCTTCAGGCAAATCTCGTTCAATCTGCACGCAACCGCGCCGCCGAAGCCATCAAGGGCGTTGTCGCCCGGTGGAAAAAAGGTAAGAAGGCGTCGCAACCGCACTTCACGACGCCGTCTGTCCGGTACGACAAACGGAGTGCGACATTCCACGACGATCGTGTGTCCCTTTCTACGGTAAACGGACGCATCGAAGCCGAGTACATCCTTCCGCCGGAGGGAGACAACCCGCAGACGAAATACCTCCGCAACGACGAGTACGAGATCACAGGTGCGACACTCCAGTACCGCGACGCGACGGACACGTTTTTCCTCCACATCGGAACGAAGCCCGACGTGGAGACCAAGATACCGGACGAAGGCGACGCCGAGAACAGCACAGTCCTCGGCGTCGACCTCGGTATCGAACAGATCGCCGTCACGTCGACCGGGATGTTCTGGAGCGGCGACTACCTCAACCACCGTCGTCGAGAGTACGAACGCGTGCGTGGCGATCTTCAACGGACGGGCACGGAGTCAGCCCATCGAACCATCGAACGGATGGGCGACCGAGAGACACGGTGGGTAGAGGACTACCTCCACCGTATCTCAAAAGCCATCGTGCAAGAAGCCGTCGCGCATGGGTGCGACCGGATCGCGTTCGAAGAGCTGACCGACATCCGCAACCGGATGCCGAGTGCAAAGAAGTTCCATGCGTGGGCGTTCCGACGCCTGTACGATTACGTGGCGTACAAGGCCGAAGCGGAAGGTATCGACGTCACGAAGGTTGATCCGGCGTACACGTCCAAGCGGTGTTCGAAGTGCGGGACGACGCTAGACGAGAACCGCCAGTCGCAAGCGAAGTTCTGTTGTCAGAAGTGCGGCTACGAGGTCAACGCAGACTACAACGCGGCGAAGAACATCGGATTTCGGCTACTCCGTACGGGGCAAAAGTCTCCGCACGGAGGGGCGACACGTCACCTCGCCCTCAAGTCGGGGACGCTGAACGTGAATGGCGGCTACTCGCCTACCGACGACTAACGTCGGTTAGAACGGGAGTCCACCGACAAGCCCACCGCTTTAGGGGTGGGTTGGTGACGTAGGTGTTCTTCGCGAGCTGATTATAGATCTGGTCCATCGCGACGCCGAAGAAGTCGACGAACATCAGCTCCGCGATGGGGCGCATCCTCTGCTAGATGGCGCCGACCGCCGCCCCGAGGTACGCGATCTCGCTGATCAGCACGTCCATAATATTAGTTTGTTCGGGCGACCCGCGACGGCATCGACGCCGTCAGTACTCGATCGCCGCGGAGTACCGGTCCAACACGAGCACGAACGCCGCGCCGAAGAGCGCCGCGAGCGCGAACCGCGGCGCGGCGGCTCGCCACGACTCGCCGCTCTCTGCGAGTCGAAGCGACACCTCAGCGAGGGGTGCCCGCAGCGCACCGACGACCAGACTCACGAGGAACGCGAGCGTCGCGGCCCGGGCGCGGGCGAGCGCGTATCGAACGGTGTGAGCGATCGTGAACAGCCCGACGACGCCGCCGACGAGGAACGTCGCGACCGGCGGGAGCGTTTCGACCAGCGTCTCGCTGCCGTTTCCGGTGACGAACGCGACCAGCCCGTCGACGGCCCGGCTCACGGTGCCCGACATGTACTCGTACTGGCCGAGGACGACGAGCAGCAGCGACCCGGAGATCCCCGGGAGCACCATCGCGCTGACCGCGACCGCGCCGGCGACGAAGACGACCGGTAGCGAGCTGGCGAGCGCGGTCGAGGCGTACCCCGAGGCGAGAAACGCGAGGAGGAAGCCGGCGACCGCCGCCGCCTTCCGCCGGGGCGTGTCGAGCGCGACGCCGCCGAGCAACACGCCCGCGCTCGCCGCGATCAGCCCGAAGAAGAAGCCGTACGTCGCGACCGGGCGGGTCGTTAAGAGGTAGTCGACGCCGCTTAAGACAGTGATAACAGCCGTGCCGATGCCCGCGCCGAGCACGAGGAGGAAGGCGCCGTCGACCTCGTGGAACGCGGCGCGGGCGTCCGGGATGTTTGCGGGGCGGACGCCCGCGAGAACGCGCCGGATCCGCGCGGGGTCAATCGCGGTCACGGCCGCGATCAGTCGCTCGTAGATGCCGACGATGAGCGCGATGGTGCCGCCGGAGACGCCGGGGACCGCGTCCGCGCTCCCCATCGCGACGCCTTTTAAATACAGCGTCGCCCAGTCCCGGAGGCCGGCCATTGCTGGTTACGCGCTCGCGCCGTCGGTGCGAGGCGTCTCGGTCGCCGTCGCGTCCGCGGCGACCGTCGCGTCCGCGAGGGCCGGGGCCACGGGCGCGGTCGCAGCGCTCTGGTTGCCGGAGCCGCCGTCAGAGCCGCTCCCGTCAACCGGACACTCGGGGTCGCCGCTCGGGCAGTCGATGACCTCCTGTTCGAGTTCGACCGTCGCCGCCGCGTCGTCTTCGCCGACGACCTGGCCCTCGGTCACCTCGACCTGTCCGACGCGCTGGGTGGTGTACAGGTCGTCGCCGGTCGTCCGCTCGGTGGTGACGTTGTACGGCCCGGTCGCGCGGACGCTGGTGTTCGTGTAGCCGTTGTCGGGCCCGAACTCGTCGTACCCCGTCGTGGAGTACGGCACCGTGAGCTCGAAGTCGCCGTCGGAGTCGGCCTCGGCGTACTGCGTGTACTCGAACGTCTGACCCGAAGCCTTCTGCATCTCGACGGTCGCCTCGACCTCCGCGCCGGGCTGGGCGCCCGATCCCTCGATCGTCGCACCGGGCACTCGCTCGAAGGTCTTCACGTAGTCGTCTTGGAACGCCGCGAGGAACGACTCGCCGAGGATGTCCTCGACGCTGGTCCCCTCGGGGAGCAGCTGCTGGAGGACGCGGACCTGCAGCGCCGAGGGCGACTGGCCCTGCGCCTGCGAGGCGTGGACGAGGCGGCTGTGTTCGAGGGCTTCGACGCGCTCAGAGGGGAGCGTGCCGACGCCGCCGATCTGGGCGCTGCCGTCCTCCGCGACGTACTCCCGGGCCGCGGTCATGTTGTCGAACTGTTTGATCGTGGTCGTCGGGTCGGCCGGGAGCGTGTTCACTTCGACCTGCTCGCCGCCCTGCGTCTGGGCGGTCTGGGACTCCCAGTCGACGACGACCGGCTCGGGATCGACCGCGCTGCCGTAGTGCTCGTACAGGCGGATCATCTGGCTCTCGTGGTAGCGTTGGGTGTTCACCTGCATCACCGTCTGGAACCCGCCCTGCTCGGTCTGCTGGTAGAGGACCTTGTTGAAGTCGGAGCGCGTCTCGTTGCCCGAGTAGAATGTGACGGGCGCGCCGAACTTGGAGTTCGGCGAGGCCATCTGCCAGTCGACCATGACGTAGCGGGTGTCGTTGCCCTCGGTGCTCTGGCTCGCGAGCACCTCCGCGGCCTCCTCCTCGCTCGGCGCGAGCAGGTAGTCCGCCGCCTCGCCCGCGTTCTGCTGGAACGGGTTGGCGTTCGGGATGCGCTCGGCGCGCGTGGTGATCCAGTGGCCGTAGTCCCACCACGACTGGACGCCGTACGCGCCCTCCGGGTACTCGAAGTCGTCGTCTGCCGGCCGCTCGTAGGTGCCGTATAACTCCAATGGGTTGTCCGCGCCCTCGAGCTCGCCGGGCGTGGGCGTCTCGTCGTTCATCCACTGGAGGCTGCCGTCCCATTGCGTGACGCCGCCGGGACCGGTGTTCGCGCCGGCGGCCCAGACGGGCGTCGCCATCGCGACGAGGGGGACGATCAGGACGACGACGAGCGCGATCGCCGTCATCGCCTGCCAGCCTTCGACGTCGCGGAGGTCGTCGAGGGAGTGGAGGCTGATCGCGTCGAGCGCGACCTGGAGGAAGTACGCCGCGCCGACCGCGACGATCACCGCGAGGTAGTAGTTGAAGCGGGTCTGCGTGAACGCGGCGCTCCCGATGAACGCCGCCCACACGACGAAGTAGAGCTCCTCGGTATCGTACTCAACGAGGAACGTTGCGCCGACGAGGAACGCCGCGGCGATGACGAGGCCGACGACCTGCCAGCTGACACCGACGACGCCGCCAATGGCGCCGTACAGTTGCGGGAGCGCGTAGACGGAGCCGACGAGCGCGAGCGCGGCCGGGATGTAGAGCGTGTGGTTGGGGTCGTCAGAGCGGTAGAGGGGACGCGCGAGGATATAAAGGATCGCGGCGAGTGCGAGGAAGAAGGCGAATCCGTACTGCGAGAGGACGAAGTCGGAGAAGGCGTTGTTCTGAAGAGGCGGTTGGGCCTCACCGATGGTACGGAACTGTGCGGTGGCGCTGAAGCCGACGAAGTTCAAGAGGTTACTGGTGAGCGTCGACCACAGCGAGGGGATCGCGAGCCAGACGACGCCAGCGGACGCGAGGATGAGGCCGCCGACGGCCGGCGGGTACGTGTCGACCTCGAGTTCGCGCGACTCCCACTGACGGGCGAGCCACGCGAGGAAGACGGCGCCGACCGCGACGCCGAGCGGGAGCACGACCTGGAGGAGCGAGTACTGTGTGGTTTGGAAGGAGAACGTGTCGAGCGGGATCAGCTGCATCAGAGCCGTCACGCTCATCGCGACCGCGCCGGCGAACGCGACGGGCTCGGGGCTTCTCCCGTGGTAGGTGTCGCTCGTGAGCTTCACCGCGAGGAAGACGCCGGTGATCCCGACCATGAGGACGCCGGGCTGCCACGTCCACATGTAGAGCCCGAGTGCGACGCCCGCGGCCGCGGCATAGGCGGCCGGGCGCTTTAGCGCCTCCCAGTCTCGATCGACGACGAGCTCCCAGACCGGCGCCTCGCGCTCGGCGACCGCGAAGGCGACGAGGAATGCGAGGGCGGCGAGACTCTGGAAGAGGACCTCGGCCGCGCTGTGGTCCGGGAAGCCGACGAGACTGTAGCTGAAGAAGGTGCCCGGGAGGAGCGCGAGGACGACGACCGCGGCGAGCGCCGCGAACCGGTCGACGAACCGGCGGGCGATGAAGTAGGTCGGGATCGCGACGAGCGCACCAGCGATGGGAGCCATGACGAGCATGACTTCCTCGGTGCTGCCCATAATCGGGCGGGCGATCCAGACGCTGACCGCCATGATGTGATCCCACAGCGTGCCGAACTGACCGACTTGGCTACCAACCGGGAAGCCGGTCCAGACGTCGAAGGGGAGGGTACTCGGCCAATTCTCGAGGAGATAACTCGTCTCGCGGAGGTGATACCACGCGTCGTTGCCGCGGAAGTACACCTCGCCGTTTCGAACGAAGTTACCGTACGATCGGAGGCGGGTCCACAGCATGAACGCGAACGCCCCGAGGAGGATCAGGACGTGATACCACCGCCGGAGGACGTCGAGGGGCGATCCCTCGTCGTCTCCGACGGCGTCGGTTTGCTGACTCATTACACGAAGTCACTTCCAAAACCTCCATAAGGCTTGTTATATACCGCCCGCGGTCGCTCCGTATTTGTCGAGGTACTTTCTAGAGTCAACCGATCGTTATCGATGGGCTTTGGGGGAGTGAAGTCTGGCCCAAGGGTCGAATATTCAGCCCCCAATAAATCATATCAGTGTTCCCCGAAATTATCGACCTCCGTACCACGCCACGAAGCGTTCGATTCCATCCTCGAAGTCAACCTGTGGTTCCCAGTCTAATACTTCCGATGCGCGCGAGATATCCGAGATGTAAACTTTCTGATCCCCCTCTCGCCAGTCGTCGAACGATACTTCGGTCCGTCTATTGGTCTTTTCTTCCAGCATGTCGAGAAATTCGAGGAGACTGGTTTTTCCGCCCACGCCGATATTGCACGCAGATGGTTTGTCCTCCGGATCAGAAAGGAACGCATCGTGTGCACGAATCAGATCCTTCACGTAGAGCACATCTCGTACCTGCTTTCCGTCTCCAAAGATCGTGAGTGGCTCGTCCCGAAGCGTGCTGATAGCAAAGTGCGCCACCCATCCCTGATCCTAGTTTTCGAACTGCCGCGTTCCGTAGATACAACTCATCCGAAACGCAGCCGCGTCTATCTCGCCGCGGTCAGCGTACTCCTGTACGTACAGATCGGCTGTGAGCTTCGACACTCCGTACGGCGTATGTTCACAGTCGTCGATCGAGAGCAACTCTGGAATTCCGTTCTCGTACTCGGGGTCATCATACTGGTACCGCGTGTCTTCCTCGCGAACCGGGATTTCATTAACGTTATCCCCTACACCTTATTCATTGATGCCTGTACGACCGCAGGGTCGCTGTCGGCTTTTCGTGCGGCTTCGAGCACATTGAACGTTCCGAGTGCATTCACCTTGAAGTCAGTTCGTGGGTCCTGTATCGAAGCCGTGACTGCCACTTGACCTGCAGTATGAACGATAGCATCGTGGCCCTTCACGATGTCCTGTCTTGTTGAACGCAAGACTGCGTCGGGGTAGGGTCGATAACTCACGGTTTCACGGTGTCAGAGACTGGTTCTTACACTCAGAAGATGTAGTAGCTGCCGCTGGCGGTGGTCGTCAAAGGGTCAAAACTATGGTATCTTACTTCCTTGATCAGGTGACGACGGCGA
>NZ_JAODIX010000076.1 GCF_026586675.1 Halorubrum yunnanense
TCACGACACTGCTCGATGAAGTCGAGGATATCGATTTCCATACCAACTTCGATTTCCTCGGATTCACCCCTTCTAAACCGCCGATATCAGTAGATAAGATCGCTATTCAACACAACAGAATACAATAATTTCTTACCGGAGAGCGATCGCAATCATTGAGAATTCTATCAGAGCCAGATCAGTAGTATTTCAAAACTCGGATGAGTAATTTGTGATATGTATGACCTTACTGGCTTTCAGCGAGACCTGCTGTACGTAATTGCCGGCCTTGATGACCCCCACGGGCTTGCGATCAAAGACGAACTCGAGGACTACTACGAAAAGGAGATCCACCATGGTCGGCTCTATCCGAATCTCGACACGCTCGTTGAGAAGGGACTTGTCGAAAAAAGTCAACGTGATCGACGAACCAATGAGTACACCCTGACCCGCCGAGGTACCAGAGAGATCGAAGCGCGGGCTGAGTGGGAAGCCGAGTATATTGACCACGACGGCTGACTGAACTGCCGCGCTGAGGACAGTTCGATCCCGGAAATTCACAGACACCTCGCGTGAGCTCCACTCAGAACCTCTAGTATCTGAACTACTTGGTCTAAGAGACAGCGCTACAGTATCGATTCCAGTCGGTCTTCCCACCCTTCCTCACTATAATCATCATCAGGGGCATTTTCGAACAGTTGTACCACAGCATCAATCGATTCGAGTCTGTGTTTGAGTTCTGTTGAGCGCTCTGGGTTGATGTCTGACGTAAAATTAAGACGCTCTAGACACCTGTTCCGCCCATGCCACCACAACCGCCACAGGCGGGACAGGCGACACACCCGCCACGGCTGGTCATTGCGAATGCGAAGGGCGGCGTCGGGAAGACAACCATCTCTGCGAATCTCGTCGGCGCACTCGCCGATCGCGGGCTCGACGTTCTTGCCGCCGACGCCGACCCGCAGGGAAACCTGACCGAGGCGCTTGGCCACTTGGACGCCTATGAGGCTGAACCGCCTACACTATTCGATGTCCTTCTCGATATCGAGGCTCGCGACGACGTCGCGACGATCCTCTGTGAGGGCGCTGAAGCCGACCTCATTCCGAGTAGCATCGACATGCTGGGGTCGACGCTCGAACTATCGGCAGCACACTTCCTCGGTCAGCTGCACAACGGTGACGTCGTTGACGATTCGGACGCCGTTGAGGCTGCGACGTGGGCGCTTGAGTCGATGACGCAGTTGGTGACGCCGGCGACGGTCGGGAGCGACGACCACGGATACGGGTTGCTCGATGACGCTATCGCCCGAATCGACACGAGCTACGACGTCGTAATCGTCGACGCGCCACCGGGGCATAACCCAATGTTCAAAAACGCGCTGTACGCCGCGCCGAACCTGATCGTGCCGGCGACAGCGGAGGCATCCTCGAAGGGGGCGGTTGACCGGCTATTCGACGAAATCGCTGCGTTCGAGACGGAGACTGGCCGCGGTATCGACGAGGTCGCTGCAGTTACGAACCGGATCCGCATGTCGACGAACGCTGCCGATGAGATGACGTCGTTCCTTGCAGAGGTATTTGACGACGTCCCCGTGTACGAGATACCCGAGCGTGTCGCGCTCTCGTACGCCTACGACGCCGGCGAGTCGATCTTCGCACACAAGCCAGAGGCCGATGTCACTGAGACGTTCGGTCAGCTGGGCGACCACGTCATCGAGGCGTTCGACCTCGAGGTGACAGCATGAGCGACGACGCTGGCGAGGACGACGAGAACCTCGACGAGGAGACTCAGGAGCGTGTCAACCGCGTCCGGGGGAAGCGTGACTCCCGACCGAGCCGCCGTCGAGGGCGTTCAAAACAGACACCCGAGCCGGAACAGACGCCACAGGCGGCACAGGAAGAACAGGGGCAACAGACAAAAAATGCGGAACAGGGAACGAGCGAGATGGACGCAAACTCACAGACAGAGGCAGCACAGGCGACACAGGAGAATAAGTCACCACAACCGCCACAGGCGGAACAGGAAACACACGCCACACAGACGGATCAGGTGACTATGTCGGAACTGGAGCCAGTGACGCAACGAGAGCACGATACGTACTACCTCGACGCCGAGGTCCGCGAGGAGTTGGAGCGCGTGTACCGACGGATGTCGTTGGATATCCTTGAGGGGACAGGTGTTGACCTTGACGAACAGCGCGTCGGGGGACGAAACCGCTACTACCGGCCACTTGCCCTCCTGCTGGGAGCTCGCCAAATCGCCGAGATGTCTCCGAGCGAGGTCCGCAGCACGATCGAGGAGGAAGACCTCATCGACGACCTCCCTGATAGGGATGATGAATAGCTCTGTCGGAACCTAAGGAGCAGAAGTCAGATACGGCTAATCCGGCGAAAATCCGAGCTGCTTTGCAGCCCACTCCGTAGCTGCTTCGCCTGTCATTTCGTCTGTATCGTCAAATGTCGTGTGTTCGTTCACGTACTCGTCCATCTCTTCTTGCGGTATCGCGTCTATATCATCGTCAGATTCCACTACCCACGGGCTCTCTTCAAAGAATTCTTCTAGAGAAGCGAACTCCGTATATCTCTGTAGGAAGTCATTGGTGAACAGTTCATTCAACGGGACATCGTTGTCACCATCGATCTCCTCTGCCTTCTCTTCCATATCCTCAAGCGTGTCTATTGCTTCGTCAATACCGTCAATTTCAATTTCCATACAGGTTGCCACGGGTCTGAGACTGTTAAATGTAATTGAAAATGAATTAATCCACCATCGTCGGTAGCTCAGTTTAGATACTGTATTGCAATATGCGATATATACTGCCGAAGAGGTGGTGTGATCGGGGAACACCCCGTTATCGATGTGTGCTCTGAGCGCGATCACCCTTGCTTTGAGGCGACAGGATCAGTGTCCTCGCACCTGTGAGCGGGCTACACACCGCGTTTCCGGTATAGTGTGTCTAGAATTTGGGATAACACCTTCGAGCCGAATACGTGGGACCACACGCCCCGCGCCGGCGAACGTTGACCCCGACGCAGTCGGCCATGTTTGGATTATTATCTAAAGAACCAGAGACGTATCTCACGGGGTTACTATCAAAAACGGGAGAGAAAAGACGCCTATTCGTCGAGCGGACACCCGTCCTGATGGGTCGCGTGTTTAGTCTCGGCTCTCTCTAAACCCGCCGCGCGCCCGTTTTTATACCCATGGCCCGATGTCAAAACCGCGGTAACGGCCGCTACGCTCGCATAATCGAGCAAATACGGTATTGAGCGAACAACCACCCACTAGCCGCATCTATCCCCAAATGGGAAAAAAAGACGACGCCCGCGATAGCACAGAGACAAAACAGACAGCCCTATTCGGCGACTGGAGTTGGCAGGTGGACGGCTCTGCTAGTGAAGAATCACCCCCCTCCCAACGCGGCGATCGATCCAGAGATAGTGAGCAGTTATTCCTCAGGACCGTCGCACCCGTCCCGGTGGGTCGAGTGTTCCGTGTCGCCTGCGAGGACCTCGACCCCGCATCCGGTACACCGAACGAACCGCGCGCCGGTCGGCTCGCCGTAACGGTCGTATTCAGTAACCGGACCCTTCCACCGAGGACCCTTCTCGACGACGGTTGCGTGTTCGGTATCGGTATGCCCCTTCGGGTTGGGTTCGTATACGGACACGGTCGTTCTCATAAGACCGACCGGCTCGAGTGTTCCAACCACCCGGGCGTTTCAACACGCCCCGAGGTACCGGTCTGTCTCTGGCATATTGTATAATACATATAGTTTTAGTCTATGCCATCATGGTTTACCATCTTGTGTGAGCTTAATGGTTAAGACGGACGCGGTCAAGCGTTGGGGTATGCCACGGGAGCACGGCGACGACGGTGAATACGTTGAAACGGTGACGCTCGACGACGTCCGGGCGGTGTTCGACGAGGTACGCGGGCCGGTGGTTCTCTCGGTGGACGTATCGGACGCACTCGGGTGTTCACGAGAGACGGCACGGCGAAAGCTCGGGGCGCTTTACAACCGAGGCGAGGTGGATCGGCGGAAGGTATCACGCCGAGTGCTTTACTGGAAGGATCGCGCCGGTGACGCCCCGACGATGGACGACGGACTACCGTCCGGCCCCGGCGACGTGAGACGCGATTCAGTCGGCGAGGACGCCGCGAGAGCGGACGCCGGCGACGACGCGACCGAAACCCCGGCCGACCCTCCGACGGATGCATACAGCGCGGACGGGGTCGGCGAGGAGGAATCATGAGCAACGACAGCGGATACTCCGAGCAAGAAGACGTTCAGAATATGATTGATCGGGCTGTCGAGCGGGACGGTCCGACGTATGTCCGTGAGAATATCAATCGGTTACTGGGGGGCATTAACGTCGTCATGAGTGTTGATAAGGATAAGCTGGAAATCCCGACGGCACTCGACGTTGCGCTCGCCCGGTGGGATCCGTCGACCGGGATCGACCCGGCGGTGACGCGAGCGCAGACACGGCGCGCGGCCGAATACCTCGCGGCGACGGGCGACCAGCTGGGGCAGACCGAACTTGTCGACGCGCTCGCGGACGGGAGCACGCTCAACACGGCGACATGGTGGGGGCGAGCGGTCGACCCCGGCCTCCGGTATCTCGCCGACGCGCAGCTCGTCGAGTATCACGCCGTCAGTGATACGTACCGGTGGGTCGGCGAGGAAGGACGATGACCCGCGACGACGCGGACCACGAGGAGGGGGACGTCGATCCCGAGCCAGTCCCGGAGAGCGACCCACAACATATCGATCCGGCGGGCGACCTCGCAGATGCCGTTGAGAACGGCGACCTCGACCTCTCGCTCGACGACGACCAAGACGCCGAAGAAATTCGGGCGTTCGTTGAGGCGGCCGAGAGCGGCGAGTTGGGACCGGTCGATCCGGGACTTGAGGCACAGGTACGGATCGCCCGCGCACTCCTCAACGACCTCGACGAGAGCGACGACGCCGGCAAGGACAAATGATAGTCCCGTCCCTCCCGACTGGCTACGTCAATGTTTTTGAAGGGCGTCAGGTAGAAGGGGACATGAGTCGCGAAGCCCCGGCTGACGCCGACATGGTCTCGGACGAGGAGCTCACCGAGCTGCTCGCTGATGCTGAGGGGACGACGCCTGAGGAGATCGAGCGCGGCGCTGCCGAACTCGAGATTGCACCGCCTGAAGAGGCGACCGTCGTCGACGTCGACGAGTAGCGCTACTATTTCGAGGGTTCTTCAGTACCACTGAGTAACGGCTACAGCTGAATCCACTGACTGGCGGTTCTATTCTCAAAAACAACTCAGATCGGCCCGATAGCGGTCACCGTTGACACTCACTTCTCTGACGGTGCGGGCGAATGGGCAATTAGTGCAAATCGGGGCTGTTATTTTAATATAATCTATATGATAGGTAGATCGGTGTAACCTCATACTTTTCGACGTTAGAGCTGGACGCCGATGTCGAGGTTCGCGACTGGGCGCTCGATGATCCACATAATCAGGACATTGACCGCGTGCGAGAGATTCGCGACGAGATCGAGGGGCGCGTCATCGACCTTTACGACGAGTTCGCTGGCGAGCAGTAACCTCGCCTAATTATCAGCGGTACCTGTAGACACGATCGTCTGCCGCTGGTAGAAGCACTCAGCACTTCTGGCCCCCTATGAGTTCGACGTGAGATTCTTTCAGTCCCATCACAGGCCGGTTCGGGCTTCGCGTTGATGTCCGCTCGTACCGCTCAGTGATCCATCTATATGCTGTTTTACGGAAAGTCAAGGAGAAAGCCTCGCGCTTTAGCGCGGAGATGAATCCGACAACAGGGACGCTGACCACGAGTTTTATACTACTTGACAGCATGTTGTAGCGTAAGCAGATTAGACGAAAATTGGAGTTGGATTGGGGTCTCCGTCAACAAAAAGCAACCCTGCGTCGGATGTTCTACTCGCCCTTCGCGGGTGAGTCGGGTCGATGGCACGGCCTGTGAGGTGCAAGCGGATACCCAAGCACACAACGCCTCTCTTCGGAGGCCCGACGCACTACTCACAAACCACAGCCGAGACCCCGGTGGTCTCGGTCAGGGTACCTTCGGGGATACACGACCGGCGTGCTGTCCCACGAAGGAATCCTCGCGCTTCAGCGTGGGGAGGATGTCAAAGCCCTCTCAATCGTCTCTGGCCGGCTGTAGCTTCGGGTTACAATTCAATGGTACCTCGACCGTCAGAAAGCTATTCGAATGCCGACTGCTTAGGATCTACCCGATGACGGTCGTGACAACCGGAATCGCTGTCGGCGTGCTGTTCAACATTATCCTCGCCGGTCTGCTCTGAGCCGGGACTTTTCACAGCGATCGCGACCCGTCGAGCGCGACGAGCACGGCGCTTGCCCGCGGCGTGGCGCGATACATCCGCCACTTCCCCTCCTTCCGCCGCGTGACGAGGCCGGCGTCGGTAAGTTGTGAGAGGGCGTGACTGATTGCGCTGTCGCTCACGTCCAAGAGCGGCGAGAGTTCGCAGACGCACAGCTCGTCGTCGTCGGCCGCGTGGAGCATCCGGACAATCTTGTACCGCGTCTCGTTGCCGAGCGCCGACAGCAGCTCGATATCGGTCTCCAGATCGGATCCGCCGATGCTCTCGTTCAGTTCTTCCAACTCCGCTAACCGGTCGGCGAGGTCTTTGTCTGTACAGGAGCCGCACTCGTCGGCGACGTACCGCTGTAAACGCTCGGTCGATGACATACACATAATTGAATCGATGTGAGATTAAGCGTTGTGGACCAGCACGCATCCGTTATTAGCATGTGCTAGATGGTTCATTATTTCTTCAAGTAGAGTGTGTTTAGATGAGGCGCATTTACATAAACTGGAGAGTACCGAAATCTTATATCTACAGCAAATGCGGTAAAACGCCATTTCGAATGTTCCCGATGAGACGTTCGAGTAGGTGAGCTATCGATGGATTTATAATTATCTGAATACTTGTTCAACTGTATTGATCGCGAGAGAACTTGATGGTAGTCTCTGTCGCAAACGATAGCTCAGATGATAGACGACGATTCGACCCAATCATGACCGAACTCATCCTGTACGAAGAAGCGATGTGTTGCTCAACCGGCGTCTGCGGTCCCGACCCCGACGACGAACTCGTTGAGGTCAGCGCGGCGCTCGACCAACTCGAAGACGCGTTCGATGATCTCGAGGTCAATCGGGCGAACATGCAGCACAACATCGACCAGTTCCTCGAAACGCAGCGGATCTACGACCGCGTGCAGGAGGATGGCCCATCGATTCTCCCGATCACGGTCGTCGACGACAAGATCGTCGCCGAAGGCGAGTACCTCTCGTACGACGAACTGACCGCGGCTATCGAGGAGAGCCCAACGCCACAGGAGGCCTAACGAATGGCACAATCACAGTCGACAGCGACAGGTGCGCGTGACGTCGTCGAACCGAGCGGCGACGACACCGAGTTCGTCTTCTTCAGCGGGAAGGGTGGCGTCGGCAAGAGCACAGTCAGCTGTGCGACCGCGACGTGGCTCGCCGACAACGACTACGAGACGCTGCTGGTGACCACCGACCCAGCGCCGAACCTCTCGGACATCTTCGGTCAAACCATCGGCCACGAGGTCACCGCGATCGACGGAGTCGATAACCTCTCAGCGATCGAGATCGACCCGGACACCGCCGCGGAGGAGTACCGACAGGATACGATCGAGCCCATGCGGGAACTACTCGGCGAGGAGGAGATCCAGACGGTCGAAGAGCAGCTCAACAGCCCCTGCGTCGAGGAGATCGCCGCCTTCGACAACTTCGTCGACTTCATGGACAGTCCCGAGTACGATGTCGTCGTCTTCGACACGGCACCAACTGGACACACCATTCGGCTGATGGAACTCCCCTCCGACTGGAACGCCGAACTTGAAAAGGGTGGGTCGACCTGTATTGGTCCGGCCGCCTCGATGGAAGACAAAAAGCAAGATTACGAGTGCGCCATCGACACGCTACAGGACGATGGGCGCACCTCGTTCGCGTTCGTCGGCAAGCCGGAGGACTCCTCGATCGACGAGATCGAACGTAGTGCGAGCGATCTCGGCGAACTCGGCATCGAGTCCCAGTTACTGATACTCAACGGATATCTCCCTGAGTCGGTGTGCGACGATCCCTTCTTTGAGGGGAAACGCGCGGACGAACAGGCCGTCATCGAGCGGGCCCGCGAGGAGTTCGATGCGGACGCGACGGCGACGTATCCGCTTCAGCCCGGCGAGATAGCCGGGCTCGACCTGCTCGCGGACGTGGGCGGTGTCCTCTACGACGGCGCAGAAGCGACCGTCGATGTCGGGACCGCGACCGACGTGGACGCCGACGGCGCGGTCGACTTCGACTCGATGGCGGATCCCGACGCGGTCGTGGATCAACTGACACCGGGCGACGAGACGCAGTACCTCTTTTTCACCGGCAAGGGTGGTGTCGGAAAGAGCACGGTCGCTTCGACGGCTGCGACGAAGCTCGCTGAAGCGGGCCACGAAACGCTCGTCGTCACGACCGACCCGGCCGCGCACTTAGAGGACATCTTCGGCGAGCCAGTAGGCCACGAGCCCACCCCGGTCGGTCAAGAGAACCTCGACGCGGCGCGGATCGACCAAGAGAAAGCGCTCGCGGAGTACCGCGAGCAGGTCCTCGACCACGTCACCGAAATGTACGAGGACAAAGAAGATACCCAGATCGACGTCGACGCCGCGATCGCAAACGTCGAAGAGGAACTGGAGTCGCCGTGTGCCGAAGAGATGGCCGCGCTCGAGAAGTTCGTGAGCTACTTCCACGAGGACGGCTATGATGTTGTCGTCTTCGACACGGCCCCCACGGGCCACACCCTCCGACTGCTCGAACTCCCTTCCGACTGGAAGGGGTTCATGGACCTCGGATCGCTGACGAAGGGGGCCGCGCCCGCGAAGGGCGACCAGTACGACGAGGTCATCGAGACGATGAAAGACCCCGAGCGGAGCACGTTCGCGTTCGTGATGTATCCCGAATACACGCCCATGATGGAGGCGTATCGGGCCGCGGCCGATCTCGAAGATCAGGTCGGCATCGACACTTCGCTGGTCGTCGCCAACTACCTTCTCCCCGAGGAGTACGGCGACAACGCCTTCTTCGCGAACCGCCGCGCCCAGCAGGCGCAGTATCTTGAGGAAATCCGCGACCGGTTCAACGCGCCGCTGATGTTGGCACCGCTCCGGCGGGACGAACCGATCGGGCTCGATGAACTCAGCGCCTTCGGCGAGGAGATCACCGGGCTCGCGAACATTGCCGAGGTCGACGTACCGGGGGTGACTCCCTCGTGAGCGACGCACAGGATGTAGACGACGCGGCCGAGGGCAGCGTGGCCGTGTCCGATGAGGAAGACGTAGAAGACCGCGTCGAGGCGGCGCTCCGCGAGTTCCTCAACACGCTCGGCGAGTCTGAGACGTACCAGCGGTTCGTCGCGGCCGACGAGGCGCTACAGGACGATGACGACGCGATGGCGCTGCTTCGCGAGTACCAGCGAAAGCAACAGCAGATGCAGCGCGGCGACTTCGACGGGTCGGTGATGGCCGAGTTGAAGCAGCTCCAGACCGAGATGTCGAATAACGAGACAATACAGCGTCAGCAGGCCGCACAGACGGAGCTGGTCGAACTGCTCCAGCGGACGAACGACGCCATCAGCGACGAGATCGGCGAGGAGTTCGCGCGGTCTACCGGAGGTGGGTGCTGTTGAGCGCTTCCGGTCAGGACGCCAGCGAGTCCGAAGTGACGGACGACGAGGTCGTCGCGGCCGCCGAGTCGCTCGGTGAGGAGCTCGCGGCGGCGAAAGAGTCCTCCTCGGAGTTCGCGTTCACCACGATGGTGATGCAGTGTAACGAGGCGATCGGAGACGAGACTGGAATCGACTACGGCAGCGTCTGCGGTGCCGACGACGACAGCTGCTGTTAGCGGAGGTCGAGCAAGCAAGCCACCTCCGGCAGCTTACCCGACTGGAGTTCGTCAAACAGCGTGATGGTATGATGTTGATTATCAGTACCTCACAAAGCATCGCCGGTTAGCCTGACCTGAGTACCTGTTCTGTTGTAGTGAGCCGTCGATAGCGGTCAAAGAACGCTGATCGAGGGCGAAGCTGTCGCTGTCGGCGGCAGTCAGCCGCCGTCGCGACAGCGTTGCCACTCACGAAGCGGCGTACTCGGTCGTTGATTACCAGTGGAACCGGTCGTCCGGTGGCCGGTTAGAGGGGACGGCCCGACGCACCGCGAGGGCCGTCCACGCGGCTCGTCGAACCATATTCACGAACTTCTTGTACGGCCACCACCAGAGGCGACGCCCGCCACGGCGGGGCGTCGCCAGTATTAGACACACCTTCAGCAAGCAGACGTCTCAACTAACCGGCTTTGTGATGTACTGAATGTTTCTTTGAGAGGTCCGGTACAACCTCTTTTCACCCCGAGTGTCATCGCTTGCTCCACTCGCGGGTGCTCATACGCAGTTCTTATTGACCAGCTATTTCAGATGAAAATCTGTCTGAAATAGGAGATTTCAACAGAGCCTACTAGGCTTAATTAAAGACGAATGGTTAGTGGAGTAGCGCAGTCCGATCAAGCTTATTTTCTGCCTTACGCAGAGGCTCCGATACTGCGGAGTGATCGGCGTAGCCGCATTTTGATGCCCACTTATTCCGGGAGTTGCCTGCGACGTGGACCCCATATACGGCCCATGCCTGTCCCGGCGATAGTCCCTTATCTATTAGTCCGTTAACGACTGACTCGATGAACATTTGTGTGTGTTTGAAATTCTGTGGCTTTCTGATGACAACAGGGTCAACAGTCGACCAGCCGTAATTAGTGTGACGGCGGGCCCAAGTGTGGTGAAGTCTTTTGATAACTTTAGGTGTCCTTTCCGAGAGGTTACGGTCAGCTAGTGGCGGATGACCAAACTCTTCATTCCAAAATTGACCAGTATTATCAGCAAAAATTAAAATGGAGTTATCGGTTTCGACGAGGTCAAGCGTGCCTTGGTGAACGCCGTCCATATGTGCCGCCCAAAACTCCTCAAACCTCTGTTGCACTGTCTGGAGAACATCACGTATTTCTGCTATGCTAGCAAGACAAGATCGAGAATTAATAGCGCTACGAATCTCGTCATCAGTGAACGCCTCATCGGCAGTAACATTACCACCGTCGGCGACTGCAGTATTTGGATTTTTGTCGTTGCCGTTCGCTACAGTATTCTGAATTGGTTCTTCGGATTGAGTGAGCAGACCTTGATTCATCATGTTAGTTGTGTAGTGCCTATTATAAAAAGGTTGGTCCTAAAACACCCAGCAGATGCTCTGGCTATCAAAAATTTGATCAGCTTCTGTCGTAGAATCCGCAATCAAGTTCCTCACCGATATCAGTGACCTCCTCATAACCGAGATCGGCGAGTACGCCCATCAAGTGTCTGAGAGCCGTCTCATCCACGACAACAGGATCGGTGTCCTTGAGAGACGGCTGCTGAAGTGCCATTGCCCCACCAGCGATGAGATACGCCTCAACCTCCGCTTGGAGCTGATCTGCGATCTTCCCCATTCAGCTTTACTATCGCGTCGCGACCGACCTGATCGAGTGGACGGCCATCGTCCGGATGGACCACAACGAGGTGTCGGCACTCGGGCATGACGTGTACCACGAAGGACTCCACGTCGACGTTGCCCGCCGTTCGCAGTCGACTGTCCACCTTCAACTCGCGCATGCGCCGCTCCGGTGAGCCGAGGGAAAGTCATCCGCGGCTGTGCCAATCACCTCACACGCGAGGCTGAGTACTTCGTCGATGTCTTCGAAGAGCGTCGGTCGCCGGGCTGCCCGCCGTCGTGGTCGGATGGTGGTGAACCGACACCTGCGTTTATTTATTTGGGCCGGGAGGAACGTGGTATGAGTCGTGAAGCCCCGGCCGACGCCGACGTGGTCTCGGACGAAGAGCTCACCGAGCTGCTCGCCGATGCTGAGGGGGCCACGCCCGAGGAGATCGAGCGCGGCGCTGCCGGACTCGAGATCGCACCGCCTGAAGAGGCGACCGTCGGGGCCAGCTCGTCGTCGACGTAGAACCAGTCAGCATCCTTATCGACGTGGTAATGGCTGTCAGGCCGAGGATTCTCGGGATCGACATCATCAGCCATCGTTACCTTATCGCTCAGGCGTTCGCTTTGCGTTCTTGTCCCGACGGCGGCGTGAGCGGGAGGTCCGCGTCGATCTCGTCGTACCACACAACGGGGCGCTTCGCGCTGCCATTCTCTTCGAGCTCGAGGAGGCCGTAGTCGGCCAGCTCGTTCACGTTGTCGATGACTTCCGGTGGGTTCCGGTCGACAAGGCGAGCGAGTTTACGGATGCTCTCCGGCTCGTGTGCAACGATTGCTTCGAGAAGTTCGAGATTGGTCGATCGGAAGACCCGGCCGAACGTCTCGAGGTCCTCGATCGACAGCGTTGGCTCACCGGGTTCGACGTCTTCGCCGGCGTCGATCGCTTCGAGCCGCTCCTCGAGGCCGCTGCGATCCGCGGACTTGATCTGGACGTGGAGTGTTCGGGTCATGATGGGGTGGGTTGGGGTTGCGATCGTTTGTCGGTCAGCGGGCTCGGCGGTCACCAGTCAGTTCGTTTCTCTGGGGGGAGTGCCGCCCGCCACGCGCGGAATATTTCTCTGGGTGGAACGTAGGGACGTACCGGCCACGGTCGACGAAGCCGAATACGCTGTGTCTGTAAATATGGATATGGGAATGTTCCTTCTCAGACTCGCTCTTATGTAGAAACGCGGAAAGAGCTCGTTGAGTTGTTCCCAGCAGCGAATTGAGTACTCAATTGGGACTCAGATCGCCGGACTGCGGCGCGTATTCAAAATATCAAATCGTCTTTCCGCAGCTCTACACAAGAGCGCTCAGACTTAACCAACAAAGCTATGAATTTGGGCTCTTTGTTGGTTAACACAGGAGGAGCCGATGTCAGACGAGCCACCGATCCCACCGACAGGCCTCTCAGCGGAGCTAGTCGACGCGCTGAATCAGTCCACTCCTAAGCAACTCCGAGATGTTGCTACGTACGCCGAAGAGCTGGCTGAACGCAAAGAACGGGAGACACATCGTGAGGAGGAGCCAGACCGAGACGAAGCGGAAGATCTCCCAGACGGTGTCCCTGCAAAAGCGACGATCACAATCAAGGAAATTAACGACAATCGCTACTACTACTGGCAGTGGCGAGATGGAAACCAAGTCAGGTCCCAATATAAATCACCAGTCAGCCCTGACGAGTAGAGCTGGTCAAAACAGAACAGACGGATCACCCCGGGCGTCGAGTGTAAATTGGCGTTTACCTGCGTATCAGACCGTATAGACATGATTTGAGATTTTACAGAATGTGTGAGCGCAAGAAGCAAAATGAGGCACCCCGGGTGTCGAGTGTAAAACCATGAATTACAGGGCAGGGGAGAACCGCTGATCAGATTCAATAGCGCTTTGTACGACTTCAGGTTCTTCGAGTAAGTAGTAGAAATTAGTCATCCCCTTCCCGCGACCACGGCCAACTCGATCAGTAACACCAAGAATATCGAGAAAAGCTTGTTCATTCAACCGATCAGACATCCGTCTTTGTGAGAGGGTGTCAATATCCAGTGATTCAGCGATTTGCTCATATTGTTCGTAGATTTCGCGGGTAGGGAATTCTTCCTGTTTGCTTTCATCTGCGATCAATGAAAGAGCATATACTGCTGCTTTCGATTGTGTTGGCTGGTCTTGAAGCAGTTTGGAGAATCGATCGATGTCCGCCTTCTCCCGGGCATTTCGAACATGCTCTTCTCGGACAACATCACTGCCATCGTCTTTCGCAAGTTCGCCTGCGTTTCGGAGAATATCCAGTGCCTTTCGAGCGTCGCCGTGCTCCTGTGCAGCGAACGCAGCTGCAAGGGGAATCACATCATCGGTGAGGACACCTTCGTGAAATGCGTCTTGACGATGACGCATAATTTCGCGGAGCTGGTTTGCATCATAGGGAGGAAAAATAAACTCACGCTCTTGGAGACTACTCAGAACTCGCTCGTCCAAGGAATCCTTAAATGAAATTTTGTTGCTGATCGCGAGGATACCAACCTTGCACGAGTCAATCTTTCCAGCTTCTCCAGCTCGGGAGAGCTGCATTAGCACATTATTTTCTTGAAGTTTGTCAACCTCATCGAGAATGATGATTACGACATCGTGGAGAGTATCGAGAATCTGCCAGAGGCGATCGTAGTATGCATTCGTCGATAACCCAGAAAGTGGTACAGAGATATCTGTTTCATCTGGTCGGTTAAATGTTCGAGCAAGCTTGATAACCACCTGTGTTTCTGTCGTTGCTTGCGTACAGTCGATGTATGCGCGATCAAGACTCGTATCCTGCTCGTGAGCGAAGTTTTCGGCACTTTGAGTGACGTGCTTGGCAACGAGACTTTTCCCCGTCCCCGTCTTTCCGTAGATCAGGGTATTTCTAGGCTTCCCACCTCTGATTGCGGGATGAATACTGTTGGCAAGGTTCGATATTTCATCCTCGCGACCAATAATACGCTCTTCATTTGGAATATGCTCGATGTCGAGAAGTTCTTTATCAGCAAAAACTGGATCGTCGCTTTCCCAAATTGCTGTGAGTGAACTCTGCTTCTCGTCACTCATTTGTATAGTCGACCTCCGAACGTCCGCTCCATATTACACACGACGGTCGGTGAGGTATATAAAACTATGTCTCAATCACACACCACCCGTCGAGTGTAAATGCTGAAATACACGGTTAATAGAGTCTAAAAAAGAGGAATAGCAGAGTGTATTTCGAGGTGAGGAGATATCGGTTCTCTCCCCGGGCGTCGAGTGTAACATCGATGGGTCCGTATCGGTTTTGATTGTTGAGGAGGCTACGTTCGCGAAGACACACACCCCGGGTGTCGAGTGTAAACTGATGAAACGATAGGTTGATATTCGGGAGTTTATGATACATGTGGGGTGGTCAGATGCTATATTCTCGGTTGAAAACTCTTCAGCCCGTGTTTTGTAGTAGTCTCACTACTACTCTCTATAAACTATTTATATATTTTATTATATAGGCAATAGAGAAAGTGAGATTAGGTGTTACAAGCTGTTATAGACAGTTATAGGCAGCAAAGATATTTTCTTTATAACCAAAAGCAAAGAGAAGAGGACGAGCCATCTCGACAGCCTGTTAGCTGATTAATATCTATCAATGAATCAGTATCTGAGCTGTTTACAGTCTCTATCTCCGTGTTATTCGCATTACTCTATCCTCTAGCCAACGGTTAGCCGGGCTCAAACAGCTATCGTGAGTCATTTACACTCGACACCCGGGGTGTGTGTGGTACCGTCTACAATCCGTGAGGTTGGAGAAGGCGGCTACGATCGATCCATCTAGGACTCGTCGTCGGTCGGTGGCCGTTCGGCAAGCCGATCAAACCGTGACTGTGCCCGTTCTTTCCGGGTGCGTGTTGTTTCGGCGTCGTACTCTAGCTCCAGAATCGCTCCGCTATCATCCCTCGTTATCTGGAAGACCGCATCGACGTGATCCCCACCTGCTGGGAGGTCGTCCCGATCGATACCCTGTTCGTCGACGACATCGCCGTCCTGTTCAAGCAGGATCACCGCAAGATCGTCCTCAAACCGATCGAGAACGCCGATATACTGTGATGTCGTCATGAGTACGATTCCTCGATAACAACTGATTCTGAGCCATCTGTGAGGATAACTGTATCCCCATCATTGTTCCAGACCGCCGACGACCGACCCCAGTAGAGGTCGGTCGCTGTGTCCGTGCCACGTCCTGTGTGAACCACGACCTGCGCTCCAGCGGTGAGCTCGACGCCACGTGGGATCGTGTAGGTGTGATCGGCACTATCCGACACGGTCCACCCAGACAGATCGAGTGTCGTCTGCCCCGTGTTTTCGAGAACCACATATTCGTCGTTCAGGTTCTCGTTGTCGTTTCCATCGGCGTCGGCGTGGATCTCGGCGATCGAGAGTGACGTATTCGTATCGCCCGGCGTGGAGTCATCTGGCTCTGGCGTGGAGCTATCGGATGCGTCGTCGTCGGGCGTCGCCGGCGCAGCCGTTCCAGACGTCGGAATTACGACTCGATCGGTGAAGCCGACATCAGCAGCAGTCGATATCGGCTCGCCGTCCCGAAGCCCAGCCGCGTCCGTCGGCGCGTCCTGCTGCGTCGCGACCCTGATTGCCGATCCGTTACTGGTCAAGCGAACGTTCCCATGTGTCCCGGTCCAGAACGTCGGCACCGATCGCTGATCGAGGCGCGTAGGCACTTCTTCGTGCGGGTGTCCGTACTGAGAGTCGTACGCGCTCGACACGACCGCAACGCGTGGCGAAACCGTCTCGAGGAACGGTTCACTCGTACTTGACCGACTCCCGTGGTGACCCACGGCGAAGACGGTCGCGTTGAGTTCATCCCCATACGTCTCGACGAGGTACTCCTCACTCTCCGTCTCGCCGTCACCGGGTAGTAGGAAGCTGGACTCGCCGTACTGGAGATGGAGAACGAGGCTGTTCTCGTTGCGATCGCCGTTCGCGAGGTATCCCTCGGGTGGCGTCAAGCACGCGCGCGTCGACGCCCTCGACGCCAATCGTGTCGCCGGCGTGCGTCTGATACAGCGTCACGTCGTGTTCCTCGATCGCATCGAGGTATGATTCGTAAGTGGCCGAACTCGCCGCGATTCCGGGGTCGTACACCGCGCCGACGCCGTCGCCGTTCTCTTCAAAGTGGTCGATGATCGCCGCGTGCCCACCAATATGGTCGGCATCCGGGTGTGAGGTGGCGAGGTGGTCGATTCGCGTGATGTCTCGCGCTTCGAGGAAGTCGATAACACTCGCCCCGTCATCCCGCCAGTCGCCGGAGTCGATAAGGATCGTCTCGCCGGTCGGTCTAATGATGAGTGTGCTTGAACCCTGCCCGACGTTCAACATATAGACTGTGAGTTCACCGTCCGGAGTCGTGACGTTCGTCTCACTCCCGATGTCGCCGTCCGTGTCGATCGTCGGTCCTTGCCCCCCACCGTCGTCGACGACGCCCGCACAGCCTGCGAGAACCACGAGTATACCGACCGCCACCAGTCCAAGACACCGTCTCCGAGACATACCGTTGTGTCACCAACTGTCGAGTTAGTCTCACCCCTTGTAGGTGGCTTTCCATACTGGCGAGCTACCTACAGAGCGCAGTGTGAACACGCTAAGCAACTCTCTCAGCTAATCTCAAAGCAAATTTCGTGTTCTACAGGCCGTGCAGGCCGAGTGCCTCGAGGCTTGACCCCGAGGCGGTTCACGGTCGAATCACATCGTCGACAGCGTCTGCGATGAGGTCCATACCTTCGTCGGTGAGTCGTCCCCGTGGAAGAGTATCGTCTATACTGGAGAGAGGGATCGTGTAGATCGCCCACGGGAGGACGTACGTAGTCTTCTTGAGGTGAGCATTGTTGATGACATCATTCGGGAGAACAGGCGTTGAGTGCTTGTACCGCTCGTCGGCCTTCGTGCCGAGACAAACGACAGTTGCTTGCTCTTCCAAGTATGGCCGGTCGGCATCTGAGATGACAACGACGGGCCGTGGGTTCGTATGAGCTCCCGTCGGGTCGACCGCAAAGACGAGACTGCCCTGAAAATACCATGTCATATCGAGTCGCTACGCCTGCTCGGAGTCGTCGACGCTCTCAATCCAGTCTTCGGGTGCCGGTTCTTTGTTGGCACTACTGTGCTGTCTGGTCTCGGACTGTGTGTTGCTCGCAGGGTGGTCATCCGTTTGTTCGATATCGTCAGGAGTGAAGTCATCGTTGTAGCGGTCGGTGAGTGTCTGAACTTGAACGAGGCCGCGGGCAAATCGTCGGAGGTCATCACGGCTCTCGAGGGCGTGGTAGTAACCGTCAGCGGTCTTGCCGATGTCGCCGTCGTTGAGAAGACGGGTGAGTGTGCCCGTGATACTTCCCTTTGGGATGTCATCAAGCCGACTGTGGATCTCGGAGGGTGTGAACCCGTAGTTGGGGTTCGTATAGAGAAGACGGATAATGGCAGCCTTGTTCGTACGCGGGTTGATCTGGACGTCGTCGGATGGGTCGTGAGTTCGAAGGTCGACGGGCATGGTGGATGTCTTCTTGTAGTTGACTGTAGGCGATTGTAGGTGATAACTGTTTGGGGAATTGAGGCGCTGAGAATCAACCACGTGTCAGACTAGCTGCCTCCGTGAATCGCCCTAAGTATCATCTATTCATGAACCCCTCCAACGTCTCGTCACTCATCCCTGTGAGATACTGCCGAATCTCTCCCTCCCGCCACCCAACGGGAGCCAGCACGCTCTCAACCGCTCGCACGGCACCATCCTCGTACCACTCGACATCGTATCGGTTGAGGTCCTCGTACTCTAACCGAACCCGTGACGCGCCGCGAGCGTCGGCGTCAACGACGACGTACCGCACAGTCTGTCCCGGTGCCAACCCAGCGCCCTCGATCCGCGCTCGCTTTAACGCGGCCACGGTGAGCGTTTCCATCGAGTAATCGTCCACGTCCTTCGAGACACGGTTGTCGACGACCAGCGCCCCGGGATCAACCTTGCGCTCCCGGAGCTCGCGAAGCCGGCGTCGGAGCACGTCACACACTGCCTCCGGCGACCGTGTCTCGTCGAACACGCGGAGCGCCTCGCTCTGGACATCTTCGACCCACGCCGGCGTCGATCGCTGTCGCCCCTCGATCCCACGGGTCTTGATCGCGTCGCCGAGCCCGGTTTCGGGATACTCCTCTCCACGTCGCTTCCCGAAATAACGCGTCAGAGCACCGGACTCGGAGTTACGCATCGGACAAAACGCCGCCCACTCGAACGCACACTCGTACTCTAACTCGATGCCGACCTCGCCGCTCACCTCGCTCGTGACTTTCTCCAGCGGGCGTTGCTCGCGACCGTCGGCAGGTGTCACCCAGATCGAATCGACGATCCCGTGGACGACCCGCCATCCCGCGTCTTCCAATGCTGTCTTCGCGTCGAGGAGAATCTCACGGGCGAAGGCGTTGATGGCTTCGTGACACTCGATCCGCCCAAATTTCGCGTTCGAGAAGCCCTGATACCCAAAACACGATACCAAGATCCACTTGATCGCTGACGACGCGGCCTCCAGCAGCTCGCGCTCGTCGCCGTCGGCATCGGGGATCTGCCCCTTAATCTCACTCCGGGCATCGATGAGCGGGCCGAGTACCTCGGGCAAATATCCGTCGTGCTCGCAGATCGAATAGTCGAGCCCCGGTACGTCCGCCGTCTCGCAACACCCGCATCGAACGGTCTCGGGCGAGATGTTCCGCGTCCGAATGATGTTCGGATACAGCGACGCGAAGTCGAGCTCATACACGTCCTCGTGAACGCCCACGTGGGGGGCGAACGTGGTCCCGCCGCGGTCGGCAGCATCCAGCGTTGACGCCGACTTGAATAGCTCCGGACGCCACGCTCGCCACGGAACGACCACGTCCCGCTTCCGGGCCTCGCGAATCTGCATGGCCGTTAACACGCGCCCGATCGATGCCCACCCGAGTTCCGCTAACGGTAACCCGGAGCGTGCAACGAGGTCAAGACATCCCTCCGGCCCGGACTCGTGGTAGAAAAACGAGTTTGACTCGTCGAGGATGACGCGACCGGGGACTGTGTACCGTGCTGGGGAGTGCCCCACGTTTCCGTACGAGGTGTATGTCGACTCGCCGGCGAGTTTGGTGTATCCCGGTCGGCGTCCGAGTGTAAAGTCTATGCCGTATGCGTCGGCCGCCTCGAACAGCAACGGGACGAGGTCGGCGGTCGAGACGACGAGCACGTCGGGATCGCGCTCGTCGATTGCTGTCTGGACGCCGTCGAGGACCTCGTGAGGCGACGAGCCGACCCGCTCGCTGTCGACGGTGAGCTGTGGAAGCGACTCGATCCCCGATTCGTGGCTCGGAAACTCCAGCCGAAGCGTTCGGAGGTCACGAACCGACCGGTCGGGCGCGGCCGGCGTGTCTGTTTCGAGGCAGAACCGCAGTTGTCGCGTAAAATCGACATTATAGCAGGTGAACGCGTCCGGCTGGTCGAACTGGTGCACCCGCTTTGCGACCGTCCGAACGGCCTCGATCGACGTGGTGTCAACCCGGAGGAGCGGGCGGGCATCCGTTCGGAATGTCTGCCGGTGTGACTCGACGCCGAGGTCGGCGACCGCCTGTTGGCCGTCGGGAAACGACCGGAGTTCGTTCAGTGCGTCCGAGAGCCCGTCCCGGCTCGGCGGTGTTGGCTCAGGACCGCCTGTTCGCCCGTAGAGGTCGTTCGGCGCGTCCCCGACGAACAACGTCGGTCGGTAGTCGTCGTGGACCTCGCGAGCGACGCCGTCGGGTGTGAGCGTCCACACAGCAACGCGACCGTCCCCGAGGTAGTCCAGCGTGAGGGTCACAGCTACCCGTTAGTGAGCTTGTCGACCTGCGCCTCCAGTTCGCTGATCCGCCGGTCCTGTTCGATCGCGATCGCCATCCACACCGGGGCGAGTGGATCCGAGTGGTTGAGGGTACCTGCGGCGTCCGCGTGGTCACGAGCGTACACAAATAATTGGTCGAAGGTCTCCTGATCGCGCCGGCGGAGCCCTCGGCGATACGCGCTCCACTCGTCTTCGATCGCCCCGAGGCGATCGCGATATGTCGGGTTTGTCCGACCCATTACTGCACCCCGACGGGGCCGGCGGCGCGTTCGAGTGTCGTCGCCCCGTGTATCCGAGCGCGGTGTTCGAGGACCTCTTGCCAAAACGCGAGTGTCGTCTGCATCCAACCGTCGCCCGTATGGTAGACGAGCGTCTCTACGTCGCCTGCAGTGTCCTCGAACCGTGGTCCATAGGGCGTTGCCCGGCACTGGAGGTGCGTCTCGGCAGCGCGCCGGAGCGGCCGCGAGAAGTCGTCTTCGCGACATCGCGTAACGACGACTGGCACGTCGTGGATGCGCGCGATCCGGGCGATCGACGCAATCGCGCGAATGAACATCTGGGTGGCGAGCTCGTCCTCGATATCGGCGTCACGGTACATCCGGTCGAGGCCGGTTGCGACGACGACCGACGGCTGGTCGCGACTATCGAGACGCCCGGCGAGCCGATCGAGGAGCGACGTATGTTGGTGGGCCGTGAACCCCCGAGCGACGTCGATCCGATCGAGCACGCGGTCGGCCGGCGCTAGTTCGCGGAGCCGCGTCGTGTTCGCTCTGTTTGCACCATCCACCCAGTA
Organism: Halorubrum yunnanense; assembly: GCF_026586675.1. Lineage (GTDB taxonomy): Archaea > Halobacteriota > Halobacteria > Halobacteriales > Haloferacaceae > Halorubrum > Halorubrum yunnanense. Next base: position 21,273 of record NZ_JAODIX010000076.1, read on the forward strand.
CGCTTGGCCGTCACCACCGAACACCTGATCGAGAAGCAGCGCCTGCACGGGAGTGACACCGAGGTCATTGTCGACGTCGACGAGCGTAACGCCCGGTGCGAGCTTTGGGAGATCGGCGGTCGGTCGTCGAGAGGAGCGCATAGTGACGTAGATGGAAAGCCGTGTAAAAGGGGTGAGCCATGGATGGGCGGCGAAAGTGGAAGTGGTTCGGATCGCTAAATCAGTTAAGCCGTTAGAGAGTGCGTTCTACCTCCAGACGGCCGTAATTCTCTCGCTTTGGCCCTGTGTAGTATGTCCCTTCGAGTGTTTGTGTAGTTAGAGCCTGTCATAGAAACCATCTCATAGCTTGAGCTTTTCGCGGCCGGGGTCGTCTCCCCGCTCGAAGTTG
>NZ_JAODIX010000077.1:0-7898 GCF_026586675.1 Halorubrum yunnanense
GCCACCGCCGGCGCCGCTGTCACCGCCGTCACCGCCGTCACTGCCGTCACCGCCGTCACCGCCGTCACCGCCGTCACCGCCGTCACTGCCGTCACCGCCGTCACCGCCGTCACCGCCGTCACCGCCCGTATCGACTGTCACCGAATGGTCGATCCGTTCGGTCTGGGCGGATTCGAACGTCGTCGTGTCTGACGAGCCTTGCACCTCGACGGTGAGCGTTTCGCCCTCATCGCCGTCTTCGGCTGGGAACTGTACCTCGTAGTAGCCGTCGGCGTCAGTCGTCGCAGTGTGGGTGTTTCCGTCCTCGTCGGTGACAGTCACCGTTAATCCGTCCGCCGGATTCCCATTCTGATCGGTGACGTCTCCGTAGATCTCGTGCGGAGGACTCGGGACCTGTGCAGCAGCGATGCCGGCACCCGAACTCACGATGAGCACGGCCACCATCGCGACTGTGAGCAGCCGCAGGCCACGTGATATCTGTGTCGTTGATGTTGTCATTTTGGTGTGTTTACCCCCAAATAAATTTGGAGAGGTGTGTGGCTGCGGTCGCTATTCGGCGAGGTAGTTCGATGCCGTGTAGATCTCGTCGTCTTCGACGAAGACCCAGTAGGCTTCACCCGGCTCGAACATGTCGTCAGCCGTGACAGGCGCGTAGCTGAACTCGCCGTCATTCGCCTGTTCGTAGGCATACGTCGCCGAACTGTCGCCACCGACAGAGTCGAGGGCACCACCCGCACCGTCATCGGCGGGCTGAGCGCCTTCCTGCCAGTGACCGACAAGGTTCCAACCTTCCTGGAGCTGCTGTTGACCAGGCGTCGAATCCTCGGCGGTGTCACCGGGCTCCTCGTTGCGAACCGTCACGTCGACGGTAGCGTCGGAGTCGGCGGTCACGACGTAGCCCTGACCGCCCTCCATGGACTCGAAGTCCTGGTTGTCGTCGGTCTTGTCGGGCGCGTAGCTGACCCACTCGCCGTTCTCGTAGGTCATCACGCTCATGTCCGAGAATTCGGATTCGGAGATGTCGAGCGAACCGAATTCAGCCGGGACAGAGACGAAGTTGGCGCCTTCCTTCAGGTCGAACTCGTGGGTGTCGACCTTCTCGGAAGTGCCAGTGACAGAGGTATCGTCACCGTAGTCCTCGTCGAGTGTGTCCTCACCGAAGGCAATGTTCTGCTCGTCGCCCGTGGCGACAACATCGCCGAACGTGAAGACTAGTTCGTTCTGTGCTTCGCCGTCTTTCACCGTGTTGGCCGAGTGGCCGTCTGCGGTGATATTCTCCACATCGTAGTCGTCCACTTCACTAACCGGCTCGTTGAACTGCACCGTCACTTCGTTTGCACCGGTGAGTTCCGCGTCAATGGGCGTCGGATCCGCGTAGTCGACGGAGGCATCGTCGTCCGATTCATCGACGTGCGCATCCAAGCCGCTCACGGCGGTCGCGGATGTCAGATCGGCATCGTAGTTGCCGTCACGCGGAACAGTGAAGTTGGTCTCGTACTCGAACGTGCCGTCGTCCAAGGCAGTCTCCTCGAAGCCAGACTCGTTGAGTTCGACGTCCACAGCGTTACTCTCGGTTTCAACGAGATCGTGTTCGGTGGTCACGTCGACGGTGAACGTGTCGAGTTCAGCGTCAGACGTGAAGCCGATCTGGATCTCCTCTGCCGTGGAGTCTGTAGTGTTCGTCGCTTCGAAGTCGTACACAGAGACGAACTCGACGATTAGCGCCGAGTCGGTAGTCTGGTTGTCGACCGAGTCGTTGATCGTCGCCTCGATCTCATCGTTGAGGAAGTCGTCCGGAGTCAACGAGGAGTTGAGGGTGATCGTCGCGGTGGTGTCACCGGCGCTGTGTTCAACGGCGTCGACGGTATGGTTGACGCCGCTGTTGTTCACGTAGGTGAAGTTCTCTGCGGAGAGAGCACCGTCTGTGTTGTTGTAGACACTCTCTGTGAACGTCACATCGACGGTAGTCGAGCCGTTAGAGGCCCGAGCGACACCGTCGAAGGCCGGATCGTCGCCGTCTTCGAGCGCGACCGCGGACGTGTCGGCCTGCGTGCCGACGATGTCCGTGACCTGCGCCGTCGCGGAGACGGTAACGCTCTCGTTGTCGATGTCGCTCGGTGCGATCGACTCATCGACGGTGAGCGTGTAGGTCGCGTCGCTTCCGGAGACGGAGTCGATCGTCAGGTTCTCACCGTCGAACGCGTCGAGGTTGCCGTCAACGTTCTTCACATCCTCGCTGAACGTGACGTCGAGTTCGTCCGTTCCGGCGTTGGTCTGGACAGACTCGATCGTCGCGGACACGTTATCCTTCGGCACCGTGGTGACCTTGTTCTCGCTAGTCAGGTCGACACCAAGGTCGGTGACGTTCGCCTCGATGGTGACGTCACCGTTCTCGATGTTGGTCAGGTCGAAGGTGAACTGCGCGGAGCCCGAGGAGACATCCTTGCTCTGCTGAGCGAAGATGTCGCCCGACGAGGTGTTCTTGACGGCGACGTCAGCGACCGAAGCGTTGGGTGCTATGACGTCGACGTCGTAGTCGGCTTGGTTGCCTGCCGTCACGTTGCCTTCAACGGAGAGGCCAGGCGTGGCCGGGTCGGTCGTGTCGGCGAGTGCCGTCGTCGCAGTGTGATCCACGGCGACAGCATTCGCGTCGTAGACCTCATTCTGGTTGACGCTGATAAGGTCCGAGCCAATGTCGCTCGCCGCGACGTCAGCGTCAAGCGTGAGGACGGCAACAGAGTCGCCGGCCTCGTGCGCAACGCTGTCGACAGCGGTCGCGCCGCCGTTGTTGCTCTGGTAGGCGAAGTCGGTCGCGTTGACTGCACCCGTGCCGTCAGCGTTGGCGTAGACGCCCTCGTTGAAGGTTACCTCAACGGTGTCGGTTCCGGCTTCGGTTTCCACCGAATCGACGACCGGATCAACATCGTTGACCGTGAAGTCATGGGCTGGGCCGTCAGTATCAGAGGTGTCCAGCGTGTTTCCGACGTTGTCGGAGACGCTGACGTTGATATGAACCGGCGTCGCATCAGTGTAGCTGATGCCCGCTTCAGCCGTATCGAAGGTCAGCGTGCCCGAGTCGAAGGAGACCGCAGCGTCTGCGGTCGTCCCCTCGAACAGGGTTTCGTCGCTCTGGTTGACCTCGAGGTCGATGGTACTCGCATCGACACCCGAGTCGGTCCCGTCATCTTCGTCGATGTCGAAGCTGAAGTTCGTCTGCGGGTCGGTCGTGTCGTCAGCGCTGAAGTCAGACGTACCCGGTTCGGTGTCGTCGATAACGACATCTTCGTCACCAGTGGTGTAGGTTTCGTCGTTACCGAGCGAGTCGTCAACCGTCACGTCGACACGGTAATCCGTATCTCCCACGATCTCGTTGGAGTCCGCGTTCGCGAGATCGAGCGTGACGGTCTTGTTCGTTCCATCATCAACGTAGTCGCCGTCGTTGATGTCGTAGGTGACCGTGTTTTCATCACCATCCACGTCATTAAGTTCGATGTCGACCACGTCGACGTTGCTGTCGACGTAGTTGTACTTCACCTGCAGCGTGCCGTCCGTCGGCTTGTAGACTGTGTCGGACGGAGCCACGACTTCACCGGAGTCGACCTGCGTGTCAACCTCGTAGGTGAACTCAGTGGAGTTACTGGCTCCGTTGGTGTCGTCACTTTCGACGGTGATGTTGACTTGACCATCCGCTAAGTCGAGATTATCGATGCTGAGGTCGTCTTCCGGATCATCACCATCGGTATCGACATCAGCGTCCTGCGCGATCTCGATGTTGCTTCCAGTCGGCGCTGCGCGAGCGTTGTCAAGAACAACACCGTCAGCGTCTTCGACGGTGATGTACGTGCTGCTCGTGTTCACGCCGGTCTGGTCACTGATTTCGATGTCGATGTTGTCCTTGTCTGTCGTCGGATCGTCTGCTGGCGTGACGAGCTCGAAGGACGGACCGCTCGTGTCGACCGAGGGACTTATCGTACCCACGGGGTCAGCGCCGTCGTTGCCAGCTTCGTCTTCGGCCTGCGTGAGGTCCGCAGTCCAGTCAGCGTCGTCAACCGTCGTGGTTGCGTCGTACGTGTTCTGACTGTCGGTCGGGTCGAAGTCGGTGACGGTCGTGGTGTCACCGTTCGTCAGCTCAACCTCGATCGCACTCGTGTTGAGCGGCTCGTCGGCAGCGACAGTAAGCGTCACCTGATCGCCACTGACGCTGTGGGAGAAGTCCGTGATGTCAGGTGCGACGCCGTCTGTGGCTTCGACCTTCTCGCTCGACGCGACGGGATTGCCAGCGTCGTCCTGGATACCGCCTTCCGTTTCGAGCGTGACGTTCGGTGTCGCGTTAGCCGCGAGCGAGTTCTCACTCGTGAAAGTCAGGTTCAACTTGGTGTCATCGCCCGTATCGGTCACAACAGTGTCGATGGGGACGTTCGAATCATCGTCGTCCGTAACCGAGAAGTCGGGATCACTAGCGGAACTGTAGGTGTCGTTCAGTGTGACAACCACTTTATCCGCGTCGTCCTCATCTGCGTTTTCGGCAGTCTCCGCGGAGACGATTCCGAGAGATGCCGTGTCGATTTCGAACGTCCGGCTGTCCGTGCCATCCTGCGTGTTGCCGTCGGTTCCAACGGCACCGGAGACATCGACGGTCGCACTTGCTTCGGCGTTGTCGACGTTGATGTCGACCGAGCCGTTATAGACGTCGTCCGTCGCATCTTCATCCTCGAAGTTGGTGTTCGTGAGCTCGACTGCCTCACCACCGACAGTGAAGCCCACCGTCGGTTCGGTGCTGGTGTCGAGGCCTTTGTTGAACTCGACCTTGAAGCCGAGGCTCGTGCCGTTCACAGACTCGTCGTAGGCCTCCCCATCATCCACCGACGTACCACTGATACTAACATCTTGGACAGTCGGAGGCGATGTGTCCCCGATCGAGAGCGTCCGAGTGACGGCAACGTCACTGGTGCTCGGATCGAGGTTTAGGCCGACGTCCGTATCGGACGACGGGTTCGTCACTCCGCTGTACTTCAGGATAAGCTGATCGCCGGCGTCGATGGTAACGCCACTGGTGTTTTCGACGGTCAGCACGGAGCCGTCAGCATAGCTGACCTGATCCGCAGTCAGTGACGTGTCGATCTCGTCGTTACCGGTCGTGTCGACACCGAACGATTCGACGGTGGCATCCGTGATGTCGCCGTCAAAGTCGGTCACACTGTAGTCGACCTCGAAGACGCTGACATCGGTCTGCGAGTCGAGCGTCACCTTGGCCGTGTGGGTTGAGGTCTGCGAGTCGCCGTTCGGCTGGGCACTGATCGAAGCCGCACGTGCGTTACCTAGCACGTAGTCGTCAGTAAGCCCGCTGCCGTCGCCATTCACGCCGCCGTTATTATCGGCCGCGTCGATGGCATCGTCGACAGTCGCGGTGTAGGTACCCTTGCTGTCGTCGTACGGCTGTGTTACATCGAGTGTGTACGTGTACGGTCCAGATCCAGATACTCTGAAATCGCTCTCTTCATACGTGTACTCGTCGTTATTGAGCGGAGCATCAACAGACACGGAGATGTCAGCCGGGTCGGTGTCAAGAGCTTCGTTGCTCTCGAACGTCAGTACAAGGTTCCCGCTCTCATCATTAGAGAGCTGGACGTTCGAAATATCGGGCGAGATTGTGTCAGCTGCCGTGACGGGAGCGTCATCTCCGGACGTCAATTCGTTTCCGACCTTGTCCGCGATGCTTCCACCACTAGTGTTGATCGAAACGTCTGTCGCCTGATTAATTGCTGAATCCAGTGTCAGGGTGACTGTCTGTTTACCAGTTTCACCATCGGTAACGCCACTCTTATCGATTGAGGCGACAGATCCCGTACTGAGCGAGAAGTCCGTTGCATCAATAGTCGTTTTGTTGATGCCAGACCTGCTATCCGAAATGTTGACATCAACTGTTGTCCGCGATGTCTGCTTTGCGTCATCAAGCGACGGCGCACCGGCATCTATGGTCGTTGCGGAACCTGCACTAACCGTCACACTGTCCGGTGCGCTACTATCAAACGTGGTCCCACTATCGGTAGTAGTCCTTACCTCTGTGGAAGTCTGGAGAGTGTTACCATCTGTAGCGTCTCCAGCAAGCTCAACAACCACGTAGAACTTCTGACTTGTTCCATCCGCAACCGTGGTTACCGGGTTAGTTGCCTGCTCATTATCACCAATAGCGGAGCCGAACGTGGTTACGGGTCCATCAACTTGGGTGTCTTCATCAGACTGGAAGCCCCCGGTACTACCATCCTCTTCATAAATATCGATTGCAGTGATATCGTTGTTGTCAGCAGTCCCGGTGTTTGAAACCGTGAAGTTGTTAATTTCGAGATCGGTACCATCACCGCTTCCGCCGTCAACTGTAATTGCCTGAACTGAGACGTTCGTGTCGCCCGGTGCCACATATGTAGGCCCCGAACTGTCCTGCGTCACAGAGGCCTCTGTGGCTGCCGCGGCACTCCCCGCAAACGCGACAGTACCCCCCACCATGGAGAGTACCATCACGAGCGAGAAGAAGACCGCTTGCGCCTTTTTCCGTCTGTTACCGTCTGTCATGTAGTGTGTGTTTGTGTTGTCGTCTTCGTGTCGGTCGTCGCGCGATACGCCTCGGTCGTTCGGGTTACGACAGCTACGTCGCGGCCGTCGAATCCTCGTGTCATCCCTCCAATCCGTAGTAGTCCACGAGGACTTCCTCGAGCTTCTCGGAGACGTTCACCCCGTCCGCGACCGCATCGGAGCGAACCTCCCGCCAGACCTCTCGGTCCAACTCGATCGTCGTCCGCGTCAGGTCCGCGACGTCGTCCCCGTTGGTGTCCTCTGTCATCGCCACTGATCCTCAATCACCTCGCACTGTACCGCTCTGTCAAGTTGTAGTTGGCACTTCATGTTACAGTTGTCACTTTCTTAATCTATCCATATATAGTTAATGGTGGTACATCAAATCGCGTTAAGCCAAGCGTATTGACATCCTCCCACGCCTGAAGACCTGTCTCTTACCCACAAATCGAGTCGTTGCCGAACTCGAGGACCCCGAGCAAAAATTCCGATATCGACAGCTGTAACGCCTTCATGGATCGATTTTGCCGATCTCGTTTACTCGTATTCAGTACCCCCCAACTGCCGAGATCACTGCCCGAATCACTCCTCACTTCGATCTTCCGAGTATAGATTGGGCTCGACAGCGTCTGAAACGTGTGTTTGAGACTCGGTGAACTTATGGGTAAGAGACAGGCCTAAAGGCGCGGGTACTCTCCTCGATCTTGAGCCTGTCATAGAATCCAACTCATAGCTTCTCACAGCCCGGACTATTTCCTCGCTCGTAGTTGGTGATTGCAACAACGAGACGGAGACAGAGCGCAAGGAACACTTCTGTTCGTGCGTGGACGCGGCCTCGGGCGCGGACGTGCCCGAGGCCGCAGTCCTTGACCGCGTCATTGGTTCGTTCGACGCCTGTCCGGTTGTTGTACGTCTCGTCCAAGATGGGTTGTTTCAGCTGCACGTCCTCGCTGTGTTCCTTGATTCGGTCTTCGACCCTGTACTCGATGTCTTTCGGGTCGTCAGTATTTCGCGGATTGTATGGTGCGATTGGCACGACCCCTGCGGCTAGCAGGTGGTCGTGCCAGTCGAGGATGTCGTAGGCGCTGTCTCCAAGCATCCAGACCGGTGTATCAACGGCGAGCGCGTCACGTGTGACGCGCATCGCCGTCTCTTGATCCACTTGTTTGGCCTGTGTGAACTCCGCTGCTATCGGGATCTTTGCGCCAGTTGAGACGATCGTACAGCCGAAGCCGTAGTAGTACTCTTCCGCTGTTGGATCGTAGTTCCATGAGGCGGCGTCATTGTGTTGGATCGCCTCGATATGAGTCGAATCGATGGAGTACGTG
>NZ_JAODIX010000077.1:7919-26851 GCF_026586675.1 Halorubrum yunnanense
CGGGCGGCGGCCTGCTCGACGAGTCTGTCGAAGACATCGTCAACGACGTGTTCGAGATCGGTGAGAAACCGGTCAACAGTGTCTCTGGATGGCGGTTTGTCGAGTCCGTAGTAGTACCAGACAAGGCTGTGCTGGAGTTCTCGTGTAACTGGACGAGTACCGTAGACGTTCTCGTAGTAGCAGTGCAGAAAGCCGCAAAAGAGGTCTGGTGGTTCGTGAACTCGTGTTCGCCCCCGCTTCGAGGGGGCGAACACATCGTACTCAAGCAGAAACTCGAAGTCCAGATGCTCAAACAGCGGAACTGTCTCGGTGGCCGCGACATTCAAAAAGTCGTCTACCGAAGCTACATCTTGCAGGGTTGCGGTTGTGCTGGACACACTTTCCGCACCCTGCTGCTTCGTACGTGACGTTTTCTATGACAGGCTCCGATCTTTGTAAATCCGTCATAAATAGGATCCGCTTTCTCAGTTCTCCTTCCCGTCGATCGACAAAATACGATCAGCTACAAATTTTGGCCCTGAAGGGCGGGATTTTAGCCTTGCAACTTCCATAATGCAAATATAGCATGGGCGGACACAGTGGGATGGGGTGGGGAAGCGGTCAGTCAGTGACCGACCGCCGCTCGCTCCTCGCCTGGACGGGGGGAATTCTGGCGGTCGGCATCGCGGGGTGTACCGACACGCCAAGTGCGGACACCACCGGAACCGAGACACCGACCCGGTCGACCACTATTCCTGATGCACTCGACGACACTCTAGTTGGACTGTACCAGGCCGAGAACCGCACGGACTACGCCGCGACGCACGATCTCATGTATGCCGACGGGCGCGTCGATGTGGTTATGGTCCTGACCGACGGCGGGAATCTACCGACAGGCTACGATCTGACAGTCACCGCTCATCACGACCATTTGATTCAGGCGCGCGCCCGTGTCTCGGACCTACCCGCGCTGGCGCAGGAGGATGGCGTCAGATACGTCCGACCACCGCGAACGGGCACGGCAGACGGGGCATCGGGGGTGAGCACCGATGCGTGACCGGCAAATTCTCGCCGTCCTGCTCGTGGCGCTAGTGCTCGGGTCCGGTCTCGCGACTGCGAGCACAGTCGCGCCTGCGCCCGCAACCGAAACACGGCCGGCGCAGATCGAGGGACAGGTTCACGATCAGGCCGCCACCCAGCCTGACGAGGGCGACATCACCCGATCGATGCAGAATAGAGCATCTCGCAGGCTGGCGGACCAGAATGTGACTCCGAACTTGAGCGTCTCGAACGGCACCTCAAAGGTCTCCAGTGCGCTCGCCGCTCAACTCGCCAACAATCAAAGCGGTGGGTCGACCGACGGAGCGAGCGCGACGGACGGGGCCTCCGATATCGTCGAGGTGGTCGTTCAAGCGAGGGCTGGAAAGAGCGAACAGGCTCGCAAGGTAGTCACCGCGGCTAGTGGGCAGGTGACCGCTAGCCACGACGACTACGTCCAGGTGCGACTCCCCGCGGCAGCTGTCGAGAGCGTGGCCGGTTCTCCCGCCATTCAGTTCGTCCGACTGCCGCGCCGAGCCACCTCCTCTGCTGTGACGAGCGAGGGACTCTCAACGATGAACGCGACCTGGGCCCACGACAGGAACGTCACTGGCGAGAACGTGACCGTCGCCGTCATCGACCTCGACGGGTTCAATCTGCAGAATCCCGAGATCGGCGACCAGGTTGTCGACCACCGCGACTTCACAGGTCGGGGCATCGGCAACGGAACGAGTGGACGCCACGGCACGGCAGTTGCAGAACTCGTCGCCGATACGGCTCCGAACGCCTCGCTTGTGACATTGCGGGCCTCGTCGCTCGTCGAGTGGTACGAGGCGGTCAACTATGTCCAGGAGAGCACCTCAGCCGACGTGGTCGTGATGTCGATGACCTACTACGGTGTCGGGCCGCTCGACGGGACGAGCGAGATGAATCAGGAGATAACCCGGCTCCGCGAGAGTGGGACGCTCTGGGTGAACTCCGCGGGGAATGCGGCCAACAGGGGCCACTGGAACGGCACCTGGTCGGATCCCGACAAGAACGGTTGGCTGAACTTCACGGCGAACGACGAGACACTCACACTCTCTAATGGCAACGAAGCTGACGTCTGGGTGAACTGGAACGACTGGACCGCACAAACCGATGACTACGACCTCTACGTCTACAATGATAACGGGGACTTGATCGGTGGTTCAGGAAATACCCAGGACGGTTCAATTGCGCCACCCATCGAGAGATACCGAAACACATCGGTTACAGGCCCACTCCACCTGGCGATACGACGTGTCGATGCGGACGGAACCGCCAACTTCGACATCTGGTTCAATGGAGACGTGACGCCCGAGCACTGGACCGCCCAGCGGTCGGTCACGAATCCGGGCGTTGGAAAGGACGCCCTGACGGTCGGTGCCGTCTACTATGGGAATACGATTATCGAACCATTTTCCTCAAGAGGGCCGACCATCGACGGCCGACGAAAGCCAGATCTCGTCGCACCGGACGGCGTCACCACCAGCGCGTACGAGAAGGCCTTCTACGGCACCTCCGCCGCCGCACCGCACGCCGCCGGCGTCGCCGCCCTCCTGCTCGACGTCACTGAGAGCCTGGGCCCCACCGACGTCGAATCGGCGCTGATCGGGACCGCCGTCGACGTAAACGGAACAGAACCGGATATGACCTATGGCCATGGCCTCGTGGACGCGACCGGCGCGATCCAGACCCAGCCACCTAGGGCAACTGTCGATACGACCGAAGCGGACTTCGGCCAAGTGAACCGTCTCAGAAACGAGACTGCCACCGTTACGCTGGGCAACAATGGGGGTCGCACGCTGAACATCACGAGTACCAGCATCACGGGCGCCAATCCGAATGCCTTCGCCGTCACCGCGGGCGGAGACCCTGGAACGGTCCGAATTGACGAGCGCAGAACACTCACCATCGAGTTCAACGGTTCGACGCGGGGGGCCCAGACTGCGACACTCAGTATCAACCATAACGGAACCACAACACCGACGACCGTCTCGCTCACCGGGGAAACGGTCGCTCCCGACATCAACGTAGCACCCGCGGGCACTGTCGACTTCGGGACGGTGACGCTCCGAAACGGGCAAACCAACGCTCCGGTAACAATCGAAAACAACGGTTCAGCGGCACTAAACGTCACGGGAACGACGATTCACGGACCGAACGCAAGTGTATTCACAATCGGAGCGAGGAGCGATACGCTGCCGACCACCGTTTCCCCGGGCACCACGACGACCATCGCAGTGAACAGCACCGTCCAGACAGTTGGTACCAAGACAGGATACCTAGAGGTGACACACAACGTCTCCGATAGGCCAACAGTCAATCGCACGCTGACCGCAACTGCCAGTGACCAGCGCCCCCCGATCGTGGCAAACGTCACGACGACTGTTCCGGGAGGTAACACAATCGTTGGGCGGGCCGACACCGTCACCCTCGCAATCGAGACGCGTGACGAGAGCGGAATCGAGAACGTGACTGTCGACGCGTCGGCGTTGGGCGCGGGAATGGTGACTCTTCCGGCGTCAACCGGCGACTGGTTCAACGGCACAGTTACCGTCGACGCAGCGAACGCCACCGAGGGGACCACGACGCTCCCGATCAACATTACTGATACACGTGGGCACGCCATCGAGGTGGCGACAGACAGAGTGACCGTTGACTTGACCAACGCGAGCGTGACCATCGAGAGGCCGGTCGAGACGGCCATCCAGAACGACACGTTCGTCAACGCGACCGGCGAGGCCACTGATACTGTGACGGGCGTAGCAAGCGTCGACGTCCAGACTGATGGCAGTACGTGGACGACGGGGAATGTGCGCGGGACGACTTGGTATCGGAACGTTACCGAACTCAGCGACGGAACCCACCGCTTCTCGATTCGAGCGACCGACGAGGCCGGGAACGTGGGACCGGTGATGAGCCGGACAGTTATCGTCGATACCGGAGCACCAAGCATCAATGACGCCGCACTCACACCGCAGACGGGACTCCGCCCCGAACAGAAAGTACCAGTGTCGGTATCAGCCAGCGACTCACGGACAGCCATCGCGTCAGTGACGGCCGGCGGCGCACAGTTGACCAACAATTCAGACACCTGGGATGGATCGTTCGCCGCGGCCCCGGCGCTCGGCGAGCATACCATATTGATCGTGGCTACCGACCGCGCCGGAAACACCCAAGAAACGACGGCAACGTACCGTGTCGGCCGAAATGCGACACTAGTCCACGATCAGGGAACCGCCTATCGAGCGACACCAACAAATTCGAACATCGAGTCGGTCACAATCAACACCACCACCGACATCGGCGGTCAGAATGTAACCGTGGGTGCATCCCGACAGAATCCGACCGCACTACAACCGCCAAACGATACTGCACTCTCGTTCCCCCAGGTCGAGACAGAGGTTTCGAACGAGGCAATCGAGAACGCAACCGTCAATGTCACTGTTTCGAAATCGACGCTCGCCGAAAAATACGTCCGCCCGAGCACAATCTCATTTTGGATCTACAACGGAACCGCGTGGAACCGGACCACCGGAGTCGAGCAAACAGAGCAAGGTGAAACGATCGTCTACAGCCTGCAAACGAGTCACTTCTCGACGTTTTCCATCACCGGCGAGGTAGACGAAACTGCCCCGACATTCGGGTCGGTGACGCCGACCGACGGTTCCTCGACGACCGACACGACGCCTACCGTATCGGCCTCGTTCAGTGACGATTTCGCGGGCATCGATCCCGCATCGGTGACCGTCTCCATCGATGGAACAACCGCGTCGAGTGGATTCGAGGCCTCGACATCAGAGGTCATCGGCACACCGACGCTTGAACCGGGGACACATACCGTTACACTCTCCGTTTCCGACGCTGCCGGGAACACCCAGAAACGCTCTTCGTCGTTCACCATCGAGGAGTCGACACAATCATCAACAGGCGGCTCAGGTGGCGGTGGTGGTGGCGGTGGTGGTGGCGGTGGTGGTGGCGGTGGTGGCGGTGGTGGCGGTGGCGCCCTCGGATCCGACTATCTCATCTCCGATCTCCAACCGCAGGAGATCGAGGTGACGCAGGGCGAGACGATAACCGTCTCCGCGACGATCGAGGCCGACGGCACCTACGACGAGACGAAGGACGTGGAACTCCGGATCGGCGACGACACCGTCGCGACCCAGGGGGTGTCGCTCGGAAGTGGCAAGACCACGGCCGTCGAGTTCAGCGAGGTCGGCACGTCCGAGCTCGATGCCGACGAGTACGAGTTCGGCGTCTACAGCCCCGACGACAGCCAGACGGGGACGCTGACCGTGACCGCCGACGACGACAGCACTAACGGCACCGACGGCGATGACAGTGACAGCGGAGAGGACGGCACCGAGGGCACCAGTGGCGACGGCGGTGACGGTGACGGTGGCGAGGACAATGCTGACGGCACCGGCAGCGACGGCGACAACAGCGGAGAGGGCGGTACCGATGACGGTATCCCGGGCTTCGGCCCGCTCGTCGCGCTCGTCGCGCTCGTCGCGGCCGCGCTGCTCGCAACTCGCGACGACACCTGAATAGCGCGGTTCGATCACCCAGTTTCGTCTTTTAATCGGTCGGTGAAAATAAACGTCTCCAGATGCGTCGCTCTCCCTCAAAACTCGCGCTCGATTTCGAGTTTCCGCATCGCTTTCTCGAACACCTCCGGGTGCCGATGTGCTAGCTTCTCCAAGTGATCTCGAATCGATTGTGCTGGGTTCACTTCGATCTCGTCGGCGTTCTGGAGCTCATGGTAGAAGGCGTGCATCTCCGGCGTCACCGCGATGCCGACCGTCTTCTCTTTCGGTGCACCGTCGCTGTTTAGTGCCTCTAGGTACTGCTCTGCGTCGAAGTTTACCCCGGAATTAACACCGGCCTTTCCGCTCTGTTCTTCCTCCGCTGTATCGAAAGCATCCGACATTGGGTTTTCGCTCATTGATTTAATCTTAAGATTAAGCTTAGGCGTATTTCTTGATCGTCTCATCAGTGATCTCAACGCCCTGGTCGCCGGCAAACTGTCGAGCCCCGGCGCGGTAAGCGTGGTAGCACTGCTGGCGCACCGAGCGGGGCGTCCCATCCGAGCGTTCGACGATCGTCCGGATAGCTGGCGCTGAGTACGGGTCGGAGAGATACCCTTCTTTGTACTCCTCGTTTCGGGCCCACGCCAGCCACCGGGCGATCAGCTCCTCGGCCTCAGCGAACCCGAATCGTTCGAGCGAGCGGTTCTTCGCGACCAGTCTCGACGAGAGGGTCTGGCGCAGTTCGTCAATCCGGTCAGCTGCCTCTGGCGTACCAAACAGAAAGAGAATGAACGCCGGGCCAGTCTCGCCGAGATCGCCGATGCTCTGGAGCCCAGCGAGCAGCTGCTCGAAGGTACGGGTGTTCCGGGCGGCATCCTCAAGCTGGTCCACTTGGACGATGCACGTGAGATCTGCTGCCTCCAACTGTTCGGCGACTCCCTCGACCACCTGCCGAACCTCATCGGTTGCCCGTGGGTAGGTTTCGGGAACGTCCAAGGTGTCGTATTCGGAAAGTCCGTCCAGTAACCGGGTGTAGAGCCGGCGCGTGGTGATGCTCTCGACCTCGCGGATGCGGGCGATGGCGAACTCGTCGCTGCGGGGGCCCTCGCTTAGCGCGTCATACACAAGTTCTCGGAAGTGAGTCTTGCCCGCCCCACGCTTGTCGATCACCGAGACGTGCCCGGCGCGAGTGAGGATGTGCGACGCGACTTCCTGAAGGAGTTCCTCGTTGACCCGGACCGCGACGCGGGTGTCGGGAAGCGACTCCGCCGCGAACGGTGTGCGCCCCTCGACGAGACCCAACTGCTCGGCATACCGAGCGTGGGACTCCTCGACATCGTCGAGTACCGCAGTGAACTGGTCTGCCATGTTCATTCAGAGCTAAAGTTAGCCTTAATCTTAACATTAAGTCAGACAGACGTCACGCACTGATTGGTTAACCAACACTTGTGCCGGGATAGCCGAATTATAGTTATCCGAACGTGTTGGACCGTCGGTGTATCGAACGTTACCGGTCGATTCAATCAAGGACGATTCTGCCCACTTCTTGTCCGACTCTTGGGTTTCAAAACCCCTTTCGAACCCCCTTCCGAACCCCTTCTACACCCCCCCAAAAACCGGTAAAGAACCCCCTTCTACACCCCCATTTTCAGACTGTATATGTCCCAGCCATATGCCCCCGTAGGGACTGCTGCAACTAAGGGTAGTATTACACCTATTCATCCCAACTCTCGCAAGGGTCAGGCCGCCCCATCCGGATAGACAAGGCACACCGAGCGTCCACCTCCAGCCGAACCAACTGACCACTGTCAGTGAGAGTATTCCCAAATGTGGGGACTCCCCACGTCGGGCCACCGTCGGTCGGCCCCTCGGCCGGCCCCCCGCCCGGCGTTGCCTCGACGTTCCCTCGGCGTCCGCCCGACGTTCTCCGGCGTGGCGATCACGGGGAGTCGAAGGCAGGAGTCCTCCCCCGGACAACTCCACTTAGCCGGGAGGACTACCGCCGAGTTGTGAGCCGTCGATCGGTGTTGAATGAGACTATCAGGACCGACACCAACCGAGCGACCCCCACCAAGCCTTGCCCCAAGTGATCGCCTGTTTGTTGGCCAACGCCTTGGCTCGCGCTTGGTCACCTCCTTGGGTGCCACTTGGTGGGCACACAGGAGGGCGCAAGGGAGCACATGCAACGAACGAGAGCAGCGACTACACGTTTCTCGGCGGTGGGTGACCGCACATCCTCAACGGGCCCGGCTCGCTCTGTCTGGGGCAGCCCGGCGATTGGGTGCTACCTTAGACTTCCCGTACCCGGATATGACATCCTCCTCGCCGTGAACGGCGAGGTTTCCTCACGCTGGGGGTATCGCTTACTGATCCACGGAGGCAACTTGCGGGTTCGTATGCTCCTCGTTGGGAACTGAGCGTGGTGACTCTGACCAGTCATGGTCGTCCCACTTGAGGCATACAGGCCGTGCCATCGACCGTGTTACCGTCGTCTGCCGCCGAAGGAATGTCTCTGACGCTGTGAGGTCGGCGTGTCCCTCGAATCCACACGGACACGTCAGCGTGTCACGGTGACGCGTCGTGTCCTCCGTCGAACCGCAGTTCGGACACTCCTGACTCGTCCACGCTTCAGACCGTACCTCCACCGATATGCCGTATTCTTCACCGGTACACGCCAGTCGCTTCACGAACGCTCTAAACGCCCAGAAATTGTGCGTCTTCGCGTTCGTCTCAACGGACCAGTGCGTCTCAAGAACGTCCGTCAGTGCCCCGATGTACACTGTTGAAATGCCTTCGTCGTACAGGCGTTCGATGAGGTCGCGGGCAAGCGCGTCTTGGGCGTGGTCACGTCGCTTGGTTCGTTGGTCGTACAGGCGTCGGATGCGGTGGCTACTGTATCGACCTTCCTCCAAGAGCGATTGGAGCCGTGCGATCTCTCGCGTTGTTTCACGGAACCTATCGAACAGGTCACGTCCTTCGTACAGAAGTTGCTGGCCGGTCGTGGTTGTGCAGGCGACGAGGTTGTTCGCACCGATGTCCAGAGCGGCTTCTTCCGAAGCCAGTGGTTGTGCCAGTCGAGAATGATTTTCACTAATTGTGACTGGCTGAAAGGCCCTGAACGATTGTGCTTGCTCGTCGTAGAACAACTCCAACCGACCCTGCTTCTCGTACTCCTGCCAGTTGGGGTCGCCTCGAACTTC
Source organism: Halorubrum yunnanense (assembly GCF_026586675.1). GTDB lineage: Archaea > Halobacteriota > Halobacteria > Halobacteriales > Haloferacaceae > Halorubrum > Halorubrum yunnanense. The sequence goes on from NZ_JAODIX010000077.1 coordinate 16,690, forward strand.
GAGTCGGAGGCGTTCACGGTGTCCCAGTCCGTACTCGTCTTTTAGGTCTTTGCCGACGAGGATTTCAAGGCGGGAGTATTCGCCCCACTCGACCGAGTACGACGTGTTGCGGATGTACGTGCGAAGTTCTCGGCCTTCGTCTGCGTTGCCCCAAAATCCGGGTTTGCCGTTTGCTTTGCCTTTCTTTTTGAGGCTGAAGAACGACCTCCACGCCTCGCGGTTCTTCCGTTCGATTTGCTGAACCGTGGATGCTCCGAGTGTTCCGCCATAGCGACCGCGATACTCGCTGATGTCCCATACGTCGGCGTCGGGATCGGCATAGTTCTCGCGGCGTTCGTAGTTAATTTCGTTCCAGAGAGCGGCAGAAGCGTCCAACAGGCGTCGAAGCAACTCCTCGTCCTCCTCGGACTGCGGAATCACCTCGAACGTGTTGGCTCGCCTCATCAACTACTGGTTTCACCGGAACACACATAAAGATGTGGTTTGTGTGTTACTATATGGTCGAAGTTCGCATCGAGTTCGATGACGACGAACAGTACGAGCGATTGAAGGGACTGAAGAAGCACCGTGGGTTGACGTGGAAGGGGTTGCTCCTCGAAGGCGAGAAGAAAGTCAGGGAAGATACCCCGGAGTAAGCATCGAACGTGGTTTGTGAAATGTAGTGTCGGATTCACGCCCGCCGTAAACGGCGGGACTCTCTCCTTGAATTAGGTAGTGATCACGTAGGGAGGGACGTAGTAGCAACGTAGTGCTACCCGTAGGGCTCGGCGATCTCTACCACGTAGCCTACGCCTCCTCCGATCCCAAGTGGACATATAGGCATCCTCGACAACCTCCAGGGCGGGGGGACGACGTCAACGACGACCATGATCGTGGCGGGTGGCGTCTCTGGGTTAGTAGCTGCTATTGAATATATGCTTAACATACAGTAGTGTTTGGGTGTTGACATCCTCCTCCGCGTAAACGCGGAGGAATCCTGAGCGTTGGAGATTTCAGGTTTGCAGTCTCACCGAACCCCAAACGGTGAGAATCCGTGTGAGGTTCACGGACTGTGGCGGGTGGGACTGCTGGGAGTGCCAAGCCCCCGGTACTCCTATCCTCTATCATATAGGGACTCCCGGAGTTGTTTTTGCCTCGGGGAGTCCGGCAGATTTCAACGGACTTGGAGTTACTTCTGTGGTGCGTACAGCAGTCGGGCACTGCATCGATTCATTATAAGAACCGACCGTTCACCTGACTGGTTCTGATTATTGTCTCATTGCTTGGGGCGGACAGGCCGCCATCGTAGGATTGATCGGAATCGCTCTGTTTCCGGTCTGATTCCTATCCAAATATACGACTGCCTGTCATTTTAAGCTACGGATTGTCAAATCTCCGGCTGGCTATCCCTGCGTGGATTGGTTCAGAATTGTCGGATTCATCCTGCGGCTGAAGCCGCAGGTATTCTCCTTGTACCCCTATAACGGCGGTGTATCCCCTCCCTACTGCGCTACTCGGTCGCTTCACACCCTGCGTTGCTCCTTGAGGAAGGGGGCTTACCGCCTAGAATCAGCTAACGCGGCGACGACCCGAATGAGCTTGAGGACGGCGTCTCGTGGCGTCCCCGTAGGCGCCTTGTCATACAACCCGGCCACAAACACCCGGAGAACACATCGATATGGGGGTGTTTAGAACATCTAAGCATTTACTTATGGCCGCTTTTTCTTGTCATAAGCGACTATGGTTAGGATTACCGACGACAGTGGGACCTACACGAAATGTATCCTCGACCCGTACGAGGACGAACTGGAAAAACTGGAGGCCGCCGCCCGTCGCGAGGATTGGGAACGGGAGGTCGCCGTACAACTCATGGGACGGTGTGGTCTCCGCGCCGACGAGGTCACGTACCCGACACGCGAGCGCCTCCAGTGGTCGTCCTCGGGTGAGTGTTGGCTCCTTGAGGTCCAGGGAAAGGACACCTCCGGCGGCGAGGGCAAGACCCGCGACGCCTGGGTCCCTGAGGATGTCGCCGAGAATATCCAGCGGTTCGTCTCCGAACGCAACCGCGACCCCGACGCCCCAATCGTGTCCGTATCGACCTCCTCAATCCGGCGGTGGGTTCGGGAGGCCGCCCGACAGCTTGCCGAGGAGGGCGAGCGCTGGGCGAGGGTATCTAGCCACGACCTCCGGAGGAGCTGGGCGACGTACCACATGGTCGAACAGGGGACCGACGTTCGGACCATGATGTCGATCGGCGGGTGGTCAAATTACGACGCGATCGAGCCGTACCTCGGGGAGCCGACCGAGGCAAAGATCGGCCGGAGTATGTCGGCATGACCGACGACGCCGTGTAGGCCGGGCGTATCGACGTTACCCTACCCCTCGACGCTCCAGTCCCCGGAGGACCCGGTCGAAAAAACGCGCCGCCGCCCGGAGGAACTCTCCCCCGCAGGGGTCCTCCTCGGCGACGAGGCCGACGACATCAACAGATGCCTCTTTGACGAGCTCCGCGACGCGCTCGAATGGACGGCGGAAGTGTAGGTTTGGGCACCGACTTAGGGACATACACTACCGGATTGGTCGCACTCCCTCCCACGGTCGAGTTCCGATCCAGTAATTCCCGCCCCAATATGCGGCGCTGTCGAGGGGAGGCGGTGTAATTGGGGCAAAAGTGTGGGTTTGGACACCGACTTAGGGACATACACTACCGGATTGATCGCACCCCCTCCGCGGCCGGGTTCCGTTTCGGTCATTCTGTCGGAGTTCCGTTTCGGCCACCCTGTTCCGGCCGGCGGCGCCGACGCTGTCGAGGAGGCCCTCGGTGTCTGATCGGATTTGCTCTACCGGCTAATCCAGGTTGCTCTATTACCGAACGGTTACCGGTCGGTTTAGAATAGGTCTTCAGCCATGTCCTCCAGGGCGTCAAGATCCGGATCGTCGTCGTCGTCGATCATCCGGATCGTTTCCCCGTCCGCCACTTTGTCGAGGTCCTTCGCGAGCGTCCGGATCGTGTCCATCCAATCCCGGATCGCCTTCCCGTCCGCCTCGCCGCTTTCGGCGGCGCGGTGTAGCTTCACGATCGCGACGTTGAGCGTGTCGGCGAGCTTCCGCTCCCGGCGGACCCCTTCAACCGTCGCGAGGAGGTCGCGGTCCTCCTCCCGGAGCGCGTCCGAATACAGCCCGTGTGTATAGGCTGGGTGGTCGGGACCGGACGGCGTCGCGCCGCCATGTAGCTTACACCGGCCGGCATCGGTGTCCGTTCCCCAGCCGGCCGGGAGTTGACACGGGTCGCCGTCGCGGGTCGTCGCCCCGCAACTGTCGGGGTCCGTCATGGGGTCTTTCTACGATCGGGCGGGGTGTCACCCGCGCCGACCGCGTCGGGCGGCCCATCATGGTGTCGCCCTGCTCGGTGTGTCGGTCGCACCGTCGATCGGTACCTGATCGACAGTCGGCCCGGCGGTCACCGTCCGCGTCGTCGACGGCGGAACGACGCCCGGATCGTCGGCATACTCGTCGGCCGTCGCGACAGCCCACAAGGCCGGAAGGACCGCATCGAGCCACGGCCAAGGCGTTGAGAGATCCCGAAGGTCCGGCGGGTCCGTGACACCCGTGTACGGCCATCCTGGCGATGTGACAGGGTCACCAGGTCCGTGGTGTTCGCGGCCGACCTGAAGCGTCTTTGCGGCAGCGTGAATCGACGGCGACACCGCCGGGTCCGCAACCCACGTCGGCCACCGATCCGTGTACCGCTCACCGTGCTCGCCGTCGGTGTTACCGAACGAAAGGAGGAGCCGATAGCCCGCATTCGTCTCCTCAACGAGCCCTGCAGCGACGAGGTCCGCCAGGTGCTCACGACGGGACCGCGTCGATACGTCCGCCAGCTCGTCGAGCTCGTCACCCCGGACCGGCGCGTCGGCCTGGAGTAACGCAGATATGAGCCGTCGAGGAGTGGTCTTTCGGCCGTCAAACCCCCGGAGTAAGCGGTTTGGGTCTAACGTCCCCAGAGCGTACCGTACCTCGGCGGCGTCGATTCGGCGGCTGTCGTTATCTCCCGCCAGAGCGTGAAGCGCGTCGGCCACGTCGAGCGGGGTCCGTGCCAGCCCGTGAAGGACCGACACCGCTTCGGGCGTCACTCGGAGGTCTTTCGCGTCGAGCACCTGCCGTGCCGTCTCGGTCACCTGGCGACGGGTCGGTTCCGTTCGGACCGTGGTGCGTAGCTGTATCTCCGGGGCGTCCTCATGGGGATCGAACCCGTTGAACGCCTCTCGAATTCCGTCCGCGACGGTGCCCGTCCGGCCCGCAAAGTCGCCGGCGAGCACCCACGATCCCACGGGACGGGCGACAGGGTCCGCCGCGTCGACGGTCGGCTCGAACGCCTGGCGACGCTTCCCTTCGCGGTCCTCGAACAACTGGCGATATACGGCGTGGTGTCCGTACCGGCTCCCGATCGTCGATCCAACGGCGATCGTTTTCCACAGAGCGGCCGCCCGGTCGTCGTCGAACCGCCGAGAGAACTCGGGGAGTCGGACGAGTCGGACGAGGTCGACATCCGCGAGGTCAAGCAGGTGGGTCATGGACCCGGCAAGCCCGAGCGCCTCTTTCAGTATCTCTGTCCGAAGCACGAGCCGTTTCTCGTCGTCGTCAACGTCCGCGAGGTCCCCTGTCCGGTCCTCAAGGTCGGCCGCCGCGTCGAGGAGCACCCGCCGAAGGTCGTCGTAATCGGTCACGTCCTCCCCCAACCACCCGATTTGTCGCATATCTCGCGGGATCGTCCTCGCGTCCTCAAGCATCGATAAGACACCGTGCTCGTCGAGTTTACTTTGAGTAAGCACCCGGTCAAACGTCCTCGGCGATGCCAGCGTTAACGCCAGCGTGACCCACAACGACATAGGGTTATCACCCTCGGCGGAAACAACGAGGCGGCCGTCTTCAGCGTACCAGCGTCCTTCCGCTCGGTCCTCTTGTGCGTCGATCGGGTAGTTGAGGAGGTTCACCCCACCTTCGACCGCCGATCCAAGGGTGGCGGCGGCCGTTGAGCGGTCCATGTACCGCCGTTTGTGCGGCGTCTGGAGTCGGTGGCGGTCGGGGCGGTCCGGCGGGGTGGTGTCCTCCCGGTCTTCCCCCTCCTCGTGTGTACGCGGGATAACACGCCTATTGTTGTAGAATTGTTCGGATTCGCTAACGCCGTCTGGAAGGCGGCTCTGTCGGGCGATTTCCTCAGTCACAAACTGGCGACCGGTCGCGGTCAACTCGACCCGCCGCTCCCCGTCAGACCCGTACCGCTCGACAAGTCTAGCGTCCGCGAGGTTGGCGAGCACTTGGCGGACCCGCGACCGCCCGACAGAGAACGCGGCGTATAGGCGCGCGTAGGCGGCCGTCTCGGTGTCCGTGTCCGCAAGGGTGGTAAGTACCCGTTCCTCCCGCGAGCCGACTCCGACCGCGTCACGAGCGTCTGCGAGATGGGCGGTGTCACGGCGTGAACTCCGGGCGTCACTAACGCCGGGGAGGTCGTCGCGGTGATACTCGGCGAGCCACGCCCGATCGACCCGCGAGCACACAAGTCGAACGTCCGCCCCGCGCCCCAGGGCGGCAACGAGTCGACACCATGCCGACCGCGTCGATCGATCCCGGTCACGGAACCCGTCAGGAAGGGAGATCGCAACCGTCGGCGTCACGTCGACCGCCTCAAGCACCCGAGCCACCGCGCGGGCGTCCTCAAGGTCTGACCGGAACCCCAGAGGTCGACCGCCCCCGAGCGCTGGGAGCGTCGCGAGTGCGTCCCAAAACTGAGCACCAGCCGTATGCGTCGCGAGCGATAAGAGAACGTCCGCGAGCGCGCTGTCGAGCGCGTTCTCCCCGACCGTCTCCTGGAGGGTCGCCCGTGCGTCGGGTCGCGTTTCTCCCGTGACGAGCTGGCGGACTGCGGTGACGAGCGGGCGGCTTAGTCCCGCGCCGTCCCACGGGTCAACGAGCGCACGCCAAAGAGCCGACGCGGTCGCCGGTGAATCCCGGAGGTCAACGGCCGCAAAGCTCGCAGTATCGGTATATGTCACACCGGCGGCGTCTCTCGACGGCGTCGGAGCGTTATGGCCGGAGTCTATGCGATCGGTCGCTGGCGCGTCGGAGCGGGCGTTCATATCGTGCTCGCGACCGGCACGCACTCCCGTCCCGTACGGTCGGACGGTCGAAAGGAGAAAACCAGACTGTCCAAGGTCGGGTTCCTCCTGGCGTCGCTCGGTCTTACATCTACGTAGACGGGGCTGTCTCTAAAGCATTCCCTCTTCAATTGGGGGTGGATATTGTATCCTAACATCTAAGTAGAATCGCGTAGTAGAGTAAGATGTCCAAGGTCGGGTTCCTCTCGGCGTTGCTTTTCGCCGGGAAACCTGTTTTTCACACTCCTTAGCGACGCGTTAGGCGGGACTTGACATCTTCTCCACTCTGAAGGGCGAGATTTTAGCCTTGTAATTTCCATAATTTTCCGTCGGGCGGTCGAACGGGAGAGTGTCCAAGGTCGGGTTTCCACCCACCCTTTTGCGAACACACCGACCGGCAAGCTGTGCGGCCGTCGGTCGCGACAGGGTCGGATCCACCATGAGGTATCTGTCCGCCATGACCTCCGTGTCGTTGAGGTCGACGAGGAGCGCGTGGGCGATCCGCATCTGTGCCTCAAGTCCGGGAGCGACTGGAACCCCAGGGGTCGACCGCCTCCGAGCGCCGGGAGCGTCGCGAGTGCATCCCAAAACCAATTACGGTCCATGTCTGCTGCGAGCGATAAGAGAACATCCGCGAGCGCGCCGTCGAGCGCGTCCTCTCCGGCCGTCTCTTGGAGGGCCGCCCGTGCGTCTGGTTCTGTCTCTCCCGCGACGAGCTGGCGGACCGCGTCGACGAGCGGGCGGCTTAGTCCCGCCCCATTCCAGGGATCGACGAGAGCGCGCCAAAGAGCCGACGCGGTCGGGGGTGGATCCCGGAGGTCAACGGCCGCAAAGCTCGCAGTATCGGTGTAGGTTACGCCAGCGACGTCTCTTGACGGCGGTGGAGCGTCATGTTCATCATCGATTCGTCCGGTGTCGTCGTGTCCTGCGTGCATTCGTGCGCTCTTGTAGGCCCGTGCGGGGGCGAATCGGGGTGAGCGCGGGAGAGAAAGCCTTAGTACCCGGACCCCGTATGTCCAGGTAGACGGCAACTCCCACGCCGTCCCACCACAACCATTTCGACGGCGATAAGACCGAGCCAGGTACCAATTGACTGCGGTCCCGCCGTCGTTCGTTTCTACCTATCCCATAGCCACGTCGGTATCACGTAAAAAGGCACCCGATCGGACCGACACGGAAACGTCCAAACCGACCGGATCGCCCGTTGACGCGAGATATTCGGCGGCTCAGCGTGCCCGTGCTCGCGTTGCGAGAGCGTCGTTGATCTTCCGAAGCGGGGGGGCTTCCGCTAGTCGTCAGCCTCGCTACCCGTCGTACTTCGCGTCGATTAACTCGGTGAATTCACTTTTCGCCTGTGGGTCGAACTGATCTCGGTACTCGACGACAATCTGCCCTTTCTCAGTAATCTCATATAGGCCACTATTTTTTGAGGGCCCAACTCGGGTAACAAGATCATAGTCCAACAACATCAACACCCGCGTGTTGAGATACGCCCGATTCTTATCAATCTCAACGGCAATATTCGGTGAGACGTTCCGTCCACCCTCTGCAAGCACTGTTAGGACTTCAAGATCTGTTGTGTTTAGCTGCCGCATCACTACCTCCGTTATCTTGACCGCCGTATTGACCTGACCGTTGGGACCATGGTACACATCTACCACCAGTAGCTACCGTCATATATCTACCGCCGTGCTGGTGACATCTTCCCCGCCGTAAACCGTAGTCTACAAAGATAGCAGGCAGAGTGCCCCGGGCCACCGTTCCCGGGGGTGAATGCCGTCGGCTTACTAAGCAAACCACGTGACTGGTGGGTGGTTTTAACTTGGAATCGTATGATATAGTAGGTGTACGATGGGTGAGCTTGTTGAGACGCTATGCTTCCGCCTTCATATCGAAGACGGGGAACGCTGGCGTCTGAAACAAGCCCGAATAGACGCCCGAGCGTTCGCTAATCACGCGTGGGCGATGCGAGAACTCGAATACTCTGAAGGCGAAATTGTTGACGCAGTCACGCCTACAGAAAAATCATTCATCAAAAACAGCGCACAAGCCGTCGTCCGCAAAGCCTGCGACGCCTACGACGCCTACCAAAGCGCACTCAACACGTGGCACAACAGCAGTGATCAAAGCAAGCTGCCGAAGCCACAACCCCCCGCGACCAATTCTCTCGGTGCATTCCCACTCGTTATGCACCACGGCGAAGGGTACGAACTACACGTTCGTGACGACGACCGTGTTGGCTATCGTATCAGCACGCAGCCGTATCAAGAGAAGGTTCGTGGGTTCCTTCGCGGTGCAAACGAGGATCTTGATCGCGTCAAAACCGCGCTTGACTCGTCCAGCGAGCTAGCAGTGGGTCGGGCTGAGGTTGTGTATCGAGAAGGCGTGTACTACCTACACGTCCCGATACGACAACCAATCGAACTAGATGTTGCAGAGGATGCAGAGTCCGTCATCGCTATCGACATCAACGAACGCAATATCACCACCACCGTTCTCGACCGAGAGTCGCGCGACACGCTCGCGCAACTCACCATCGATTACGGGCAAGTCAAGCAGAAACGTCAGCGGTACTACGACATCAAACGCCGCTGCGAAGAACACGACAAACATAGCGAAGTTCGCCGAATCGGAAGTCACGTGGAGAACTTCACCGAGTGGACACTCCACCGGCTCAGTACAGCCATCGAACAGTACGTACAATGGTTCCCGAAGCCGGTGGTGGTGTTTGAGTCGCTCGAAGGTATTCGCAACGACATCGAGTACGGGAGTTATATGAACCGACGCTTGCACAAACTCCCGTTCCATGAGTTCGAACGACAAGTCACGTACAAAGCTCACCGACACGGGACTCCGGTTGCGCATGTTGGTTCTGAGTATAATTCGCAGCGGTGTGCGTGCTGTGGAGAACTCGGCACTCGCAACAGCGGGCGGTTCATGTGCTCGAATAATGCGTGTGCGCTGGAGCAGGATCATTCGGATCGGAATGCGTCGGTGAATGCGGCGGTGCGATGGATTGCGAAGACAGAGACTGGCGATGGCAGTCATCGTAGTGCGGATAACTACCGACCTCGCAAAACCCCGCCTGAAGTGCGGGTGCGCCGGGTCGGGTCGGGACGCCACAACACCGATTCTGGTTGCGTGGATGTAAATCGTCCAACCTCATCCCACGAGATCGCCTCGCAGGGAGTGCTTCACACGCCGTGATTTGAGGGAATTACAAAAGCCACGGGCCACCGCGCCCGTGGCCGTTTACTCGGGATGGCATGGCGTCGTCCCGGAGCCGTCGCTAGTTGACAGGGCGAGCGCGACGGCGGTGAGAGAGTCAGTTGGCGGGATCGGGCAGTTTGTCATAGGGTCGCCTCGCTTGGTGTGTCGGTCGCGGCGTCGATCGGCACCTGCTCGACAGCCGGTCCGGCGGTCGCCGTCCACGTCGTCGACAGCGGAACGATGCTCGGACCGTCGGCCACCCCGATTGGCGTTGTCCCCCTTCACGGCCTCACAGAACACTCCTTTCACGACTGATAGTGATTACTGCGAGTCTTTACCGCCGCGACGATCCGTGTCGGTGACGAGAGCTTCTGAACCGACGTCTTTCGACATCCGCCGCGAAACTATTCGCAGTAATCACTATGAGTCGGGCTCACTCTGGTAGCCAGAGGTGTCGTGAGTTGCTCGCGCTCGCACACCGGTCACTTACGGGCGCGAAAAAACGGAGAATGCGGGTGGTCAAACGGGGCTATTCAGTCGTTGCGACGTGTCGCGAGCAGCGCGGCCGCGACGAGCGCGACGAGCGCGACGAGCGGACCGAAGCCGGGGATACCGTCGTCGGTACCGCCGTCGCCATCGGCACCGTCGGCACTATCGTCGCCGTCGGCACCGTCGGCACTGTCATCGCCGTCGGCACTATCGTCGCCGTCGGCACCGTCGGCACTATCGTCGCCGTCGGCACCATCGTCGCCGTCGGCACCATCGTCGCCGTCGGCACCATCGTCGCCGTCGGCACCGTCGGCACTGTCATCGCCGTC
>NZ_JAODIX010000078.1 GCF_026586675.1 Halorubrum yunnanense
GTGTCCTTGTCCTCTTCGACTCGATAGCGACAGCTCAGCAGTATCAACAATCTCCTACAGAAGAGCGTATTACACTTGATTAGTGTGTTAATATGACCCATAGAGCAGTAGAAAATGCAGCCGCAGCGCCGTCGGTGGGTGTGTTGGCCATTGTCCCCTTGACCCACATCTAAAGACTGGGGCATGCGCTCACATCTTCATCAACAATACGAATTTGGAGAGCCTGTCGAAGACGGATATTTAGCTCTGTTGAAATTCTATTCTTCAGACATATTCTCGCCTGAAACAGCCGGTCGATGAGAGCTGCGAATTAGCTGACTATAGGCGCTAAGCCCCGTCCTCAAGGAGCGAACGAAGTGAGCGAGTAGGGTGGGGATACAGCGCCGTCATCGTTTTAGTTTCACTACACGGCATAGCCTTACTACCCCTGCGGTCGATATCGGTAGTACGATACTCACCACGCTTCCGGTGGTGTTCAAGCGCGACAAGAAGCGCGCACCCTCGGTTGTGGCTGAGTGTCCATCCGGTAGGAGTGGGACACTCCGAACCACCCGTGAAGGGAAGTCGCCTGCGGAGTCTGGAATCCCTGTGCCCACGTCGGGTATAAATTCCGACGCAGAAACAGGAAGCCCTGTCCTCAACAAGCGAGGGGCGAGTAGCCCCGAGCGCGGTAGGTCAGGGTAGTTCACCCGTTGACATTTCTGCCAGCTCAGAGAAATGTTCTGATAGCCGTGCAAAATGTAGGGCGCGTATCTTGCACGGATACTGGAACATCGGACTAGTAGAAGCACTGTCGGTCAGTGTTCAGTCTTCAGCGATCGACTATTTCATCCTAGTTTGCGTCTGAAGAATGGGAGTTCAGAGCCCATAAATGATTGCTGAGATGATATCCCCGAATAGAGTGGCTCATCGAGGGGTTCACTCTACTATATATCGATCAGTATCGGTGGCAACCGCTACTCTCAGATAAACGCGGTACAATAGTAGGAAATATCAGTATAACTGCCTATGAGCCTGTCATAGAAACCATCTCATAGCTTGAGCTTTTCGCGGCCGGGGTCGTCTCCCCGCTCGAA
>NZ_JAODIX010000079.1 GCF_026586675.1 Halorubrum yunnanense
CAACCGACTCATTACACAAAATTGAATCTATAACGGTAAATAGTTTCGCACGACCGTATCAAAGGGGCAGTCGCGAGGGCGAAGCACGCCGCAGCAAGCACCGCACGAGCGAAGCGAGTGCGGCGCGCAGCAAGGCGCGCGAGTCGTCGCGACTGGGGCTTTGGAGGTGTTCGCCGTCGATCCACAGTCAACTGAGTATGGCCGAGCGGCTGGGGCTTTGGAGGTGTTCGCCGCCGATCTGTAGCCATCGAGTTATAAATGCAAATCTGCTGAGCCACCACTACTCACGCATAAGCGCGCGTCATTAATACGTCTCCGAGCCCTTGCAACAAGTATGTCTACTCAGCTCGAAACCGCGACGGTCGGCGGCGGGTGCTTCTGGTGTACCGAGGCGGCGCTCGAACTGCTCGCCGGCGTCGAGTCGGTCACGTCCGGCTACGCGGGCGGGCACGTCGAGGACCCCTCCTACCAGGCGGTCTGCTCCGGCAGCACGGGCCACGCCGAGGTCGTCCAAGTGGAGTTCGACCCCGACGTCATCGCCTACGACGAGGTCCTCGAAGCCTTCTTCGAGGTCCACGACCCGACCCAGCTCAACCGACAGGGCCCCGACGTCGGGAGCCAGTACCGCTCGATCGTCCTCACCCACGACGAGGAACAGCAGGAGGTGGCGGAGGCGTACGTCGAGGCGCTCGACGAGGAGTACGACGACGACGTCGTCACCGAGATCGAGCCGCTGGAGACGTTCTACCGCGCCGAAGAGCGCCATCAGGACTACTTCGCGAAGAACCCGAACGACGCCTACTGCAGCTTCAACGCCAAGCCGAAGATGGACAAGGTGCGCGAGAAGTTCGAAGCGAAGGTCGCGAACTGACCGGCACAGTCAGATTCGGTCCCGCCCAGCGAATCACCGCTCGCGTTCGCTCGCAGCGACTCGGTCTTTGAGACCGGCGGTGCTATCGACGGTCGATCGATCGGTCCGCCTTCGAAAATCTCCCACGTGACCGTCTCCGCCGTGCTCGTCGTTCGATACTCGAAGCCGCGGTTTCGGTCGAAAAAATCGAATCCGAGGAAACCGGGTTAGTTACGCGTCCTCGGGGGTTTCGGGCTGTTCCTCGTCGGTCGCGTTCTCACCGGCGTCGCCGTCAGTTTCGTTCTCATCGCCTGTACCGTCAGTTCCGTCCTCACCGTCGGTTCCGTCCTCACCGTCAGTTCCGTCGGTTCCGTCCTCGCCATCTTCGCCGTCTTCGGCATCTTCGCCGTCCTCACCGTCTTCGGCATCTTCGTCGTCCTCACCGTCTTCACCGTCCTCACCGCCAGGACGGTCATCCGGAGGCCCTTCGCCGGGCGTTTCGACGGTGATGACCGCGTCCTGTCCGAAGTCGTTCGTGAAGACGCTGTGGATGTACGTGCCCGGGGGACCCGTGGTCCGGGTCTCGAACTGAACGGTCGTCGAGCTCTCGCCGTCGAGTTCGACGCTCCGGGTCTCCACGAGGTCGCCGTCGAACCGGAACTGGACCGGCTGTTCCATGGCGAAGTCGTTGGGGTTCGAGACGGTGGCGCTCACCGTGACCTCGTCGCCCACGTTCGCCGAGTCGGGCGCGCTGAGGTCCGCGACCTCGAACGAGGCGATCTCGCCGGCGATCCGGACCTGCGCCGGCTGTCCGTCCTCGCGCGTGTACACGCCGTGGATGTAGTCGCCGGAATCGACCTCCGACGTGTTGACCGTGGCGGTGAATTCGGTCGATTCGCCGGCGTCGAGACTGACCTCTTCGCGGGCGGTCACGTTCCCGTCGAAGCGGTACGCCACGTCCTGCGTGTCCGCCTCGTCGTTGGGGTTCTCAACGGTCGCGGTGACTTCCAGCGCGTCGCCCCGTTCGACAACCTCGGGGGCAGCCAGATCGCTCACGACGAACGATTCACCGGTGGTCTGTGCGGCTTCCACGGTGACACTCGCCGAGTCGGTGACCGCCGATCCGTTGGCGACGTACGGGCCGTCCACCGACCCGTTGGTCGCGACGAAGTCGTAGGTCTCGTTGGCGTCCGTGTCGCGGTGCGGCATCGCGATCAAGGTTTCATCCTCGGTGAGCTCGGTCTGGGTGAACTCGGCTCCCGGGACGCCGTCGAACAGCGTGACGGTGACGTTCTCGTGTTCCCCGGGTTCGAGGTACTCCGAGACGCCGATCACGCTCCCGGTGACCTCCCCGTCGAGCAGACTGTCGTCGTGGATCACCGCGAACCCGCCGTCGGACGTGTTCACCGAATCGACGGTCACGGACGTGCCGTCCGTCGTCTGATCGGAGAACGCCACCGTGGCGTTCGCGTTCGTGGGTGAGGCGGCCTGCGGCCGTACCTCTTGTGCTCCGACCATCCCCACGACGGAGCTCAACATCACCGCCGCGAGTACGACCGCGATAAGCCTCTTAGTTGAATATTTCATGTGTGTTGTAACTCAGGTCGCCCGTCGCGTCTCAGTTGTCAGACCGTCACTGTTCCCCGCTCGCTCGCCCGCAGCGTTCGTGCAAACCACGAGTGCATATCACCGCCCGGTCTCGCTTTGTTATGTGTTGGCTTGGGCAGACTCCGACCGGCTTACTCTCGTCCGGCGTCCGCCCGTCATCCGCCGGGGATCTGCGGTGACACATAAGAGCGGATTAGTGGGAGGTGCCGGCGGTCTTACCGCCGGATCGTCGCTGGGGAGGCCTTGATATCCGAGAACACCACCCAGGAAAAGTAATCCCGTCTAACCGACGCGGGACCAGCGTCGCGCGGCGACGGCGAGTGAGCATCGACCGCGACACTCCCCGCGCTCGGGAGTGAGGCCGGCGCCACCACGGCGCCCGTTTCCGAAACGCGCGTCACCGAGCCGGGGGTTGCACCCGGCAACCCTCGGCCGGAACGGTAGACCTTTGCCGTCGCCGGTGCGAGCGATCGTATGGTCTCGCTGGGACTGGTGGTGGCGCGGTTCAACGACTCCGTCACGGAGCCGATGGCCGAGGCCGCCCGCGAGGCGGCCGCCGACCGCGACGCCGTCGTCGTCGACGAAGTGAGCGTGCCGGGGGCGTACGACAGCCCGCTGGCCGCCGACCGGCTCGCGCGCCGGGACGACGTCGACGCCGTGGCGGTCGTCGGCGCTATCGTCACCGGCGACACCGACCACGACCACGTCATCGCGAGCGCGACCGCCGAACAGCTCACCCGGGTGAGCCTCGACCGTGACACCCCCGTCACGTTCGGCGTGAGCGGTCCGGGGATGTCCGGCGCGGAGGCCCGCGAGCGCATCGACAAGGGGGCGGACGCGGCCGACGCCGCGCTCGACCTCGCGGAGGAGCTCGGATGACCGGCGGAGACGATACCGAACGGAACACACGACAATGAGCGACGCATACGACTTCTCGGACCGGATCGGACGCGTAGAGCCCAGCGCGACGCTGGCGATATCGAACCTGGCGGCAGAAAAGGAGGCGGAGGGCGCCGACATCGTCGACCTCTCGGTGGGCGAGCCCGACTTCGACACCCCGGCGAACGTCGTCGAGGCCGGCAAGGACGCCCTCGACGCGGGGCACACGGGCTACACCTCCTCGAACGGGATTCCCCGGCTCAAGGAGGCCATCGCCGAGAAGCTCCGCGGCACCGGTATCGACGCCGACGCCGACGAGGTGATCGTCACCCCCGGCGGCAAGCAGGCGCTGTACGAGACGTTCCAGACGCTGATCGACGACGGCGACGAGGTCGTCCTGCTGGACCCGGCGTGGGTCTCCTACGAGGCGATGGCGAAGCTCGCCGGCGGCGACCTCTCGCGCGTCGACCTGTCGCCGCACGGGTTCCAGCTGGAGCCCGCGCTGGACGACCTCGCGGAGACCGTGTCGGACGACACCGAACTGCTCGTCGTCAACTCCCCGTCGAACCCCACGGGCGCGGTCTTCTCCGAGGCCGCGCTAGAGGGCGTCCGCGACCTCGCGGTCGAGCACGACGTCGCCGTCATCTCCGACGAGATCTACGAGCGCATCATCTACGACGCCGAGCACGTCTCGCTCGCGAGCCTCGACGGCATGGCCGACCGCACGATAACGATCAACGGCTTCTCGAAGGCGTTCTCGATGACCGGCTGGCGGCTCGGCTACCTCCACGCCACGGGCGACTTCGTCGGCCAGGCCGGCAAGCTCCACTCGCACTCCGTCTCCTGCGCGACAAACTTCGTGCAGCGGGCGGGCGTGGAGGCCCTCGAGAACACCGACGACGCCGTCGAGGAGATGCGCGACGCGTTCGCCGACCGGCGCGACCTCCTCGTCGACCTCTTCGACGAGCACGGCGTCGACGTCGACGTCGGCGACGGCGCCTTCTACATGATGATCCCCGTGGACGACAGCGAGGTGCAAGGCACCTCGGACGCGAGCGGCGACGAGCCGCGAGCGGACGACCAGGCGTGGTGCGAGGCCGCCATCGAGGAGGCGTCGGTCGCGTGCGTTCCGGGCGGCGCGTTCAACGCGCCCGGCTACGCCAGGATCTCTTACGCCGCCAGCGAGGAGCGCCTCCGCGAGGCCGTCGACCGGCTCGTCTCGAACGACCTCTTATAAATACAGACGGTTTCCTGGCCGGTTCTTCGGTCGATTCGACCGCAATTCTGTCGGTCGATTCGACCGCAATTCTGTCGGTCGATTCGACGGCCAATCCGTCGGTCGATTAACCGTCCTCCCCCGGGCGAGAGAGCGGATCGGCCGATAGCGCGAATCTGCGGTGCGTTTTTATCGTTTCTCCTCGAAATTCAACTCGGTGGGACGATGTACGACCAGATACTGTACCCGACGGACGGAAGCACCGGATCGGAAGCGGCGGCCGAACACGTGGGAGAACTCGCGTCCGCGTTCGACGCGACCGTCCACGTCTTACACGTCGTCGACACGCGCGGGGGCGGGCTCGGCCTGAGCGGGGCCTTCCTCGACGAGGACGACCAGTCGATGAGCGGGCGGTCGCCTGACGAGGGGTACATCGGGAGACACGAGGACGCCCCCGACTCGGACGAGATCGAAGACGAGCTCACCGCCCACGCCGAGGAGCTCATCGAGGCCGCGGTCGGGTCGCTCGACGGGATCGACCTGACGACCGCCGTCGAGATGGGGACGCCGCACTCGGAGGTCCTCCGATACGCCGACGAGAACGACATCGACCTCGTGGTGATGGGGACCCACGGTCGGACCGGCGTCGAGCGCTACCTGCTCGGCAGCGTCTCCGAGAAGGTCGTGCGGCTGGCCGAGCCGCCCGTGGTAACGGTTCGGGCCGACGAAGAGGAGTGACCGCGCGAGCGCTCTGCCGACCGGACGCCGCCGATGCGGCGTTCCGAAACCCTTACTCCCAGAGCGGAACACCTCAGCGTATGAGCGACACGTCCGAGTCGACGGGTGACGCGGAGGGGGACGCGGCGGACGACGCCGACTCGTCCGCCGGTTCCGCCGTGGCGGCCGTCGACGCCGAGGAGGTCCGACACGTCGCGGAGCTGGCCCGCGTACGCCTCGCCGACGACGAGGTCGAGGAGTTCGCCGCCCAGTTCGGCGACATCCTCGACTACTTCGAGGCGCTCGACGAGGTGCCCGAGACCGAGCGCGAGGAGGAGCTCGTCAACGTGATGCGCCCCGACGAGGTCGAGTCGGGGCTCTCTCAGGAGGCGGCGCTGTCGAACGCCGAGGAGACGGAGGACGGCTTCTTCGTCGGGCCGAAGGTGTCGTAGATGTCGGCCGACCTCAACCTGTTCATCACCGAGGAGACGATCGAGGGCGACGCGGACGCCGACGGCCCGCTCGCGGGCGCGACCGTCGCGGTCAAGGACAACATCTCCACCGAGGGGATCCGGACGACCTGCGGCTCCGAGATGCTCGCCGACTACGTCCCGCCGTACTCCGCGACGGTCGTCGAGAGGCTGACCGACGCGGGCGCGACGGTCGTCGGGAAGACGAACATGGACGAGTTCGGAATGGGAACGACGACGGAGACCTCGGCGTTCGGCCCCACGCGCAACCCGGCCGACCCGGAGCGCGTTCCCGGCGGCTCCTCCGGCGGGTCGGCGGCGGCGGTCGCCGCGGGGGAGGCCGACCTCGCGCTCGGCTCCGACACGGGCGGCTCCGTGCGCTGTCCGGCCGCGTTCTGCGGCGTCGTCGGCATCAAACCCACCTACGGGCTCGTCTCTCGGTACGGGCTCGTCGCGTACGCGAACTCCCTCGAACAGATCGGCCCGATCGCCGGCACCGTCGAGGAGGCGGCCGCCGCGCTCGACGTCATGGCGGGGCGGGACCCGCACGACGGGACGACCCGGGACCTGAGCGAGGTGGACGGCGCCGACCCGGACGCGAGCTACGCCGCGGCCGCCGACGGCGACGTCGACGGGCTGACGGTCGGAGTTCCCACGGAGCTGTTCGAGGGCGCCGACGAGCGCGTCGTCGAGACGGTTGAGGCCGCGATCGCGGACCTGGAGGCGCAGGGCGCCGAGACCACCGACATCTCGCTGCCCTCCGTCGAACACGCGGTGCAGGCGTACTACGTGATCGCGATGGCGGAGGCCTCCTCGAACCTCGCGCGCTTCGACGGCGTGCGGTACGGGAACCGGTCCGAGTCGGACGGCAACTGGAACGAGTCGTTCGCGGAGACGCGCGAGGCGGGGTTCGGCGCGGAGGTCAAACGCCGGATCCTGCTCGGGACGTACGCGCTCTCGGCGGGCTACCACGACAAGTACTACGAGAAGGCGCAGGACGCTCGCGCCTGGGTTCGCCGGGACTTCGAGGACGCCTTCGCCGACGTCGACGTGATCGCCTCGCCGACGATGCCGGTGCTCCCCTTCGAGCTCGGCGAGAGCCTCGACGACCCCCTCCGGATGTACCTCGCGGACGCGAACACGACGCCGGTCAACCTCGCGAACCTCCCGGCCGCCTCGGTGCCGGCCGGCGAGGCCGAGGGGCTCCCGGTCGGGCTCCAGCTCGTCGGCCCGAAGTTCGACGAGGAGACGGTCGTCCGCGCCGCGAGCGCGGTCGAGGAGCGATGAGCCTGACCGACGAGGAGCGGGATCGACTCGCCGACATCGTCCGGCTTCAGCCGACGAAGAACGGCGAGCTGGAGGACGCGTGGGGGCTTGAGAGCGGCAGCGAGGTGCACCAGTACCTACAGACCCACCTGAAGGAGTACTACTACCGCGACGACGACAGCCTGATCCGGTCGACGGCCGAGGCGAACGACCTCGTCGACGTCGAGCCCGGCATCGAGGCCGACGCGGTCGCGAAGGGGGGCGCGCCCGAGGCGATCCGCGTGCCGGAGCTGGTGGCGCGGGTGTTCGAGGTCGTGGCCGGGCCCGGCGAGCGGTCGCAGTCGGTCGTCAGCGTGCTCAACGCGGTCCGCGAGTCGTTCGACGCCGACCCCGAGGTCGACGAGGTGCGGCGCGCGCTCCGCACCCTCGAGCGCAAGAACGTCGTCGAGGTGGTCTACCGGAGCGTCCCGACGTTCAAGCTCGCCGTCGAGCGCGACGATATCACGGTCGAAGTGAGCGAATAGGAGATTCAAAAGTAGCCGTCGGAGCGGAGATGGTCGAGAGAGGGAGCACTCAACTCGTTTCGGTCGCCGTTTATAAGTATCCAACCCGCGATCGGCGGAGGCCACCTCCAAAGCCCCGCACAACGCCGCACCTCACACTTCCCCAACCTCGTCGGTCGCCCTCCGCGTTGCTCCGGGCGACCGACTCCAGCGAGGGACTTCCGGTCCCTCCGGCAGTCAGCACGCAGCGCCGGCGACAGCGAGGCGCGACGCGCCTCTGGCAGTCGGGCTTCGCCCGACGACCTCGTGCGGTCTGCTCGCGCCCGGTGGGCGCTCGCAGGCGCACGCCACCGCAGTTCTATTTATAAGTAGTCGCGGCCGGCCGCCGTCACATTCCCATGTCGGCGGCAGCGTCGGGGACCGGGAGGTCGGTGACGGCGGCGCCGAGCAGCTCCGCGGCGTGGTCGAGCGCCATGTCGAGCCCGTAGTACCGCTCCAGCTCGTCTCCGGTCGGTCCCGTCCGAACCTTCAGCATGGCGTAGCCCTCGATGTTCTGGGCGACGGTCGCCTCGCTGCCGTCGGCGGAGAAGGTGAGCAGTCGTTCGCCGTCGGCCTCCTCGTAGCGCGCCGCGATGCCGTTCGCCTCGGCGTGAGTGGACTCGCTCTCGGTCGCCTCCCCTTCGGCCTGCCCGTCAGCCGTCGTGTCGCTCATACCTTCGGTACGGGCCCGCCCCTGTCGTATCTGTCGGTCGTCGAGGGCGGTGACTGGGGTGGGGGCGGGGATCGTTCGTCGCGTCCTACCGCGGGTCCCAGCCGTGGAACTCGCTCCCGGCCTCCAGTTCGAGGTCGAACGCGTCGATCATGCCGCCGAGCCCGGCGTACCCCTGGGCGAGCGCCGCGATGCCCACGACCGTCTCGTCGTCGTACAGGCCGCCGATCTCGTCGTGAGCGACCGCGCCGACCTCGCCGCGGACGACCGAGACCGCGTACTCGACCAGCGTCGTCTCGTCCGCGTCGAGGGGGGACAGGTCGCCGGTGCCGATCCCCGCGATCGCCTCGTCGTCGATCCCGACGTCCCGGGCGATGTTGACGTGCTGGTGCCACTCGTAGCGGTTCCGCGTCTCGCCCGCGGCGGCGAGGATCACGAGCTCGCGGTCGCGGTCCGAGAGCCCGCTGTCTGTCCACAGCGAGCGCAGGAACGAGCGCAGTCCGGCGAGCACCTCCGGGTTGTTGCCGAGCGACTGGTAGACGTGCAGGGGCTTCCCCTGCAGCGACGACTCCAGCAGCTCCTCGTACTCCTCTGGCACGTCCGACGCGTCGACGTATGGAACGCGGGCCATACGGGAGAGTCGTCGCCGGCCGCCATAGCTCTGGGGTGCGGCGGGCGGCCACGGGTGACCCCGATCGGCCGGTCCGGGATGATAAGGTTAAGGGACGGGACGTGCCTATCGCTGCCAATGAGCATCGAGGTGTCGCGACGGCGGGCGTGGGTGATCGCCGCGCGGCCCCAGACGCTCCCCGCGGCGGCGGCACCGGTGATCGTCGGCGTCGGCCTCGCGCTCCGGACGGGGGCGTTCGCCCCGCTGCCGGCGCTCGCCGCGTTCGTCGGCGCGGCGCTGATCCAGGTCGGCACCAACTTCGCGAACGACTACTACGACGCGATCCAGGGGGCCGACACGGACGACCGCGAGGGGTTCACCCGCGTCGTCGCCAGCGGCCTCATCGAGCCGGCCGAGGTGAAGCGGGCGATGTGGCTGACGTTCGCGGCCGCGATCCTCGTCGGCACCTCCCTCGTCTACGTCGGCGGCGTCCCTATCCTCGTGATCGGGCTCGCGTCCGTCGCCGCGGGGATCGCGTACACGGGCGGGCCATACCCGCTCGGCTACCACGGGCTCGGCGACCTGTTCGTGTTCGTCTTCTTCGGCGTGATCGCGGTCACCGGCACGTACTACGTGCAGGCGGCCGCCCTCGTCGGCGAGCCCTTCCCGCTGTGGCTTCCCGAGGGGACCGTCACCCTCGCGGCCGTCGTCGCCAGCCTCCCGATCGCCGCGCTCTCGACGAACATCCTCGTGGTCAACAACGTCCGCGACCTGGAGGAGGACGCCGAGACCGGCAAGCGGACCCTCGCGGTCCGGTTCGGCTACGGGTTCTCGCGGGCCCAGTACGTCGGCCTGCTCGCGCTCGCCTACCTCGCCCCCGTCTGGTTCCTCGCCCGGGGGGACGGCCTCGCGGTGCTGCTCCCGCTCGTCACGCTCCCGCTCGCGGCCGGGGTCACGCGCACCGTCGTGACCGAGACCTCGGGCGACGCGCTCAACCCCGCGCTGGAATCGACCGGCAAGCTCCTCGCGGCGTACGCCGTCGCGTTCGCGGTCGGCCTCGCGCTCTGACCGATGCGGCTCCGCCCCTTCTCCGTCGGCCTGGCGACCCCGCTCGACACGGCCCGCGGCCGGATCGCGGAGCGCGAGGGGTTCCTCGTCGGGACGGGGCCCGGTGACGGCGACTCCGCCGCGCCCGGCCTCGGCGAGGCCACCCCGCTCCCCGGCTGGACCGAGTCGCTGTCGGCGTGCGAGTCGGCGCTGCGGGAGGTCCGGGACGGCGACGACGACGGCCTCGTCGGCGATGCGCTCGACCGCCTCGACCCCGCCGAGACGCCCGCGGCCCGCCACGGTCTCGCGCTCGCGCTCGCGGACGCCTCGGCCCGGGGCGGCGGGCAGTCGCTGGCCGCGCGGCTCGCCGCCGAACACGGCCTCCCGACGCCGGCCGAGACGGTCCCGGTCAACGCGACGGTCGGCGACGGCGACCGCGAAGCGACCGCCGCCGCGGCGACGCGGGCCGTCGCAGAGGGGTTCGGGTGCGTGAAAGTGAAGGTCGGCGCCCGCCCGCTCGACGCCGACGTCGAGCGACTCCGCGCGGTCCGAGAGGCGGTCGGGGACGCGGTCGCGATCCGGGCCGACGCGAACGGGGCGTGGGACCTGGCGACCGCGCGGGAGGCGCTCGACCGGCTCGCGCCGCTGGACCTCGCGTACGTCGAACAGCCGCTTCCGGCCGGTGACCTCGACGGCGCGGCGGCCCTCCGAGGCGACCGGGACGGCCGGGAGCGCGACGGCGGTGGGTCCGAGCCCTCGATCCCGATAGCGCTCGACGAGTCGCTCGCCCGCCGCGAGCTCGACGCCGTCCTCGAGGCCGACGCGGCCGACGTCGTCGTCCTGAAGCCGATGGCGCTCGGCGGTCCCGACCGCGCGCTGGCGGCGGCGGCGACCGCGCGGGCGGCCGGCGTCGAGCCGGTGATCACCACCACGATCGACGCCGTCGTCGCGCGGACCGCCGCGGTCCACGTCGCCGCCGCGGTGCCCGACGTCGCCCCCTGCGGACTCGCCACGGCCTCGCTGCTCGACGACGACCTCGCGCCGGACCCCTGTCCGGTCGCGGACGGGGAGCTGCTGGTCCCGGACGGGCCCGGGCTCGCCGGCGACGCGTTCGACGGGCTGCCCTGATCACCGGGAGCAGCCCGCCGGCGGACGGGTCACTCCTCGACGACCTCGACCGTCCCCTCCATGTCCCGCGTCTGGTGGGGCGTACAGACGTACTCGTAACTCCCGGGCTCGGTGAATTCGTGTTCGAAGGCGTGTCCCTCCGCGGCGGCGAGGCCGGACTCGAAGGTGCCGCCCCTGTCGATGACGTTGTGGCTCCCCCCGACGCCGGTCCACTCCCAGACGACGGTCGTGCCGACGGCGACCCGGACGCTCGCGGGCGCGAAGGAGAATCCGCCGTCCGCGCCGACCGCGACCGCGACGGTCTCTCGATCGGTTCGGTCGACCGTCTCCGTCTCTCCGTCGTCGCCTCCGGGGAGGAGCGCGCCCGTACAGCCCGCTAGTCCGGCGGCCGACGCGGCACCGACGACCCCGAGCAGCTCGCGTCGCGTTCGCGCGTTCATGCCCGAACGAGTGTCCGGTCGGTATAAAAGGTCTCGAGAGCAGCCTCCGGAGCGACACCTCCGAGCGCGCTCCCGAAACCGACGAGGGAAAGGGTTTGTACGGGCGCGACCGAACGGGAGAGTATGAGCGAGTGGACAGACGCGATCGTCGGCGAGCGGATGACCGTCGACAACGAGTTCACGGACCGAGTGTCGGCCTCGCGGTTCTCCAGCCAGGAGTGGGGCCTGATCATGACCGCGACGGAGTTCGAGATCGAGAACGCCGACGACGCCGAGGACGCCCGCCTCGTCGCCGACACCTCCAGCCTCCCGGCGATCATGCCGGAGCTGGAGAACGTCCGGTCGCAGGTCGCCGCGATGGGCGGGGCGCCGGGGCAGGGAGACGGCGGGGGTTCCGGCGGCGGTCTGGTCGACTCGATAAAGGGCGCGCTCGGGCTCGGCGGATCCGGGGGCGGGGGCGGCGCCGACGCCGAGGAGCTCGAGGCCGCGGAGCGCCTGGTTCAGGAGTACGCCGACGAACTCCAAGCCCACCTGGAGGACAACGGCCGGTGGGAGCAGGTCAGACTCGCGTATCAGGAGTGACCGAACCGCGGCGGGTCGTCGGCCGGAAAAGCCTCGGTGATCTCAAGCGCCGACGCGGAGCGGTCCGAGTCGCTAGCTGCGGTGTCGTTCCGGCCGGTTGACCCGACCCGCCCCGCCGTCGCCGTCTTCCGCGAGGCTCAGTCGAGCCAATCGCTCGATGTCCGACGCGGTGAGGTCGTCGCTCGGAAGCAACAGGCGACCGTTGAGACGGACGATGGAGTCGTCTTCGTCGAGGATCTCGAGGAGTGTCGGGGAGTTGATGACGGGACCGTCCGTTCGGGTCTGGCCCATCAGTTCGCTCAGCGCGTCGAACTCCTCGGACAGCTGTTTCTCTTCGTACCCGATCCGGACCGAGAGCGAGAGGAGAGAGCCGTGCCTGACCCGGTGTGAGGTGGGGGACTCCGACCGCATCGAGTACGTCTGCGTCGTCAGCGGGATACCGGATGCTACCGCAACCCCGGGGTCGCCGACGCAGCGGGTCGGGGTCTCGGCGAAGAGACCCGACAGGGAAGCGCTGGCGCTCATCGGCGTCCCTATCTCCAAGAGGGCGGTGACCGATCTGATCGCCGGAAGGGACGGCGGCTCCGCAGCGACAATAGACCCGATCCCGCCGTTCTCGACCGCGGTGACCGCCTCGCCGACGCCCTCGGTTCCCTCGAAAACCGTCAGCGCCGGCGCGTGCTTGAGCTCGGCGAGCCCAACCGGACCGTCGGCCGCAACGACCGCACCGTCTCCCACCGGGAGCCCGCAGTACGCGATGTCGATATCGGAGTCCGAGAGCGCCGCCGCGGCGGTCTCGGCGTCCGGCCGGTCCAGCACCTCCCAGTGGCCGACGCCCTCCGGCACCGCGGGCTCGGAGAGAGCGCGCCGGACCGCCGTCGCGCGCTCCGCCGAGTCGACCAGCGCGACGACGCGAACCCGGCCCCGGGCTGTCGCCCCGCGTCGGAGCCGGTTCTCGTAGCTCGCGGGCGTCAACACCGACGTGCCCGCGGGCAGCGGGTTCTCGTCCGGGTTCGGGACCCCGCTCTCGGGCGCGAACCACGGCCACGTCGCGAGCGCGTCCGGCGCGTCCGGTCGGGCGGGCTCCGCCGCGCCGCGCACCCGCACCGGCGCCAGCACGTGCGCGAGGTGCGGCAGGAGTTCGGCGCCGGCGAGCCCCGGCCGGAGCACCGCCTCGGTCGGCCAGTCGGGCGCGTAGGGTGCGACCGTCGCCGGGTCGACCTCGAGGTACTCCATCAGTCGCTCGCTCATCGAGCGGTCCGCGAGCTTCGGCGGGTAGAAGGGGAGCTCCGGGCCGACCTGCGCGTACTCGTACCGGTCCGAGGGGACGTACCCCTCCGTGCGCGCCAGCGTGTCGAGGAAGAACCACGTCCGGAGCAGCTCCGCCGCGCGTTCCTCGAGCGCGACCCCGTCGGTCGGCAGCGACTCGACGTAGCCGGTGTCGAGCCGGATCGCGGGCGCGTCCCCGACGACCATCCGCGCGCCGAGGTAGTACGAGAGCGTCGAGAGCCGGTAGACGTCCGCGTACTCCGGGCGGACGACCACGTCGACCCCGGTGTCGGGGGCGACCAACGGGCTCGGAATGTCGAGCCCGCCGCCGCGCACGATCCGCGGCGGATAGCCGCGGAGCGTCGGCCACGAGCGCTCGGGCGAGAACTCCTTGATCGACGAGCCGAGGACCGAGACCGCCTCCGCCAGCGCGGCCGGGTCGTCGGGGACCGTGACCGTCGCCTCCGGCCGGGTGTGGAGGGACCGCGCGCCGACCGTGACGGTGAGCGGCCGGTCGAGCGCGATCTCGACGGGCCCGGAGTCGGCCATGCCGGTCGTCGAGACCCCCGTGTCGGACGCGCGGACGAGCACCTTCGTCGCGCCGCTGACGTCGAAGCAGTACGACCCCCGCGGGAGGCCATGGGGTCGTCGAGCCGCCCGACGAACTCGCCGTCGTCCCTGCGAACGGTTACCGCGGAGTAGTCCGGGACCGAGATCGATTCGGCCTCGAGGCTGATCGCCCCGTCGACCGGAACCGGGAACAGCTCGGCGAGCGCGGGCCGCGGGTCGACCTCACGGTCCAGCACCAAGCGGACCTCCTCGCCCTCGAGGGCGTCGCGGACACGGAGGGTCTCCCCGTCGACCTCGAACCCCACTCGGCCCCCGAACGCGTCGTCTGTCACTGACAATTGATCAATTCTTAATATATATTAGGCTATCGGTACTTCTCCATATTCGGCATCTCTCACCCGTTAACCCCGGATTTTCGGTCAGAAGTCAGTTCACGCGCCGGTGTTGGTTTCCTTTCGCCCGGTCAATTCGTCGGGGGCGAGTCGATAGACTCTCCGGCCGCGGCGCGCGGGTCGGCACGGGACGGCCGGTGCTCCGGGGACCGCAGTCTTAACAGGCGCCGGACGCGACGCGCCGGCATGAACGAGTCGGCGACGGCGGCGCTCCGCGAGGCGTTCCCCGAGCGGCCGGTGGAGCGCCTGACCGGGGTCGGCCCCTCGTGGAACGGCGCCAACGAGACGGTCGGCGTCGCCTTCGCCGACGGCGGCCGAGCGTTCTGCAAGGTCGCGGTCGACGGCGACGGCACCCGGATCGCCCGCGAGCTGGCGGTGCTGCGGTACGTGGCCGCCGAGCGGCCGCTCGAGGTCCCCGAGGTGCTCGCCGCCGACCCGAACGCGGACGCGCCGTATCTCGTCACGGGCCCCGCGCCGGGCCGCGAGCTCCTCGATGCGTGGGAGGCGCTCGACGACGGGGCGAGGGTGGACGCGGACGCCGAACGCGAGGCGCTCCTCCGGCGCGTCGGCGCGACGCTGGCGACCCTCCACGCCGAGCGGTTCGAGGCGCACGGCGAGATCGTCGGGAGCGACGGCGGAGGCGGCCTCGATATCGACCGCATGCCGTGGCCCGACGTGCTCTTAAATACGATCGAGCGCACCCGAGAGATCGGCACGTCGGAGCGGCTCGCCGGCCACTACGACGCCGTCGTCGACTGCGTGGAGGCGAACCGCGACCGCCTCCGCGACGTCCCCGCGGCGCTCCTCCACGGCGACGTCGCGATGCCGAACCTGTTCGTCGTCGACGGCGGGACGGGACGAGGCGCGGGAGCCGAGGGCGGCGACGGGGTCGTCCCGATCGACTGGGAGCTCGCCCACGTCGGCGACCCCGCCCGCGACCTCGTCAGGGCGGAGGACCAGCTCTGCAACGGGTTCGATGAGCGGGGGCCGGAGCGGTACGCGGACGCCGTTTATAAGGGCTACCGCGACCGCGCCGGCGAACTGCCCGAGGGGTTCGCGGCCCGCCGCCCGATATACGAGGTCGTCCGGATGCTCGGGCGCTCGGGGTTTCTCGACCAATGGACGACTCACGTCGACGAGCCGCTGGAGTCGCTCGTCGAGCGGGCGGACGCGGAACTGCGGGCGCGGCTGGACGCCGTTTGAGCGGATTAAACGAGCGCGCTCACCGGAACGGATGGTATTTCTCCGCCGAGCGACGGCGGCGGCACGCGCTCGCGGAGGCGCGCCGCGGTCTTTTCACCGCGTTGGAAATCCCTCGGCGTTATATGAGTCCCGCAGCGGCTACGCTCGCACATGACCGACGGGATCCACGTCGAGCTCGCGATGTCCGCCTGCGACCGCTGTCCCGTGGCCGCGCTCTCGTCGAACACCGCGGTCGAGGAGCTGCGGGTCGACGCCGCGGACGACCGGGTCGAATTCGTCGCCGACGACCCGCCAGAGGACCCGCCGACGGGACTCGATCTGGTCGATTTCGGCGGACAGGCGCACGGGCGCTACGAGATCGCCTGCGAGTGCACCGATATCGATGGCGGCCGCGCAGCGGACGACGCGGGCGCCGATGGCGAACGCGCAGTGGACGACGCGGGCGCCGATGGCGGCCGCGCAGCGGACGACGCGGGCGCCGATAGCGAACGCGCAGCGGACGACGCGGCCACGGACGGCGGCGTCGTGATCGACGCAGCGAATGTCGGGAGGCCGGGAGACGGCGAGACCGACGCCGACGCCCTCGACCCCTCGCCCCCGGCCGAGAGCGACGCCCCCTGCGAGGGGTGTTCCTGCGGGGGGCTCCCGACGGCGTTCGCGAACTTCCCGGTCTCGCCGCGCCGGACCGGGATGGTGGACGGCGACATACGGGTCTCGTTCGTCCTGAGCGGCCACGGGGAGCTGCAGGCGATCGTCGACGAGTGCGAGGCCGCCGGGCTCGGCGTGGAGCTCCGCCGGCTCTGCGTCGACCGCGGCGGCGAGGAGGGGGACCCCTGCAGCGACGTCGTCCCCGTCGACCTGGCCGGCGTGACCGATCGACAGGCGGAGATCGCGACGGTCGCCGCCGAGGAGGGGTACTTCGAGGCCGGCGGCGTCTCCGCCGACGACGTCGCGGCCGAGTTCGACCTCGCGAAGTCCACCGTGTCGGAACACCTGCGGACCGTGACGGCGGCGCTCTTCTCGCAGACGTTCGGGGACGGTAGTTAAACTCCCGAACAGTTCGCCGACAGCTCTCCCGGGGGTTAGACCGTACTGATCAGTAGCGGGGTCGAACCAGAGCGTTCGGCTCCGGTGTCTCATGACCCAGTGGACACAGCTCGGACCGCGGGAACGCCAGCTGCTCGCCGTCCTGCGGCGCGCCGACGGCCCCCTCGCGGCCCGTGACCTGCACGACGCGGTCACGGACCGCGGCGACGACGTCGCGTACACGACGGTCAAGCGGACCGTCGATCGACTCGTCGAGAAGGGGCTCGTCGACCGCGGCGCGGAGCGACGCCGCGGGACGACGCGGCACCGCTACCGCTTCGACGCCGAGGCCGCCCGCGACCGGCTCGTCCCCCAGATCGAGGCCGAGCTGCGGACGGTCCTCGGCGACTCGGCGGTCGAGCGGATCGGGGTCCGAACGGAACGCGACGGCGACGGCGGATCGGACGGCAGAGCCGACGCCACCACCCGACAATGACTTCCCAACGTGAACTACCCTGACCTACCGCGCTCGGGGCTACTCGCCCCTCGCTTGTTGAGGACAGGGCTTCCTGTTTCGGTCGCGTTAAGTTTGGCGTGAATTGTGGTAGACGGCGAAGGCTTCGAGCCAGTTTTGAGCTGTCTCTAACGCGACATTGCTGAAACTATTCGCAAACGATGATGTTCGTCGTTCTATTT
>NZ_JAODIX010000008.1:0-9109 GCF_026586675.1 Halorubrum yunnanense
CGCCATCACCAACATAGAACCACTGTGTGAGCCGCTGTAACCGTGACTCAGCATCTATTCAACACAGCAGTTCTGAAACGATTTGTAAGATCCACCCCCGGATACGATTGTCAGCGTTAACAGAACGATCTCGTCGAGTACCGGAACCGGGTCAGGGACGATGAGATCGAGAATAAATAGACTTCCGATCAAGAGAAACATGACACCTAAAGTCGCTCCAAGGCCGATAGACCCCGCCGATTTTGCCGTACTGCTCATGTTCCCGTATCGAGTAGACTAATTAATATATTTTTGGCAGGAGTTGCCACTGGCAACTCGGACGACCATCTCCTCACCCTTCCAGAGCAGACGGATGCATGCCGAACGGGGCGGTCTACTCTGAAATCTGGAACCGCTCGATTCCGTTTGACCCACACTTCGGGCACTCGTCTGTGCCCGACGTGAGAGTCTCGCCGCACTGGCGGCATTCCACGACGACCTCTGTCTCGTCACCGGGCAGGAGCCGAGTAAGTACCGTGCGGACACTCATGGAATCTGAAATTTCGGCGGCTGTGAGTTAATGCTACCGGTGGTCTGTATCTACCGGAAATGCGGTGCGTTTGACCCGCCAAACCGCCAAAATCACAGGTTCAATGCCGATTGACATTCGTGTTGAGAAAGTACCGTCACACGCCGTTTCCGCCCCTTTCCGTGAACGCCGATGAATCGTCTCTCGGTCGCTGTTCGGAGTGTGGTGGTCGAGCTCCGGAATACCAACACCCGAGGGACGATCACCATTCCGCCGTTTTCGACCCGAGACCGAACCGACTACGCTGTTCGTGTACCGTACGGGCGTCCCGTCCCGGCGTTCTCGGAACGACCGTTCGTGTCGGTGATCGAGACGAGCTTCCAGTTGAGGGGCGGTGAACCGACTCGGGGTCAGGCCTCGAGACATTCGCCTCGGTTCTCCGCGGATCGCCGAGTGTTCACGAAAGATACTCAGTCGAAGAACCGCTTTGCTCCGCTGTGAGCCCTCCACTCTCCCGTCGTCGCTTCCTTGCGCTCTGTGCCACAGGCAGCGGTGCGTCGCTCGCTGGCTGTTCGACTGCTGATCGGTCGGACGATACCGTGGACGGACTGGTATGGCAAAAGAAGGCACAGGTTGAGATCGGTGAGGCGGACTCGTCCGTCCTAACCGACGTCCTCCGGTTGCAGTTCGACCCCGACCGAGACGAGGTCTTCGGGGCCTTCGACCCGGCGTACGTTGACGGGGCCATCGACGACGCGTCAGTCACCGTCTCGTCGGAGCTACATGACACTCTGACCACCGAGTTTAGTCAAGTGAACTACGAGATCAAGATGGGGCCGGTGAACGATGCTGGGGAACACCTGCACGCGCAGGCCCGGCGGACCGCGTTTAACGACTTACCCCTCGCGAGAGAGGCGTCCGTCGAGAAGTTCTGGGTACAGGCCACTGACGACCTCCGTGTCAGGTACGTCCGCGCAAAAGAGACTGAGCCGCCTAGCCAGCCGCCAGCAACCACTGAGATGAAGCGACTTGATCTCAGCGAAAGCTCCGAGGACCACTGACTGGACCGGTCCTCACTCTCCGGAGACCGCGTCGCTGCTCGGGGTCAGCCGGTCAGTCGCGAACGGCCGGGAAGCAGTCCCGACGGACAGACAAGGCGTTCTCTTAGCCGAGGAGCGAAAACAAAACATAGGACCCCACGAGCGACATCATCGGCGTGATCACCCAGAGTGTCACGACGCGAGCTGCCGCTGCGTGGTGAAACAGACCTTCGGCGGACAGTTCTTCTGGGTCTATCTCGCCGACGCTAGACACCCCCTCTCCGGACGCGTGCTGCCTGTCCGGGTTAGGAGTCTTGCCTGCAGCGAGTTCGCCCACGGTCGGGCCCGCAGCGACATCCTTTTTGTTTTCAATTGGATGAAGTTTGAGTGCACCAGTTGTAAACTGTGGAGCGGACTCATCGGCAGGAGACTGTCTGATTATTTCCGTAAGCGTCCGCGCTCGGCTCGCACGGCCCCATCCGAGGCCGATGATACAACTGGTCGTACTCACGGCGAGACTCGCCGGAATCCCGAGCCATGAGAGGACGGTGATGATCGTCGCACCGACGCTCGAAACGATAAGCGCGGCCAGAATTGGCATCTCAGTAATATCGTTGCCAACGGTCGCCAGCGTCCGTCGGGCAATCGTGAAGCCGCCCACGCTGATGGCCCCGATTGCGAGGAGAATCGCCGGGCTGGGGTCGAGGGACCCGTTACCGACAAGCGGGGCGACTGCGTTCGCCGCGTTCGAGGCTCCGGCGCTGAACCCCATGTAGCAGGCAATTGCCACCACAAGCGCCGATCCGGCCAGATCCCGAGGCGAGACGGTATCGTTGATCGATAGCCGTGGGAGTCTCCCCTGGGTATCGACTGCGATCAACGGGTTCCTAAGGCGACCAAATTCGAATTTAGCGTCGAGATGTGGGTACAGGTATCTGCGGATAAATGCACCTGTGAAGACAGCGATCAGTGGGGCGACGATCCATGCCGACAGGATGGTAAACATCAGCGCAGTGTTGAGCGTCCCCGTTGCCAATCCGAGTCCGACGATTGCTGCGACAGCTGTCATCGAGGTTGACGCCGGCACACCGTAGAGGTTCGAGATCAGGAGTGCGAGCCCGATAAAAAAGAGGACGCCAACACTTGCTGCGGGTGTGAAGGCCGCTGGATCGACGATTTCGGAACTCATTGTCGTGATGACCTTCCGTCCGATCGTCCACGCTCCGAGGAATGCGAACACGGTAAACAGGGCTCCGGCAGTGACTTTTCTGACGGCCCGGCTGCCGACTGCCGGACCGAAGGCAACACCGGTTGATGACCCCCCGATATTGTACCCGACGAATACCGCCACCAGCAGACCCACGAGAATGAGTAATTCTGTCACGTATGTGCCATCAAGTCGCACGCGAAAAAGTAGTGCCGTTTCACTGCGAAACTGTCGGCTCTGACTGATAGAAACAGTAATGCCAAGGTTTAGGACCTCACGACGGGATTCCCAGTAGCCTCTACCGACTCGCCTCCACACGGGTTGCTCAAAGAGCAGTGACCGATATGCGCGCTGTGTATCCGGCACGATCGCTGAGATATATCACCGATCGAGAATGGCAATAGAACTCGGTATCCGGAGCTAACAGCAGGCGGAGGAACCGCCGCTTTCGACGACCATCGCTTATAAATGAATACGGCGGCGACGCCGCAGCGAAGGAGCGGTGGCGGCTGAGCGGTGAGCACAATGGGCCGCACAAGTCGTCGCGGCCGGGGATTCAATCCGGCTCACCGCCGCTCCGCACACCTTATAAACGACTCGCCCGAGTTCGTACGCGTGGACCTGCACGTCCGGTACGAGGGCGACGACGACCCCGACAAGTGTACGGCCCGGAAGCTCGCGCGGTTCGACCTCGCGGAGCTCCACCGCTCCGACCGCGCCACGCCGTACGGCGTCGTGCTCAACCCCCACGCTGAGCGCGCGCTCTCGCCCGCCGACGCCGAGGTCGCGGAGCAAAATGCGCTCGTCGCGCTCGACTGCTCGTGGGAGTCGGCCGAGGAGAAGATGTTCTCGCTGCCCGGCGAACACCGCGCGCTCCCGTACCTCGTTGCCGCCAACCCCGTGAACTTCGGGCGGCCGATGCGGCTCACGACCGTGGAGGCGTTCGCGGCCGCGCTCGCGATCCTCGGTGACCCCGACCACGCGGAGCAGGTTATGGCGAAGTTCACCTGGGGCGAGACGTTTCTCGACCTCAACGAGGAGCCGCTCAGGCGGTACGCCGACTGCGAGGACTCCGCCGAAATCGTCGCGGTCCAGCAGGAGTACCTCGATCGGGAGTGACCCGGCGAGCGCCCCGGACGAGGGGGGAGTCGGTACCGGCACCGAACGAGGGTGCGGCAAGCCTTTTGCCCGAATCGCACGTATCGGTCGGCGATGGTATCCACTGGTGACACCGCACCCGGCATCTCGGCGACGATCGGCACGAGCGACCACGAGCCGTTCGAGCTCGACGACCACCTCGGCGACGGAGCCGTCGTCCTTGCCTTCTTTCCCGGCGCGTTCACGCCGCCGTGCACGAACGAGATGGTCGCGTTTCAGGAGCACGCCGACGCCTTCGACGAGGCCGGCGCGACGGTCTTCGGAGTCAGCGCCGACTCCCCGTTCTCGCAGGGCGCGTTCCGCGAGGAGCACGGGATCGAGTTCGACCTCGTGAGCGACATGGGCGGCGACGCGATCCGGGCGTACGACCTCGAGATCGACATCGCCGAGCTCGGCCTCCACGGGATCGCGAACCGCGCCGTGTTCGTGCTCGACGACGACGGCGAGGTCGTCTACGACTGGATCGCCGACGACCCGACCAACGAGCCCGACTACGAGGCGGTCCTCGACGCGGCCGAAAGCGCGTAGCACGTCGCTCATCGCGGAGTAGCGGATTCGGTCACTTTTCCGTCGATCATTTATAATCGACTGACGGAATATCGAGGGGAGACACCTCCAACGCCCCAGCCGCTCGGTACTACGCGATCGACCACTCTGCGGTACACACCTCCAACGCCCCAGCCGCTCGGTACTACGCGATCGACTACTCTGCGGTACACACCTCCAACGCCCCAGCCGCGAGGCGGACGCACGCTCGCTGCGGTCCTCGGTCACTCGCTACGCTCGTTCCCTGCGGTCCTTGCGTCGCCTGCGTCCGCCTCGCGGCTGCCCCTTTGAGTCCCGCCCCACACAGCACCGCACCTCACGCCTCCCCAGCCTCGTCAGTCGCCCTCGGCGTTGCTTCGGGCGACTGACTCCCTCGCGTGGCGCTCCTCGTGGCCTATCGGCCACTCGGAGGCGCGCGCCAGTTGGTGAATACTCGCCGTCGCGACCGTTCGGACCGCGGACGCCCGGACTCGACGGGACCGAGAGGGTCGGACCCATTTACCGACCGCTTCGACGATCCGAATTTAAATCCCGACCGCCCGAACGGCCGCGTGTGCCCTCGGAGTCCGACGCGTCCGTCGACGGGACAGCGCCGCCGATGGACCGAGAGATCGACGCGGATTCAGCGGGCGATTCGGCCGCGACTCGCGGCTCCGATTTCGACCCTGCCCCCGACCTCTCCCCCGTCGAGTGGGGGCCGGTCCGTTTCGAGCGCCTCCGGTCGCTGGCACTCGGCGCGAGCGCGACCGTGGGCGGACTCGTCCTCGCTGCAGTGCTGTTCGCCGCCGTCGGCGTCGCCGCCTCGCTGCTCGGCGGGGGCGGGCCACCGGCGTCGACGTGGGCGCTGCTCGTCGTCCTCCTCGTCGGCGGTCCGATGTCGCTGCTCTACTGGCTGGTGGCGTACGACCGGACGTCCCCGGAGCGCCGCCGAGAGCTCCGGTCGCAGTTCGGCGACTACTCGCTCGACCTCTCGGAGTTCCGGCTCGGCTGGACGCTCGCCGGGGCGGGAGCCGTGCTCGCGGTCGCGGTCGCGGCGATCGGACCCGGACCCCTGTCCGCCGCGCGGTCGCTGCTCTCGGCGTTCGCCCCGGCGCTCGTTTCGGTCTTCCTGTTCCTCCCGATACTCGCGGGCTCGCGCGGGAGCGACCTGCGGCTCGATCCGGTCGCCGAGACGGTCGAACGGACCTCCCGGAGCCACGACCGGACGCGCTCGGACGACCTCGGGTCCGTGGTCCGGACGCGCCGGATCGACTTCCCGTGGACGACCGCGTTCCTGCTCGCGTACCGCGGGAACGCCTGGTACCGGTCGACGCCGTGGCTGTTCGTCCCGACCGAACTCGCGGACGACGTCGAGCGGGGGCTGGACGCGACGCTCGCCCGGAGCGACGGGCCGGACCGAGCCAGCGTCCCGGAGCGCGTCATCCTCGCGATCGCGGGCTCCGCCTCGCTCGTCGTCGGCCTCGCGATGACCCTCGCGGCGGGCGAGGCGGCGGCCGGACTCCTTCTGACGCTCCTGACGGCGCCGTTCAGCCTCCTCTTCCTCGCGCTCGCGGCCCGGCTGTGACTCCCGTCGGCAGCGAGGGGCGGTGGAGCGCCGACACCGGACGTGCCACCCCCTACCACGCGACTCATATAGTCGGCGGCCATAACCTCTCACATGGAGAGAAAGCGTCTGGAGAAGGCCTTTGCGGCGGAGTTCGGCGGCACCGAGCCCGAGCGGCGATCGGTCGTTCGCGCGGCCTGCGACCTCGCCGACTCCGGGCGACCCTCGGAGGACCGGGGACACGCGCTCACCGTCCCCGGCGTGGTCGACCACCTCGGCGACGCGCCCGACGGCTCCTCGCTCGTCGAGCGCTGGAACTGGTGGCTCGGCGCGCTCGAGGCCGCCTACGGCGGATACGACTACTTCAGCGTCCGGTTCGTCGAGGACGACGAGGAGGCGGGGCTCCGGCGGTAGGTCGGCGGCGCGGGAGGTCAGGAGTGCGAGAAGTCGGGAGCGTGGGAGGCCCGTATTGCGGGAGCGCAGTCGAAACCGGGATCGGAACGAAGATCGACGGCGTTCGCCGACGACACGTTTACTTTCAGTTTCACTCCGGGGATGGCTCGGTTATAGGGGCGTTCCGGTCGACGATGTAGATATGAGCGCGAGCACTCACGACCGGCCGCGGCACGCGGCGCCGACGCGGAAAGACGTCACCGACTGCCGAACGGACCGGATCGCCGACCGGGTTCGGATGAACCGCGTGCGCGGGAGCGAGGTGGCGCTGGAGCGCCGCGGCGGGCGGACGTTCCTCGTGACGCTGCCGTCTCGGTAAGGAGTCGAAAAGGGGAAGTCGTCGATTGCGCGGAGCGCGTCAGTCGTCCGCGGCGAGCGGGCTCCGCGCGCTGTTGCCGTCGGAGAGCAGGCTGTCGAGGCCGACCCCGAGCGACTCGTCGGTTCGCGCGACCGACTCCTCTCGGGGCGTGTCGGTCATCAACGCCCGGATCGCGTCGACGTTCTCCGGGACGACGTCGGCCTCCTGGTGGACGTTCTGGAACAGGTACAGGTCCCGTCCCTCCACGCTTATCGACTCCTCCCAGACGCAGTTCTCCCAGAGGTCGCCGCGCGGGCGACCGACGTCGGCGGCGTAGTCCTTCAGCGCGCCGGCGCCGTCAATACCGGCGCCCTCGGGGATCAGGAACAGCCGACTCTCGTCGGCGAGGAGCGCGCCGACCGCGGCGGCGCTGGGGTCCCCGTCGAGCGTGACGTTGACGCTGTGGGTGTGCATCGCCGTGACGGGAGCCCGGAGCGCGGCCGTGTCGACGTCGACGTCCGAGAGGACCGTGTTCACGTCGGGGCCGTGGTGGGAGGGGACCGTCCGCGGATCGGGCACGACGTCGTTGATCGGCCCGCGGTCGGTCTCGCTCGGGTCGCCGCCGCGCCGGACGAGCGTCACGCGCGCCTTCTCGATGCCGTACGCCTCGTCGAGCGGCGCGAGGAGCCGGGAGAGCCCGGTGGTGTTACAGGAGACGACGCGGAGCGAGTCGGCGCCGCGGGCGACCTCGTAGCTCCCGCGGGCGTTGAACGAGGCATCAGCGATCCCGGCGTCCTCGCCGCCCTGGTAGATCGCGGGCACGCCGTGGGCCTCGTAGATCGATCGGTTGCGCTCGCCGATCCCGGAGGGACAACAGTCGACGACGACGTCGACGGCGTCGAGGAGGTCCGAGAGTGTCCCCGTCACCTTGAGGCCGGCAGCCTCGAACTGGTCGGCCCGGTCGTCGATCGCGACGTAGAGGTCGTATCCGCGCCGAATTGCGGCCTCGGCCCCGTAGTTCGGAGTCGTCTTCGTCACGCCGACGAGTTCCATGTCGGCCTGGGCGGCGACCGCGTCCGCGACCCGTTTCCCGATCGTGCCGTAGCCGTTGACGCCCACGCGTATCATGGAGTTCACTCGATTCCGTACCGGGATAATCTTTTCGAGGGTTTTGGAAAGAAATTAACTACGGCGTGAGTAATCAGTCGGTTGATTCGCGTGACGCGAGTATGTAACTGAGTTTCGAAAGGGAGTAAAATAAACAAGTGGGAAGGATTTACCCCCGCGAGACCCGGAGATCAGGCATGAGCGCAGACCTCGCAGAGGCGGCCGCGACCGCCGTGAACCAGTGTCTGAACGTCGCGCCGGACGAGTCGGTCGTCGTCGTCACCGATGACGAGCGCGAACCGATCGGCGAGGCGCTGTACGAGGCCGCGAGCGCCGTCAGCGGCGACGCGACGGTCCTCCGATACCCGCCGGCCGAACAACACGGCACCGAGCCGCCCGCGCCCGTGGCGGCCGCGATGGCCGAGAGCGACGTCTTCCTCGCGCCGACGACGAAGAGCCTCAGCCACACCCGCGCTCGGGGGGCCGCCTGCGACGCCGGTGCCCGCGGGGCGACGCTCCCGGGGATCACCGCCGAGGTGTTCACCACCGGACTCGACGCCGATTACGCCGCCATCGAGGCCGCGTGCGACGACGTGCTCGCGCAGGTCACCGGCGCCGACGAGGTCCGCGTCACCTCGCCTGCGGGCACCGACGTCACATTCGGGATCGGCGACCGCGAGTGGCTCTCGGACACCGGGATGGTGCGCGACTCCGGGGACTTCTCGAACCTGCCGGCCGGCGAGGTCTTTGTCGCGCCCGAGACCGCGACCGGAACCTACGTCGTCGACGGAACGATGATGCCCCACGGGCTGCTCGACGAGGACCGAACGCTCACGTTCGAGGTCGACGACGGTCAGGTCACGGCCATCGACGACGACGCGATCCGCGCCGACGTCGAGGCGGCCGCGGAGTCGGTCGGCGACGCCGCGTACAACCTCGCCGAGCTTGGGATCGGGACCAACGTCGGCGTCGACGAACTGGTCGGCTCGGTCCTCCTCGACGAGAAGGCCGGCGGCACGGTCCACATCGCGATCGGCGACAACGCCGGGATCGGCGGGGAGACGGACGCGCCGGTCCACCTCGACGGCATCCTCCGTAACCCGACCGTCTACGCCGACGGCGAGGAGGTCGAGCTGCCGACCGCGTAGGGGTGGGCGCATCGGAGACGAGTTATTCACTTATAAATAGCCGATACGGTGGCGCGCCTCCGAGTGGCCGATAGGCCGCGAGGAGCCCGCGAGGGAGTCGG
>NZ_JAODIX010000008.1:9119-55547 GCF_026586675.1 Halorubrum yunnanense
CCCCCCCCCACGAGGCTGGGGAGGTGTGAGGTGCGGCGCTGTCGGTGCGGGTGGGATTCAAAGGGGCAGCCGCGAGCGGTCACAGGCGACGCAAGCACTGGAAGGAGCGAGCAACACGAGCGACTGAAGCGCGCAGCGAGCGTGTGACCGCCTCGCGGCTGGGGCTTTGCAGGCATTCACCGCCGTTCTGCCACCAGCAGCTGCATATAATTGAGCGGCTGAGGCTGTAGAAGTGCACACCGTGGCAGTAATCGATTATAACCGATCGAGAGTCTATTCAACGACCGCGAGCGCGACCCCCTCCACGTCCCGCACGCCGACCACCTGGTGGCGCCAGCCGTCGCCGGCGTCGACGCAGAGCGTGCCGCCCGCGGTGACGGCGACGGAGAGTCCCGGCCCGTAGCCGAGCGCGACCGCGTCCTCATCGACCGGGAGGTCGGCCACCCGCCACGTCTCGTCGTCCCACGCGTCGGTCCCTCCCGCGGTCTCTTCGGCCCCGTGAACTCGGATCTCCCCGCCGACGACCGCCATCGCGTGGCCGTCGCCGTCGGCCGCGACCGCCTCGGCGACTCCCTCCAGTGCCGTCATCCAGCCGTTGCCGAGCCAGTAGAGCCCGGACCCGGTCGCCGCGAGGGGCATCCCCGAGCCGGCGACGTCGCGGGCGTCGTCGAGGCCCACCGCGGCAAGCGCGGGATCGGAGCCCGTGCCGTCGCCCCCGGAGACCTGATACACGCCGTCGCCGGCGGCGACGAGGGGACCGTCGATCGCGCGCGGGTCCGAGACGGTTCCCGCGTGAGCCGACGTCGACACCGACCCCTCGCCGTCGACCGCGATTCGGTCAATCCCGCCGTCCTCGCCCGCGACGAGGAAGGCGTCGTCGTGGACGCCCACGGCGACGAGAGGGTCGGAGGCAACGGGCTCGAACTCGGGGGTGTCGCCGACAGCGGCGACGCGCAGCCCCTCACCGGTCGCGACCCCGACGAGGTCCGCCCTCGCCTCGGAGGGGAGCACGGCGACGTCGCGGGCCGGCTCGCGGGCGACCATGTCGAACGCGCCGACCTTGTCGGCCGACAGCGCCACCCGGACGACGCCGCCTTCGGTGGCGACGTAGGCGTCGGTGCGGCCCGCCGTCCCGGCGTACACGCGCTTCTCCTCGATCGAGATGTCGTCCTCCGCGGGTGCCATCGGCCGGGGGTTCGGGCGGGGGTCTCATAAGCCCCGCGAGCGGTCGCGCCGAGATCGACCGCCGCCCGCCGATTTCGACGCGCATTAGGTCGGCGACCGCGTAGCGCCGGCCGTGCAATCGGTCGCCGCCGAGGTCGTCGCCCTGCTCGTCGAGGTCGCCCCGCGGCTCGCCCGCATCGCGGCGTTCATCGCGGTCGGCGTCTTCGCCGCCAACGTCGCGGTCGCGTTCGGGCTGATCCGGTACGTCGCCGGGCTGGCGGGGTGGCTCACCCGGCCCGCGAACCTCCCCGACGAGGTGGGCACCGCGATTCTCACGACGGCGGCGTCGACGACCGCGGGCTACGCCACGCTCGCCGAGTACCGCGAGTCGGGGCTGCTCGATGACCGGGCGACGCTCGTCGCGGTGACAATCAACACGTTCTTCGGCTTCGTCCAGCACGTGTTCACGTTCTACATCCCCGTGTTGATCCCGATCTTGGGCGTCGAGAGGGGGGTCGTCTA
The DNA here is from genome assembly GCF_026586675.1 of Halorubrum yunnanense. GTDB lineage: Archaea > Halobacteriota > Halobacteria > Halobacteriales > Haloferacaceae > Halorubrum > Halorubrum yunnanense. The sequence goes on from NZ_JAODIX010000008.1 coordinate 10,806, forward strand.
CGTCTCCGCGCGCGCCGGGATCGCGCTGGCGATCACGGTCACGGGCGTCCTCGCCGGCGGCGTCCTGCTCTCCGAGCGCAACGTGGACCGGTCGGCGCTCTCCGAGGTCGACGCGAGCGGTCCCGACGTAGACGAGCGCACGAGCCGCGAGCGCGTCCGAGAGGCCGCCGAGAAGTCGTGGGGCACCCTCCGCCGGATCGTCCCGCGGCTCGCGGTCGTGTACACGCTCGTGATCGGGCTCGTCAACAACGTCGACGTGGAGGCCCTGACGAGCGTCGCCGAGCCGATCACCGGCGTCTTAGGGCTCCCCGGCGCCGCGGTTCCCGTGATCGCCGTCTACACCCTCGACACGACCGCCGGCGCCGTCACCCTCGCCGGCGCCGACCCGGGCGTGTTCACCACCCGGACCGCGGTCGCGAGCCTGCTCATCGGCGGCATCCTCTCGTTCGCCGTCTCCACGTTCCGACGCTCGATCCCCTTCCAGTACGGGATCTGGGGCGCCGAGTTCGGGACGAGGGTGATCGTCGTCAACACCGCGCTGAAGCTCGTCTTCATCTCGGCGGCGGTCGCGCTGCTGCTCGCGCCGGTGTGGTGAGGCGGGGGTCGGTGGAGTGACACGGTCATCGCCGCAACGGCCGATCGCGGCTCTGAGAAACGAGTTATAAATCGAAACGCGGTCGGCGCGCGCCTCTGAGCCCCCAACGGGCGCGAAGAGCGCGTGCGAGGCAGCCCGCGGCGGCGTTTATAAACGCCGCCGCGGCGAGGCTGGGGAGGCGTGAGGCGCTGTGCGGTGCCGTGCGGGTGGGACTCAAAGAGGCAGTCGCGAGGGCGAAGCACGGCGTAGTAAGCACCGCAGCGAAGGAGCGGTAGCGACTGAGCGAGGAGCGAAACAAGCCGCGCGAGTCCTCGCGGCTGGGGCGTTGGAGGTGTTTTCAGTCGATTCCCAGTCAGCGACGTGGAAACGACGGCCAACTGGCAACAACCGACCGGTCACTGGGTGAAATATCCCGCTCGAAACGACTGCGACCTCTCGACTTATTCCAGGTCGAACCGGTCGAGCCGCATCACCTTCGTCCACGCGTCGACGAAGTCCCGCACGAGCTTCTCCTCACCGTCCTCGCTCCCGTACACCTCCGCGATGGCGCGGAGCCGGGAGTGCGAGCCGAAGATGAGGTCCAGTCGGGTGGCCTCCCACGCGACCGCGCCGCTCTCGCGGTCGATCCCCTCGAAGGCGTTCGCGGTCTCCGCGTCCTCGTCGACGGGGCGCCACTCGATGCCCATGTCGAGCAGGTTCACGAAGAAGTCGTTCGTTAGCGTCCCGGGGCTGTCGGTGAGGACGCCGCGGTCCGTGTTCTCGTAGGTGGCGCCGAGCGCGCGCATGCCGCCCACGAGCGCCGTCGTCTCGCCGGCGTCCAGGTCGAGGAGGTCCGCCTTGTCGACGAGCAACTCCTCGGGCTCCTCGTCGCCAGCGTCGCCGATGTAGTTCCGGAATCCGTCGACGCGCGGGTTAAGCGCCTCGAACGCGTCGGCGTCGGTCTGCTCCTGCGAGGCGTCGGCGCGCCCCGGCTCGAACGGCACCGTCACGTCGTAGCCGGCGTCGGCGGCCGCCTGCTCGACGGCGGCGCTGCCGCCGAGGACGATCAGATCGGCCAGCGAGACGCGAACGTCGTCGCGAGAGGCGTTGAACTCCTCCCGGATCCCTTCGAGGGTGTCTAGCACCGTCTCGAGCTCATCCGGCTCGTTGACCTCCCAGTCGCGCTGGGGATCGAGCCGGACGCGCGCGCCGTTCGCGCCGCCGCGCTTGTCGCTGTCGCGGTACGTGGACGCGGAGGCCCACGCGGTCTTGACGAGCTGTTGCCGCGTCAGATCGGCGTCGAGGAGCTCCGTCTTGAGCGCCGCGACCTCCGCGTCGCCGATCAGGTCGTGGTCGACCTCGGGGATCGGGTCCTGCCAGATCATCTCCTCGTCCGGGACCTCGGGACCGAGGAACCGCGACGGCGGGCCCATGTCGCGGTGGGTCAGCTTGTACCAGGCCTTCGCGAAGTTCATCCCGAACGCCATCGGGTTCTCCTGGAACTCCTCCATGATCTCGCGGTAGGCGGGGTCGCGCTTCAGCGCGATGTCCGTCGTGAGCATCATGGGCGTGACCCCCTCGTCGGGGTCGTGGGCGTCCGGGGCGCTCCCGCGGAGCTCCCCGTCCTTGGGCGTCCACTGCCAGGCGCCGCCGGGGCCCTTCTCCGCGACCCACTCGTACTCGAGCAGGTTGTCGATGTAGCCCATGTCCCACTCGGTCGGCGAGCCGGTCCAGGGGCCCTCGATCCCGCTGGTGATGGTGTCGCCGCCCTTCCCGGTGCCGTGGTCGTTCTCCCAGCCGAGGCCCTGCGCCTCGATGGGGGCGGCCTCGGGCTCCGGACCGAGGTTCTCGTCGGGGTCGGCGGCGCCGTGGACCTTCCCGAACGTGTGGCCGCCGGCGATGAGCGCGGCGGTCTCCTTGTCGTTCATCGCCATGCGGTCGAACGTCTGGCGGATGTTCTTCGCCGACAGCTCGGGGTCGGGGTTCCCGTCCGGCCCCTCGGGGTTCACGTAGATGAGCCCCATCACGGACGCGCCGAGCCCCTTGTCGATGTCGCCGGGCTTGTCGAAGCGCTCCTGGGTGTCCATCTCGGACTCCGGGCCCCAGTAGACGGACTTGTCCGGCTCGAAGGCGTCCTCGCGGCCGCCGGCGTAGCCGAACGTCTTGAAGCCCATCGACTCGATGGCGACGTTCCCGGCGAGGATCATCAGGTCGGCCCACGAGAGGGCGCGGCCGTACTTCTGTTTGATCGGGAGGAGCAGCCGCCGCGCCTTGTCGAGGTTCGCGTTGTCGGGCCAGCTGTTGAGCGGCGCGAGCCGCTGCCGACCGCCGGCCGCGCCCCCGCGACCGTCGGCCGTCCGGTAGGTCCCGGCGCTGTGCCACGCCATCCGAATGAAGAGCGGCCCGTAGTGGCCGTAGTCGGCGGGCCACCAGTCCTGCGAGCTCGTCATCAGCTCTTCGAGGTCCGACTTGACCGCGTCGAAGTCGAGCGACTGGAACGCCTCGGCGTAGTCGAAGTCGTCCTCGTAAGGTCCGACGTCGCGGGCGTTCTGGTCGAGCATCTCCAGGTCCAACTGGTTTGGCCACCAGTCGTGGTTTGCCTTCTGAGACATTAGGTTCACCTCCAGCTTCCGGTACCTCGAATAAAAAGGTATTCGCTTTGGAGAGATACACCCAGCAAAAATAACCTGTGTTTTTATATCATAAAAATATGTTTTGATACTGCGAAAACACGGCGACTTTGTTACGCGTCGCCGTTCGTTCACGGGACCGGACGGCCGAGACACGCGGTGAGAAACGATTACCGAACCGATCCGTCCAGAGTTGCACCCGACGACCTCGCGGCTCCGCCCGAACGTGTTCGTCTCAACACGGATGCGGACGGGTCGCGAACGCTCGGACGCATGCCGAGACTCGACGTCCGCGACATACCGCCGGTGAACAGGCACGACCGAATCCACGACGAGTTCGACGGGATCGCCCCGGGCGAGACGCTCACCATCGTCAACGACCACGAGCCGAAGCCGCTGTACTACGAGATGGCCGCCGAAGTGCCCGACTTCGACGAGGAGGGGTACGAGGTTCGGAAAGACGCGCCCGACGAGTTCGTCGCCGAGTTCCCGAAGGTCGAGGGCTGAGACCGCGACGCTACTCGTTCGACGACGACCGCCCGCCTGAGCCGGTCGCCGGCCCTCCGTCGGCGTCGAACAGTCGCGCGAGAGCGCGGGCGGTCGCGTCGCCCGGGGCCGACCGTTCCAGCGCCGCCTCGGGGCGGGACGTGAGCCGCCGGCGCAGGGCGGCGCCGAGGAGACGGACCGTCTCCCGCTGCTCGTCCGTCAGGTCGCCCCGCGCCTCGAGCTTCGAGACCGCCTCCTCGACCTGGCGGCGCTCGATGCCCTCGGCCCGGCGTCGGAGCCGCCGTCGGACGCGGTCCGGGTCGGCTCGCGCGTCGCTCGGGGGAGCCGGTCGCGCGTCGGTCGACGAGTCGGGTCGCGCGTCGGTCGACGAGTCGGGTCGCGCGTCGGAGCGTTCGAGTGCCACATCCGCCCCTCGACTCCCACGCGGGTGAGGGTTCCCTCGAACGTGTTCGGCCCTCGGCTCCCGGCGGGCGCACACTCGACTTCTCGCCGCGCGACGCCGGCGTATGGAGTCCGCCCGCTTCCCGTTCGTCTCCCCCGACGCGGCGCTGATCACCGGCCTGGCCTGACGAGTCTACCGCGAGGGCCACGAGGTGAAGTACCACATCGAGGCCGAAAGCGATCGGGAGATCGGCGACGGGTTCGTTCCCGAGACCGACGACTGGCGCGCTCGCTCCCGCCGCCGGTCGGGTCACCGAGGAACCGTGCGGTGAGCGACGCCGGTTCTCGCTTTCCGACGGACGGACGACCCTCCACGACTTTTTAACCGTCCGGGTCCACCACTCGCGGTATGGCGAAGTACTCGACGGGCGGTGGCGGCGGCGGCGACGACGGCGACGCCTGCGAGCTCTGCGGGCGCGAGACCACGAAGCTCCAGCGGGCGACGGTCGCCGGCGCGAAGCTGCTCGTGTGTTCCGACTGCCGGCCGCACGACGACGCCGGCAACGCGCCCGAAAGCGGGGACCGTTCGGGGTCCGGCGGGAGCCGCGGCGGGAGTTCCGGGGAGAGCCCGGGCGGCGCCAGCGCCGAGTCGAGCGGTCCGGAGAGCCGGAAGAAGGAGCTCGCCCGGAAGCAGGCGAAGATGTACGACTCCGCGACCGGCGACTCCAAGCACTGGGAGGAGGACGGGACGAGCTACGAGTCCGACCGGCTCCCGTACCTCGTCTCCGGCTACGGCGACGACGTGGCGGCGGCCCGGCAGGCGGCCGGCCTCACCGTCGAGGAGGTCGCCGAGGAGCTCGATGTCGACGAGGACGACCTGTTCGCGGTCGAGGACGGGCGGGCCGCGACGGCCGGCGTCGGCGGCTCGGTCGTCCGCGCCCTCGAAGAGCGGTTCGGCGTCGAGATCGTCGACGAGTGACGCGTGCGACGATGAAGGCGATCAAGGACAGCGTCCACGGCCACGTCCGGCTCGGCGACGTCGCCGCCGAGCTGATCGACACGCCCGCCTTCCAGCGGCTGCGCCACATCAAACAGCTGTCCACCGTCCGGCTGGTGTACCCCTCCGCGAACCACACCCGCTTCGAGCACAGCCTCGGCGTCTACCACCTCGCGCGGAGCGCGGTCGAGGGGTTCGACCTCGACGCCGACACCGCCGCCCACGTCCGGGCGGCGGCGCTCCTCCACGACGCCGGCCACGGTCCCTACGGCCACCAGACCGAGGGGATCATCCGGCGCGCGACGGGCCGCGACCACGACGACGTCGCGTGGCTCCTGACCGACGCCGACCGCGAGGTGTGCCAGGTCCTCGAGCGCAACGGGCTCGACCCCGAACGGGTCGCCTCGCTGATCGCGGGCGAGGGTGGACTCGGGGCCCTGGTCTCGGGCGAGCTCGACGTCGACCGGATGGACTACCTCGTGCGCGACGCCCACCACACGGGCGTCCCGTACGGCACGGTCGACACCGGGCGGCTCGTCAACGCGCTCCGGCTCGCGGGCGGCGGGAGCGCGGGCGGCGAGGCGAGCGGCTCCGGCTCGGTCGACCCCGAGCGTGCGGAGCTCGTACTCGCCGAGGGGAACGTCCCGACGGCGGAGAGCCTGCTCGTCGCGCGCTCGCTGATGAACGCGGTCGTCTACCGCCACCACGTCTCGCGGGTCGCCGGCGCGATGCTGGAGCGCGCCTGCGAGCGCTACCTCGACCGGACCGGCACCGACCCGGGGGCGTTCCGCCGGATGGCCGACCACGACCTCCTCGTCGAGCTCCGCGAGACCGTCCCCGAGCTCGGCCGACGCATCGAGCGCCGCGACCTCTACAAGCGGGCGGTGTGGGTCGGGCTGGCCGACGTGCCAGCCGGGACGGTCGACGCGGGCCACGCGGAGGAGGTCGCCGCCGAGCGCGAGATCGCCGACGCCGTCGGGCTGGACCGCGAGGCGGTCGTCGTCGACGTGCCCTCCCGACCCGGGCTGAAGGAATCGGGCTCGACCGTCGTCGTCGACGGCGTGCCGCAGCGCTTGGAGGACGCGTCGGAGCTCGTCGGGGGGTTGCGGAGCGCCGAGCGCTGCCGCTGGACGCTCGGCGTCTACTGTCCGGCCGAACACGTCGACGCAGTCGGCGACGCCGCGCGTGACGTGCTCGGACTCCGCGGCGTCGGCGCGCGGGCCTGACGGGTCAGTCGTTCTGTGGCGCCGGCACCGCGAACACCGGACGGTCGCTCCCGAGGACGACGTCCTGCGTCACGCTCCCGAACATGGCTTTCCCGGTCGGGCTGCGCTTGCGGCCGGAGACGCAGATGGCGTTCGCGTCGACGTCGGCGGCGGCCGCGAGCAGCTCGCCAGCCGGGTCCCCGCTCGCCTCGCGGTGGACGCAGGTGACCCCGGCCGCCTCGAGCGTCTCCCGAGCGCGCCGAACGGCCGACAGCTGGTGGACCGAGGCGCCCTCCGGGTTCTCCCGGAACACGTGGCACAGGTGCGCCTTCATGTCGTCGGCCGCGTGCGGGAGGTCGGCCACGGCCTCCGCCTGCTCGACCGCGCGTCGGTCCGCCTCGTCGTCGATCCCGATGAGTACTTCGTACATGTGCTTACGTTCGCGGACGAGGCATATAAACGATGGCGTGGGTTCCCGCGCGTCGCCACCGGCCCTCCCACTCCTTTTATCAGACGCAGACGAACCGGCCTGCATGATCACGGTCAAGGACACCGTCCACGACCACATCGAGATCGACGGTGTCGCCGCGGCGCTGATCGACACCCCCGCAGTGCAGCGCCTCCGCCACGTGAAACAGCTCGGCACGGTCCAGCTCGTCTACCCCTCCGCAAACCACACCCGCTTCGAACACAGCCTCGGCGTCTACCACCTCGCCAGCCGCGCGCTCGACGGCCTCGGTATCGGGGGGAAGCGGGCCGAGCGGATCGAGGCGGCGGCGATGCTCCACGACGTTGGACACGGCCCGTTCAGCCACAACCTGGAGTCGCTCACCCACCGCCGCACCGGGAAGTACCACGACGACGTCGGCGAACTCCTCGCGACCGGGGCGGTCGGCGAGGTCCTCCGGGACCACGACCTCGACCCGTCCCGGATCGCCGACATCGTCGCCGGCGAGGGACGGTACGCCGGGCTCGTCTCGGGCGAGCTCGACGTCGACCGCATGGACTACCTCGTGCGCGACGCTTACCACACCGGCGTCCCGTACGGCACCGTCGACACCGAGCGGTTCGTCCGGGAGCTGACGTTCGTCGAGCGGGACCGGGAGGCGGGGGAGGGCGGCCCGGACCGCGACGGCCCCGAGCTGGTCCTCGACGAGGGAAACGTCCAGACCGCGGAGAGCCTCCTGCTCGCGCGCGCGCTGATGAACCCGGTCGTCTACACCCACCACGTCGCGCGCATCTCGAAGGCGATGCTGCGACGGGCCGCGAGCGAGCTGCTCGACGCGACCGCGACGACGGCCGCCGAGCTCAGGCGCATGGACGACCACGACTTCCTCGCCGCGATCCGCGACTGCGGGGCGACCGCCGAGCTCTCCCGGCGCTACGACGATCGAGACCTCTACAAGCTGGCGGTGTGGGCCGAGTACGACGACGTGCCCGAGCGCGTCCACGAGGCGGACCACGCGACCGAGACCGACTTGGAGCGCGAGATCGCGCAAGAGGCGGGCGTCGCCCGCGGACACGTTGTCCTCGACGTGCCGCCGGAGCCGTCCATGCGCGAGTCGACCGCCCGCGTGACGGTCAGCGGTGAGGTCCGCCGGCTGGAGCGCCAGTCTCCACTGGTCTCCGCGCTCCGGACCGCACAGCGCAACCAGTGGCGCCTCGGCGTGTACGCCCCCGAGCCGGCCACCGACCGCGTCGGTCGCGCGGCCGCGGACGTGCTCGGGCTCGACCCAGACGGGCTCGTGACCGAGGTCCGCGGCGCGATACCGACGACGCTCGACGAGTTCGAGTAGGCGGACGGGACGCCCTCTCACCGGTCCGTTCCGTGACGTTTTAAGCCCGGGCTGGCGACCGTTGAGTATGCATCTGGAGGGGACGGTACTCGTCGGCGAGGCGTTCGAGCCCGTCGAGGGGCGGGTGGTCGTCGACGACGGCGAGATCGTCCGGATCGAAGAGGCGTCGGTCGAGAGCGACGACGTGATCCTCCCGGCGTTCGTCAACGCCCACACCCACATCGGCGACTCCATTGCGAAGGAAGCCGGCGAGGGGCTCTCGCTCGACGAGCTCGTCGCGCCGCCGGACGGGCTCAAACACCGGCTGCTCCGGTCGGCGAGCCACGAGGAGAAGGTGGCGGCCATGGCGCGGACGCTCCGGTACATGGAGTCGACCGGGACGAGCACGTTCCTGGAGTTCCGCGAGGGCGGCCGCGACGGCGTGGCCGCCCTCCGGGACGCGGTCGCCGGGGAGGGCGTCGACTTCGGCGAGCGCGCGATCGAGCCGGTCGTGCTCGGCCGCGACGACCCCGGCGTGCTCTCGGTCGCCGACGGCTACGGCGCCTCGGGCGCCCGGGACGGGGACTTCGACGCCGTGCGGGCGGACGCCCGCGACGCTGGGAAGCTGTTCGGGATCCACGCCGGCGAGCGCGACGCCGACGACATCAACCCCGCGATGGACTTGGACCCGGAGTTCCTCGTTCACATGGTCCACGCCGAGGGCATCCACCTCGACCGCCTCGAGGACCGGGGCACGCCGGTCGTCGTCTGCCCCCGCTCGAACCTCGTGACGAAGGTCGGCGTCCCGCCGATCCGGGACATCGCGGAGCGCACGACCGTCGCGCTCGGCACCGACAACGTCATGCTCGACTCCCCGTCGATGTTCCGCGAGATGGAGTTCGCCGCGAAGCTGGCCGACCTCCCCGCCCGCGACGTGCTCCGGATGGCAACCGTCAACGGCGCCGAGATCGCGGGGCTGAACCGGGGCATCGTCGAGCCGGGCGCCGACGCCGACCTGCTCGTACTCGACGGCGACTCCGACAACCTCGCCGGCGCGCGCGACCTCGTCCGCGCGATCGTCCGCCGGGCGGGCGCCGCCGACGTCTCGCGGGTCGTGATCGGCGGCGACGAGGTCGGCGGCGACGAGGTCGGCGGCGACGGAGTCGACGCGTCGGGGGACTGAAGCCGGTCGCGTCCGTACCGATCGCCGATGGCAACGTTCTCGCTCCTGGCCGGCCTCGCGCTCGGGCCGGTCGTCGGACTGCTCGCGACGCTCGCGATGGACCGCGTGATGCCCCGGCTCCCGGAGGGAGCGACGGCTCCCGATGTCGCCGCGGGCGTACTCACCGACACGCGGGTCGACGACGCCCCCGAGCGGCTGGCGACGCGGGTCCACTACGTCGCCGGCGGCGGGTCCGGGCTCCTCTTCGTCGGGCTCGTCTCCGCGGTCCAGATCGGCCTCGGCGCCGGCGTCTCGCTCGCGATCGCCGTCGCCTCGCCCGTCATGTTCGCGCTGATGGTCGGCTTCTTCGCGCTCGTTCCGCTCCCGCGCGCACAGGGGCTCCCCCGGCAGCGCCTCTCGCCGATCCGGCGCGACTGGGCGGTCTCGGCCGCGGCGTACGTCGTCGTCGCCGCGGTCCTCGTCGCGGTCGCGGGCGGCGTTTGACCGCGGCCGAGATCCGGTCCCACGCAACGGGAGAGAAACGGTTTAGTCGCTGGCACCTGCCGGATCGCTCATGCACGCCATCACTCGATCCGGCTGGATCGAGGTCATCTCGGGGTCGATGTTCTCGGGCAAGACCGAGGAGCTGTTGCGCCGCCTCCGCCGCTCCGAGATCGCGGGGCAGTCCGTCGCCGTGTACAAACCCGCGGTCGACGACCGCTACGGCGAGGAGACAATCGGCAGCCACACGGGCCGTCAGTGGGAGGCGTCCGTCGTCGACAACGAGGGCGACGGGCCCCTGGACGTCCTCGACGACGAGCCGTTCCCGGAGGTCGTCGCGATCGACGAGGCGAACTTCTTTTCGGACGCGCTCGTCGAGGTCTGTAACGCGCTCGCCGACGCCGGGACCCGCGTGATCGTCTCCGGCACCGACCAGACGTTCCGGGGCGAGCCGTTCGACCCGCTCCCGCAGCTCATGGCGACCGCCGAGTACGTCGACAAGCTCCAGGCGATCTGCTCGCAGTGCGGCGAGCCGGCCTCGCGGAACCAGCGGCTCATCGAGGGCGAGCCGGCCCACGAGGACGATCCGACGATCCTCGTCGGCGCCGAGGAGTCGTACGAGGCCCGGTGTCGCGACTGTCACGTCCTCCGGACCGGCGAGCGCCCGGACGGCGGCCGGCGGTACTTGCCCGACGAGGAGTCGGGATCCGAGGACTCGATCGACGGCGCCGAGGAACCGATCGACGCGAGCGACGACTGAGAGGATAGACGCGAGCGACGGCTGAAGGATAGACGCGAACGGGAACGGTCGCGGGCGCCGACGCTTTTCGGAGCTACTCGCCCGTCCGGTCGTCGAGCGCTCTCGGCGGCTCCTCGGCGTCGGGCTCGGCCGTCGCGGCGCGGTACAGCCCGCCGAGCGAGACGACCGCGAGGACGGCGCCCTCCGTCCGGGCCGCGACGTAGGTCCACTCGCGAGGCTCCACGTCGGCCGCGTCCCGGTACGCGATGCGGGTCCACGCCCGCACGATCGGGCGCGGGGCGAGCGTCTGGACCACTCCGACGAGGCCGACTGCCAACAGCAGGGCTGCTCTCATACCGGCCCCTTCGCCGGACGAGTTCAAAAACGATGCGGGGGGGACGTCGGTGTTCAGAGCGAGCCGCCGCGCCGGCGACTCACACCGGTTCGGCGGCCGCGAGGAACCGCCGACAGGTCGCGGCGGCCCACTCCCGAACCGGGGGCGCGTCCGACCACAGCACCGCGGCGAGCCCCCGCTCGTCGAACAGCCCGACGATCGCGCGCTCGCCGACGAGGAGCACGCCCATCGGGGAATCGCCGCCGTGGCGGGACGCCTCGACGCCGTGCGCGTCGAGCACCGACCGGATCGCGGCGCCGGCGGGACCGTCGAATCGGTCGCCGGCGCTCCCGGTGAAGACGAGTCGCGCCTCCCCGCTGACCCCGTCCGCGACCCCCCGGGCGAGCGACGGGTCGATCCGCGGGATCACGCCGACGACCGAGTCGCCGCCGTCGGACCGTTCGACGAGCGCGGAGAGCCGCGCGGCGGGCCCGGGATCGCCGCCGCGCTCGACGACGGTGACCGGGGTCTCCGGGCCGCCGAGGTCGCCGCCGACAGCCGACTCCACGAGCGCGCGGAGCGAGGCTCCGGGTCCGTCACCGCTCGCCGGTCGGGAGCCGTCGTCACTCATCATCCTCGTCCTCCCGCGGCCGCGCCGGGTACGACTGCCGGCCGCCGGTCGACCGTCGGGCGAGCAGGCGAGCCGTCGCCCGTCGCCGGTCGTCCGGGCGCTCCTGGGTCGTCTCGTCGTAGTACAGCACCGTCAGGCCGAGCCCCGCCCGCAGGAGCTCGTTGGCCGCGAACCGGTACCGGTCGCCGCTCGGCCCGGACGGCGTCGGCGACGCGGACCGGAGGTGGCCCTCGACGAAGAGGTAACCGCCGGGGGCGAGAGCCTCGGAGAGATCGGCAAAGCGGTCGAGGGTGTGGAAGAAGCTCATCGTTATCAGCTCGTACGCCTCGCTCGGGAAGCCGTACGTGGAGATGTCGCCGCAGATCGGTTCGATCCGATCGGTGATCCCGCGCTCTCCGGCGCGCTCCCGGATGATTCTCAGTCCTTCTCGGGAGGTGTCGAGGGCGTCGACCGCGTAGCCGGCCTGGGCGAGGAACACCGCGTTCCGGCCGGTGCCCGCGGCGACATCAAGCGCGCGCCCGTCGGGGACCGAGGGCTCGTACGAGCGCAGCACGGCCGACGGCTCCGGCTCCCGCGGGTACTCGCCCGACGCGAACCGCTCGTCCCACTCGGTCATGGGCGCGCTTGCGTCCGGCCGAGCGTAAACCCCACGGGCGTGGGGGTCGCAGGGCGGGCATGGACGAGACGGAGTCGACCGCGGCGGCCCTCGGCGAGCTGCTGACCGACCGCGAGGAGTCGCTCGCGGTCGCGGAGTCGCTGACCGGCGGGCTGGTGGGGTCGCGCGTGACGGACGTGCCCGGCGCGAGCGCCTACTTCGATCGGGGGTTCGTCACCTACGCGTACGACGCGAAACGGGAGCTGCTCGGCGTCTCCCGGGAGTCGCTCGACGCCGAGGGGGCGGTGAGCGCGACCGTCGCCGAGGAAATGGCCGCCGGCGCGCGGGACCGCGCGGACGCGACGTGGGCGGTCGCCACCACCGGGATCGCCGGCCCGGGCGGCGGCACTGCTGAGAAGCCCGTGGGCCTCGTGTACGTCGCGGTCGCGCACGCCGCGCCGTGGGGGACCGAGGCGTCGTTCGTCCGGAGCGAGCGCGTCGTCCTTGACGGGAACCGGAACGCCGTGAAACGCGGCGCGGTCGACGCCGCGCTCGACGCCTTGGTCCGGGCGATCCGCGAGGTCGACGCCGAGGGGTCAGCGGGCGAGCCGGACGGGTCGCCGCCGTCCGAGTAATTCGGGTGTGCGAGCGTTTATCACCGTGTCCCGTGTACGTCCGCCATGGTCGAACGCGTACTGGTGGCGATGGACGGCTCAGAGCTCTCTAAGCGGGCGCTGCGCTACGCTCTCGACGCGCATCGAGACGCCGACGTGACGGTGTTACACGTCGTCGGCGAGCCCTCCGGGATGATGGGGGCGGCGACGGGTATCGCGCTCGCTGACGACAGCGAGGAGCGGGTCCGGGAGCTCTCCGAGGACGTGTTCGAACAGGCGGGAGAGATCGCCTCGGAGCACGGGGTCGCCGTCGGCGTGGAGTCCGAGGTCGGGTCACCTGCCAGCCGGATCGTAGAGCGCGCCGAGGAGTTCGACGTGGTCGTGATCGGGACGCACAGCGGGTCGCTCGCCGACCGGCTCCTCGTCGGCAACGTGGCGAAGTCGGTGTTTCAGAATTCGCCGGTGCCCGTGACGGTCGTGCGGTAAGCCGGGGGCTCCCGGTCCGCGCCGTCAGCCGTCGATGTACGCGTGACCGACGACCGCGACGATCAGCGCCGCGACCACGATCCACGCGAACGGCTCGACGGCGAGGAGGCGGAGCGGCCGGGCTACCGACTCGTCAAGCCCAAATAACGCCCCGGTGGCGAAGACGATCGCGAGGGCTAGGGCGGTGACGACCCCGGCGACGCCGAGGAGAGCGGTGTCCGTCCGGTCCATACTGCGGATCGGAGCGGGACGAACATAAACGGATCCCGACGGGATCTGCGTCGGTCTCGGAGGAGAGCGCGAAGCCAGGTTGACATCCTCTCCGCCCTGATGGGCGAAGATCCCCACGGCACCGTACCGCTGGGTTGGGCGCTCTTCTGTGGGAGAGTGTTGATGCAGTCGCGGCCGGTTGAGCGAGTGTCGTGACCATTGTTCTGGGAGTCTCTGCAACAGGATCTCATCTCGTCCCGTTCAACAACAAATCGCAACACAGCGGCCCATCAACAATGTGCTACAGAAGAGCGATACGGAAATCCAAACCTAACTAACCGTCGAAGGGTCACGCGAAAGCGTTCTTGAACCCCGAGGAAACACGGAACCTCAAACTCCACTTTGTGGAATCTTCGCCCTTTAGCGCGGGGAGGATGTCAACGAACACGACGTGGAACACGAACCCGAACACGGCTACTGCTACCGTCGTGCGTCGTGGGAGGCCTGCGACCGTTGCTACCTGCCAACAACAGAGTGCAAATACCCCGATGAGAACGTATCGACGCGACCAACGTGAGGTCTCAGCGGTCGTGTTTCACCCCTGTCGAACTCGTCATAAATGACGCTCAGTCGTCGAGCGCGACGATGCGGCCGTCCGCGGTGACGACGAGCACCTCGTCGGTCCCGTCGCCGGTCACGTCGGCGAACAGCGGTCCCGCGTACACCACGGCGGTGCCCACGTCCCCGCGGGCGATCGCCTCGCCGCTGGGGTTCAGTGCGAGCACCTCGCCCTCCCGATTCACCGCGACGGGGCCGGGACCGACGGCCGCGCTGACGGTGCCGACGCCCGGCGCGTTCACCCGGGTGTCGCCCCCGTACTGCTGTTTCCAAATAACCTCCCCGCTGGGGAGGTCGACGGCCCAGACGCTGCGCACGCCGCCGACGTGGACCCGGCCACGGTCCGTCTCGCCAACGGAGAGTGGGAGGTCTTGGAGCCCGATCTCGTACCTGCTGGAGCCGTCGGCGGCGTCAAGCGCCTCGAGGTTCCCGTTCGTTCCGCCGAGCGCGATGACGGGACCGTCCTCCGTGTCGGCCGCGTTCCAATTCAGCGGCGTGACCGACGGCGTCACCGTCCAGCGGACGTCGCCGTTCGCGTCGAGCAGGCGCACCGTGGCCGCCTCGTCGCCGACGGTCGAGACCGCGACCCCGCGGGCGTCGTCCGCCGGGCCGTCGGACTCGTCACCCTCGGGGGCGACGATCAGCGGCCGTCGGTCGACCGGCTCGTCGAGGGTCGTCTCGAACACCGTCTCCCCGCCGCCGTCCACGGCGAGGACGCGACCGTCGGCCGTGGCCGCCGCGACCTCGGCGCTCCCGTCGCCGGTGAGGTCGCCGATCGCGGGGCGGAATCCGCCCGATCCGCCGAGTTCGGCGGTGAAGCGCGTCGCGCCGTCCGCCGCGTCGAGGACGATGAGCGACCCGGACTCGGTCGTGAACGCGACGACCTCCTCGCCGTCGAGCGTCCCGGCGGCGAGGGCGCTCACGTCGGGCGGATCGTCGCCCGTCGCGTCGCCGTCGCCCCCGCCGGCCCCGTCGACGGACGAGGGCGGGGCGCGCCACTCGACGTCCCCGCCGACCGCGGTCGCGCGGACGACGCGCTCGCCGTCCTCGACGGTCGACTGGAGGACGAGCGAGTCGCCGTCCATCGTGGCGACGACCGCGCCGCTCCCGTCGTCGCCCGCGACGGGCGCCGTCTCCCACACGATCTCTGAGTCGGTCGCGGCGTCGTCGACACCGACGAACGCGAAGAGGGCGACGCCGACGCCGGTCGCGCCGCCGGCGAGGAGGATCAGGCTCGCGAACAGAACGCGGCGGTCCATTAGTGACCGGTTCGGGCGTCGCGGGCATACCACTGTCGGATGCGGGTGGCGGGGGCACGGCGAACGGCCGGAGAGCGCGCCGGCTACAGCAGGGTGGCGACGCTGTCGGCGTGGGTCTCGCCGACGAGCTCTCGGAGTGCGTCCGGGTCGCGCTCGCCGTTCGCGTTGACGAGGTAGACGGCGCCGTCGCGCTCGCCGTACGCGCCGTGGAAGTCGTACACGAAGCCGTACACGTCGGCGTCGGCCGCGGTCTCGGTCTCGCGGGCGACCGCCACCTGCTCGTGGACGTTGTACTCGACGAGGCGGTTGTGGAGGCTCGCATCGGCGCCGTCGGCTTCCCCGCCTCCGCCGATCGCCGCGAGGCCGGCCTCGACGGTCGGGGCGAGCTCCTCGACGTCCGCCCGGACGCCGGGGTCGTCAGGGACGGCGTCGTCGCGGACCGCGGCGAGGGCGGCGCCGACGGCCCCGCAACCGGTGTGCCCGACGACCGCGAGGACGCCCGTTCCGGTGTGTGCCAGGGGGTAGGCGACGCTACCGGAGAGCACGCGCTCGCCGTCGACGACGCTGCTCACGCGGTTTCCGATGTTTCCCGCGGTGAAGAGGAATCCCGGCCGGTCGACCGCCCACATCCCCTCCTGCGAGACGCGCGAGTCCGAACAGCAGACGGAGACGACGGGCGGCCGCTGGCCGTCGCGCCGGGCGGCGAGGTCGGCCGCGGCGGCGGAGTCGACGTGGTCGTCGTTCCCGTCGAGGAGGTCGGCGAGGAGGTCGCGGGTCATACGCTGATGATCGGTCGTACGGCCAGTTTAGACCGCGATCCCGGTGATCTGGATCAGAAATCCGAGGACGAACACGGCGAGCAGCGCGATCGTCGCGACCACGACGGCCGGCGCGAGGGCCTCCTCGTTCTGGTCGAGGACGATGCTTTCCATGTCTTGCATACGAGTCGCGTCGTCGCCGCGGGGTTTGAACGCTTCGCTCGCCTCCGAGACCCGAGACGCCCCCGAGGTCGGACCCGCCGGACGCTGAAGGGAACTTTCTTCTACTTCTCGGCGGACCGTACAGGTAGATGAGCAACGGAGGGCGACGACTCGCCGGACCGGACGGAGGCGCCGATGTCGAACCGTGACGCGGCCGACGGCGCTGGGCTCGCGGGAGCGGACTCCGGGACCACGGCATCCGCGGGTCCGGTCACCGATCACGACGCTGACCCGGCCGCGGCGACCGACGCGGAGGGGCCCGAGGCCGAGGCGGGCGCCCTTGCGGTCGTCTGCGGGCTCCCCGGAGTCGGCAAGACGACGGTCGCCGAGCGCGTGGCGGCCCATCTCGACGGGGAGATCCTTCGCACGGACGTGATCCGCAAGGAGCTGTTCGGCGATCCCGAGTACACGGACGCGGAGACCGAGGCGGTGTACGCGGAGCTGATCGACCGGGCCCGCGAGCGCGTCGTCGACGGCGACGCCGTCGTCCTCGACGCGACGTTTGCCGACGCCCGCTTCCGCGCCGACGTCCGAGAGACGGGCGAGCGGGCGGCCGCCTCGTTCGACCTCGTGGAGGTCGAGTGCGACGAGGCGGTCGTCGAGCGACGCATCGAGCGCCGCGACGGGATCAGCGACGCCGACTTCGAGGTCCACCTCCACTTCAGGGACGTCTTCGACCGGATCGAGACCGACCACGCCGTCGTCGACAACTCGGGGGACGAGGCGGCGACGCTCGCGCAGGTCGACGCGGCGTTCGACGACTCGGTCGATGAGGCGTCTGACGGTGCGGTCGGTGAGGCGTCCGACGGTGCGGTCGACCGCGACGGGTGAGCGGCGGGCGGCAGGCCCGCCCGTCTCGGTGCGTGCTATTGATCCGCACGACAATCGCGCACACGCGTCTCCCATCACTTATACCCACGAACGCACTACGATGTGTATGAGCGAAGAATCCGGGCGTCGGAACCTCCGAATGCCCTCGGACGACGAAGTGTTCGCCGTGGTGACGGAGCATCTCGGCGGGAACCACGTCCGCCTGCGCTGCGTCGACGGCGAGACGCGACTGGGCCGGATCCCCGGCCGCATGAAGTACCGCACCTGGATCAGCGAGGGCGACGTCGTGCTCGCCGAACCGTGGGACTGGCAGGACGAGAAGGCGAACGTCGAGTGGCGCTACGACGACGACGACGCGGACCAGCTCCGGCGCGAAGGACACATTCAGTAGTCGCTTCCGGGCGTCCGTCGACCGTCTCAGAGTAACTCACCGCGTAGCGACGGGTCTCGCCCGGTGTGCTCGCCGCGCTCCGTTCCCGCTCGCGGTGATGTTCGCGTCGGCGGCAGCCTCCTCGACGGATCGAATCAGGCGAACAGCAGAACGATCACGGCCGCGAACGCCAGCTCGCCGCCGACGAGGAAGACGGCGACCAGCCAGTAGCGGTAGGTCCAGATCCACTCGACGGTCCGGTTCCATCGGGCCGCGAGCGGGCCCTCTTCGGTGGCGTCCTCGCTCTCGTTGCGCCCCCTCACGTACGTCTCGTCGAGCCGCCACCCCTCGTCGGGGTCGTACGTCGCGGGGATCCGCGTCCCGACCAGCTCGTCCACGTCGAGCGGCGAGACGCCGGCGGCGTCGAGGAACGCGAGGAACGCCTCGGACTCCGCGAGAGACCCGTTCCGGGGCGCCGGGAAGCGCTCGACGTGGGTCGTCCCGCCGTGCGGCGGGCGAAGCTCGACGGCGACGCGGCGCCCCGTCGACCGCAGCGCGGTCACGACGAGGACGCTCTCCTCGTCGTTGAGGTACGCCTCTCGGAGGCGACGCTGGACCTCGCCGTCGACGGCCCCCGTTGCGCCGGAGGTCTCGTCGGGCGTCCTCGCCGCCTCGGGGGGCTCGTCGATCGCTTCCGTCAGCTCGCCGCCGTCGCCGGGTGGCGGCCCGGTCCCGTGCCCGTCGTCGGAGGGGTCGTCGGGCATTCGACCGGCGGTTGGCGACGCGCGCTGATAAGCCCGTGGCAGCCGCGAGGGCGAGGCTCGACCGGACCTCGGGGCCCACCGACCGTCTCGTCCCGGAAACCGTTTGAACCTCGGCGGCTACCCTCGGGTATGCGCGAGGTGACCCTTCGGATCCGTCACCGCGGCGGGCCGGAGTCAGAGGTGAGCGCCCGCCACCCGGAGGTGACGCTGCGGTCGGTCTCGTCAATGACCGGGCGGGGAAGCGAGCGGAAGCGGATCGTGGAGCTCCGCGGACCGACCGCGGAGGTCGAGTCGTTCGTCGAGGAGTTCCGCGCGGCCGACGACGTCGTGGCGGCGGAGCCGCTCTCGCCGGTCACCGGCAACCACGCCTACGTGGCGGTGGTGATCGACAGCGACGGCTGGGAGGGGATCCGCGAGCGGCTCTCGGAGCTGGGGATCCACTACCGGACCGGGACGACCATCGCCGGCGGGATCGAGCGCTGGACGGTGTACATCGAGGCCGACGACGACCTCTCGGCGGTGATCCGCGAGCTGGAGCGCGGCGGCAACGACGTCGAGCTCGCGCGCAACGTCGAGCTGTCGTCGATCGATCGACCCCCGGGGCTGCCGGCGTCGGGTATCCTCGACGGCCTCACGTCGAGACAGCGGGAGGTGCTCGCCACGGCGATCGCGGTCGGCTACTACGACCACGGGGGCGGCGTGGGCGTCGAGGACGTCGCGGACGAGCTCGGGCTCGGGTCGACGACGGTGTGGGAGCACCTCTCGCGGGCGGAGTCGACGGTGATGAACGCCCTCTTCGATCGGTTCGAGGGGTAGCGGTGCCCGTCGAGAGGCCGCGGCGCAACTCACAACCCCTCCTCCGTCGAAGGAGGGGCATGCCCGCGACCCTCGACACCGGCGTCACGCTCGTCCGCAACGCGACCCTTCTCGCGACTGTCGGCGAGACGACCTTCCTCGTCGACCCGCTGTTCGCGCCGCGGGGCGCGTTGCCGCCGATCGACGACACGCCGAACGACCGAGCGAACCCCCTCGTTCCGATGCCCGACGTCGACCTGTCGCACGACGCCGTGATCGTCACCCACCGACATCCCGACCACTTCGACGACGCGGCGAAGGCAGAACTCGAATCGGACGTCCCGCTGTTCTGCCAACCCGCCGAGACGGGGGCGTTCGCCGACGAGGGGTTCACCGACGTGCGCCCCGTCGAGGACGCCGGGTCGTTCGCGGGGGTCACCCTCCACCGGACCCCCGGCCGTCACGGGCACGGCGAGCTGGCCGAAAAGATGGGCCCGGTCTCCGGCTTCGTCCTCGAGGGCGACGAGACGCTGTACCTCGCCGGCGACACGGTCTGGTACGAGCCGGTCGCGGAGACGCTGGACCGGTTCGACCCCGACACCGTCGTGCTCAACGGCGGCGCGGCGCGATTCAATCAGGGGGAGCCGATCACGATGGGGGTCGACGACGTCGCCGCCGTGCGCGAGGCCACCGACGCCGCGGTCGCCGTAGTCCACATGGAGGCGATCAACCACTGCCTGCTGTCGCGGGAGGAACTCCGGTCGGAGACCGAGGGTGTTCTCGTTCCCGAGGACGGCGAGGAAATCGAGTTTTAAGCGCGTAGCTATCGAAAGAGCGGCGTTCCACAGGAGGTCCGGGTGCGAGAATCGAACCCGCGTCTCAGCCTCCACAAGGCTGAAGGATAGTCCACTACCCTAACCCGGACACGCGTCGATATCTATCCCGCTTTGATAAATAACCGTTACGACTCCCGGACGGGCGTGTGACGCGGTGCCGTCCGGAAATTGGCCGCGCTCAGTCCCGTTCGGCCGGCGTCCCGGCATCGTCAACGACCACGCCGCTTTTACTGCCGGCCGCCGTAGCCCGCGGCAACCGTGGCGTTCACCGATAAGATCTACGTGAAGAACCACCGGCAGCTCGCCTCCCAGCTGGAGACGAACATTCCGAAGGGCGCGTTCGCCGGCGCCACCCTCGACATGCTGTTCACCGGCGACGGGCTCTCGAAGCTTGACTCCACGACTCAAGACCGGATTCTGGACTTCGCCGAGGATTTCCTCGACTGCGACTGTCAGGCGAACCCCTACTGCGGCTGTCCCGAGGAGAAGTTCATGCGGTACGTGTTGGAGCTCCGCGCCGAGGGGCTCGGCCCGCAGGCGATCGTGGACGTGATGACTGACGACTACATGGTGTACGCGTACACCGGCGACGTGCTCTCGTTCCTCGACGACTCGGTGCGGAACCTGGAGGCCGTCGAGACCCTCGCGGACGTCGAGGGCGACGAGGAGATGTCCGATCGAGCGCGGCGAGCGAAGCGCGAGTTATCGGGATAAGACGCGTATCGGTACCGCGGTTCTGTTGATGTCGTCGGTGGTTTATAACCCGTTACCGGCGACTGCGCGACGGACGGCTACGGAATCCCAGTTGTCCACATATAACTGAATGATTGTGGATCGGTGGAGAACGCTCACAAAGCCCCAGTCGCTTGTTTATAACTGAATGACTGTGGATCGGTGGAGAACGCTCACAAAGCCCCAGTCGCTTGTTTATAACTGAATGACTGTGGATCGGTGGAGAACGCTCACAAAGCCCCAGCCGCTCGTTTATAACTGAATGACTGTGGATCGGTGGAGAACGCTCACAAAGCCCCAGCCGCGAGGACTCGCGCGACTCGCTGCGCGCTTCAGTCGCTCACTCCGTTCGCTCCTTCCAGTGCTTGCGTCGTCGTGCTTCGCCCTCGCGACTGCCCCTTTGAGTCCCACCCAACCGCACAGCACCGCGCCTCACGCCTCCCCAGCCTCGTCGGCCGCCCTCCGCGTCGCTTCGAGCGGCCGACTCCAGCGAGGGACCGAAGGTCCCTCTGGCAGCCGGCGCGACGCGCCGGCGACCTCGCGCGTGCTGCTCGCGGCCGGCAGGCCGCTCGCAGGCACGCGCCACCGCGATTATTTATAAATATCGGAGCCGGTTTCCAGCCGATCGTCTTCCCGGCCGCGTAGAGCCTCCGAACGGTCTAAGTGCGCTCGCGCCTGAACTCGGGTAATGAGTCTTCGGCCCGCGTGGCTGACCTTCAGGCGATACGCGGCGGCGACGACGGGGATGACGCTGACGCTGTTCGCGATCGGCGTCTACACCGCGGCGACCGGCTCCGGGCTGGCGTGCGAGGCCCAGTGGCCGCTCTGCTCCGACCAGCTCATCCCCGCGATGACGATCAACCCCGACTTCATCGAGTGGTTCCACCGCGCGTGGGCGATGGTCACCGGCTTCCTCATCATCGGGACCGCGGGCTGGACGTGGCTCGGGAGCTTCGACCGGCGGACCCGACTCGCGGCGACGCTCGCGGTCGTCATCCTCCCGCTGCAGATCACCGTCGGCGCGATCACCGTCACGGTCGGCGGGCTCGTCCCCGGCGGCTACGCCGTCTCGACGCACGCGGCCCACCTCGTCGTCGCGCTGACCATCTTCACGCTGCTGGGGCTGGCGACCGTCTGGGGCGGCGGGGGCGGCCGGGGATCGGCGCGGCTCCTCCGAGTCGCGGCGACCGTCGGCGTCGCCGGGATCGCCGCCAGCGCGGTCTTCTCGCGGGCGGTCCCGTTCGTCACGTACTCGCCGGGCGCGCAGGCCGGCTTCTACGCCGCCGGGCTCGCGGGCCACCTCGGGCTCGTCGCGACGGTCGCGTTCGCCACCGAAGCGGTCCGGTCGGGCTACCCCGGCGTGAGCGCCTCAGCGGCCGGCACGGTCCGCTTCCTCGCCGCGGGCGCGATGGCCGCGCTCGTCGCGACGCTCCTGCTGGGCCGGGATCTGGTGTTGTACACCCCGGGTTGGGAGCGGCTCAACCTCGCCGCGCTGAGTGTCGCCGTCGCGCTCGCTGCGGCCGCGGCGTGGGTCGCGCGCGACGGCGACGACGCTGGAGCCGCGACGGAGCCGATCGGCGGCGACTGAGCGCCTCCGGGGCCGAGCGCTCCCGGAGGCCGTTTTTTCCGATCTCCCGGACCGACCGAGCGCTGTTCGAGAGACGCCGATCGGCGACGGGACCGACGCTCCGCCCGCGGAGGAAAGGTTAAAATCGCTTCCCGTTCTCTCACCGGTATGTCATATCGCACGGAGACCGACGTGAGTCGTCGAACGTATCTGAAGTTGACCGGCGGCGCCGGCGCCGTCGGACTGACCGGCGTCGCCGGCTGCCTCGGCGACGGCGGAGACGGCACGACGATCACCCCGGGTACCGCGCCGGGGTTCCCCCCGTTCGAGATGCAGGAGGACGGGGAGCTGATCGGCTTCGACATCGAGCTGCTCGAGGCCGTCGTCGGCGAGACCGAGTACGAACTCGGCGAGTGGGCGACCTTCGAGTTCGACTCGCTCATCCCGGCGCTCACTCAGAACGAGGAGATCGACGTGATCGCGGCCGCGATGACGATCACCGAGGAGCGCCAGGAGACGATCGCCTTCTCCGACCCGTACTGGGAGTCCGACCAGGCGATCCTCGTGCGCGGGGGCGGCGACTTCCAGCCGTCGGGCTGGGAGGACTTCGAGGGCGTCAGCGTGGGCGCGCAGTCGGGAACGACCGGCGCCGACCAGGTCCAGTCGAACCTCGTCGAACCCGGCATCGTCGCCGAGGACGACTCCAGGACGTACGGGAGCTACGTCCTCGCGGTCGAGGACCTCGAGAACGGCAACATCGACGCCGTCGTCGTCGACAACCCGGTCGCCGAGACGTTCGCGGCCAACCGCGACGTGACGATCGCGTTCGTCGAGGAGACCGGTGAGGAGTTCGGATTCGGTCTCCGGCAGGGCGAGTCCGACTTCCAGTCGGCGCTGAACGACGGCCTCGCGACCGTCCGCGACGACGGGGCGTACGAGGAGATAACCAACACCTGGTTCGGGCAGGAGTAGGATGTCGGTCGCGGGGACGCTCGCGCTCGCGGCGGCCGAGAGCCTCGGCGCCGTAGCGAGCGAGTCAGCCGTCGGGGCCGCCCCCGCGTTCATCGGCGAGGCCGCCGACTGGGAGTTCGTCTTCAGGAACGCGGACTACCTCGGGGTCGGCGCCCTGTTGACGATCGGGCTCACGGTCGCGTCGATCCTCCTCGGCTTCCTCGTCGGCTTCCCGGCCGGCGCGGTCGAGGTGTACGGCGACGGCTCCCTCAAGCGGGCGGTCAGCGTCGCGGGGGTCGTCCTCCGCGGGACCCCCATCGTCGTGATCCTCATCGTGATGTACTTCGTCGTCGGGGTCCCGCAGATCAACCTCGGGGTCGCCTCGGTCTCCTCGGCGGTCACTGCCGGGATACTCGGCCTCGGCCTCCGCAGCGCCGCCTACCAGTCGCAGATCTTCCGGGCGGCGCTGTCGAGCGTCGACGCCGGCCAGCTGGAGGCCGGCCGCTCGATCGGGCTCTCGCGGTTCGAGGCGGTCCGACACGTCGTGGTCCCGCAGGCCCTGCGCCGGTCGCTCCCGGGATTCCAAAACGAGTTCACCATCGTGTTGAAGGACACGAGCATCGTCTTCGCGATCGGCCTCGCCGAGCTGTTGACCCGCGGGTACGACCTGTTCTCGGAACAGACGACCGCGGTGCTCGAAGTGATCCTCTTCATCAGTGCAATCTACTTCGTCCTCACGTTCACGACGAACCGCGCGCTCGACCGCCTCGGCGACCGCTACGCGATCCCGGAGGGGGAGTCGGCGTGAGCGATGACGACTTCCTCCGGGTGGCCGACGTCTCGAAGTGGTACGGCGACGAGCAGGTGCTCGAGGACGTCTCCTTCGAGATGGACCGCGGCGACGTCACCGTCCTGATCGGCCCGTCCGGCTCCGGCAAGTCGACGATGCTGCGCTGCGTCAACCGGCTCGCCGAGGCACAGGAGGGGTCGATCCTGCTCGACGGGGAGGAGGTGCTCTCGCCCGACCTCGACGTCGACGACCTCCGCCGGGAGGTCGGCATGGTGTTCCAGGGGTTCAACCTGTTCGCGCACCTGAGCGCACGCGGCAACGTCGCGCTCGGCCCCCGCCGGGTCCTCGGCCTCTCCGACGCCGACGCCGGGGAGCGGGCGGAGGAACAGCTCGACCGTGTCGGGCTCGCCGACCAGCTCGACTCCTACCCCGCGGAGCTGTCGGGGGGTCAGAAACAGCGGGTCGGCATCGCCCGCGCGCTGGCGATGGAGCCGAAGCTGATGCTGTTCGACGAGCCGACGAGCGCGCTGGACCCGGAGCTCATCGGCGAGGTGCTGGAGGTGATGCACGGGCTCGTCGACGAGGGGATGACGATGCTCGTCGTCACCCACGAGATGAGCTTCGCCCGCGAGGTGGCCGACGAGGTCGTGTTCCTCGACGAGGGGCGCGTCGTCGAGCGGGGACCGCCGGACCAGCTGTTCGAACGACCGGACGAGGAGCGGACCGGCCGCTTCCTCGAGCGGATCGCGAGTCACGACTGATGGCGAGCGCGACGAGACCCACGACGGTCCGGGAACGCGTGGCGGAGTCCGACCGGTCGGTCGGCCGGCTCCTCCTCGTCGCCGCCGGCGCGCTGTTCTGGGGCTGGCTCGTCGTCAGCTGGGTTAACCGGTGGGTCGGCGGCGTCCTCGTGCCGGTCGGCCAGCCGCTCGTCCCGCCCGGAGCCGTCGAGGCGACCCTCGCCGGCGTTCCCGGGCTCGCTGCGTACGCGGCCGACGCCGCGTTCGTGGTCGAGCTCACGCCCGAGTTCGCGCGGGGGACGTGGCTCACCGTCGTGATCACTGCGGTGAGCCTCGGCCTCGGCTTCGTCATCGCCGTCCCGTTGGCGGTGACGCGGGTGTACGGCCGGGTTTCGGCGTGGGTCTCGCTCGCGTACACGGAGCTGTTGCGCGGCACGCCCCTCCTGGCGCAGCTGTTCGTGCTCTACTACGGGCTCAACCTCGCGAGCTACGTCCCCGGCGCGCTCTCCGGCGTCTTCGCGCGCAACGTCGTGTGGGTGGCGATCCTGGGGTTCACGCTCAACGGCGCCGCCTATCAGGCGGAGTACATCCGCGGCGCGTTAGAGAGCGTCGAGGAGGGGCAGATCACCGCCGGCCGCGCGATCGGTCTCTCGAAGCTGGAGACGATCTACTACGTCGTGCTCCCGCAGGGGCTCCGGTACGCGATCCCGTCGTGGACCAACGAGTTCGTCTACCTCATCAAGTACTCGTCGCTGGCGGCCTTCATTACGGTGCCTGAGCTGTACTACCGGGCCGACCAGATCGCCTCCGAGACGTTCCGGTACACGCTCATCTTCGTTCTCACCGGCGTGATGTACCTCGCCCTGGTCCTCACCGCCTCGAAGGTGATGGCGCGCGTCGAGGGCGCGGTCGCGATCCCCGGGCTGGGCGCTGAGCGAGGGGAGTGAGCGGCGTCATCTCGCGAACTCCGTGACGACCTCGACGCCGTGCACCTCGTACTCGCCGAGCGCGGCGAGGCGGTCGGAGACGTCCGAGAGACTGACCTCGTCGCTCACGAGCGCGCCGGGGTCGACGTCGGTCGCCTCGACGAGCGCGAACAGGTCGTCGTAGCTCGTCGGCGGCATCCCGCGCGAGCCGAGGAACGACACCTCCCAGCGGGTCATCCAGTCGGTCGGGAGCGACACCTCGCCGCGCTCGGTCTCGGTGGTCAGCCCAACCTGGACGTGGCTCCCGCGGGGTCGCACGGAGCGGACCGAGTTCCGGCAGGTCTCGGCGATACCCAGCGCGTCGACGGAGACGTCGGCGCCGCCGTCCGTGAGGTCTCTGACGCGGTCGGGGACCCCGCTCTCGTCCCCGCCGCCGTCGGACTCGATTTCGGCCGGGTTCACGAGCTCGTCGGCGCCGATGTCGCCCGCGAGCGAGAGCGCGGCGTCGTCGACGTCGACGGCGAGGACCCGGGCGCCGAGCGCGTCGCCGAGCTGTATCGCGGAGAGCCCGACGCCGCCGCAGCCGTGGACCGCGAGCCACTCGCCCCCGCTCAGGCCCGCCCGCTCGGCGAGCGCGTGGTAGGCGGTCATGTACCGACAGCCGAGCGCGGCCGCCGCGGTCGCCTCGAGCCACGAGGGGCGCTCGACGAGGTTGTAGTCGGCGGCCGGGACCGCCACCCGCTCCGCGAAGGCGCCGGGGGCGTCCGGCTCGAAGCCCAGCGCGCGTCCATCGGCGCAGACGTTGCCGGCGCCCCGCCGGCAGTACGGGCAGACGCCGTCGCCGAGCGAGAAGGGGACGACGACCCGGTCGCCGGGCGCGAACCGGTCGACGGACCGGCCGACGGCGACCACCTCGCCCGCGGGCTCGTGGCCGAGTACCTGCCCGCGCGGGACGCGGTCGTCGGCCCACTCGCCGTGCCCCATCCAGGCGTGCCAGTCGCTCCGGCAGACGCCGCAGGCCGCCACGCGGACCACGGCCTCGTCCGGTCCGGGCTCGGGGGCGGGGACGTCGCGGACCGCCAGCGGCTCGCCGTACTCGCGAAGGATCGCCGCGCGCATGCCCGGGGAGACGGAGCGGAGCGGGGTAAAACCCTCCCGAACCGGGACCGGACCGGACCGATCGGGGTCGGAGCCCTGGCGTCCGACTCGCATTCCATTCTTGATAAAACGAGCCACAGCGTGGAAACGCAGACTCGGCGTTCGACTCGAGACGCCCTCTTCGGCCTCCCAACGTTAATTTCGCGGAGAGACGGGTTTGATATCGAAAGTCAGACAACTGATAGTTAAATAAGGTTTAATATCCTACAATACTCCGGTAGAAACGTGACTTCCCCGACAGCGCGTCGACCCGGTATCGCCTATCGGCGGCCCGACGCCGACCCGAGTCGGCTCGTCGTCGAGGCCGCCGGCGATCCGCGGTTGGACGTCGACGCCCTCCCCCGAACCGACTGGTTGGAGTCGACGGTCGAGGCCGACCGCGAGCGCCTCCGATCGGCCCTCGACGGCGGAGCCGTCGACGTCACCTACCGCCTCGCGATCGGCGACGACGAGAGTCCCACGTGGGTCCGGGAGTACGGGCGCCCGGACGGGAGCGGCGACGTCGTCGGCTACCTCCTCCCGGCGAGCGAACGGACCGAGCGCCGCCGTCTGGAGCGCCAGCGCGAGCGCTCGGAGGAGTTCGCCAGCGTCGTCTCGCACGACCTGCGGAACCCGCTCTCGGTCGCCGTCGGCAACGTGGAACTGGCGAAGGAGCTCGACGGCGAGGCGGCCGACGAGCGGCTCGATCGCGCCCACGACGCGTTGGACCGGATGGACGACCTCATTTCCGACCTCCTGGCGCTCGCCCGCAAGGGGCGGTTCGTCGAGGAGACCGCGACGGTCGACCTGCGCTCCGTCGTCGACGCGGCGTGGCGCACGGCGGGGACCGCTCCCGACGTCGCGCTCGTCGTCGAGGACCCGCTCCCGGCGGTCGAATGCGACCGCAGCCGCCTGCAGGAGGCGTTTGAGAACCTCTTTCGAAACGCCGTCGAACACGGAGCGCCGGACGGCTGCTCGCCGAGCGACGTGTCCAAGGAGGCCGAAACGGACGCCGCTGGCGACGGTACCGGGGGCGACGGCGCGTCGACGAACGCGTCGCTTCGAGTCTCTGTCGGTTCGCTCCCGGGCGGGTTCTACGTCGCCGACGACGGGGTCGGAATCGATCCGTCGGAGCGGGAGTCGGTGTTCGAGCCGGGACAGACGACCGCGGAGGACGGCACCGGATTCGGACTGGCGATCGTCGAGCGCATCGTCGAGGCCCACGGCTGGTCGGTGTCGGCCACGGAGAGCCGGGCTGGCGGCGCGCGGTTCGAGTTCGACGGGGTCGACGTCGTCGAGGGCGAGCCGACGGGGGCAGACGAGCGAAGCGTCGCGACCGAGTCCGGCGGCTCACCGCCGTCGACGGAGTAGCGGCGGGGGTCACGGCGGCGCGCGTTCAGACGAAATCGCTCAGCCCGGCCTGCCCGTCGTCCTCGCTGTCTCCGTCGTCCGCGTCACCGGTGTCGCCGGCGTCGTTCGCCGTCTCCGCGGGGTCTCCCACGGGATCCGAGCCGCCGTCAGCGCCCGCATCGCCAGTCCCCTCTGCGCCGGCGCCCGGTCCCTCTGCCGCCCGCGCGCCGCCAGCGAACGCGCCCTCGGCGTGGTCCTCCATGCGCTCCTCTCGGAGCGCCTGCGCGTCCTCGACGATCGACGCGACCTTGTTTGTGGACTCTCCGGAGCCGGTGACGAAGGCCACGCCGGCCTCGTCGAGGTCGTAGGCGGCCGCCATCGCGACCGTCAGCTCGCGGGGCTTGCAGTGGTGGGTGACGGTCTCCAGGAACGGGAGCACCTCGCGGCGCGCGGTCGCGACGCTGCAGCCGCTTCTGGCCGCAATCTGTCCGACCACCTCGTCGGCGGTCGCGTCCGAAGACGACCAGAACTGCGGCCGGCCGTAGCGCGTCCACCCGCCCTTCTCCCCGTCGCGGGCGGCGGCGACCCCGGCGGCCGCGTTGTCGGTCGCGTAGCGCCAGTAGGTGTAGTTCTGCGTGGCGCGCACGCGGCCCAGCCAGACGTCGGCGTTGGCGAGGAAGTCGTAGGCGCGCACGGCCTCCATCGGCTCGTACACGTCGAGGACGTTGTTCTCGATCCACCTCGTGAGGTCGTCGGGGGTCTCGTCGACTGCGTACGCCGACTGCAGCGCCTCCTCCGCCGATTCCTCTTTCAAGACCGCGTCGAGGAACGGGAACAGCCCGAGCGCCTTGTCGCGGTCGCCGGTGACCACGTCCTCGACCGCGATCGAGTCGCGCCCCTCCGTGGCCGCCTGCAGGTCGTTGATCGCGCCGCGGAGATCGCCGCGGTTGCGCTCGGCGATCCGTTCGAGCGCGTCCGACTCGAATTCGATGTGTTCCTTCCGGCAGATGTCCCGCAGCACCGGGACGATGGACCGCGCGGAGACGTCGCGGAACTCGATCTCCTGGGTTGCGTTCCGGAGCCCGCGCGCCATGTCGTAGTAGTCGTTGGCGATCAAGACGATCGGCTGGCCCGACTCCTTGACCAGCTCCGTGATCGCCGAGGCGCCCCCGCGGTCGTAGTTGCCGTGGATGTTGTCGGCCTCGTCCAAGACCACGAGCTGGCGGGAGGCCGTGTCGCCGCCGGTCGCCCCGCCGCCGGCCGCGCTCCCGCCGAGGGTGGCGTTGCGGGCGGCCCGCCCCGCGAAGCGCTCGATGACGTCGGCGGTGCGCTGGTCGGAGGCGTTCAGCTCGACCGTCTCCCACTCCATGTCGTTCGCGAGCGCGTGGGCCGCGCTCGTCTTCCCGACGCCCGGGCTCCCGTGGAGGACGACGGCCTCGCGGTGGTCGTCCCACGAGCGCGCCCAGTCCGCGAACGCGTCGCGGGCCTTGTCGTTGCCGCGGACCTCCGAGAGGGTACTCGGGCGATACTTCTCCGTCCAGTCGGCCATTACCGGAGCAAAGAGCGAGTCGCGTTTAGTGGTTCCGGAGCGTCACTCGTCGAGCGCCGCACTTCTCGCTTCCCCTCGAAGTTCGTCGGCGCTCTTCGCGACATCCGCGAACTCGTCTCTGAGCGCGTCAAGCGGATCGTCGGCAAGCGGAATCAGTTTGATTCCGTGGCGAAGTCCGACGATGCGGTAGCGATCGCCGTATCGGTCCCGAAGGTCCTTCGCAAGCGTGAGACGACCACGTTCGTCGACCGGTTTCTCGGACATATCCGGGTATTTATATGGTGCCGAGATGCGTTTTTCGTGATACAGAGTCCGCTAACGCTCTCCAGCGCGGTGCTCGGTGAAAATTGAGTGGGACCGCTGAGAGTCGAACTCAGGTCATACGGACCCCATCCGCATAGGATACCACTACCCCACGGTCCCCGTCTGCACGCGAAAAAATGAGAGTGCGGTAATTAAGCACTTCGTTTCACTCGTCGTCGTCCTCGCGCGGAACCACCAGATCGCTGCCGACGGGGACGGTCGGCTCGTGCTCGTTACACCGGATCGGCGCGGACGATCTTATAAAAGAACGCGTTCCAGCGAGACGACGACGCCCGACTCGGCGTCGGGGTCGCCCACGAGCCGACCGAGACAGACCGCGACGCCGTCGGAGGTGTGGCAGGCGACGAGCGACGGGTCGTCGTCGGTCCCCACCGGCTCCGCGCCCGACTCCGCCTCGATGACTCCGGGCGCGTACACCGGCGCGCCGGTGGCGACGTTGCGCGCGGCCGAGGGAGCGATTGTGACCGACGGGAGGTGCACCAGCGCCTCCTCGGCCGGTCGGACGACCTCGCGAAGCAGCGACTCGTCGCCCTCGCGCGCCCACGCGAGGCCGTCGACGAGGTCCTGTAGCGCGCGGAGGTCGCCGTCGTCGAAGGGGTCGGTGGCGGTCCGGCGGAGATGGCCCATGTGGGCGCCCACGCCGGTCGCGAGGCCGATGTCGTGACACAGCTTTCGGACGTATGTCCCCGACTCACACCGGATCCGGAAGAGCGCCTGCCGGTCCCGAACCTCCAACACGTCAAGCCTGTGGATCGTCCGTGTCCGGAGCCGACGGGTCACGGCGCTCTTCCGCGGCGGCTTCTGGTAGATCTCCGCCTCGAACTCGCCGGCGACCTCGCGGAAGTCGCCCGGGGCCGGGCCGTGAAGCTCCAGCACCGAGACGTACTCCTTGCTCCCTTCGAGGAACACCTGCGCCGCCCGGGTCGCGTCGCCGGTGAGGGTCGGCAGACAGCCGGTGACCTTCGGGTCGAGGGTCCCGGCATGGGCGACGCCGTCGATCGGCTCGCCCTCGGGGTCGAGCGCGTCGAGGGCCTCGTTGATCGCGTCGCGCACCCACGCGGAGAGCTGGTGCGAGGAGGGGCCGGCGGGCTTGTCGACGTTGACGACGCCGAACCGGAGCAGCTCGGGGACGGAGCGCTCGCCGGGCGGGGCCCGGAGGGGGTCGCCGGCGGAACCGGCGGAGGCAGTAGCGGGGTCGTCGGCGTCGTCGGCTGTGTCGGTCATCTTGGAGTAGCGTCTCGTCGCGAACTCAGAAGTCGTAGCTCACGCCCTCGATGGGCGTCTTCCCCTCGTCGTCGTCGGGGTCGTGCGCGTCGACGGTGGCGACGAGCACGTCGAGGAAGCGCTCGGGCCCCCAGCGGGCAGTGTTGTACGCGGCGTCGTAGATGGACAGATCGTCGATGTCGATGTCGTAGAGCTCGCGGTACCGCTTGCGCTCGGAGTCCTCGCGCCGCTCCGTCTCGGCCCGCGCGCGGTCGACGGGCTTGGCCTCGCGCTCGGCGATCCGCTCGGCGCGGACCGCGATCGGGGCGTCGAACCAGAACCGGAAGTCGGCGTGATCGGCCGCGAGCCACCCGGCGAGCCGCGACTCCAGGACCAGCTCGTCGCGCGTCGCGGCGATCTCGCGGAGGCGGCCGTCGAGCTTGTGATCGAACCGGGGGTCCTCCTCGGCGAACTCGTTGAACTCGACCGGCGTCATGTCGCGTTCGGCCGCCATCTCGCGGAAGATGTCGCCGCCGGAGACGTGCTCCACGCCGAGGCGTTCGGCGAGTCCCGCGGCGTTCGTGCTCTTCCCGCTACCCGGCGGGCCGGAGACGGTGATCAACATATCGCTACTGCGCGGCTGTCGTTCAAAACGGTTGTCGTTCGTCCGTCGCGGGTGACTCGCTCTCGCCGTCGCTCCCGCGGGGACGGCACCTCCCGCTACGGGTCCCGCGTCGCCGCGGTCATCGACCAGACGGCGACGAGGCCGAGCAGGACGGCGGGGACGAACGGGAGCGCGAGGTACGTGGCGAAGAACGGCAGCCCGAACCAGCCCGCGGCGTACGGGTAGAGGTAGATGATCCCGGGGATGACGAGGACGCACGTGAACAGCACGGCCGTCAGCGCCCACCCCTTCCGGCCGAAGCCGTCGGCGGTCGGCGCTTCGCTCGCCGACGTCTCGCCGTCGTGTCCGTCCGGGACGTGGACGTAGCCGCCGTCCGCGCTTCCGTCCGCGTCGGTCTCAGAGCTCACTATCCGGTTTAACCACTACCTTGCCAAAGCCCTCACGATTCTCGATCATCTCGTGGGCGCGCGCGGCCTCGCTCATCGGAAGGGTGTCGCGAACGCGCGGCTCGAAGGTGCCGTCCCAGACGAAGTCGAGGACGTCGTCGACTTCCCCGGGCGTCGCCATCGTCGAGCCGATGACCGACAGCTGGTTCCAGAAGATGCGGTTGAGCCCCGCGTCCGGGTTCGGTCCGGTGGTGGCGCCGCAGGTGACGAGCCGACCGCCCTTCGCCAGCGACTTCAGGGAGTTCGGGTAGGTCGCCTCGCCGACGTGGTCGACGACGACGTCGACGCCGCGGCGGCCGGTGAGCTCCGAGACCTCCTCGGCGAAGTCGTTCGTCTCGTAGTCGATGACGTGGTCGGCGCCGCACTCCTCGGCGTGCGAGAGCTTCTCCTCGGTGGAGGCGGTCGCGAACACCTCACAGCCCGCGTGGTCGGCGATCTGGACCGCCGCGTGACCGACGCCGCCCGAGGCGCCGAGCACGAGCACCGACTCGCCCGCCTCGATGTCGGCGCGGGTCTGGAGCATCCGCCACGCGGTCTGGAAGACGAGCGAGGCCGAGCCCGCGACCTCCCAGTCGACGCCCGACGGGACCGGCACGAGGTTCTCGGCGGGGACGGCGGCGCGCTCGGCGTGGACGCCGCGGACGTGTTCGCCGATGATGTGGAACGAGGGGCACAGCGACTCCCCGCCGTGGCGGCAGAACTCGCACTCGCCGCAGGAGACGCCGGCGCTCACGGCGACGCGGTCGCCGGGCTCGAAGCGGGACACCCCTTCGCCGACGGCCTCGACGACGCCGGCCGCGTCGCTGCCGGGGATGTGCGGCATCCCGAGGTCGATTCCGGGCATCCCGCGACGCGTCCAGATGTCGAGGTGGTTCAGCGCGCCCGCCTTGACGTCGACGAGGACCTCGCCGCGGTCGGGCTCGGGGTCCGGGAACTCGCCGTACTCGATCACGTCGCGGTCGCCGTGGGAGTCGAACTGGACGGCCTTCATGGATCTGCTCACCCGCGGCACCCACTAAACAGTACGCCAAACGGAACCGCCTCGCGCGAGCCGCCGCTCCCCGCGAGGATTCGCGCCCCTCCGTGTTAACCACTCTCGGCCGTGCGAACCGGCCGCATCCGTCTCGGCCCTTTCGTGATGTTTAAGTACCGAAAGCGGGACCGTACTGATGCACGAACTGCAGGGGCGTCGGGTCCCGAGTCCACGAGGGCGATGATACAACGCGGGTTGCGGTAGCCAAGCCTGGCCCAAGGCGCAGGGTTGCTAACTCTGTGGCGTCACTGCCTCCGGGGTTCGAATCCCCGCCGCAACGCTCGAACGGACCGAGTACCGCCGGATTCGCGCCGGTAGGCCTCACCACAACCAACACATGAGCACGGAAGAATCACAGGACGACTCACCGGAGGAGGAGGAAGACCTCCAGTACTTCGTCCGGATCGGGGGCGCTGACCTCGACGGGACGAAGACGGTCGAGCGAAGCCTGTCCGAACTCGACGGCATCGGCACGCGCACGGCGCGGCTGGTCGCCGAGAAGGCCGACGTGGACCGAAACGCCACGTTCGGGCTCCTCGACGAGGGCGACATCGACGCGGTGGTCGACATCGCGGAGAACCTCGAAGACCACGTCCCGTCGTGGATGACGAACAGACAGAACGACTTCTACTCCGGAGAGACGACGCACCTCGTCGGCACCGACGTCAGCGAGAAGCGCCGGCACGACATCAACCGGATGAAGGTCATCAAATCGTACAAGGGCGTTCGCCACAAGCGCGGCCAGAAGGTACGCGGCCAGCGCACGAAGTCCACGGGGCGGTCCGAGGGCACCATCGGCGTCAACGTCGAGGAGATCCGCGAGGAGATGGCCGAAGAAGAAGCGGAGGGTGACGACGAATGAGCACCGGCAAAAACACCAAAGGCTACGAGACGCCGAACCACCCGTATCAGGGCGAGCGCATCGCCGAGGAGTCCGACCTCCTCTCGCGGTACGGCCTGAAGAACAAAGAGGAGTTCTGGCGCGCCCAGTCCGAGCTGCGCAGCATGCGACGCGAGGCGCGTCGCCTGCTCGGCGAGGCCCAGGGCGACGTCGACGCCGCCCAAGAGGCCGGCGCGGAGTTCGTCGCACGGCTCCGCCGCATCGGCATCCTCGGCGACAACGACGACATCTCCGCGGTCCTCTCGCTGGACGTGACCGACCTGCTCGAGCGCCGCCTCCAGACGGTCGCCTACCGGCAGGGGTTCGCGTCC
Organism: Halorubrum yunnanense; assembly: GCF_026586675.1. Taxonomy (GTDB): domain Archaea; phylum Halobacteriota; class Halobacteria; order Halobacteriales; family Haloferacaceae; genus Halorubrum; species Halorubrum yunnanense. The sequence goes on from NZ_JAODIX010000008.1 coordinate 45,185, forward strand.
TCGACCCAGCAGGCCCGACAGTTCATCGTCCACGGCCACATCACCGTCGACGGCGCCCGCGTCACGCGCCCCTCGGTGAAGGTCGACGTGGACGACGAGGGCGTCATCGCCTTCGACGAGACGAGCCCGCTCGCGGACGATCTCCACCCCGAGCGCGCGGAGTCACAGGAGTAAGCATACATGAGTGAATCCGAGGACGGAAAGTGGGGCATCGCCCACGTCTACGCGTCGTTCAACAACACGCTCATCACGGTCACCGACGAGACAGGCGCCGAGACGATCGCCAAGTCGTCCGGCGGCACCGTGGTGAAGCAGAACCGCGACGAGGCGTCGCCGTACGCCGCCATGCAGATGGCGGAGGTCGTCGCCGAACGCGTCAAGGACGCCGGCCTGGAGGGCGTGCACGTTCGCGTGCGCGGCCCCGGCGGCAACCTGAACAAGTCCACCGGTCCCGGTGCGCAGGCGACGATCCGCGCGCTCTCGCGTGCGGGCGTCGAGATCGGCCGGATCGAGGACGTCACGCCCATCCCGCACGACGGGACGAAGGCGCCGAAGAACAAACGAGTCTGACATGACGGAAGACGACTTCGACGTCCAGTACGTCGAACGGGACGAACGAAGCGCGCGGGTGCTGATCCGCGGGCTCACGCCGGCGTTCGCCAACGGCATCCGCCGCGCGATGATCGCCGACGTCCCGACGTTCTCGATCGACACCGCCCGGTTCGTCGAGAACTCCTCCGTCATGTTCGACGAGATGATCGGCCTCCGACTGGGGCTGGTGCCCCTGAAGACGCCGCTCGACGACTTCGAGGTCGGCGACGAGGTCACCCTCGCGCTCGACGTCGAGGGACCGGCGACGGCGTACTCCGGCGACATCGAGTGCGCTGACCCGCTCGTCGAGGTCGCCGACGATAACGTGCCGATCATCGAGCTGAAGGAGGGACAGCGGCTGGAGTTCGAGGCGGACGCGGTGCTGAACACCGGCAAGGAGCACGCCAAACACCAGGGCGGCGTCTCGGTCGGCTACCGCCACCTCCAGCGCGCCTCGGTCGAGGGCGACCGCGGGGAGTTCGACGACGACGAGCCGCGGATCCTCCGCGGCGTCATCGAGGCGCCCGACGGGTCGATAGAGCTCACCGACGAGTTCGACAACGACCTCTCGGAGCGGTTCCCCGGGAAGGAGGTCGCGGTCGAGGACGTCCCCGGCGCGTTCGTCTTCCACATCGAGACGGACGGGTCGTTCAGCGTCGAGGAACTGCTGCTCCGCGCGATCGACTCCATCGAGGAGCGCGCGGACGAACTACAGACGAAAGTCGCGGTCTAACGTAATGACGGACCTTCAAACCGCACGCTCGGCGCTCGCCCCTGCACGGAGTCGCGACGCCGGGACCGAAAGTGGTTTGAAGGGAGCCGAGTTACGCAGGAGTGCACGCAGGGATAGCCAAGTCAGGCCAACGGCGCAGCGTTCAGGGCGCTGTCCTGTAGAGGTCCGCAGGTTCAAATCCTGCTCCCTGCACTCCGTTTTCACGAACTCTCCGATTCAGGAGGGACAGCTATGAGTAGCAAGACGAATCCGAAACTACAGAACCTCATCGCCGATCTGAAGTCGGTCTCGCGCGATTCCGGTGCCAACGTGTGGCAGGATATCGCCGACCGACTGGAGAAGCCACGGCGCACGCACGCTGAGGTCAACCTGGGCCGCATCGAACGGTACGCTCAGGAAGACGAGACGGTCGTCGTCCCCGGCAAGGTGCTGGGCAGCGGTGTGCTCGAAAAGAACGTCACCGTCGCCGCGGTCGACTTCTCGGGAACGGCCCGCACGAAGATCGACCAGGCCGGCGAAGCGGTGTCGCTAGAACAGTTCGTCGAACAGAACCCCGAAGGGACCAACGTCCGGGTGATTCGATGAGCATCGCGAAGATCGACGCGGACGTCGTCGTCGACGCCCGCGACTGCATCCTCGGTCGCGTCTCGTCGAAGGTCGCACAGCGCGTCCTCGACGGCGAGACGGTCGCCGTCGTCAACGCCGAGCACGCGGTCATCACCGGCAACGAGGAGGCGACGATGGAGACGTACCACACCCGCGCGGAGATCGGCTCCGACAGCGGACCGTACTACCCCAAGCGCCCCGACCGGATCTTCAAGCGTGCCATCCGCGGCATGCTGCCGTACAAGACGGAGGACGGCCGCGAGGCGTTCTCGAACGTCCGCGTCTACGTGGGCAACCCCTACGAGCGCGACGAGGATGCCGAGAGCGTCGTCCTCGACGGCACCTCGCTCGACCGCCTCTCGAACATCAAATTCACGACGCTCGGAGAGATCTCCGAGTCTCTGGGAGCCAACGTCACATGGTAACTAACACCTCAGGCAAGAAGAAGACGGCCGTCGCCCGCGCCACGGTGCGCGAGGGCGAGGGTCGCGTTCGCATCAACTCCCAGCCAGTCGAGCTGGTCGAACCGGAGCAGGCGCGACTCAAGATGCTTGAGCCGTTCCGCATCGCGGGCGACGAGCTCCGCGACGGCGTCGACATCGACATCAACGTCGAGGGCGGCGGCTTCAGCGGCCAGGCCGACGCGACGCGGACCGCCATCGCGCGCGGTCTCGTCCAGCACCTCGGCGACGCCGAGCTGCGCGACGCGTACATGAGCTTCGACCGCACGCTGCTGGTCAACGACGTGCGCCAGTCCGAACCCAAGAAGTGGGGCGGACCCGGCGCGCGTGCCCGTTACCAGAAGTCCTACCGCTGAGGTGATCCAGTCATGATGATCCCCGTCCGGTGTTTCACGTGCGGTAACGTCATCGGTGAACACTGGGAGGAGTTCAAGGAGCGCGCCCGCGAGGGAGACGAGGACCCCGGTGAGGTGCTCGACGAACTCGGGGTCGACCGGCACTGCTGCCGCCGGATGATGGTCAGCCATCGCGACCTCGTCGACGTCGTCTCGCCGTACCAGTAACAATGTCAGGACAGCGATACAATCGATACGAGAAGGCACGCATCCTCGGCGCCCGAGCGCTGCAGGTGTCGTACGGAGCGCCCGTGCTGATCGACACGGACCAGACGGAGCCCATCCTCGTCGCCGCCGAGGAGTACGACGCGGGCGCGCTCCCGTTCACGGTCCGGAGGGAGTCCAACTGATGACCCGAATCACCAGGGTCTCGCTGCGCCGGGTGCTCGACTCGCGGGGGAACCCGACCGTCGAGGCCGACGTGCTCACCGAGTCCGGCGGCTTCGGCCGCGGGGCGGCGCCCAGCGGGGCGTCCACCGGCGAGTATGAGGCGATCGAACTGCCCGCCAGCGAGTCGATCGCGAAGGCCCGCGAACACGCGGTGCCTCGGCTCGAAGGGCAGTACGCCGGCGATCAGCGCGCCGTCGACGCCGCGCTCCGCGCGGCCGACGGCACGGACGACTTCTCGAACATCGGCGCCAACAGCGCCGTCGCCATCTCGATGGCGGCCGCCAAGGCCGCCGCCGACGTGCTCGGGGCCCCGTTGTACCAGCACCTCGGCGGCGCGTTCCGCGGCGAGAACTTCCCGATCCCGCTCGGCAACGTCGTCGGCGGCGGGGAGCACGCCAAGGAGGCGACCCACATCCAGGAGTTTCTCTCGGCGCCCGTGGGCGCGCCCAGCGTCTCGGAGGCCGTCTTCGCGAACGCCGCGGTCCACGCGGCGGTCGCGGACGTGCTCGACGAGCGGGGCGTGCCGGCCGCGAAGGGCGACGAGGGCGCGTGGGCGCCACCCATCTCGGACGCCGAGGCGTTCGAGGTCGTCGAAGAGGCGGTCGCCCGCGTCGAGGACGACGTGGGCTTCGAGATCCGCTTCGGGCTCGACATGGCCGCCGCGGAGCTGTACGACGACGACCGAGAGGCGTACGTCTACGGCGACGAGACCAAGTCGGCCGGCGAGCAGATCGAGTACGTCGCCGGCCTCGTCGACGAGTACGACCTCGCGTACGTCGAGGACCCGCTCGACGAGAACGATTACGCGGCGTTCGCGGAGCTGACCGACCGGGTCGGCGACCGGACGCTGATCTGCGGCGACGACCTGTTCGTCACCAACGTCGAGCGGCTCCGGGAGGGAATCGAGACCGACGCGGCAAACAGCATCCTGATCAAGCCGAACCAGATCGGGACGCTGTCGGACGCGTTCGACGCGGTCGAACTCGCCGCCCGCAACGGGTACGAGACGATCATCTCCCACCGTTCGGGCGAGACCGAGGACACCACGATCGCACACCTCGCCGTGGCGACCGACGCCGGGTTCATCAAGACCGGCACGGTCGGCGGCGAGCGCACCGCCAAGCTGAACGAACTGGTCCGCATCGCGGACGACGCGGTATGACGGGCCCACACCACGCATGAGCGAAGACAACGACGCGGTCGAACTCGACGACGACGCGGAGACCGAGGCGGTCGACGCGGCGGTCGAGGAGGAGGCCGACACGACCGAGGAACCGACCGCCGACGCGGCTGCCGACGGGGCGTCCGCCGACGCCGAAACTGAGGCATCCGCCGACGCCGAACCCGCCGAGGGCGACGACGCCACGGAAGCGGACGAGGAGGAGGCCTCCCCGTTCGACGACGACGTCATGCCCGACGACGACGTCGACCTGCTGATCCCCGTCGAGGACTACCTCTCCGCCGGTGTCCACATCGGGACTCAGCAGAAGACGAAGGACATGGAGCGGTTCATCCACCGCGTCCGCGACGACGGCCTGTACGTGCTCGACGTGAGCACGACGGACCAGCGGATCCGCACCGCCGCGGACTTCCTCTCGAACTACAACCCCGAGCAGATCCTCGTCACGTCCTCGCGGCAGTACGGCCGGTTCCCGGCCGAGAAGTTCGCGGACGCCATCGGCGCCCGCGCCCGCACGGGACGCTTCATTCCCGGGACGCTGACGAACCCCGACTACGCCGGCTACATCGAGCCGGACGTCGTCGTGGTGACCGACCCGATCGGCGACGCGCAAGCCGTCAAGGAGGCCATCACCGTCGGCATCCCGGTGATCGCGATGTGCGACTCCAATAACCAGCTGTCGAACGTCGACCTGGTCATCCCCACCAACAACAAGGGTCGACGCGCGCTGTCGGTCGTCTACTGGCTGCTCGCTAACGAGACGCTCGACCGCCGCGGCGCCGACACCGTCTTCGCCCTCGACGACTTCGAGGACGAGCTGTAGCCGACCTTCGACGTCGAGTTCGACTTTTCGGACGCTTCGGTCCCGCAGAGCCGCCGCTCTTCTCGTTGCTGTCGCGGTATCGAACCGCGTGGACGGGGCAACCCGAGAACGTCGCCGCGATCCGGGAGCGAGCCCGCTCTGTGACCTTCAGATGATATCCGGCGTGTACGGGTACGCGTACACTTGGCCGTCGTTGGCTCTCACCGTGGCGATCAGTACCAACACGACGTCTATCACGCCGATGAGCGGGAGCAGCAGGATTCCGATGAAGACGAAGCTGAGGAGTCCGGCGACGACAAGCGCGACGAAGACGACGATCTGGAAGTTGAGCGAGTTCTTGGCGTTCCGTCTGGCCAGTTCGTCGTCGTCGTCCGCGAGCACGAGGAACAGCAGCGGCCCCAGGAACGAGGCGACCAGCGCCGACGCGTGCGCGAGGGCGGCGAGAGTCGTGTCTCCGGCGACCGCTTCTCTGTCACCCGCGTCTGTTTGGGAGGACATATCATGAACGTCTCAGACTGAATAAATAAATATTGGGTCGCTTGTCCCGCCCGTCCCGCTCCGCCGGGGCTCAGCTCTCGTCGGCTACATTATGGGTCCAGCGCGACTCGATCTCGCGGTTCGCCAAGACGACGCGGTCGCCGGCGTCCGTGTCGATCCGGGTCTTCCGGAGCTCGATCGCGGCGACCGTCCCGGTCACGCCCTTCGCCTCGACCCGGTAGCCCGGGTTGAAGTCGGGGTCGCGCAGGAGGTAGACGCCCGCCACGGTGCCCTCGATCATCTCGGAGAGCGCGTACGAGACCCCCAGTGCGATGAAGCCGACGGCGGTGCCGAGGCTCGCCGCGATGTCGCCCATGCCGAGGACCTTCAAGAACGTCAGCGCGACCCCGAACCACAGGAAGATCGCCGTGAGCGTGACGATGAGGTCGCCGACGAGCTCGCGGTCGCCGACGTACACCCGCCCGACCGAGGTCCGGACGAGCGAGAGGACGATCCGGACCGTCACGGACGCCAGCGCGAGGAAGACCAGCCCCGAGAGCAGTCGCGGTATCGCGGCCGCCACGCCGTCGACGAAGTTATCGATCGACCGCGCGAGCAGCGACGGTATCTGCGTCATGCCCCACGCGAGGCGGGGCGGCGAAGAAAAAGCAGGGGATCGAGAGACCGCCGCGGCCGCGCGAGTCGCGGGGGGCTCGACAAGCGCAACGCCTGTAAGCCCACGGAGAGAGTTGGTTCGTATGACCGTCTGTGAGGCGCCGGGGAAGGTGTACCTCTTCGGCGAACACGCCGTCGTCTACGGTGAGCCGGCCGTGCCGGCGGCGATCGAGCGTCGCGCCGCGGTGACCGCCGAGCCGCGGGCGGACGACCACGTCCGCGTCGAGGCCGAGGACCTCTCGCTCGACGGGTTCACCGTGGAGTACTCCGGCGGCACCGACGACCGTCCCGACGTCGACGTGCCGACGCCGCTGGTCGAGGCCGCGATGGGGTACGTCGACGCCGCGGTGCGGCAGGCCCGGGACGCGGCCGACGCGCCGGACGCCGGCTTCGACATCACCGTCGAGAGCGACATCCCACTGGGGGCCGGGCTCGGCTCGTCCGCGGCCGTCGTCGTCGCGGGGATCGACGCGGCGACGCGGGCGCTCGGAGCGCCGCTCGACCGCCGCGAGCTTGCCGACCGCGCGTACCGCGCCGAACACGACGTGCAGGAGGGGCAGGCCTCCCGCGCCGACACGTTCTGCTCGACCATGGGCGGCGCGGTCCGCGTCGAGGGCGACGACTGCGAGCCGGTTGCGGCGCCGAACCTCCCGTTCGTTGTCGGCTTCGACGGCGGTGCTGGCGACACCGGCAAGCTCGTGGCCGGGGTCGGGGAGCTCCGCGAGGAGTACGGGTTCGCGGCCGACACCATCGAGTCGGTCGGCGACGTCGTCCGAACCGGCGAGGCGCTGCTGGCCGACGCCGTTCCAGAGGGGGAGCCCTCGCCGGAACTGCTCGCGGAGCTCGGCGAGCTAATGGACTTCAACCACGGGCTGCTCGCCGCGCTCGGGGTCTCGGCGCGCTCGCTCGATTCGATGGTGTGGGCGGCTCGGGACGCGGGCGCGCACGGGGCGAAGCTCACCGGGGCCGGCGGCGGCGGCTGTATCGTCGCGCTCGACGCGAGCGACGCGACCGAGACCGCGCTCTCGTTCACCCAGGGCTGCGAGGAGGCGTTCCGCGCCGAGCTGGCGACGGAGGGCGTCCGGGTGGTGGAGCCGTGACGGGCGACGGCGCGTCCCGCGACGCCGACGACGCCACGCCCCCCGTCGTCCTCAAGCTCGGCGGGAGCCTGATCACGGAGAAGGACCGGCCCGAGACGCTTGACGACGACGCCCTCCCGGCCGCCTGCGACGCGATCGCCGACGCCCTCGCCGACGGGGCGGTCGAGCGCCTGGTCGTCGTCCACGGCGGCGGGAGCTTCGGCCACCACCACGCGAGCGAGCACGGCGTGTCGACGACCGCGGGGACTCGCGATCCGGCGGCCGTGATGGACGTCCACGGCGCGATGACGGCGCTGAACCGGGCGGTCCTGGACCGACTCCACGAACGCGACGTACCCGCGGTGCCCGTCCACCCGCTGTCGCTGTCGGCCCGTCCGGCGGGGGCCGACGGCGACCTCGACCTGCCGCTCTCCTCGACGGCGACGCTGCTCGGCGAGGGGTTCGTCCCGGTGTTCCACGGCGACGGCGTCGCGACCGCGGGCGAGGGAGTCACCGTCGTCTCCGGCGACGAGCTCGTTGCCGAGCTCGCGGCGGGGCTGGGGGCTCGTCGAGTCGGCGTCTGCTCGACCGTACCCGGCGTCCTCGACGCCGACGGCGCGGTGATCCCCGGGATCGACTCGTTCGACGCGGTCGCCGACGCGCTCGGCGCGAGCGACGCGACCGACGTCTCGGGCGGGATGGCGGGGAAGGTGCGGGAGCTCCTGGCGCTCGACGCGCCGGCGCACGTGTTCGGCGCCGCGGGGCTCGCGCCGTTCCTGCGCGGCGAGGCCGCCGGCACGCGGATCGACTGATCGGCTGACAGAACCCTTATTCGCCCCACCGCCCTCCGTCCGGGCATGAACGAAGCGGACGTGCGGGAGCGGCTCGCCGACGTGCAGGACCCCGACCTCGGGGGCGACATCGTCTCGCTCGGTCTCGTGAACGACGTCGCCGTCGAGGGGGAAGGCGGCGCCGGCGGGACGGTCACCGTGTCGCTCGCGCTCGGCGCCCCCTTCTCGCCGCACGAGTCGGAAATCGCGGCCGACGTCCGGGCGGCGCTCGCGGACACGGACTTCGACGTGGAGCTGTCGGCGTCGATCCCGGACGAGCTGGACGCGGACGAGCAGGTGTTACCGGGCGTCAAGAACGTGATCGCGGTCGCCTCCGGGAAGGGCGGGGTCGGGAAGTCGACGATGGCCGTCAACGTCGCGGCCGGGCTCTCGGAGCTCGGCGCGCGCGTCGGCCTCTTCGACGCCGACGTGTACGGGCCGAACGTCCCGCGGATGGTGTCGGCCGAGGAGCACCCGCAGACGGACGGCGAGACGATCGTCCCGCCCGAGCGCTTCGGCGTGAAACTGATGAGCATGGACTTCCTCACCGGGGAGGACGACCCCGTCATCTGGCGCGGGCCGATGGTCCACAAGATCATCACCCAGCTCGTCGAGGACGTGGAGTGGGGCGAGCTCGACTACCTCGTCATGGACCTGCCGCCGGGGACCGGCGACACCCAGCTCACGATCCTCCAGACCCTCCCGCTGACGGGCGCCGTGATCGTCACGACGCCCCAGGAGGTCGCGCTCGACGACGCGGTGAAGGGCCTCCGGATGTTCGGCAAACACGACACGAACGTGCTCGGGATCGCCGAGAACATGGCGGGGTTCCGGTGTCCGGACTGCGGCGGCTTCCACGAGATATTCGGCTCCGGCGGGGGGAAGGCGCTGGCACAGGACCACGAGCTCCCGTTCCTGGGCGGTGTCCCGCTTGACCCCGCGGTTCGGACCGGCGGGGACGACGGCGAGCCGGTGGTCTTAGCGGAGGGCGAGACGGCGGACGCGTTCCGGGTGATCGTGGAGAACGTCGCGAACAACGCCGGCGTGGTGCGCCGCCGCGGGGCGAGCGAGGAGCGATGAGCGGGGAGGGTGGCGGTGAGGGTGGAGAGGAAGGTGAAAGCGAGCCCGACGCCCTCGACGCCGCCGGCGTCGACCCGGTCGTCCCCGAGTCGGCCGCAGATGCGGCGGCCGGGGAGTTCGCCGACGACGACGAGGTCCGGGCGTTCCTCCGCGAGGTGGCTGGAGACGTGCGCGGCGACAGCTCCGAGAGCAAGCAGCTCTCCGCGATCCTCTACCGCGTGTCGGATTTATACGACCCCAACGAGCAGACGTCCCCCGAAGAGATCTACCTGAACGTCCGACACATCATGCGGATCAACGCGCAGGGCGGGATCGAGCGATAGGACGGGGTTGGTGGTTAGGTGGCAGGCCGAGAGGGTTCGTCGATCGCTTTTAAATGGATGCTACGGGCGCTGCGGTGAAGACCTCCAAAGCCCCAGCCGCGAGGACTCGCGCGACTCGCTGCGCGCTTCAGTCGTTCGCTACGCTCACTCCCTCCAGTGCTTACGTCGTCGTGCTTCGTCCTCGCGGCTGCCCCTTTGAATCCCGCCCCGCACGGCACCGCACCTCACGCCTCCCCAGCCTCGCGGTTCGCGCTCTCCGAGCGCTCACCGCGTCCAGCGAGGGACCTCCGGTCCCTCTGGCAGCCGGCGCGTAGCGCCGGCGACCTCGCGCGTGCTCCTCACCCCCTTCGGGCGGTCGGAGGCACGCGCCACCGCAGTTCGTTCATAAACAATCCACTCCGATTTCGGCGTCACAGAGGAACAAGGAGGGAACCCACGGCTTCATACTGATTAGGTCTAACGACGTGCTGATCCGTACCTCTGATGAGAGCTGCTGAACCGACGCTTCTTGACACCGTCCCTGAAACTATTTGCAGTAACCAATATCAGTCGTGGGTTACGGAGAATCAAGGAGAAAGCCCCGTGCTTTAGCGCGGGGATGAATCCGACAGTATTCTACATCAACCACGACCACCGCCCCGGTCGGATGTTTTAACTAATCGTACGTGTTTACCCTGAGAAGGATTTCGGCACTCTCTCGTAGGTTGCCCCTGACCTAAC
>NZ_JAODIX010000080.1 GCF_026586675.1 Halorubrum yunnanense
CGTAAACATCCCAACCCAGCGGTGCAGTGCCGTGGGAATCCTCGCGCTTCAGCGCGGGGAGGATGTCAATCCTCGCCCAACACCGTCGGGTTGACCGCGCCCGGGCCTTCGCCCACGTCGTAGCCGCGCCGGACCGCCTCGGTCATCTCTTCGACCGCGACGGCGACCGCTCCACGAATCGACTCACCTCTCGCCAGCCGCGCCGCGATCGCGCTCGATAGCGCGCAGCCGGAGCCGTGCGTCGCGTCGGTGTCGATCCGGGGCGTCTCGAAGCGGTCGACGGTCGGGTCCCTCTCGCCCCCGTCCGCCCCGCCGGCCCGAACAAGCGTGTCGACGACCCTCTCGCCGCCCTTGTCGAGGTGGCCGCCTTTTATCAGCGCCGCGCCGGCGCCGCGGGCGACGAGCTCCCGGCCGGCCGCCTCGGCGTCCGCCGGCGTCTCGACGGGTTCGCCGACGAGGACCTCCGCCTCGTCGGCGTTGGGGGTGACGAGCGTCGCCCGCCCGATCAGCCCCTCGTAGGCGTCCTCCGCCGCGGGCGAGAGCAGCCGGTCGCCGGTCGCGGCGACCATCACCGGGTCCACGACGACGGGAGCCGCACGGCCGGCGAGCAGCTCGGTCGCGGTCTCGACGATATCCGCCGTGGCCAGCATTCCGGTCTTGACCGCGCCGACGTCGAAGTCCCCGATCACCGCGTCGTACTGGCTCGCGACGTGGTCGGCCGGGACCGCGTGGACGTCCTCGACGCCGCGCGTGTTCTGCGCCGTCGTCGCCGTCACGACCGCGGTCCCGAAGACGCCGTGGGCCGTCATCGCCTTCAGGTCCGCCTGCACACCGGCCCCGCCGCCGCTGTCGCTGCCGGCCATCGTCAGCGCGACGGGCGGGGAGACCGGGTCGCGTTCGCGTCTCATACTTCGGTGATATCATCCAGTAATATTAATTCGTGGCGATCACCGCCGCCGAACCTCCTTTGCCGCTCGCGGCCGAACGGGGGGTATGTCAAACGCCGATACCCCCGCGCCGACCGGGGCCGACGACGCCGACTCGATCACCGTCTACTCCGACTACGTCTGCCCGTTCTGCTACCTCGGCCGGCGGTCGCTCGCCGAGTACCAGGAGACCCGCGAGGAGCCGCTCGCGGTCGACTGGCACCCGTTCGACCTCCGCGCCGGCAAGCGCAGCCCCGACGGCACGATCGACCACGAGGTCGACGACGGGAAGGGCGACGACTACTACGCGCAGGCCCGCGAGAACGTCCGGCGGCTCCAAGAGCAGTACGACGTCGAGATGGCCCAGGAGATCGCCACCGACGTCGACTCGCTGCCCGCGCAGCTCGTCTCCGTCCGCGTGAAGGAGACCGCCCCCGAGGCGTGGCCCGCCTTCGACGACGCGGTGTTCGCGGCGCTGTGGCGGGAGGGACGCGACATCGGCGACCGCGAGGTGCTCGTCGACCTCGCGAGCGACGTGGCGGGGCTCGACGCCGACGTCGTCGACGCCGCGCTCGACGATGACGACCTCCGCGAGCGCGTGACGGGGATGTTCGACGCGGCGAGACAGCGCGGGATCACCGGGGTCCCGACGTTCGCGTTCGACGGGCACGCGGCCCGCGGCGCGGTGCCGCCGGAGCAGCTCGAACGGCTCGTCGAAGGGGCCTGAGCTAAGCGTCGCCCGCGACGGCGTCGCCGTCTGCGCTCTCCTCGGTCTCGCCGCTCGCGTCGCCGTCCCCATCGACGAGTCGACGGGAGAGATAGACGCAGCCGAACGCGAGGGCGACCCCGCCGACGACGTCGGTGAGCCAGTGGATCCCGAGGTACATCGTCGCGATCACCACCGACGTCGAGAGCCACAGCGCGACCGGCGTCCACCGCGGGTACTCCTCGCGCGTCAGGACGGCGAACGCCGCGACCGTCACCGACAGCGACGTGTGGAGCGAGGGGAAGACGTTCGTGGCCTCGTTTATTTCGCTCGTCAGCGCGGTGAAGTCGGGGTTGTGGGTGAACAGCAGGGACGTCGCGACGTTCAGGTTCCGCGGTCCGTACGCGAACACGACCGTGTAGAGCACGAGTCCGATCGCGTAGTTGAGCGCGTACGCGACGAGCAGTCGCTCCAGCGTCTCCGTCCGCGGGAGCGCGAGGTACGCGAGGAACGGGAACGAGAGCAGGAACGCGTAGCCGTACACGTACACCCACGAGAAGTACGCCGTCAGCTCGGGGGTGGCGAACGTCGTCTGCACCCAGCCGACGAACTCGCCTTCGACCGCGTGGATCAGCCCCGTCAACCGGAGCCCCCACAGCCCCGAGACGGCCTGGAGCGAGCTCCGGCCGACCGCGCTCGCGACCAGTACGACCCCCAGCACGGCGAGCGCGCGGCGCGAGCGCCACAGGCGCCCCGCGACCTCGCCCCGGAGTCCACGGAGCCGGTCAGGACCGATGATCGCCGCGGCCGCGAGGAGCAGCGCGCCGCCGACACGCACCACGACGCCTCCGACGACCGACGGCAGCCAGCTCATTCTCCCCTCGAGAGCAGCCGCCCCTCGTCGTCGAACCGGTACCCCGCGTCGCGAAACCGCTCTCTGGCCCCCTCGACGTTGAGCGACCCGGCGTCGCCGACGAACGGGGACACCGGGTCCGTCTCCCGCCCGTCCCACGAGAGGTCGGTCGGCACCCACTCGGGCGAGGTCGCCAGCGGCGACGCTGCGGGCTCCGCGTACCCGTCGAAGGCGTCGTCGACGAGCGCGTCCTTGTCGACCAGCGACGCGAGAACGGCCCTGAACCGCGGGTTCGACAGCGGCGTCCGTCGCGTGTTGTACCCGACGTGGTAGAAGCCGCCCGCCTCCCCCGTCACGAGCCGTGCGTCGGCCTCGCGGCCAATCCGCGGCACGGCGTCCGGCCCGAGGTTCGACACGGTCGCGTCCGCGAATCCGTCCCCGACGGCCTGCACCGCGGCGATGTCGGACGGCATCACCGCGATCTCCAGCCGCTCGAACGCCGGCTTCCCGCGGAACCGCTCTGGGATCCCGGCTGCCGGGTCCGACGCCGCGTCGCCGTCTACCGCGCCCGCGCCTACGAGGAAGTGGTCCAGGTTCCGCTCGAAGGTGACGGACTCCTCGGCCGTCGCCTCGACGAAGCGTATCGGACCGCTGCCGACCGGGTCCTCGTTGTTCGTCACCACCGCCTCGGTCGTCTCCACGTCGAACTCGAAGCCGGCGATCGTCGCGGCTTCGGTCCGGTCCGACCAGACGTGCTCCGGCAGGATCGGCACCTGCAGGGCGCGCGCCGCGACCGCGTCGTTGACGTCACCGACGGCGAGCTCCACCGTCGCGTCGTCGATCACCCTCGCGGACCGGACCACCGAGCTCCGGCCGCGGAACCGGGGGGTCGGCACTGCCGCCTCCAGTCGCCCCATCGAGGTGTCCCGGAGGAACTCGTAGGTGAACGCGACGTCCTCGGCTGTCACCGGCTCCCCGTCGTGCCACCGCGCGTCGCGCAGCGTGACCGTCACGGTCCCGTCGCCGCGCTCCCACCCCGAGCAGAGCCACGGAACGACCTCGTCGCCGTCCACCAGCGCGAGCTGGTCGTACAGCAGCGCGGTGAACGTCCCGCCCCGCCGGTACTCGGCCGCGATCGGGTTCCAGTTCTCCGTGATGTTGGCGTCGGTCGTCACGAGCCGGAGCGTGTCGCCGCCGTCCTCGGTCTCCACGTCGTCGGCCGTCGCGTTCCCTCCGGTTGAGTCGTTCGCGGTGGCGACGTCGCTCGTCCCCGCGCGTTCCAGCCCGAGGAGCCCGACGGGGGAGACCGGTCGCCGGTTCGTCCACCCCGTGAACCGCTCCTCGCGGACCGCGGTGAGCGGGTCCGGGAACGCGACGACGGAGAACGGCTGGAGCTCGCACAGCGAGCGCTGGAGGTCGGTCACGGCGTCGGCCCGCGCGTCGCCCTCGGCGCGCCGCTGGCGCTCAAGCTGCTCGTCCACGCCGGTGATGTCGGTGAAGCCGAACGGGTTCTGCCGGCCCGATTCGGTGACGAACCGCGAGTGGGTGAACGCGTACATCGCGTCCGGGTTTAACGGGTCGAGCTCCAGGAACTGGCCGACGTAGACGTCGAAGTCCTGGTTGATCAGCACCTTCCGCCAGAGGTCGGTCTCTCTGAGGGTGTTGATCCGGGCGTCGACCCCCACCGCGTTCAGGTTCTCGGCGAGATGCTTGGCGATGCGGATCCCGTTTGGGTCCCTGTCGGCCGGCGCCGCGTCGATCCGCAGCGTGAGCTGGGACGCCCTGTCGCGCCCCGCGATGTTGCGGGTCCGGCCGAGACACCCGGCGCTCAGGGCCCCCAGCCCGATCCTCGCGAGCGCCTCTCGCCGGCCGATCTGCCCGTTCATTCGTTCGTCCCTCTTTCGACGCTGGCGTATATCCCTTCTGTGGTATCGCCGCCGGGCGTCGACCGGGGCAATTCGGGCGTTTCGCGGCGCTCTCGGCTTATATGACGTCCGCCAGCGGGAGCGCGAGCCCGACTGCCCACGCGAGGAGCCCCGCGACGAGGACGGGCCGGTCGTCCGCCGCCCGCCCGATGGCGACCACGCCGAGCGCCGCGAGCAGCGCCATTCGGTGGACGATCAGCGCGGGCGGCACCGCGACGCCGAGCGCAGCGAAGTCCGTCACGAACCCCGACCCGAGCCCGACGACGACCGCGAGCGCGGCCGCGGTCGGATGGCACTCGCGCGACCGCGCGACGGCGAGCGCCGGCAGCCCGGCGGCGAGGACGAGGTACAACGGCCCCGCGATCGCCTTCGGCGGGAGGCTCGGAGACGCGAGCTCCAGCGCCACTCCGACCGCCCGCACCCCGACGACGACGGCCCCGAGCGCGGCCCCGAGGACCGCGGCGTCGACGTGTCTCGCCGCCTCTCGTCGGCTCCGCCGCGCGAGGTCGACGGCGGCCCTCCGCGTCCGGCGTCGGAGCAGGGCGCCGCCGACCGTGACGAGCGACGCCAGCTCGATCACCGAGATCCAGCCGTCGCTCCACCCGCCCTCGATCCCGCGGTACTCGCGGCGCACCTCGGCGTCGACCCCGCCGTGGATGAACTCGTCTTCCAGCCGGACCGCCGGCTCGTCGATTCCGGGCACCGTGTGGCGGAGCCGGAACCAGTCGTAGTACTCCTCGTGGGCCTGTACTGCGGTGTACGCTCTGTCCGGCGACTCGTACGCCCGAACGTGATCGCGCACGCCGAGGTACGCCCCCTCGTGGAGCTCGAACGTCTCCGTCAGCCAGACCCCGCCGGCGGGCCCCTCCACGTAGCTGTACCGCGTCGAACTGCGGGCGTCGGCCCAGTCGCGCTCGACGAACGCCCGCACCTGCTCGGCCTCCGCGGTCGTCGCCGACTCGTTCTCGTCCGTCTCCTCCCAGTCGGCCTCCGCGCCGCCCTCGATCGCCGCGCGCGTCGCCTCTGCGTCGGCGTGGAACACGACGTTAATCGCGAGCGTCCGCCCCCCGACTGAGGCGCTCCGGCTCATGTACGGCCACAGCCGGTAGTCGCCGTCGACCGAGATGAGCGACTCCTCGCCGACCTCCGGCGAGGGCGGCTCGTCGACCCAGTCCGCGAAGAACCCGGAGAGCGCCAGCCCGACGCCCGCGACGACGAGGAGCCCGGCGACGACCGTCGTCCGCTTCATGGCCCTTCGGAGGGCGGTGTGGTAAAAACGTGTTCGGGTGCCCGCGGGGTCCAATCCCGTGCACCGACCGAGACCCGCCCTCACCAGGTTTCGACGAACCCGTCGCGAACGTCCTCCGCGCAGCCCTCGCAGTCGGGGTGGTCAGCCTCGAAACACGAGGGGCGCCCCTCGGCGTCGACGGCGACCGCGCGCCGCTCCGCGTGTCGCCGACAGACGATTCGCGCCCGCCCGTCGTCGCCGGTCGGGAGGTCGTACCGGTCCGCCCCGCTGTCGTCGCCGTCGGGGTCGTCCTTCGCCTCGGCGTACGCCCGCCTCGCCTCCTCGAACTGCTTGCCCGCCTCGCGGAGCTGTTGGCGGATGACCCGTTCGAGTCGGTCGTCCATGGGGGTTGTACCGGCGCGCGGGATATAGGTCCGTTGGCGATACGAGGCAGATACCACATCGCAGCCGTCGGGACGGACTTCCTTGACTCCCTCGTCACTCACTTATAAATGGTTGACAGCGATCGACGGTACACACCGAGGGGGTCATGGGACTATTCGTAAGGGTTTGATTTCATCTACGATTCGGTGAATCAACCGTCAGAACTGGCCTGCGTATTGACCGCTGAGAATCCTACCAGTCTCAAGTGATGTTCTGAGCGCCGTGCAAGATACAGAGCGCGAGTCTCGCAGTTATTAGATGGTAGTCTCGGTAAGACGCTTCTTTACTGAATGAAAGCTAGTAGCTCGAATCAGCGATTTAACGATCGAGTCAGCGTGAACACGAACAATGCGATGAGGAAGGCCCCGAGGAACGCCTCGGTGGCGCTCACGTACTGAACCGCGAGCGTCCCTCGTGGGTTGCTCCCGATGAGGAATGAGACGAAATTCTGCAGGCTGAACAGGACGTAGTCCCACGTCCCGCTCCCGCTCTGGAGGGAATTCGTCAACTGGTAGATACCGCCGAATGCAGCGACGAGACCGATGGAGACGCCGACGACATTCCGCGGCCGTTCGCCGTAGCCTGCGACGACATCCAGCGTCAGGTTAGTCACCCAATCCCACGCGTTCTTGAGGCGTCCGCGGATGGAATCACCCGTCCGGAACTCGTTCGCGTGGCGCTGTCGGCGAAATTTCATTTCTTGGATGAAAAATCGTGCTGCCATCTCGTCTGCCCCGGTCTGGTCAGCACCGTTCTTGGCCTTGAGGTAGGTGTTCTCCAGTTCGCCGGGGGTCGGCCCTCCGGGCTTTTTGCCTTCCAGCTCTTCCTCGGCTCGTTCGGCAAGTTCGTGCATAGTTTCCTGCACGTCGTCTGTCGTCTCTAAGTCCTCAAGTTCGATGTCAAACTCGACCGGCGCCGCGTCTACCATGCCGGCGACCATCTCCGATATGGCTTCCACCTCGTTCTCATCCGCCTCCTCCATCAGATCCGCGAAATCCTCCGCCTCTGAAACGATCTCGCCAGCAGAAATCTCGTCGTCGATATCAACGGCGTCAGTGAAGGTATCGATACGCCAGTCGACGGCGGCGAGGTCGTCTTTGTAGGGGCCAAAGTCAAAGCCGTCAAACGTTGTGTTCTCGAAGCGGAAGTGCTTGAACAGGTGGGCGTCGTCGTTGTTCGTCGCGAGCTTGATGTCGCCGAGCGTTGCGTCCGTGAAGTCGTAGACGACGGGGGTATCGGCGGGCAACGTTATCCGACCGCTCTCAGCTGTCACCCCGGAGAGATCGAAGACCCCTGGCTCGGTGAGCGTCGTGTTGTCGAAGTATATACCCTCGGCGATCCCGTTCAGTTCTACGGTCTCTCCCAGTGTCGAATTCATAAAATTGAGGTCACAAGCGTCGACACTATCCAGTGAGACTCCTGTGCTGACCGTTATGCCGGTAGCTTGGACGTCGTCCCGGAACGTGGCGGAGCTCCCCTCAATGGCGCCGACTTCGGCCGACGCGAGTAACAAGTCCTCAAAATCCGCGCCCGAGACCTCGAGAGACTCGCCCACAGTGCAGTGTATCATCTCCACTCTTTCGTCGACCTCGAAGTCTGTCATATCCACTCCCTCTATGATTGTCGCGGTTCCCAAGCTCACCTCGCCGGTTACGGATGCCTTCGCCAATTCCAGAGTCCCCTCTACCGACGCCTCTCTGAGCCACACTCTCCCCTCGCAGTTGAGACGTCTCGCCTCGATATCGCCGTCGACATCCGCCGAACCGAGGGCCAACTGGCCCTGTACCGAGGCGTCACTGAGGTTCAGGTCTCCATCGACAGTAAGTTCTGCTAAGTCGACACGGTCGCCGAACTGGGCACGCTGAAACGACAGGTCACCAAGTATCAGGCTATCGTTAACTACCGACAGGCCCTCGGCGCTGATACCGTCGACGAACTCCACCCTATCCGCTCGGAACTCGCCGACAGAGGCATCCTCAAGGTTAACGTGGTCTCGGAACAACGCCTTCTCGAAATTACAGGTCCCGATCTCGGTGTTGGCCAACCATAGTATCGAGTCGAACTTGGCGTGTGTACAGTCAAGCCTATCGTCGATAGACGCGTACCGCAGGTCGATGGGGTAGTTGTCCGGCAGCTGGATGGTTTCGAAGGAGAGGTCTAACGACGACAGGCGCGCCCCGATGAAGGCCTTCGCCTGCTTTCCGGGTTCTTCGAGCGCGGCCACGAATGCATCCCGAACCTCCTCAGGTTGCTTCGCTGAGACCGGTGCGTGGAAGATACAGTAGTCTCCGTCGTCCCGAGGATCCCGGGGGCAGATCCAGTCAATACTCTTGTGCCCGTACGCACAAGCTTCTGCCGGTCGTTCTTGCGGGTCTAGTACTGCCGGGTCGGAGGCATATGATCCGCCCTCGTCATTATCAGCCATCTGTCGGGCTGTGTATTACAAAATAATTAAATTTGCTGAAAGGGGAACTGCTGCATACAACGCGCGTATTCAACACGGTTCTCCCCAATTTGGTTGCTTAGCGTCAACGCCGTCAAATCTTGCATATTCATCAAATCGGTGTGGTTTTTGAGTGATCTTTTCAACACACCACGCACTGATATCCTGATTGAACGACTCAGCCTCCCGGAACATACTTACCATATTTTCAACATTACTGGTGTCCCACCCACTGATATCCTGATTGAACGACTCAGCTCCAGTGAACATTTGTATCATATATTTGATATTCCTGGTGTCCCACTCGCCAATATCCTGATTGAACGACTCAGCCCACGAGAACACACCTCCCATATTTATAACATTACTGGTGTCCCACCCGCCAATATCCTGATTGAACGACTCAGCATTCCTGAACATACTCCCCATATCTTTGACATTACTGGTGTCCCACCCACTGATATCCTGATCAAATGGATTTGATTGATCAAATGTTGGTTCACCGCGTTCAGCACTAAACATCCCACTCATATCTTCGACATTGCTCGTGTCTGCATTCTCCAGATCAAATTCGCTCACATCAGTCCCGACATCTTCTTCAGTGAATGAAATATTGGAAAAATTATGTTCCTGCAGTTCACCATCTTTGAACAGTCCACTACTATTTGCGGGTAGCAACACAGTGTCAGTCATAACCTTATCGCTACACTCCAATCTATTCAATCTGAAGGTTCGCAGAGATCTGCTTCTTATAGAGCGGTCAGTGATTATCTCGCGTGCTGCGTTGATCCTCTAAATGCAGCGCGTCACTTGTGACAGGAGGTATAGATGTGAATTCAACGCTGCTGCATACAAGGCGCATATCGGTCAGACGTATAGACACAAAGAGAGACTGAAGCGAAGACTGCTCTTTTGTCGCAGTGCTTCGAACACCGTGTATGAGTTTGACTCGATCACGGCGAACCTTTATTGCTGGTATGGGTTTGGCCGGTCTTGCCGGAATTGCTGGCTGTGTTGATGGACGCGGGAGTAGTCGAGGCGCGACTGATGTGATTCTTCACAACGAAGCAGAGGTATCGCGGACAGTTGAAATGACGGTCACGCAGCGCGGTGGCGAGTCGTCGAATATTGACACCAGTCTCGATATGAACCCTCATTCGAGACAGAAAATCAACAATGAGGTGATAATGGACAGCGACTACGACGTAGAAGTCACATATACTGACGACACTGGAGAATCACCGTACTCAGAGAGCCAGGAGTGGAATGACGCCGGTCAACCGCTTCACATTCTACTGAACGATCAGATCGTATTTGCAGTGCAGATAGGGTAACTCGTAGCGGACTGTTCATTCCCGTATCCTGTATTGTAAGCACAATACTCCCCATGAGTCGCTTCCGTGAGAGATCCATCCTCTGAATTTACCCTCTGTATCTTGCACGCCGTTCTTATCTGATTCCGAATAGATCAGACTACAGTGTCTTCATTCCTTGGCCTATACTGAACGATTCACGGGTGGTTAATGAGATATATGAACTGTTCTATAGCTCCCTCTGCACACCCCGAAACCCCCAGCCGCTCGGAGATACGTGACTGACGACGACTCGATGGTGGACACCCCCAAAGCCCCGGTCGCTGAGGGCGGCGCACGCTCGCTGTCGTTCGAGACGCCGGAGGCGTCTCGCGATGACGAAACGGCTGTAGTGACCGTCGAAAACTTTGTAATATTTGAGCGAGAGTATGAAGTATGCCTGGACCGTCGAAGCATCT
>NZ_JAODIX010000081.1 GCF_026586675.1 Halorubrum yunnanense
GTTACCCCGTCGAGCCGACTCATTACCAGCTCTACTACGCATAGAGGTAAATATTTTCTTTAATCACTATGAGTCAAAAGTCAATTGATCGGGGTCCGTAGTCGATAACGTTTGTTTACACTTCCATTCGATCCCGGCGACGGAACGATCTTTGGTGCCCAAGCCATCGGCGAGAGCGGCGTCGATAAGCGAATCGACGTCCTCGCGACGGCCATCGCACACCGGGACACCGTGTTCGATATCCGCGATTACGATCTCGCGTGCGCGCCGCCATACCCGGCCGCGAAAGACACGGTTAACGTGTTAGGAATGATCGGTGCGAACGTCGTCGAAGGCATCGCCGATGTCGTCCACCTCGACGAGCTTCTCGAACGGAAAGACGAGGCAACGGTCATCGACACCCGCCCTCCGGAGATGCGGAGGCCCAAGGACGGATCGACGGCGACGAGAACGTCCCGCCTGGCGAGCTCCGAGAGTGGGCCGCCGACGCCAACCCGGACGGGGAGGTGCTCACGTACTGTAAGATCGGGAAGAGCTCCTACATGGCAACGCGGGTACTGGCAGAGTACGGGATACCCGCTCGCAGCCTGACCGGCGGCTACTACTGCTGCGAGTACGCGACGACGGACGACGGCGAACGAGTCGAATCCGTGCCAGCAGAGTGACATCCTCCCTGCGCTGAAGCCCGAGGATTTCTCCTCGATTCTCCGTAAGCGCAGATTGACGGTACCGACTCGTGACTGACACGGCAGATTCAGCTACATCAGTATTGTACTATTAAAACAATTAAACCCTTCGACAAAAATAAGTTTTTAAAAATGAAACTAATCTTTACTTTTGTCAAACCCGTATTCGGTAGTACGATGGTAGTTGAAACAGCGGAACTCCAATCGGAACTGGAAGAAAAAGGCGAACTAATGCTCGCAGTTTCAGAGTTCGATGAACCGCTGGAGATGCATCTCCACGATTCAGAAATCGAGGACGGGGTCATCAAGATTCAGTTGACAGACGGCGTCCTCACATTCGATGTTGACGAAGTGGTCGCTGTGTGGCATCATACGCACTCACTTGCTGACTTCGGACTTGAGGACTGATTTCAGCGACTGAACTTCTCGATTTTAACCTAGTCGCTATAGAGCGACCGAATTGCGGTTTCATATTTTAAAACTGGCTGTGTTAATGAGAGTCGGCTGAGCGATGATACCCCGCTGGCCCAGCATAGTGTGTTATCGACGCCGCATCAGATACCGATAAGCGTGGTTTTACACGTTTTTCGAGAGACGTCGGAGAAGGCGGTCAGTCATGTCTGTGTCCGTCCGTGGAGGGTTTCGGTGCGGTATTCGAATTTCCAGCCTCCGTCAGGAGCGACACGAGGTCCGATTCGGTCACCGGCTGTGCCGTCGCCCCCAGCCCTGCGTCACGAGCCACACGAACCGCGCTCGGCGGGTGAAGGTTCGCGTCCGCCAACAGGGCGTCGTCGTAGAACACCTCTCGGGGTGTTCCGCCTCCGATGATGTTGCCCTCGGCCATTACGCAGACGCGGTCCGCGACTTCGGCGGCGAATTCGAGGTCGTGCGTCGACAGGACGACACTGATACCGTCCTCGTGAATTTGCTCGATCCGCTCCGCGACCAGCTGGGACCGATCGGGATCGAGCCCCGCGAGCGGTTCGTCGAGCACGACCACACTCGGTTCGAGGACGAGCACACCGGCGAGGCCAGCGAGCCGTTTCTCCCCGCCGCTCAGGTAATGTGGGATTCGGTCGTCGAGGTGGCTCGCGTCGACAGTCGCCAGCGCTTCACGAGCGCGTTCCCTCGCTTCGTCTCCGGGGACCCCGTAGTTCTGAAGGCCGAACATCACGTCGTCGAGGACCGTGGGCGCGACGAGTTGCGTGTCGGCGTCCTGAAAGACGAAGCCGACCTCCTTTCGCGCGTGCGGCTTGTTGTCCTCGGTGATCGGGGTGCCGTCAACGACGAGCTCGCCGTCGTCGGGAATGAGGGTCGCGTTCAGATGTTCGAGGAGCGTCGACTTTCCGGCGCCGTTGCCACCGACGAGGACCACGACCTCATCGGAATACACGGAGAAGTCGACCTCGTGCATACCCACCGTCCCGTCCGGGTACGTGTGGGCTTCACACTGTAGATCAACTAGGGGCCCCCGCTCCTCAGAGCGATCCGAACTCATACTGGAACCACCTCGTAGACGCCGACCAACGCGTAGGCGACGACGCCGGTGTAGCAAGCTGCGATAGCGACGAGCTCGCGAGCGGGCGGTCGTGGGACGTCCCCGTACAGCGTGAGGTCGCCGTCGTATCCACGGGCTTCCATCGACTTGACGAGTCGTTCGGACTGCTCGATCGCCGACAGCATCGTCATGCCGAGGATCCTGGCGTACAGCCGTTTGTTCGACCAGAACTCCGAGAAGTTCGCTCCGCGGGAGAGCGCGGCTTTCACCAAGTCCTCAAGCGTTTCGAGCATAACGAACGTGAACCGATAGGTGAGTAGGGCGATCTGGTCGATCGGTCGCGGGAGCAGTCGCCCGAGCATGTACGCGACATCGGTGTATTTGGTCGTCATCGATGCCGTCAGCGCGAACGTGACGACCGTGAGTGACCGACAACTGAGCTCCAAAAAGAGGGTGAGACCCTCCCACGTGACCGAGAAGCCGCCGAAGGGCGTCGGAAGTGCGCCCCCGATCGGCGTCCCCGGTTCGAGAAACGCCAGCGGTCCGGCAACCGAGACGATGAACAGCATCGGGAGCGTGTACCAGCCGATGAGCCGCCGGTACGGTAGATCCGCGACTCCGTAGACTACCAGTACGGTTCCGTACAGACCGGCCAAGAGCGCGAGGCGGTCGAACACTGTGACGGCGAGAACGAGCACACCGACGACACCGATCTTCGTCCACGGGTTAATTCGATGTAACGGTCCGTCTCGCCGCTCGGCGAACGCCGTGATGAGCCGGGGGTCAGGGACGTGATTCGAGAGCGTTGTCACGGTTACCGTGTCGGTCGTTCGTCATCACCGAAGCCGCCGTAACGGTCGACGTAGACGTACAGCCCGAGACCCAAGAGGGCGAAGGCGAGAACAATTCCGCCGAATTCGACCATCAGTCCGCCCTTCCGGATGGGACCGGCAACGATGATACCACGTCCAAGATTCACGAGCGAGCCACCGCCGTCTTGGACGCCGCGTTGAAGTGTTTGCGAGGCCCGCTTTGCCCATGGAACGGCACCACCGGTCGCAGTAAACCCCCAGTAGCCGACGGCGAGGAACGCCGAGAAGACGGCAGCCATGCTACCGTACTGCTTCCAGCGCTGCATCAGGCTGTCACCCCCGTGGGCTCATCGCGAGTGTCGCGGTCGGTGAGTCCGACGAGGTCGGGACGCACTGAGGCGAGGAATTGGACGATGAGACCCGTAAGGATCCCTTCGACGACGGCGACACCGAGGTTGAGAGCGGAGAGTCCACCAACGGCGATCAGCAGGTCACCACGCGGGAGTGCGCTCCCGTTAACCCCGCTGATAACGATGATCGCCCCCATCAGGAACGACCCCACTGAGAGGCCGAGTGTCGCGGCACTCGCGCTGGCGGGGAAGACGTCCCACTCCATCCCCAACAGCGTCTTGAACGCGTAGTAGGCGACGATCGCTTCGCTGGCGTTGATCAGCGTGTTCGCCCCGATTAATCCGACCGCTCCGTGTCCGAGCGCCGCCGAAAAGATGTTGACGACCAGCGCGACGAGCGCGCCGAGTAGCGGTCCGGCGATGATGCCCACGAGCCCGGTGAGGTTCATGTGAATTCCGCCCCACACTGGAATGTTAAGCTGGAAGACCGCAAAGCTCGCAGCCGCGCCAACACCTGCGAGTGCGATCTGGTGTGTCTTTATTCCACCTTTCCGTATCCGGTAGACTACAGTGGAGATTAGTCCAGCACCGATCAGCGTCCACAGCACGAGCGCCCAGAGGGGGAACGACCCCTCTCCAAGGTGAATGTGCGGCATGTCCGTTTAGCAATTATGAGTCCAGATATAATAACTTTGCTGTATTTGAGATATATAAAATAATAAGAAAAGCGCAAGGTTGGTCCGTGATTTAATTCAAAACGTCGGCACACGTGCCGGAGACAGTGATGCCGAGATTACCTCGCTCCGGCCGGTATAGCCGTGTTCTTCCGTAAACGGATCGAGATCTTCTTGGAGTCGCTCCGTCATCGAGGAGCTCACGATGGGCATATGTTAAAATTAGATTCGAGCTTGACATCCTCCTCCGCGTAAACGCGGAGGAATCCTGAGCGTTGGAGATTTCAGGTTTCCAGCCCCACCGAATCCCAGTGCGGTGAGAATCCGTGTGGGATTCACGGACTGTAGCGGGTGGGACTGCTGGGAGTGCCAAGCCCCCGGTACTCCTATCCTCGACCATGTTGGGACTCCCAGAGTTGTTTTTGCCTCGGGGAGTCCGGCAGACTTCGACGGACTTAGAGTTACTTCTGTGGTGCGTACAGCAGTCGGGCACAGCATCAGTTCATTATAAGAACCGACCGTTCACCCGACTGGTTCCGATTACTGTCTCATTGCTTGGGGCGGACAGGCCGCCATCGTAGGACTGACCGGAATCGCTCTATTTCCGGTCTGATTCCTGCCCATATATAGGTCTATCTGTCACTTTAAGCCACGGATTGTCAAATATCCGATCGGCTATCACTACGTGGACAAGTTCAGAATTGTCGGATTCATCCTGCGGCTGAAGCCGCAGGTATTCTCCTTGATACTCTATAAAAATATATTATAAATTTGCTCAGAGAGTGCCTCTGTGGCTATCGTCCGGAAGTCGGGAGAACATATCTAACAGGTGAAGTCAGCAGATATATTCACAATCGGTGTGGATTCACCGAGAGAGACGAAACAGAATCAGCTCAGATCGGCCAGCGGGCTGAAATCATCCACTGGTGAGACAGAGTAATCAACTGTGAGAGTGTCCTTGGTCGCTCGAACCTTCCCAACGAACGCTGAAATCTCTTCGAGAGACCCTTCGAGCACAAACAGTTCCATACAGTGGTGTCCGCCAACGTGACTATGGAAATTCGAAGCGACGATATCCTCGTATTCGTGGCGAAGGTGCATCATTTTCTCTTCGACAGTCGTCGTCTCGTAGTCGAATAACACGGTAACCACTCCCATCAGTTCGCGCCCTTCGAGTTTCTTGTCCTCAAATTCACCCATGAGGTTCCTGCTCGCCTCCCGAAGTACCTCACTCCGACCAGTGTATCCGTGGTCGTCGGCAAACTGATCAATCCGCTCAAGCAAGTCCTCAGGCATTGAGACGCTTACTACGCTCATATAGCAACTTAACCGGCAATATATATTAAGATTTATTATTTTTTTATTCGCTGGTCGCCTATCGAGATTCCTTGGATAGAGAAGCAGAACGTCTCGACATCATCAGCTCTGGCTCAAAATTCGCAATTCAGCACGAGCAGTTAATTTTCTGACTCACGCCGACGCAGATTCGTCCCTGACGGTGCTTCCCAGAACGAGTGCGCCGGCAATGATTACGAGGTTCTTTACGATATACTGACCCTCGACCGTTAACCCGTACGGGAACGTGGTATAGACAACTTCAGGGAGCAGTACCATCGGGAGGAACGTCCCCGGAAGTTGGAGTGCCAACAGCAGCAATCCAACACGCGTAAGCGGTGGATAGAGCAGACAGATCCCGATGATCACCTCCCACACGCCAAGTACCGGGACGAAAAACTCAGGCGGAAGAACGTACACCGTAGAGGCGACGAGGTCACCGGCCGGCGAGACGCCGAGTATCTTGAGTGCGCCGAACCAGATGAACACCACTCCGACAGCGGTTCGCAACGCTGGAACACTCCAACGGTCCATTTTCGATGCCAGTGTCGCGTCGAGTGCGTCTAACCGCTCTTGATACACGGTTATCGTGTCTTTCGATTCGTTTTCTGAGGTTGCCATCGCGTGTGTAATAGCTACGATTTTGCCGGACAAAAGCTTCTAGCTCCTGATCAACCGTGTCAGATTCTTTGAGTAGAACCTGTGTGGTTCTCATTATCTCCACTATGAAAAAAGTCAATTAGTTCATCTCAGTCATCTGGATTCCATCAACGAGTGACCGATCGATGTCGTCGTACCCGATCGTCCGTCCGCCGTAATTATCAGCGAACGATTCAGCTTCGCTGGGTTCCGAGAACGGCATGAGATCTGGCCCCATTCCACCCATTACATCCGATTCGATGACGTATGTGAGGCCCGTGGCATCGGCGAATGTATCGGGGGCGGTCGGTGCTGGCATCTTCTTTCGCTCGGTGTCTTCAGGGATTTCCCAATCGACACGGGAGTAGTCCGTGACGTAGATTGCGCTCGCCTCCGCACCGTCTGCTACCAGATTAAAATGGTACGGGAAGAGGCCATGTGCGAGCGTGTGAAACCAAGCAAGGTTCTCAGTTCCTTCGGAGCCTTGGACGGGCCCCTGTCTAGGTTCGGGTTCTGTATCGGCGTAGAACACCTGCCCATTAGGGCCTCCATGGTCTCCAATGACCATTCCACCTTGATAGTCAGTCTTTTGACCCGACAAATCCACCGGTTCAGGACTTGAGCCAGAGGATCCCCCAACGCAGCCAGCCGTTCCAATTACGACTCCCAAGCCGACTGTATGAACGACCTGTCGACGCGATACCAAATGCGAGTCAGGTTCAGTTTTCATAGCTGTATTTCTTCATATAGAGTCAATACGGTTCTGGTGTGACTGTCGAACGGCGTTTGCCAGAGGACATAAACCACTCACAGGAGGCGTTCGCTCCGGATCAACGAGCGTACAGATCGGTCTGGAGTGGACGATGTCTGGCACTGATTGGTATGGGGGTCGAGCTGGCTAGGACTCAACCAAGCTAGTCGCTTGTGACATCCTCACCAAGCGAACCCGGGGCGTGAGCGTACACGGCGTAGAGGATCATCGCAGCGATCAGGAAGTCAAAGCTGTGTTCGACGAAGTGGTGAACCGGCATCGGAACAGCTCCCAGAACAGTCCCAGCTCCAATCAGTGACCGTAGAACAAGCACCCCAACCGCGGCGCTGATCAGTCGGTACTGGCCGGTCTGCCGGCGTCGATACGCGACGAGGCTCACGACGAAGAGCGCGCTCGTTCCGATTCCGGCACACGCGATGACGGCCAGCAGTACGGGCGACCCCTGAACGGTCAATGGCACGAGAGCCGAGAAGACGGGCCGAACGATGAGCGACGCGATCACGACACTGGCCAGTATGCGTTGGGAGTGATAAGAAGACACGGGGCAAAACGTTCTCGTGGGAGGAAAGCCCCGACAGGTTTTATTTCTCAGCCGATGACAGGCGAATACTCACGATGGCGACGACCAGAGATCGGGTGCGACGACACGTCCGCGAGACGCCCGGCGTCCACTTTAATCAGGTGGAACGCGATCTGGACATCGCCACCGGACAGGCGCAGTATCACCTCCGACGACTGGTGAACGACGAGGAATTGATCGTCGAGCGGATCGCTGGTCGAGCTCACTACTTCGATCCCACCTTCGACCCGTGGGAACGACGGGCGCTCGCGTTCCTTCGACGTGAGACCGCCCGCGAGATCGTGTTCCGACTCCATTTGGACGGTCCTCTTCGCCCGGATGTACTAACTACAGAATTGGATCTCTCACGAAGCACGGTTTCGTGGCACGTCTCGAACCTGAGCGACGCTGGAGTCGTCACGAAGTCCGACGACCGTCCGATGACGATCACGCTAACCCGCCCGGAACACACAGCTGAGTTGCTTGATGTGGTGTCGCCCTCGCTGCCAGACCGGCTCGTTGACCGGTTCATCCGGACTGTCGACAGCCTCTTCGAATGAGGAGCTGACTGGCTGGGTCCGCCCGGATTGGACGGGAGCGGCGCATTCGAAGGTCACACCAGATACCTCAAGACCGCGAGACCGATATACGAACGTATGGACCGACGGAGTTTCTGTAAAACGGTCGGCGTCGCGGGAGTCACCGCCGGCACTGCCGGTTGTCTTGGTGTCCTTGGCAGCAGTGGCGCCGAAGGGACCGTTCTCGGACCGCCGGAGCGAGACCTCAGCGAGGCGTCATTCCCGAGCTACGGTGACAACATGCCCGAGTTTACCGTCCCCGACCCGATCCACGGTGAGGAGATATCGACGGCCCAATTCGAGGGCGAGCGCGCGGTGCTGTGGACGTCATTTTACACCAACTGTCCGGACGGGGTGTGTCCCGCACTCATTCTCCGGCTCCGTCGCGGACAGGAGGCCGCCGCCGAGGCGGGGTACGGCGACCAAGTCGCGTTTCTCCCCATCACGTTCGATCCCGAGCGTGATACCCCCGAGGCCCTCCGCGAGTACGCCGGGCAGCAGGGGGTTGACCTCGACGCGGGTAACTGGCACTTCCTCCGCCCAGAGACCTACGAGCGGGCCCAAGAGATACACGACGAGCACTTCGGTCTGAAGATCGAGAAGCAACCAGCAGATGACATCGAGAATCTAGAGTATCGTTTCCCGCACTATGGGCTCATTATCCTTGCCAATAAGCAAGGGATCATCGAGCGAGCGTATCCACGGGGCCCGCGAACAGACATCGACCGGCTCGTTGACGACCTCGAACGAGTTGCCACCGCGTGACAGTTCTTGGGTTCTGGGAGGCTAGCCACCGTCGTTTTCCGCATCGTAGTTGTCGATTGGAGCTCGTCGCCTGTATCGAGCCAGCGAAAAGGGTCCAGTGCTCGGTCAGTGCCCCATCGCGCCCCCGAGGGGCTGGTAATGCGGGAACATCGGATGTGGGAGGTGAACACCGAGTGCCATCAATCCGTGCGCAAACAGCACGTACCCCAGCACGACGAACACCACACCGAGTAGCCGATGAACGCGTCGCCGGTGGGCAACGTCGATCGACTGGATAATCGTCCCATAGAGGAAGACGGCTGGAATCGTCCCAACACCGAGAGCACCGAGAGCGATTCCCCCGGTGGTCGGGGAGCCGCTCGCGAAGGCGAACAGATACGCGGGATACAGCATCGGGCAGGGAAGAAACGCGTGGACGGCGCCGAGACCGACAATACTCGGGCTGTTCACGTGTTGGTGAACTCTCGTTGCGAGCCACGACGTGACGCGCTGGACGCCAGGGATGCGAATGTCGCCTCCGCTTCCACCGATGACGTATCGAACGCCGGTCGCCACAATGAACCCTCCGACCGCAAGACCGACAACACCTCGGAGGAGGTCGGCGATCGGTGTCAGCTGGTCAGCGGTGACGAACACGATGCTTCCGAGCGCGCCGAAGACGGCCCCGAGAATAGCGTACGTCGTCGCCCGGCCGACGTTGAACAGGAAGTGCTGGCGAACCTCGTAGGTCGTGAGATGACCGGCACGCCCGTCGTTGGCTGTCACCGTCCCGCCGTCTGGCTGCGGCGTCATCTGTTTCGAGTACATCGTCACTAACGGCCCACACATCCCGATACAGTGTGCGCCGCCCAGCACGCCGATGAGAACGAAGAGGACGACGTCAATCCGGAGGAGCGACTCGATCATAGTTGTTCTCGGTTGCGTACGGATTTGTGTCGTTTGGTGTGTCTCTCGAACGAGCTCTGCGGATTCAATAAAAAATAGAAAGCGATGCTAGAGTAAGTATATTATTCTATATATTTAAGTAGAAAATAGAAGTCACGCATCAAACACATCCTCTAATGTTATAGAAATTGAGACTACAGGGGGTTTATGACGATAGTTGCGGGTAGTGTAGCTATTGTCCCAAGCATCGCAACGTGCCAGAGTTGAGAAATTCGGCGGCCTTGAGTATTCGAGAGCATGCGCTGTATTGTACAACTATGAGCCTGTCATAGAAACCATCTCATAGCTTGAGCTTTTCGCGGCCGGGGTCGTCTCCCCGCTCGAA
>NZ_JAODIX010000082.1 GCF_026586675.1 Halorubrum yunnanense
GTCGTTTTCGGGCATAGATCACTTTGAAAACGCACCGCCTCACCTTTCAATCCTTATCTGAACACCGTCCGCCCGACGGCGCGAGGACTTAACACTGCACGGTCCGTGGGGATCCACGTGTCACGTCACCAGCCGAGCCGACGCCCCTGGCATCGCTCGGGCGCCGCCACGCGATGACCGACGCCGCGCTCTACTTCACCGGCCCACAGACCGTCGAGGTGCGGGAGGCGACGGTCGGCCCGCCGGACGCCGACGAGCTGCTCGTCGACACCCGCGCGTCGGCGATAAGCGCCGGGACGGAGCTGCTCGTGTACCGCGACCAGACGCCCGCGGACCTCCCGGCCGACGAGACGCTCGACGCGCTCGACGGCGACCTCTCGTACCCGCTCCGGTACGGCTACGCCGCGAGCGGCGTCGTCAGCGCGGTCGGCGACGACGTCGACCCGGAGTGGGTCGGGCGGTCGGTGTTCTCGTTCGTCCCCCACCAGACGGGCTTCTGCGCGACCCCCGACTCGGTGGTCGAGCTTCCCCCGCAGACGACCCCGGCCGCCGGGTCGCTGCTCCCGTCGGCAGAGACCGCGACGAACCTCGTCCTCGACGCCGCGCCTCGGCTCGGTGAGCGGGTCGTGGTGTTCGGCGCCGGGGTGATCGGGCTCTGCGTCACTCGGCTACTGGCCGAGTTCCCGCTGGAGTCGCTCGTCGTGGTCGACCCGATCGAGCGGCGGCGGGCGCTCGCCGCGACGCTCGGCGCCGACCGAACGACGACCCCGGCCGAGCTCGCTGCCGCCGGTCCGAGCGACGCGGCCCCCGCCGTCGACGACGTCGATCTCGCGATCGAACTCTCGGGCCAGCCGAGCGCGCTCGACGACGCGATCGGCGTCGTCGGCTACGACGCCCGGATCGTGGTCGGCTCGTGGTACGGGACCAAGCGCGAGCCGATCGACCTCGGCGGGCGGTTCCACCGCGACCGCATCGACATCGTCTCTAGTCAGGTGTCGACTATCAGTCCGGGGCTCCGCGGGCGCTGGGACCGCGACCGGCGCATGGACGCGGCGCTCGACCGACTCGACTGGATCCCCGCCGACGAGCTGATCACCCACCGGATCCCCTTCGAGCGCGCGTCGGAGGCGTACGAGCTGCTCGATTCGGAGTCCGACGCGGCGGTGCAAGTGATCTTGGAGTACTCGTGAACTACCCCACCCTACTCAGCCACAGGCGTGGCTTCGTTGAGGGTGGGGCTTCCTGTTTCGACGACG
>NZ_JAODIX010000083.1 GCF_026586675.1 Halorubrum yunnanense
GTCGTTTTCGGGCATAGATCACTTTGAAAACGCACCGCCTCACCTTTCAATCCTTATCTGAACACCGTCCTGACGCTCGGCGTGAGTATTAAGACGGAGGCAAGCGCAATATCGCAGTATGCACGGCTAGGCGATGTCAATAATGGGGTGAAGTTCCCCTGGTGGCAGCAGGGGCCGCTTGGGAAGGGACAGGATGGCACCTGTCCGAAGGATGTCTCGTA
Source organism: Halorubrum yunnanense (assembly GCF_026586675.1). GTDB lineage: Archaea > Halobacteriota > Halobacteria > Halobacteriales > Haloferacaceae > Halorubrum > Halorubrum yunnanense. The sequence goes on from NZ_JAODIX010000083.1 coordinate 222, forward strand.
TCCTTCTTTTCTTCCGAAGTGGTCTTAATGGTTGCGGTGGTGAGAGTCATCTCCGGCTTTCGCCGATAACCCTCTCTGCTGTCTCTGAGACGGCCGATTATCCGATTTCGGCCGTAGCGTCGAGCACGTGCGCGGAGAGCGCACTATGCAGGACCACCCGGCTCATGGAGGTGTGCCAGCGGCGTGAGTCGCTTCGCTGTCGTTGGCTGTTCCAACTGTAGCCAACACTGGGTCATCGAGGATGCCGTCAGTAGTGGCGCTGCTAACGCTCGTGAATGTCCCCGGTGTGGGAGTCAGTATTCAGATGGTCAGTTGCGACGTCGAGCAAGAGCCGACACGTGGGAGAATGCTGTTGAGCAACGGGCGGCGCTTCTCGCAAACACTCGTAACGCTAGCGCTGAGTTCGACGAGGTTGGCCACTACACCGATCTTGAAGACGAATGGGACCGCGACCTTGTCGGCCAACCACTCGGCGTACAGGTGCTTACAGGTGCCTTCTCAGACGATCAGCACCTCGACACAGGGAATCGAGAGACACCCAACAAAACTGATCACAGCTCTCGTCAGCTTGGAGATCTCCGCTGTGATGAGGACGCGGGTCTCTGGGTGGTTCAGCAGTACCCGGCCGTGTCGTCTGGGACAGTACGCCTCGACAAAGAGAGCCGACCGGGTGAACTCTGGCAGCGTCTTGTTACTGTCCTCGAAGCCGATATTGCGCTCGCCGTGCGCGAACTCGTCGGTGGTGTCGCTGATGGGGCCGCCTGGCAGACGCTTGAATCGATTATCGACGATCAGCTCGGGACAGTTGACCGAGAGGCGCTTCCAGACGCAGAGAGCCTAAACGGGTCGATCGTTGCGTCGACGCTGTTGAGCCTGTGTAAAGACGTCGAGTCCGAGCAGCATCAGCAGGCGCTCGAACTGCTCGAGAGCTTTGGGAGCTCAGAGTTTGGCCCGCTTGGCATCGGGTTTCCTGGTGAGCTTGAGGATGTTCGCCGAGTTGTGAAGCCGTTGCTCGCAGCCGCAGAACATACACCAACACTCACCGTGCGGATCGATGAGTCATTCCGGGAGATCGGCCACGCCGAGCAACGCCGGCAAATGGTCCAGCTGCTCAGTTGGCTTGGCCACGGTGTCGACGTTCGGATTGTGTTTGAGTCGTCCATCTGGATGCGGCGCTTCGCTTGGAGTTACGATCCGGAGATCGATGTCGACGAACTGGATGGGAACGTTCCGGACGTGGCAGCGTTCGATGTGAGTTCGCAATGCGATACAGGCCAGCGCGCTCACGGAACCGTCGACGACCACGTCGCGGCTGCGTGTGAGGCGCTTGAGACGGACGGTGAGGTTGTCGCAACCCTTGACCGTATTGGCGCGGAAGCCGGCCAGACAGCCGGCTACGAGACGCTCTACGAGGCTGCCCCGTACGATGACCCCGACCAGTCTCGGAACAACGTCGCGTACCACCTACGCCAGCTTCGCGAACACGAACTCGTGACGGATCGTATCGCGACCAGCGACGGGAGCAAAGTCGCAATTCGCCCGGCTGGCGTGCGTTTCCTCGAAGAAATCGGACGATCTGGAACGCTACAAAAACCCCTTCAGAACTTTGTGAGTCGGACCGGAAAATCTGCCGACAATATGGAGTCTAGACCCGCGCACACACGTGAGGGGGGGACCGGCTGGAGCCGCGACCGCTTCCCAGCACTCCACACTATCCAACCGCTTTCTCGCTCTACGTATCAGGCCGCCGTCGCGGCGACCCCTGAGAATGGCGTCGCAACTGTCGATGCGGCGGTCTCTGAGTGGGACGATCGAGCAGCTCCCCGCCGCTACATGGACTGGGAAAATGATCGGCTCGCTGTGGCCGCCGAAGTCGACAATCCGATGCAGTGGGCAGTCTGTACTGCTCGGTCGTTGGGTGACGGGTTTGTCTGGGACAATCTGCTAACTGACGAGCGACTCGACGAGAGTAGTGATTTCCGCCGACTGCTCCAAGAGGCACCCGATATCCTCCAGAACAGTGCGTGTCTCGGGTGGATTGCTGAAGAAGATGAACTCGTCGACGATGTCGATGAGTTTGGCGACCGCATACAAGCTGTTCTCGAGGAGATTTGCGAGATGACGCGGGACATGACTCACGGCGAGTATCGCGAGTACAACTCTCGAACGGCGTTTCGGACGAAGATTCTCACTGAGTCACTCGGCGTGATTGGCGTAATGACCCGGTTACTGGACTTCGCCGGCGTCGACATCCTCCGAATTGGTCGGATGCCTCGGTTTAAGAACGATTTTCCCGACGAGAAGCTCTCAGCTATCGCGAAGTTCGTTGGAATCAACTCGGCGATTGCGTCAAAATACGGGATGGCGTCGGTGTTTCGGCAACTCTTTGAGGACCGTAACGAGGTCCTCCGTTGGTCACTGGATGTCGATGTCAACGCCGCAGAGCCGTTCGGTGAGCTCATCGGCTCGTGGTGTCTGTTTGCTGATTACGGCGACCGCCAGGAAGTGTTCGCTGAGAAGCTTCGATCCAACGTCTCGCCGAGGGACGTCCGGGATGACGCCCCCGAGATCGGTGTCCGCGTCCCCGTCCAGACGTCGACGAGTCGAGCCCAGTACCGCGACCTTCTTGGCACAGCACTTGAAGAAAAGAACCTTCTCACAACTCCAGAGGCGGTATCGGTGCTCCACGGGCTGTGTCGGTCACCGCTCGCAATCGCGAACGGCGTCGCCCGAGCGCTAGAGCCGGAAGCCGAGACGCGACATATCCGGTCTGTAGAACTCCGACGCATCATCGCAGCGCTGTCTCCAAAGCAGGTACTCCGGGATGCGTCGTCAACGCCGCGAAAGGCCCTTGTGGCACTCGCCGGCGCTGAAGAATTCCTAACGCAGTCAGCACTCGCCGAGAGAGCCGGCGTGTCGGCTCGCTCGCTTCGTGACCACCTCCCTGACCTCGTCGATGCTGGAATCGTCGCGATGACAGATGCTGGCTACCGGCTCCAGCTGTCGTTTGCGGAAACGGACCGGGACGACGGAGAACTTCCTGAACGGTACCAGGATATCTACCCGCAATGGGTGAGCGATCCGACCGTCAGCAACGACGTCCACGCCGCGGCCGGAGCGTTACGGACAGCTCGGTGTCATCATGGGCCACATGGACCAGTTCCACCGAAGGAGATCGGGTTCGCTGGCGATGTCTTGCTGGAACTCACAGAGCCATGGCCGTTACTCGATGAGGTGCTGCCAGCGCTGTGGGCAGTGACTGCGAGAGCGTGTTATCGAGAGGACGCTGCTGTCGCTGGTGGTGCCCTTGTTGAACGCGAGACTGAGATAATGGGGAGACGCCCGCGTCAGTTGAGCCTCCAAGAAGCAACTACTGGGGAGCTTGTCGGATGAGTTCTAGAGGAATTAAGGCGTCTGTCACCGATGATTTGTGGGGGCTTGGTATACTGTTCTCGCCATCATATTTCTTGACGAGATTGTTGGGCCACTCATGCTGTTCCTAGGGTGTCATAGAAGAGTTTCCACGATATTTATTTCGTGAATTTACAGCCGAATCAGCCGATAGAACGCGCTTGCGAGTTGTTCAGCTTGTGGTTTTGGTTGGTATGTTAAACAGGGCGACGAGAGTGTAGCCTAGATAGAAACCAGTACCGTGAATAAGTGTTTGAGCTAGGAGTTCTTCGGGTGTATTGATCTTGCCTTGTTTTGCCGCCTAGTGACGACGGTCTGGGACGCTCTTACTGTAATATTCCGCCAGATTAACCC
>NZ_JAODIX010000084.1:0-10865 GCF_026586675.1 Halorubrum yunnanense
GTCTATAACATCAAACGCTTCGTCAAACAGTGAATCTCTACGCCTTACAGCGATTCAACACAGCCCTTCAAAAAGATACAGTTCTGAGGGGGATATGTCGGCAATGGGAACTAGCCGTCGACAGATGCTTACTGCGAGTGGTCTCTTGGCCGTTGGTGCGCTCAGTGGCTGTCTCGGTAGAGTCGCAAGTGCGACGACAAATACAGGAGCATCCCCAGCCGCCCCCTTCGCAGGTATTGGTGAGTACACCGGCCCCTCGCCGACGGGCGACCCGACCGTGTACAAACTTACTCCGACAGTGTCCGGTGATTCCGGACTTCTCTCCGGAGAGGTCGAACTCGAAGCGTGGGTGACTGCGCAAGCCCTCGCTGCGGCCAACTACAACAACAGTCGAAGCAACAAGTCGAAAATCCGTGGCCCGGGAGATGCGGATTCAGACGGCGACGGAATCGACGATACAGTCGAACTCCGTTCTAAAGCACTGGAGTTAGAGAACCAACTGCTCTCCCAGACGAAAGCAGCAGCCGACTCCATCAGCAAGCGCTCTGCACGCAAAGGGCCTCGCGGCCTCGCAGACATGGGCGACACCATCGAAGACATACAGGCCACGCTCGAACGCTGCTCCGACGACGTGTGCGTGACCGTGCGAAACCACTCGGATGACAGAGCGTCGCTGGCTCAGCAAGCGGCAGAGCACGTTGAGAACGGCGAGTGGGAAGCCGCTGCCGAAGACGTTCAAAAGATACGAGGAATCGTCGAAGGTGACATCGAACTGCTCGACTCTTCGTTGAACGACGCAAACACCTCGGGCGTGACCGGCGAAATCATCCTCGGGGAAGACAGAGATATGGTGATGCCAGGAGACAACGTAGGAGCCGTGTTCGACTACCTCGCTGATGAACCCATACTCAGCGAGCTGTTTACCATTACGGTCCCCGACGCTCGCGTCCCGGGCCGGGACCTCGCGCTCGTTAACGAACTCACTCCGCGCCGCATCATCGAGTACGTGACCGGCAGAGCCGATACTGAAGGTAAGATATACGCGTGGGGAGAGCTCCGAGCCCGCGCGGAAAACGGTGGAGGAAACACCAGCCCGATTTACGAGGGAGACCCGATTGGTGGTGAAAACGTCCTTAACAGGGCAATCATGGGTGACGACATCTCTCTCTCCAACTCGGACGTGTGCCTGTCAGCCCTTTCGGGACCCGTGGACACAGGTATCCATCTCGAAGTCACCGCCGTTGACGGCCGAATCAGGGTTCACGTGGTGAACGACCCACCACAGGCCACGGAGACGACGCCTGCCCTCGCAGTCAGTGCAGATGGGTCATCAGTCTCCCCCGCTGACTTCGAGAGTTGGGGTTCAGAAAATGGGGCGAACTCGGCCACGCCGACACTCGTGTGTCCGATTATGGTCTCCCCGCCGGACTGCCCGACGCCATTCCCCGCGCTGTTGTACGTTCGCCGTTGTAAGAACGCTGACCAGTATCTCTACACAGGTGGGTGGGTTATCGACGATAGCAGTCTCTACGAGAACTCTGCCACGCTCGTGGATGTGGGAGGACCGACGGAAGTCCTCGGTGTTGGCGCTGGTGACTTGGATGAAGATGGGTACGGAGACGTGGTTGCTCGAAGCCTGTCTGACGACCGAGAGCGACAAGGAGCAAGACTGTTTGATGGGTCGATTTCGGATGCAGTTGCCCAAGGGGTCCTTTCAGAAGCAGAAGGAGACGACCTCATGCTGCGAAAGCGCCCGGGGCGCACCGAGACGGAAGCCCTGACAACCGATGATGTGCCGGTAGTGCTTACGCACCAAGGACGACTCGTCCACTTCAGCGAGACAAACGCGTCTGACGATGTGAAATTCAAAGCAGGAGCCGAGCTCTCGAAGAGTGTCAACTAAGCACCGACTATTCTTGATTTCACTTTCTTTGTGTCGTTCGTGGTTAGATAACTCGTGAGATAATTATTTAAATAACTACGTGGATACTCATTATTGGACGACTCACATTTCGTCGATGATGTTGGATTCACTTGGTTCTGTCAAGTAGGGCTCTATCGCGCTGTACCACTAACTCCAACGGTCATTATGACACGGACGGGGACTTTCTCTTCGGCTAAATAATGGTGTCAGTGCCACCGAGAGTCATTATGTCGTGTCCCTGAATATTGAGGGATAGCCGGCTCTGTTGAAATACTATTATTCAGACATATTCTTTTCTGAAACAGCCGGTCGATGAGAGCTGCGTATTGACCGCTAAGCAAACTACTGGTTGGCGTAGGGGCTGAAATAGAAGTAAACTTCACCTCTCACATTCATCTAAGATTTAGTAGCCTACTGAGTGGGTATCCATGTTATTTAGTCACCGATTCACTGCCACCTAGATCCACGTTTGTGATCTCGAACCGCGCACCGTTTGCGTCGCTCGACGTGACGCGAATATCCCAGCCGTGGGCAACCGCGATCTCTCTCACAATCGCGAGCCCGAATCCTGTGCCCTCAGAACTCGTCGAATAGCCCTTGTCAAAGACTGCATCGCGGTCATCCTCGGGGATTCCGGGCCCATCATCCGCCACGTAGAACCCGTCATCGAGGTCGCCTACCGTGACCGTAATCGGATCAACATGTGTTACCTACTCAGAATTCCAACTGGTAGTCTGTATCCACCAGAACCCGGTGTATTCGACCCAGAAAGCCGCCAAAAGCTTACGTTCAAGCCCTGTTAACGTTCATTTGGAAGGATAGTGTCACACGCTCCTTCCACCCCTCACTAACTGATTCCCACTTGGATGTGAGAAGTGCTCGATACCGCACTTGCCAGTGCGAGTCAGCGAGTCCTAGGCCTCTTGGCGAGGGTTGCGATCGACGACATCCGCGAACGCAACGTTTTCGCGCACCTGTCTCATCTCGACGGTGACGCGGTCTCCAACGCTCGTTTCGGGAACGATCACGACGTAGCCACGCTCGACTTTCGCGATCCCGTCACCTTGGTCACCGAGGTTCTCGATCTCTACCTCCCGCTGCTCACCTTCCTCGACAGGTGGGCCCTCGAAGTCCTGCTGCTGATCTTCGTGGTCAGCAGGTTGGATGGAGTCAGTCGTCTCTGTATCGTCCACATCCGACGCTGCCGTCGAAATGAGCGCAACACGGTATGTCTCATCTTCAGCAATTGTCCCAGTGGCTATCTCGCGTTCCGGTACGGTAATCTGGTAGCTGCCGTCCTCTTGCTCAACAGTCGCAGTATACAACGTCTGGAGCGTCTCTGAAATATCCATAGATTGCGTATCCCTTGACTCGTGCTAGAGAACTTGTTTCTAGCGTTTCTGTTGCTCTCAACTGATCACCGTCGTTGCGAGCGGAAGACCCGAGAGGCGGTTCAGGGCTTATCGCCACGCTCAAACACGGCGGCAAAGTCGTCAAGAAGCTCCTGTGGAGATCGCTCATCACCACGAGACGGCAGTGGTGCTTCCCAGCATTCGATCTCGAGTGTGCGCGCATTCGACACCGATTCCGGCTCAGTTACCACATTGAAGATGCCGGTGCGATAGATAGCCAGTAGTCGCTGATCGTGAACACTGACGTAATCGATTCCAGCCCGATTCAGGACTGCTGGAACGTCAGTCGGCCCAGATAGCGAGATAGAGGCGCTTGGAGACGCCGAGTCGCTCATACGGTAGCTTCGTCCATCGCACCGATAAAGACCAGCCTCGAGGAAGGTCCGGATACAGTATCTAGCCAATTCCCGTGGGCGGTCTGTCGTCTCCCAACGGGTACGGATGTGGGTACCGGCTACCCACCAGTTGAACGAGTATGGACTGATGTCCCGGAGTCAAAACTGGTGAGCTCGGTAATACGCTGCTCCAGTTCTTCGATTTCAGCTTGGAGCTCGGTTGTGTCTTCGTCGGCTCCAGCCAACTGGTCTTTGAGTCCTTGGAGACGAGTTTCTTTCATCTCTTCGTCGACGTCTGCCTTCCGTACATACTCGCTCTCTTCAATCTCGTAGACATCGGATTCAGAGAGTGACGTTACCTCCAACGCGTCATCAAGTTTGCTCGTGTCGACGGTCATCACGCGCTCGGGGTCGATCCCTTCTGCTTCCAGTGGCTCAAGGACCGTTTCGTCATCTTTGAGTGTTCGATTTCGGCGGACAGCCCGTTGAGCGGACCCGTATTGACCACTCACGGGTTGATCGTGATGGAGACGGTCAAGCAAGACGCCACGAACCCCCTGTCGGAGGTCATTAGCGTTGCGCTGGACGTCGATAGAGAGTGTCAATGAGGCCAAGCCAGAGTGTTCAGTAAGGCAGTTGAGTTGGGTTGTAGTGGCGTGAAAGTAGTTCAATAGAGATCCAAGAGACTGAGATTCATATAGACACACAATTAAGAGTCAGACAGCAATGTCGGAAGGTTCGTTTCCAGTCACTCCCGGTTCCAGCGAGTATACGACGCTAAGTTTTCTCGTCGCACGCTGCGGTAGGAGGTTTTCGCCTGGCGAGATCGCAGTTCACACCGATATTTCTGAGACGAAGGTGTCGAACGCGGTGGCACAACTCGTCAAATGGGGGCTGGTTCAGCAGGCAGCCACCGACTTCTATGTCGATCCAGCCCAAGCTAAAGAGATACGTCAACGGCTCAGGTCTCTAGATGCAGTTGTTCAGCTTTTTGAAACAGCACCGACGGACGACGCCTACGCCGAACCAGGGTGGACAGATGAAGTTCCATCTCTTACTGTGAGCCAAGATGATCGCTCGTAGCGCCAGTTGCTAGACGACTGACTACCCTCCACCGCGAGTATTTCTTACTGTGATTCCAGTGAAACCAGCTCTCCTGTTCTACGTGATTCTACTACGGGGGCTGGGAGATAACATACTGCGAGATTTGCGCTCTGGATCCAGCAACCAGTTCCGACCAGTCCCTAGGGATTTCGGCAGAGCCATGTTGGGAGCATCTACAACTGCCAGATAGGAGCTGGTTAGCGACGAGACTGGTTTGAGGGAGACGTTGGACCCTCGAACTCAAATCGTAGTCACTGGTACTTCGCAACGGCCCTCTCGAAGGTCGCACCCATCAGTTGGATCAAATCTCGCTCGGTACAGACGAGGTCAACAAAGGCCTCGTGGAGGGCAGCGGTATAGGCATCAAAATAGTCCTCGTGACTGTCGGCCGGGATATCGTACGTCGCTTCAATCAGTGTCAGTTTGTTCCCGGTCACGAGGCCCGCAGTGTCCGCAAGCAACTCTTCAAATTCATTCCGGCGGTCATAGAACTCCTCCGCATAGATATCACGAAACACGGCCGGATTTGAGCCCATATTCCGGAAGCTGAATTTCAACTTGTGATCTCGCGTTGCGAGGTCCCGGTTCCGTCCCATGCGATGGTAGAATCCAATGCGGAGGTCATTGCTGTCCTCCGCACGATCTGCCAGCTTCTCCAGTGACGTCTCGTGTCTGTACCATCCGTACTTGAACACGTGTTGCCAGTCGCCGCCGTTGGCCCGGAGTATCCAGCGTTCGTCATCGCGATCGGGTCTTGAGACGCTAACCTCCGGAAAGTACTCTCCGTCTAATCGGTTGACCTCGGGTTCGGTGTCGGTCAACTGCTGGGCCACATCTCGGCCCCAGCCTGTCGCGTATGATTCCCAAGCGTCGTCGAAGGCGGCCTGGACATCTTCGATTGCGTCAATGTGCTCAAGGTACAGTGCGATCTTCTCTTGGTCTGCGGCTGAGTGGGTCGTCATATTCGTGATGGACTGGAGGTCGTCTCTGAGGTCGTGAAGTTGCGTTGTCGTTCGCTGCGGATAGCGGAGCGCGTTCTCAGTGAGGAAGTCATCCAGTACCTCACTCACGAATGTCCGCCAACTTTGGTTTGCGAACGTGTCGCTGCTGGCCTGGGGGCCATCGTGCTGATGGAGAAAGAGGTAGTACTGGCCCGACCCGTAATCCCTGACAGCAACGCCATCAACGTGCGTCGCTCGGCTGTAGAATTCCGTTCCTGTTTCTTTGGCCGAGAATTTTAACTCGACCAGGAGGAACCACTCGTTAGGGATATCGAGCACGAGATCAGCATACCCGGTGGACGCGTCCGGATCCTCGCGGTCATCGATTGGGACCTGCTCTTTGACTCGTACGTCTGAGAGCTCGAGGGTATCCTCATCGAACTCAGTTGTGGCTGGCAGTCCTTGGAGAAACGCATACAAGAAGTCAGTACCCATCCCATGCGGTTCCGCTGGATCGAGGAGATACCGCATGAGCCGATTCACGTATACTTCGGCACGGCGCTGCTCTCCAAGCCCATACTCGATGACGTTCATCGTTGAGCGTGGCTCGGCAGGGCTGGAGATGATCGACCGCCACTCGCGGTCGAGGGTCTGGAGATCTGCTGTCAACCCTGAGTCGTCGTTATTGGTCACTGCTACCGAACAGCATTGCTGGCAATTGTGTTAATTGTGTCCCGTCGAGACCGGGAGTGTTCGGTAAATGGCACGGACAGAATTGGCGACCTCGTCCGATAGCAAATTCGGACCACTGTCGCGATACAGACGAGACACGCACATACAACTAAACAACTAACTGAAACTGCCATCGCCCCACCAGGGGGGCATTTCACCGGGAGAGGGATTCGAGTGTTGGGCCACACAGATGCTATGGATTGCGACCATGAGGTTACACCCATACCGCGAGATTACTAGGGTTACAGCCCACCCAACGGGGCTACACGGGTTACAACGACAGGTCGGTGTTATTGGTCGACGACGATCCAACTCTCTCCGGTCGCGTGGAGTCACACATTCGAGGTCAGATTTGAGGACCGCCGAGTCTCACCTCGAAATTTCACCATTTCCGTGTGACAGTATTATGACCCACTAAGGCGGTACATCTCGATAAATCTTAGATCTATATCTTAGACAGGTACCTTAGATACCAATCTTAGGTAAGTGTCTTAGACAAGTATCTTAGACATCTAAGATAGATGTCTGTCTTAGATATCTTAGTTACCTCACTAAGTTAGATAAGTGTCTTACATAACTTTATAAGATCTCTATCTAATATCTCTGTATGCTCTCGTACACGGTTTACAGCGAGGCCGGCGGCGTCGGCAAGACGTCGTTGACAGCGAACATTGCTTGCGCTCACGCGCGAGCAGGGCTTGATGTCCTTGTGATCCCACTGGATCCACAGGACGGGAATCTAAGCCGGTTGTTCGACGTCGACGACGATCAGAGCGATTCGTCCGCGGACAGCCTTGTGCGCCATCTCGTGGATAATCCAGGTGGCGAGTTCGATGATCTCATTCGAACAGCAGAGGGCATCGATATCATTCCGGAACACAACACGCTCTCGGACCTCTCAGACCATCTCGCACGCGAAAAAAGCCGCGCAGAGGACTTTGGGGACGCCTACAACATCTACGCGCAACTCCGCCGTGTCCTCGTAGAAAACGATGTGCCGGACCGGTATGACGTCCTCATCTGTGATCCGCCGGCAACGGAGTCTGACCATCTCTATAATGCGATTTACGCGACGAGAAACCTCCTCATTCCGTTTGAACCATCCGCAAAGGGCGAAGCGTCTGTTGAGGGCTTAGAGGAACTTGCGACGAACTTCGCGAACGAATTGAATATCGATGTCGGCGTCCTTGGGGCGGTCCCGATCGAGTTCAAGGGGACAAAAGATCAGAATGAGATCGTTGAGGAGGTCCCCTTCAAGGTGCCTGAGGTAATCGGCGACCGGACGTCGATGATGGAGGGCTGTTGGCGACACCAGTGTAGTGCGTTCGAGTTCGTGCGATCTCACCGTAGTCGACGCCGTGATTACGAGGTTGAGACACTGGCGAAGTTCGATCGAATTGCTCGATTCCTCGAAACCCAAGGCGGCATTACTGCCCCATCACCGCCTGAACCGGGCGCATTAGACGATCCTGAGGAGGTGACCCTCTAATGGGGGGGTTCAAAGAAGGGACTGTCAACGACTGGGACGACGAGGAAGAGGAAGACAATGACAGCGAACCAGAGTTCGAAGGAGATGCCTCCGCCAAAGAGGACAGCAGTGATCAAGAGAGGCAAGCTGCCGAAGTGGGGATAGAAACGGGGGCGGAGGATACCGTCGAAACAGGTGTGAACAACACTTCAGGGGGTGATATTCCCTGGATTCTCCGGCGGAATAGTATCACTGACGGGCGCGATCAGACAGTCCAGATTCACCTCCAAGAAGAGACGATGACCGTCGAGCGGAAACAGAAGTCACTCATCGAAGCCCGACTCGGGGAAAGCGTCCGAAAAGCCGATCTCCGGGAAGCAGCGTTACTGGTCGGACTCCAATACACAGACGATGTCGTCGACGTCCTCGAAGAGTGGGGGTACGCTCTCGAATAATATCGCAGTAGACGGTTTATTCAAAACTCGCAAATCACGTGACGACAGGTCGACAGCGGCTACTCTTCTGGTGAGAAGATATCGCTGCCCACGTCGGACAGCTCACTCGCCTCCTTGTGAGCGTACATCTTCGACGTCGTCGACGGATCCTCGTGTCGAAGGACTCGTTGTGCGTCACTGAACCCCGCTTCGTCGTAGTATGCTTCCCCAACACCTCGGCGAGCGCCATGGAGGGTGAGATAGCCCTTCGAATCGTTTGAACAATCCACAGCAGCTTCTTGAGAGAGCTTCTTGAGCGTGTACCGGCCGCCTTCAGTGGTTAGCGCCGGTGGCGTAAGTCCCCGTTCCCGGAAGGAATCAACGAGCTCAGCTGTGCCGAGACTGGTGATCTCATTTATCGTCTCATGATCGACTCCACAGTCCCGAAGCTGATTCCGTGCGGCGTCTCGCAATGATGCGAGATGGAACGAAGGAAAGACGGGCCAGACATCGTCGGGCGGGTCTAAGAGTGACTGCCAGCGGGTGAGAGCCCCGACGGGACGGTCCGTTAGCGGTGCCTTCTCGATTTTCTGGCTTTTGCCAAGCACTGTCAGGATCTCCTGGTCGGTATCGACGTCCGCCCACGTAATTCCCGTCCGCCGGTCATCCCGACTGGCAGCCAGAACCTCGGCACCGCGAGCACCTGAGAAACCGATCACGTAGACGAGGGCCCGGTCACGGGCAGCGGTGAGTGCCTCTCGACTCTGGGGATCGGCATCAATGGCATCGTGCGCTCGCTCATCGAGGTGTGAGACGATTGTCTCACGCTGCTGTTGCGACCAGAACTGTTGTTGTCCGGAATCCGTCGTGGGGCGGTCAGGCATTTCGTCTTTCGCTCGGTCGGTGTCTGCCGGATTCTCCGCGATGTACTCCCACTGCTGGCAATAATGGAGGTACGCGGAGACGAGGGAGTAGTAATTCCACGCCGTAGCGGCTGTGATCCCCTCGGTGTCACCATTCGCCCGCCGAGCGTTCACGCGGCGAGCAAGATGGCCAGCATAGCGTGCGAGATGTCGGCTATCGAGTTTTTCGAGAGTGGCCACGCCCCGACGATCCATCCACTCGATCCAGTCCGGGACGACGCGTTCGAGCGCTTGAACGTAGTTGCCCGATCGCTGCGTCGCGTTGCCGTCTGGGTCTTTCTCTTCGATCGTCTTCGCCTTGGCGTCGAGAAAATTCGGTAGTGGCTCGTCGAGTGGTGTATCGCCGGTCGTTTCCCCGGGTTGAGGGCCGTCAGCTGGCGGTGCCATCGATTCAGCTTCACCGACAGCGGGGACCCACAAAAATCTACTTGTGACTACTCGACTAATCCAAAGTAAAACTCTTGAATCCAGAAAAAGACGTTACAGCCTCCAGAGGTAGGGTATTCGGCACTATAGGGAGAATTTCGACATAGGTATATTGTATATCGCTATACCAAAACTGAACCCCGTAGTTCCCCACGGACACGGTGTCTATCTCTACCGCAAAGGTGGGGAGCAAGCAATGCCCGCAAAGACATACGTTGGAAAACACGTGGATCTTCACTGAAGAGCATCCGGGAAGGGGATTCCATCGCGTTAAGTTAGAGGATGAGGCGGACGAGTTCTGAGTGTCTATGGCAGAATTCGACCGCCTCAGCGAACGTATCGCGTGGATCGACTTGTCGTTTGTGGAGCGAGATCGAACGCCGCGCGGGCGATTGAAGTAGGGATCCGCTGTCATTTGGCCGGTATGTCACTGCGTGAGGTAAGTAAGCATCTTGAACTGTTTGGGATCGATCGGAGTCACGTCGCTATCCATAACTGGGTTCATAAAGCTGATCTACAGCCGATCTCGACCGTCTCCGGGGATCAACTCGCGGTTGACGAAAAGATGATCCGACTCCACGGCCAGAAGTTCTGGCTGTACGGCGCGGTTGATCCACAGACGAACGAGATCCTCCACGTAAGCCTCTATCCGACGGCAAATAAACAGACGACGCGATGGTTTCTCACCGAGTTACACCGGCGCTATCAGCTCGATAACGTGGAATTTCTCGTTGATGACGCAGACTATCTCGGATCAGTTCTCGCTAAAGATGGCTATCGATTTCAAACCATTCGACATGGAAATCGGAATGCTATCGAACGTGTCTTTTGGGAAATAGAACGCCGGACATCATCGTTTGCGAATAGTTTCAGCAATGTCGCGTTAGAGACAGCTCAAAACTGGCTCGAAGCCTTCGCCGTCTACCACAATTCACGCCAAACTTAACGCGACCGTTGCTTTGGTGAACAGACCAATCTGGTGTGCGCGTTTGTAGCTGAACTCGTGATCTTTGTGCTGTGTTGAATAGATGCTGAGTCACGGTTATAGCGGCTCACACAGTGGCTCTATGTTGGTGATGGCGAACATCAAGACGATTTCACGGAACTGCCGATACCAGCCCAGCGCTCGCACGGCGTCGCCGAGCGAGCGCTTCGTAGTCGAGTAC
>NZ_JAODIX010000084.1:10937-34560 GCF_026586675.1 Halorubrum yunnanense
CGGTATGCCAGTCTTGGAAGCCGTTGTCGGCGGCGACGGACTGCAGGTCGTCCGCGTTTCGGCGGACGACCTGCGGTCCGGTCTTCGTGTCGTGCTTCCATCGAGCTGTGATGTGAACATCAAGAACAGCCAGCGATTCCACATCAGTCAATGTCGTCACTTTCAGCGTCTGTATCGTCCGTCCAGCTCGCTGGCGGAAGTACGACGACGCACGTCGGCGGTCGAAGAACGTGCTGTCGAGAGCGGCGTGGCCAGACTGCGGGTGCTGCTGCGCGGAAACGCGCAGCAGCGCCCGCCACGCCCACATTTTCAGCCGATCAAACGACTTGTAGAGCGTGCTATAGTCAGGTAGATCGTCCCGATCTAAGTCGAGTACGTCACGAATCTCGGCCATGTACTCCAGCCGATTCGGCGTTTCGCGGTAGCTGTGGTCTTCTTCGAGCCGAAAACAGTGTAGAACGACGTGTTTCCAGCGGGCGAACCCGCCGCTGGCGGGCTCGCCCGCGTGCTTCCCCAACGCTTGTTTGACTAGGTGCCGACACTGCTCAACGAAGTCGAGGAGATCGACTTCCATGGACAGAATCGATTTCCTCGGCTTCGTCCTTCTACTCCGTGATATAAGCCGATTAGATCGCTATTCAACACAGCAGATCTTTGAAGTCCTGTAGTTCATCGTTCGACATCGCGAGCGCGTACGCTTCGATGGATCTCTCTATGGTTCCAAAACTCACCTCGATGACCGCTGTGTAGTAGTCTCCCTGCGCCTGAAGCGTATCCGTCACCTCAATGAGCCGGCACGCTTTCGTCAGTTGAGTCTTCCAGTCGTCGTCGGCACTAATCCCTTCCTCGAACTCTGCTCGACCACGGCCCGCCATCTTGAAGGCGTCTTGTGCCCGCTCCAGAGACTCGAGGATGTCAGTTGGATCAGATCTGTTACACATCGCTATCGCCTTCCTCGAGGAGGAGCTTTTCCACCGTCTCAAACTTGGTAGTGCTGTAGATTGGGATTCCTGAAACGACAATTTCCCGGATGTCTTCTGTATACGTGGGAATCGCTTGGACCGCTTCAACGTCGATGTCGTAAGCATACCTGTTCCCGTCGAACTCGGCATCTTCGAGGTCGCGACCGACAGCGTTCGCCTCTCGTTGGTTTGGGGCTCGATCGTTCGTCGTGAGCACCCAGATATCAATGTCGCTGCGCCGATCGGCTTCGCCGCGCGCCACACTTCCGTAAAGAATGATCCCGATGACGCCGTCGAGACGGCCAGTGAGTTCGTCGACCGCGGCCTTCACGGGCTTCTGGAACTCTGGTTGCGGTATTCGAAGGAGAGGGTCGTCAGGAATAGCGAGTCGCTCTCGGTTGATCTGAACGAGCCGTTGATTGTTCTCGGGCGATTCAACCACTAATCCGTTCTCGACGAGGGTATTGATCGCTCTCCGAACCGTCTGTTGGGAATGGCCAATCTGGTCAGCCACTTCGCGCTGTGAGAATTGTTTGAATCGGTGGTTCGTTAAAAATAGCAAGATGTCGTTCGTTGCCTTGCTTTTGAACAAATCCGCGTCTGTGGCGGGTATTGGAATGGATATAGACACACCCTGGGTGGCGTTCGATTCCGTCTCACGGCTCATGTGCCATACTACGGCTCACTCCTATATAAACTTTATATGAAAATACGGGCAGTACTTAACCACAATCGAAACGCCGGTTATCCGTCGATGTCTTCGATCGCCTCAACAGCGGCCTCACCGAGCTCTCCAACTTCCATATGCGAGTACCGTTTCCGAACCATCTCTTCAGAGTTGTCTAGATATCGAGCAGTGCTGAATTAGTGGGTATGAGATAAAATATTCTGAATAATGATATTCTGGAATATCATATCTAGAGATATCATTGACGAGTCGCGATACGGTGATGATGACCGGTTTAACCAACAAACTGGGAAGAGGTACCGATGTGTTGGTTAAGTCGACAATCAAGGGCGACGGCCATCTCGGAAAGCGTCTTGGAAACAGTCTTCCACTCCTCAAGATCCGGTGATAGAGTTCGAATTGACGTCTGCTACAGTCTTTTCTGGAAGTCCGGAAGCGCCGCGCCGTCGCTTATTGAGAGAGTGACTAGTTAACGAGTATGGGAGATCACCCACCATCGAACCGAATGGCGGCCGACAAGCCGACCCGGGGGGCTGACCGCAATCTGGGCTTGGCAGATCACGCCGACCCAGCCACAGAAGAAATGCTCCTACCGTCACTCGACGACGGGGTCACACTGCTCGACGTAGACGGGGGTCGTGGCGTCCCGATCCTTCAATCGCTCGTGCTCGACCATCTCCTTCTACACGACGGGCCCGCCTTCTGGGTTGATGCGAACGGCCACGCAACGACGACGACACTCGCCCAGATCGCACCCAGCCAACGGTTGGTCAACCGAATCCACATCGCTCGCGGATTTACCGCCTACCAGCACTTCGGCGCGGTCTCTGATCTTCCGACAGCGGTGAACGAGGCAATCCAGACGTCCACGGCGGATACCGGGGCAGCTAATCGACAGGCACCAGGTGCTGATGAAGACACGTCGCCCCACACGCCCGCCCTCATCGTTGCGCCAGCTGTTGACGCCCAGTACCGCACCGATGATACCCTCGGCGAGACTCACGCGGAAACCCTCCAAGTCCGAACCCTTGCCCGGTTGGCGACCTACGCCGATGGGTACGACATCTCGGTGCTCATTACGCGAACCGAACAGAACGAATTCACCGAGCCGGTCGCGACGATCGCCGACCACCATCTGGAGTGCGAGCAGACGCGGATGGGGCCACGGATCGTCGGCGAGGACTTTGAGGCGCTCGTCTATCCCGTCGACGACGGCGCGTACTACCAGACGACGTTCGCGTACTGGCGGCAGCTGCTCGCGGCACGCGCAACGCAGGTCGGCGTGGAACCGACGACGCCGGCGCCTTCGACGTCGACCCCGGAGGGCGTCGGGACGGGCGTCACAGCTGATGGTGAAACGGTGGCGGCCACCGCGGATCCCTTGCTTGATGCGTGGACCACAAGCGAGAGAGGAGGCAGATAGCGATGGGACGCACGAACCCGACATACCGGGATGCGCTGCGGGCCATCGAGGAACGCTGGGCAGAGTTCCGGCGGGCACTACGGCGTCGCGACCAGCCGCGCTTCGACCGGTTGTTCGAGTACGCTCGCGAACACGCTGACGCAAGCGGGTTGTTGAATCACCAGGATCCGCTGCTGCCGGCGCTACTCAGCATCGATCTCGAACAGGAGGCCCGCCTTGAGGACCACGGGAAACGTATTGAAAAGCTCGAGCGGCAGCTTTCAGAGGTGAGTGATAACAGTACAGACTCATCCGTCGAGGGTGACACTCGAGGGCCAGAATGACCGAGTTGACGACGATCGCCTTCGACATCGAGACGACAGGATTCGAGACGACAGACGAACTCACAGTCGTTGGGTTCGACTCGGCTGTCGCATCTCGGGTGTTTCTCAATACGGGTAGCGCGACGCCTCCAGAGGCCTTGACAGAACAGCTGAACGATACCCTCCAAGCACCGGTCAAGCTCTCACTCCACGACAGCGAACAGGAACTTCTGAGTGAACTGGCGACGTTCGTCACCTCGACACTCAGCCAACGCGACGCGAAACTTGTCGCGTACAACGGTGAGCGGTGGAATGGCGGCTTTGATCTGCCGTTTCTCCGGACACGACACTGCGCACATGGATGTGAGTGGCCCTTCGGCACGCTTCCGTACGTCGACGTGATGGACGTCTTCGAGACACGCTTTAACACTAGCAATGACACGCTGAGTGGCGTCTACAAGGAGCTGGTCGATGGCGGGTTGAACGGGCTAGATCCGTTCGCCGACAGTGGAGAGGCTGTCACAGCGTGGGAGGAGGAACGGTTCGAACCACTCATCACCCACAACGTCGCTGATATCAGGCGAACCCGTGCGCTGATGGGATTGGCAGAACGGTACTGTTCAAAATCGGATTTCTCGATGAAATCGCTTGAGCCAATCATCTGAGAATCTTTAGTCGTCGATCATTCGACGACGGAGGTGCTACCATCACCATCATCGTCAGTATCCGTGCCTCTCAAGTGACCAGTCCGGATTGCTTCACCGATTGCGAGAGTTGCTTCTGCGAGCGCGAGGTTGCGTCGTGTTGTTTGCCATTCTGTGAGGAGGGCGCCGTGGTCGCTGTCGGCATCGTCGATATCTAGTTCACGGGCAAATTCCTCGGGTGAATCAACCCCGTATTCCTCGCGCCACGCCTGTATCTGTGCCTTCATATCAGCGATTCCAGATGCGATCTCTTCGGGCGTCCGTTCCGCGAGGAGTGACTGGGCATGTTCGGTGACGATGGCCGTTTCCGACCGTCGGTAGTGCGTCGTCTGACCGTTCTGAGACGTCGTCACCTCTCCGGCGCTCTCAAGCGTTCGCAGGTGCTTTCGCGCCGTGGTCGATGAGACGCGAGCACGCTCAGCGATCTGTGCTGCAGACAGCGGATCGTACACTCGAGAGATGACTTCGTACACTCGTTCAAAGGACGTCGTCTCCTCAATCCACTCCTCTTCGACGACGTCGTTCACGTCACGGTGTTCGGTGCCGCCATCTGGGCTTATACGGTGGAGCGTGGATGGCTCCTCGGACATTATGTGCCAACTAACGAGAGCACTGTATAATAACCTGTGAGGTGGCATATTGTTCACCAAATCCAAGATATAGGGAACTGTCCAAAGCAGCCTTAACCAACAGCCATCTGTGAGAGGGTCGTTTTGTTGGTTAACACGCTTTCGGGGGGTTCAGATAACAAGCTCGGAAACGATTCTGGAAACTGGGGTAGCAAAGCGAATCCGCGAGAGTACGCTGTTTCTGTCAAGACGATCTCCATTTCCCGAAATCCGGAACAGACACGCCGGCGATTATGCGAGACTCCGGTGTAGAGACTGGTAGGTGGATGACCATCACAAATGGTGTTCTCAATCGATTTCCTTGGCGATGGTCGGGTCCTTGAATGGGAGGCGACCAACGACGGCGCGACCGTGACCGAACACGACGACTACACACCTCGTTTCTATGTCACAGCACGTGACCCTGACACCAACATCGATCTCACGCCACTTCGCTCACAATACGAGCGACACCCAGATGTCGTCGCGACAGAGATCGTATTCCGGCGCCCCGGATTTCGTCGTGACGACGAGCCCGCTCTCGCTGTCGACGTCGACCACGTCGACCGCGTCATACCGCTTGCGCGACAGGCACGCCAACTGTCAGCGCACCCGGTCGGGGATCTCGCCTGTTTCAACGTCGACTTCTCGCGAGAGTTCCGGTACTGTCTGGAGACCGGTGCCGATCCGACGCCGGCGAGCGAGCTATCGACGCTCCGGCTCAGTGTTCCGGTGACCGAAACGAGCAACGACG
Organism: Halorubrum yunnanense; assembly: GCF_026586675.1. GTDB lineage: Archaea > Halobacteriota > Halobacteria > Halobacteriales > Haloferacaceae > Halorubrum > Halorubrum yunnanense. The sequence continues at coordinate 16,379 of NZ_JAODIX010000084.1, forward strand.
TCTATGGGGAACTGTCCGTCGCCGGCGACTCAGTCACCGGCTCGCCGACGGATATCCTGACCGCCGTCCAAGGGGCGCTCGACGCACACGATCCGGATGTCCTAGTCTGCTCGACGAGCGAGATAGTCCCAACCCTGTACGAGATAGCGACTGACACCGGCGTCGACGACTTTTCGCTGAGTCGGTGGCTGGACGTCGACTACCAGCAGCTCGCGAGCCGGTCGACGTACTCGAGCTACGGTCGCGTCGGCCACTCGCCGGCACGGTACAACGTCCCTGGACGGGCGATCATCGACGAATCGAACACGTTCTTCTACGGGGAGACGAACCTCGACGGCGTCCTCGACCTCGTGTCGCGCTCGAAAAAGCCTGTCCAGGAGCTCGCGTGGGCGTCAATCGGGAACGTCCTCACGGCGATCCAGATCTGCGAGGCCCACGACCGCGGCGTCCTCGTGCCACGAAACTCCTGGCGCCATGAGTTCTACAAGCCAATGGGGACGCTCCACGACGCCGACCGTGGCGGGTTCATCTTCGCGCCCGAGGTCGGCCTCCACGAGAACGTCCACGAACTCGACTTCTCCTCGTTGTACCCGAACATCATCTGTACCCGGAACGTCTCGCCGGACGTCATTCGATGTGACTGCCACAGCGACCGCGACGACGTCCCCGTCCTCGGATACTCGATCTGCGACGATCGGGGCTACCTCGTCGACGTGCTACAGCCGATCATCGACGCTCGCGACGAGATCAAGGCGGCGATCCATCGCGAGAAGGAACGAGACGACCCCGATGAGGATCGACTGGCAGAACTCGAGGGGCGGTCGGGAGCGCTAAAGTGGATTCTCGTCGCCTGCTTCGGCTATCAGGGGTTCAGCAACGCGAAGTTCGGCCGCATCGAGTGCCACGAGGCAATCAACGGGTTCGCTCGTGAGATCCTACTAACGGCGAAACAGCAGCTGGAAACTGGCGGCTGGCGCGTCGTCCACGGCATCGTCGACTCCATCTGGGTCACGCCGGACCCTGACGTCGACGACGAGGACCGCGAGAACCTCGAAACGCTCGCAACGGAGATCACGGAACGCGTCGAGATTCGGCTCGAACACGAAGCCCACTACGACTGGGTGGCGTTCGTGCCGCAGCGCGAGAGCGACGCCGGCGCGTTGACAAAGTACTTCGGGAAGGTCGCCGGCGACGACGAATTCAAGATACGCGGTATCGAAGCTCGGCAGCGCTCGACCCCGCCGTTCATCGAGGATGTCCAACGGGACTGTCTCGAACGGCTCGATGCGACTCAATCTCCGGACGCCGTACTCGACTGTCTCCAGGACGCAATCAAGCGCCTCCACGCTGGGACGGTGCCGGTCGAGCAGCTCGTCGAACGGAATCGTGTCTCCAAGCCGCTGGAAGGGTACACGCAGAACACGCAGAACGTGGCGGCGCTGAAGCGGGCTCGGGACCAGGACCTCGCTATCCACCCGGGACAGGACATCGAGTACGTGGTCGTCGACGACGAGAAGAGCTCGCGAGAGCGGGTCGCGTTGGCCCACGAAGAGGTAGAGTCGTACGATGCGTCGTACTACGAGACGCAACTCGTCAGAGCTGTCGAGAGTGTGCTGTCACCGCTTGGCTGAGATCGGGTGGAGATTCGACGCGAGGTCGCGGAAACTCGGGAATCGGACTTGGCCGCCTTCACCGAGATTGAAAGAGGTTAACCAACACTATCGAGGTATCGCGAGAGTTGTTGGTTAATACGGAGTAGAGACACGGAAGAGAGCTGGAGAGAATACCCCGCTCACACACCCCTCGTCCAGAGTGAAAACCAATCAGAGGTGTGGGGTGAGGTCCACGGGAAATAGGGGTTCTCGTGAGAGAAGATCAGCAAGAATCACGGAAAAACTGCCTGAGACGGGAGAACACGGAAGAGATGGAACAGCGAACTCGAGCAGCGGTTCGAAACTACCCGGACGAATGCCGCCTTCGTCCTCTTCTTTGTGCTAAATGCACTTGGGGAGTGGTAGGAGGTAGGTAGTAATAAAACTTCTAGGTAATACTATGTAGATTGGTATGTTTAGAGGAACTTCGGCTGTGTGACGACTGCTGTTCGAGGGATACTCGTCTCACGTCTTGTGATTTCGGTACTTCCCGGCCGACTAGTCGTGTGGTTTCCGCCGGGTCAACCGAGGGACTCTTGTAGCGTTTCACTCTGGACGAGGGGTGTGGGGGGTTCGATTCTGTCGTCCGTGTAGTATGAGACGTTGAAGGAACAATCGTCATTCTGACTATTCACCAACCCGCGAACCGGCATCAAAGCCGAAATCGGGATTGGTATCTCCCGATCTCCCTCGTCAATCGGAATCAAGATACCCGATCCCGACAGTTCCGATTGTACCCTGCTTTGCTTCGGCTGGAGATCTGACCTGCGTCTTCACTCTTGATTGGGGGTGCCGACGAACGCTCGGCCCCATCACTCAAGGCTCACACTCCACTCCAGTTCGTCACACCGGCGCTTTCACTCTGGACGAGGGATGTCTGCCGTGCGTCAGACGACCAGTGCCGTTGTGTCCTCTCATAGATATGACTGATTCCTCCGTTCGGGAGATACACTCTGGACGGGGGGTGTCGTCTCAACCAAGTGCGCTGCTCACCGGATGGAGGGCTATTCACTCTTGACCAGGGGTGTGTCAAACCCCCTCCAGTCCGGCGTTTTCACTCTGGATAGGGGGTGCCGGTCTGCGTCGGTAACACTCACTCCGAATCCGATTTCACTCGGGACCGACTCGACCCTTTGTGAGGATGATACGCCAGCGACAAAACATCAGAAGACGACCATAGCCCGATTTACACTCTGGTCGAGGTAGCCAAATCATTAAGTAGGTCCCATCCGCGATGTCTGATATTGATGGCTGAGGAACCGTCCCAACTCTCTGACTTCGACGGCCGCTACGAGGATCCCGCCGACGATCCCCTCTTTGACTTTGATGAAGACGACCCCGACCGCGCCAACATTTTCGCTCGCAAGGAGCTGCTGAAAGTTGGCCACGTCCCTGAAAGTGGACGTATCGTCGGCCGAGATGGCGAGATCAAGGCCGTTGCTGCTGAACTCAGGCCCATCGTTCGTGGCGATCCGCCCAACAACGTGATTATTTACGGCAAAACGGGAACGGGGAAGTCACTGGTTGCCCGTCACGTCACCGAACGAGCTCGCCGAGCCGCGGAGTCGAACGGGATGTCTGTCGGCACGGTTTACGTCGACTGCGCACAGCACAACACACAGACGCGTGTTGCTAGGACAGTGACGCGGTCACTCAACGAGACGGAAGGGACTGACTTCGATATTCCGCGCGCAGGGATTGGCAGCGGCGAATACTACGACTATCTCTGGGAGATTCTGGATACTGCCTACGAGTCAGTCATCATCATTCTCGACGAGGTGGACCGACTCGATGACGACGATATTCTTATGCAGTTGTCGCGGGCCCGCGAATCGGGGAAAGCTGATTGCCACTTGGGCGTCATCGCAGTCAGTAACAAGATCGAGTATCGCGACCAGCTGAACGAACGCGTCAAATCCAGTCTTCGCGAGGAGGAGTTTGTCTTCCAACCCTACGACGCGAATCAACTGCGCGAGATTATGAAGCACCGACGGGACGCGTTCCACGATGGCGTTCTCTCGGATGATGTGATCCCGCTGACGGCGGCACTAGCCGCCCAAGAACACGGTGACGCCAGAAAGGCAATCGAAATTCTTCGTCACGCCGGCGAACTAGCCGAGCGAGAAAACGTCGAGACGGTCGTTGAGGAACACGTTCGCGATGCTCAGGAGTGGGCCGAAATCGATCGGTTCGAGGAGCTGCTACGCGGATCGACGACCCAGGTCAAATTCATCCTCTATTCGCTCGCGCTGCTCACCGAAGAGAATCCGAACGAGGATGGATTCTCTACCAACCGGATTTACGAACGGTATCAGGCGACGACAGAGAAGGCTGACGCGAAGACTCTCAGCGAGCACCGCGTCTACGAACTGTTGAAAGAGCAGGCGTTCCTCGGTGTCGTTGAATCAACTCGGACTGGTGGTGGCCGGGGTGAAGGCAGTTATCTCGAGCACCGGCTGGTTCAGGATACCGGCATCGTGCTGAAATCTGTCCTCCGGGACAGCCGGCTAGAAGATCTGGCTTAGCTCCCGTTTCGGTCGCTGACCACACCCCTGATCACGAGTGTATCTCTCGACACGTCGGAAACGCAGAGTGGGTATCTTTGCCCCCAACTTTACCCGACCGGGCGGACCGGACCCATTCACACTCTGGGGGGTGTCATCTGCTACGCACCTAATTGCGCTGACCCATACAACCAGCTACGGTTCAATCCCCTCTATTCGTCGGGACTGACAGGACCTTTATACTGAGAACGGACCTTCTCTCCTTCTCGCCACTGCCAGTAGTAGTAGCGATTGTCGTTGATCTCCTTGATCGTGATCGTTGCTTTGGCCGGGACGTCGTCCGGCAGATCGTCTGGTCGCTCTTCGACCTCTTCTTGATCTACCGACTCCTCGATACGGGCCTCTCGTTCCTTGTGCTCGGCGAGCGCTTCAGCGTACGTCGCAACGTCACGGAGTTGCTCCGGATCCGACTCGTTGAGCGTCTTGACGATCTCTGTCGGGAGGTTCGCCGGTGGGGTCGGGGGTTCGTAGGACATCGGCTACTCTCGTGTTAACCAACACGGCCCATGAACCCATAGTTTTGTTGGTTAAGACGATGGGGGCGGTTCTCGCGATTGTTGGCTGTAACACTATTCGAAACTTATTTATATACAAGTTTCGTACTATGTTACACCGTGCTCCGGCGCATCGAACTCGAGGTCCTCGCCACGGTCGACCGCGGCGACACGATCTCCGAGATCGCGACGAAGCTCGACCACAGCGAGAGCTACCTCTCTCGTGCCGTCGGCGACCTCGTTGAGAAAGGGCTCGTCTACACGGAACGCGACGGCCGCCGAAAACGAGTTATCCCGTCGGATGCTCGCGCCGTCGAGCTCTACCAGGACCTCGTCCGCCAGCACTCCCACATCGAGTTCCCCGAGCTGCTGACCGGCAAGGCACTCGAGGTGTTGTACTACCTCGACCAGCCGCGAACCGTCTCCGAGATCGCCGACCGAAGCGACAATTACCGCAACACGGTCAACCGCGTCCTCAAGCGGTTTCGCGACCGTGGGCTCGTCGGGACCGTCGACGGCCACTACGAGTTCAACGCCGACTTCGACCGCCTCCACGAGTTCGCGCGTGAACTCGCACATCATCTACATCGCCAGCGCCTCGAAGCCGTCGCCCCGAAGGGCACGATTCTCTGGGAGGACTACGACGAATTCCTCGCCCAGGCTGAGACGGAGATCGAGGCAGAGGGGTTCCACGAAACCGGCCTCGGTCGGTTCGCGGCCTTCGACCTCCAGTTCCTGCTCACCGGCCACCGCTACTACGTCTACTCCGAGGATCTCGACGCAGTCTCGCCGGCGGAACTTTGCTGTCACACGCTGCTCATCGACAACGGCAGCCGTCACCGCTCGTACTGCCTCCTCCTGCTCAGCCACGTCGACGTCGACGAGGAGGACCTCCGAGAGCAGGCGGTGAAGTACGACCTCGAAGACGAAATCGACGCCTTGCTGCGCTACCTCGAGACGCACGGTGAGGTCGATGACGAGCGACTCCCGGAGTGGGACGAGTTTCAGGAGCTGGCGGCTGACTACGGGGTGCCACTACCACAATGAGACCAACATTCGGACGCGAGTACATCGAGAACGAATTCCAGCGAATCGGGGATGGCTTATCTGAACCGCTCACGGTCGACCTGATCGGTGGTGGCGCGATGTCGCTGCGCGACCTCAAGGGGGCGACGAAAGACATCGACCTGGTCGTCCCAGATGGCGACGCGTACGGCCAGCTGTGGGCCGTCCTGATGGACCTCGGGTATGCGGAGGTTCAATCGCTGGATCCAGATTACCGGGCGCTGGGGGCGACGAGCTGCGTCGAGAACGACGATGGGTGCCGCCTCGACATCTTCAATCAGCAGGTCGCGAACAAGCTCGTGCTCACCGACGGTATGCAAGAGCGCAGTGAGCCGTTCCTCGACACAGATCGACTGACGGTCCGGCTGGTTAGCAACGAGGATATCTTCCTGTTCAAGGCGATCGCAGGCCGCGACGACGACATCGAGGACATGAATATGCTCGTACAAGCCGGCCTCGATTACGACGTCGTCCGGGCTGAACTCGAAGCCCAAATCGAACGCTTAGGGGATGATCAGTTCGCCACGTTCGCGAACGAGGCTCTAGTTGAACTTGAGGAGCGGTACGGGGTGACCACGCCGATTGAGGCCCGCGTCCAGGAGCTCACGAATAGGTACTACCGGGGGCTCGAAGTCCTCCAGGCACTCGATGAGCCGATGACCGTCGACGAACTGGCCGCCGAACTGGAGCGGGATACTGACGAGGTTCACGACCGGCTCGCGTATCTCTCAACATTCGATCGGGTCCGTCGAGATGGCGACACAGTCCATCCCGTGGAGTAGCTCAATCGCTGCCCTACGGGGAAGGAAGGCGGCCGTCTGGTCGGGGAACGCGCCCCCGTTTGACTTCGTGATCGACGCGACGCAGGTGCTTGCAGCCGCCTTCGGGTGAACGCTGCTGCCAGTCGGGACAGGTACACGATTCGTCGATGACGTCGACTTCGTACCTGTTGCCGGACGCGGATTGTACTTCGTAGCGGCCACCTTTCGAGAGGAGTGAGACGTCCATCGCTTCGGCGACGGCACGCTCCGTGCGGGGCTCGAGATTGTCCTGTGACTCTGCGTTCTCGTCGACGACTAGTCGGTCGCGAACGTCGCCTGTTCGGCCACCGTCGGGAGCGATGACTTCCGCAGGGCCACTGAGCCGCTCGTGAAGCACTCCCTCCACCGGATGGCCTTCCGGCCAGAGGTAGTGGACCTCGCGACGTTCGCGATGGTCGTAGGAGCCGCACGCGGCTGCGCACCCGGTCCAGACGCGCCAGGCACCGAGCGCGGCCATCACGTCGACGATGTCGCGGGGAACTGTCTGGTGGTCGGCCGGGAAGAACACCCGGAAGCGGGTACACGCTTCTTGCGGCGGGACGGTCTCCCACCAGTCTTCGCTGGAGCCTCAGCTGTCGAACATCGCCTCGTCGCTCCCGTAGCCGACAGTCACGCCGTCGGTCGGCGTCCAGTCTGCTGGGAGGTGGTCCGCCTCGCTTTCGAGCACCCGGAGGGCGGCGTATCGGAGGTACTCGTGGGCTTGGTTGTCTGCTGTTCGAGCGACCTGGTCGTGTTGCTTGGCAACGTGCTCGGCTTCCTCGAGGACCGTCGTGAGATAGGGTTCAGTCATCATTCGACGGAGGTCAGAACGCGCCTCCGCCCCTCGGCGGGCGCAGAAAAACTTAACCAACAGAGCGGAAGGAATCCATCACTCTGTTGGTTAACCGGCTTGAGACGAGGATTCGCTCTCGAGAACGTCGATGAGTTCTTCTGCCGTTCGACTAATACGTCCAAGCCGCTCGCGAACGACCTCGGGGTCGTCCGACTCCCAGGCTGCGAGGTAGAACGCTGACCCACCGGTGTCGAGCCTGCAGTAGCGCCCGACGACGTACGCGACGGCTTCGGCCTCGACTTCGCGTTTTGCCCGCTCGGTGTCGTCGTCGACGTCGAAGTGAAGCAGTGCGTGCGCGTACTCGTGAATCAGCGTCCGCGCAAGGTCGGCCTCGTTCTCCCGATCACGCACCTCAACGAGCGGTTGGACGTCGACGAGGCTCAGCTGCTCGCAGATGCCCTTTGCCTCGCCGTGGGTCCATTCCTCGACTGGAACGATCCGCACCGTCACGCCGAGCTCATCAGCGGCGGCAGTCAACTGTTCGACGAGGTTGCCGGCGTCCCCGGTCGCTTCCGTGTCCAGGTCGGGAAGCGGCTCGCCCTCGGTCTGGGAGACATCGAACACCGGCGCGGGCTTGAACCCGACCAGGCCCTCGGACCACTCCTCGGGGGGCGTCTCGTCGTACCTACAGTCACTGTCCTCGTGGTAGCTCGGTGAATTCTCGCACTCCGGGCACTGCTTAGTGATGATCGGCGCCCAGATCCAGATGGCCGACTCGCCCTCGGTGACGTGGCGGTCGAACTCCTCCTGCCACGTCCGGTAGCCCGCCACCCGGCTCGCCTCGGGACACTGCCGCTTGATGAGGAGCGTGTTCCGATACGAGTAGTCGTGGAAGCGACTCTGGACGTCCAGCCACTCCTGGAACTCCGCGCTGGCTTGCGCGTCGTCGACGCCGGCGACGAGCTCGTCGATCCACTGTTCGATGGTACTGTTCATCTCGTCTGATCGCGTGTCGGTCTGGTCGAAGGAGACCGACGAGTCTCTGGTCGTAGACATCGTGATCACCGAATCGAGTTCACGGCGACTGCGTCTGTTTAGACCGCGCCGCACCCCTCAGGGGCGTTCAAAAAACCGCTCTGTCGGTCAGCGGAGCTCGTGGCGTTCGTCTGCAAAGCCGACCGTGACGAGGTACTCGAGGAACTCGTCGAACCGCTCGACGTCACTGGGCGTGTCGGTCGCAAGGTGACGAGCCCATTCGATGGCCCACTGGAAGGCTGGATCCGTGCCGCCCTTGCCGTGAATGTACCACCACCGGGCCGCCTTGAGAACCACTATGGGATTCGTCGGCGGCTGCTCACCGGCGAGCCCACGGGTGATGGACTCAATTTCGTCGGGGACGTCGGCGGAATCGACCTCCGCTGATTGCGTGTTGTCGATATCGACCGGGATCTTGTCGACCGAGACGTTGTCGGCACTCTGTTGTTGACTCACTGGAAGTCACCTCTGAGTGAGGGCCTTTTGCAGGAGTCCCGCCCTTTCTGCGGGCGCGATAAACGGTCGAATCTAAATGCGGCCACCTACAGGTGGCCGCCGAGATCGCGCTGAAAACAAGATCCACGACTAATTTATATATCCGGATATTATTAAATTATTCTGTCCCACTCAGATAAATAGTCATGTGGGCAGCGAATGTGATTTTTGTTTTAAAAAGTGAAATACATCTATTGCTTCGTTCTCATCATCGCTCCCGGTAATAACTACTTTACCACTGCCAAAGACCAGCAAGACACAGTTATAATCATTTGGACGGTAAACAAGCCCAGCAAATTGTTCTGGTTCAAATTCAGCATTTTCGAACCCTAATTCGATGAATAATGCTTCGAGTTCGACAGTGTGTCCAATATCACCCACAAATACCAGGTTATTGATTTCAAACGCTGGGTCATAAGATTCTTCAAGAATCCCCAAGTCGGTGAATCTCTCAATAAATTCTTTATTTGTCCGGTTCAGTTTTTCAAAATTATTCCCACCTCTAACAATGTATTTACCGGTCCGATATAGGATTATCAATCCTGTATCCTCAGTAAATTTCATAAATACTGAACCAGTCTCTTCTTGATAATTCATTTCAAATGCATCAACATCTTGAGCGACTTGCTCTAACTCTATCTCAACACCTAAGTCTCCGGATCCAACAATGTTGACTACGTCGAGGCAAGATTTTTCAATCGTTGTTTTCCGAGACATATTTATTATTCAGTCGGTCCGAAAGGCAGTATGTATCTAGATAATGAGTCCTGCAGTATATAACGGGTTTGAAATACGCCAGTAGCTCAACAGATCTTACTGATATCTGATGTTGTTGATTTCAGGCTTGGCCATAGTAATTCACAATTCACGTGATACCTGCCCTGCTGATCCCAGTATCAATATTTATTAGGAGAACACATTTAGAAACAAATATTAAAGACCCACATAACATATAATATGTGAATTACATACTGTGTCTTGACAATGCATATATTAAATTTTACTCTGAAAAGAAATAATAGAAAAACGCTTATTTACTTTCTTGTTGAAGACAAATTATATGAGCCAGAATAAGGTATACATGGCCCTGAAAGAAATTGGTGGAGAAGGAACTACCACAGAAATACGAGAGCACTTGGCGGAGAAGTTCCCTAATTCTACCCTTCCTCACTACACCGTACATCAATTACGGAATTTGGAGAATAAAGATATAGTGGATATTGATGATAATACATCTCCTTTTTATGTACGAATAATTGACCACAATTGGGAAGGAATCCAACGCTCCCTTGCTTATAGTGAGTTACAATTACAATCTAAGGATGAGTAACATCATTTGTTGGTTGTGAGCCGGCTTTCTGTAAGTACTGATGCACAGTGGTTTGATGATGATCAACACCAGCCTATTAGAATAGATACAGTATCCGAAAATGATAATTACCTGAGTGTTGCGTCTCGCTTTAGGAAATCTAACTTGATACGACTGCTATCGCTGCTGAGTCGGTTGAACGAAGTGTATGTCACTTTAAGTTTAGACCGTCTCATCTCTTATTGCTACGCTGTCTCTATCCAGGAGTTTGAAATAATAATAGGGATATATAAAATATCTTATTAATTTTAATTCCCTTGGACTAATCAGTCAATCAATCAACCTTAACCCCGATACTTTTAAATTCTCGTAAAAGCGATTTCCAGCCATCCAGGATACCAGCATATGAATTAGCGGTGATTACTACACTCCCAGAACGGAATGTTAGTGTCACAACGCCTGGATGTGGGCGGTAAATCATTCCAGGGAATTTCTTGGGATTGTATTCTGTCTCCTCCAATCCGATACCAACTGCAACTTCTGAAAGTTCTAATTCACGGTTGAGAGACCCCAGTGCTGCAATATTGCTTATTTGAAATTTACTTAGGAATTCTTCTTCAGGAACAACATTCTCCGCATAAGGGGCCAAATCATCGCATAATCTAGATACTGTTCTACGTATCTCATCACGATTTTTACTCCCAACAATTGTTATCCGGCCAGAGGATGGAATAAGAACGGTTGCTGCACTTTGTTCGAAAGGGCGCCAAACTGCCATTGGGCTAGTTTCCGGTTCATATTCGACTTTCCGGATCTCCGTTCCGAGTTTCTGAAGATCGACACTGGAACAAAAATTCCCATTTCCAACGATATTTGTCACTTCTATACCATGCGAATCAAGTTCTTCTTGTCCAACCCCTCTATCAAAATCTGATAACAACACTCCAAGATCGTCAACAGAGTAATCTGGATTTATTTCATATGTTATTCTATCTTTGCGTGTATTTTCCAAAACTGCACCTTTGTCAACTAGTGTGGATAGACGTTGGCCCAAATAGTCAGATAGTGATCGTTCTGGATATTCACTTTCAATTTTATCTGTTAACTCTATCTGAGTTGCGCCTTGGTCAAACGAAGATAATACTTCGAAGACAATCCGCTGACTCATTCCTCGTCCTTTGACTTCGGTGGGAAGTCTCTTTCAGCAAGTTCCTGATTAATACCGTCCCACTCCTCATCGATTATTTCAACATAATATGGCCTTGAGGTATCATCGATCTCGACTACGCCTTTCTCCTCTAATTTTCGGAGACGATTTGCCGCATAATCTGGTAAGGTTGAGTCTGGAAATTTTTCTGAGAGATGGTTTTTTAATTCTGTTGTCGTTCCTTCCCCGTCCATTTCTTGCAAACCCTCATACACTTTGTTCTGGCTCATATAGCTATTTTTTGCAGGTCAAGTCTTAAAGCTTCGCTCTACATTAGCTCCTGTTTGGATAACCTGGTTCTATTCAATAGGTGAATGCTTCTAACCGATTTTTAGTCCTATTTCGCTCGACAATAATATATGTTTGAAATTTTTTGTTTTTATTTCACTTTCCTAAAACACATACGAATACAATATACCGTTGGACAACAGGTTACACGGCTATTGAGGGATAACCATGACTACTATTTGTGCTATTAAGAACCGATCGGCTGTGTCACAGTCTAGTGGAAAAATACCCTTGATACTGGTTCATCTATAGGATCAGTTGAATCGGGATTGGAATATATTTTAACACATGCCGGACCGGTTACTTCTACACTAGTTCCTTCTCCGTACTCCTCCATTTTCTTGAATGGCTCACTACAAACCGGACAGTCGCTGGATGAAGTTGACATATGTAGTCAATAATTAGGCTATAATAAATAAACTATTTCTAGTAGATGCGTATTGACCAGGGAAACCGACTACATAATAAAGCCAGCAATCTGAGTCACTTGTTCGCGGATCTGATTTGTTGTTGCTAGCAAATTTAAAATTATAATTTTGAGATTTGGCTCACAAAATATGTGTTCGATAGTCTTTCAATTACGATAGTGCCGTATATGTTTATTATACGTATTAGTGTCAATTATCTATAAATAACTAATTAGGATGCCCTCGATAGCATTCCAATACACAAACATCTATAAAACCCTCTACCTACGCTTTTATTATGGCCTCAAACGTTCCAAGCGCGGAGAAGTACGCGAATGATTTGGCTAAATCACTTGATAAGCAACGCTACGCTACTTTGGTACAGTCTGTCGGTGACCAGCTGAATGGCAGAAAAGATCGATTTGATAAGTCAGATGTCATCGAACGTTGTCTAGAAGTGTACACTGATGGGCGGCTTAAATGGGTTGACGACAAGGGAAGAGATTTTATCGACACTGAATTGGGATTAGATATTGAATTTAAGTATGAACAAGATGCCTTGTTTACTAAGGTCCGTCAAAATCCTCGAGATCCAAACCTCAGGCTAATTAATAATCTCGGCGAAAGGAATGAAATAGATCCGGACGAACTTGCTGACTTCTTTGTGGTTGGGCAGCAAAATTCGATGGGAGTTATCTCAAAACAGACAATCTTCAATAGTAACCTTCCGTCCAAACTTGAGTTTGATGCTGACGTGGTTATGGGTGATTTCTACTTTGAAGACATTGTGATCATGTTCCGACCAAGTGATATTGGTGAGATAGAAACAGTAGATGTCGACTACAAGAAACGGAAAATGGAGATGCAGATGGAGCTTATCGAATCTATATCTGTCTCCGGCGCCGAACAGCAGAAACTCGACTAGGTAAGCGTTCTCCGTACAGGGTCACTGAGATAGTTAGCCTGTCGCCCTTGGGGTGATGAGAATCAGTATATTGCGGCAGTGACGCCTGTCACAACTGATCTACCTGCTGTCTGCGCCGAGTTCAGTTGTAGCGCACCTGCTACCATAGCCGCAAAACCATGCTGGTGTGACGGGTTATTGCTGTCGTTCTAGGTTACCGAGTAGCACCGGAATTATGTCGCTTCTCTGAAAACCGTGATCTACAGACGGGTGTTTTTCTCTGAGACTACTCAGTCATACCAACACGTAGTGTGGACCGAATTCCGTCGACGAGTTCCTCGCGACAGATTTGGCTTCTCTGATGAACTTGCTTTCAGGACTGTCTCTTGTGTGGAGACACATTAAAATGGGATGTCGGTTGTGTGGTTGATCCGCACGCTGCGGTACGTGCTGGGAATAGCAAAGGAGAAGGTGTTTGTCTCCCGGAGGAACGTGTCCATATCATCATAGTGAGATCGAACCTCTGCGTACGTAGTTCCCTGTCGAGACCCGTGTTCGACCTGCATATCGCTCGGAACGCTGAACGTCTCCCAATCCATAATCTCTCCAATGAGGTCGATTAGGTTTGCGACCTTCTCAGTAGTCGGGTCCTTGAATGAACACTGCCAACCACTGAGATTGAGGTGAGTCGAAGTCTTGCGGCCGCTGCTACTACCACGGGAGAACCCTGTAGACTCGATTCGCGGATACACCTCTTCGGCAATCCGGTGTTCAAACTCTTGCGTCTGAACGTCCTCCACGGCGTCGATCAACCACTGGGAAGGTAGGCAGTTCTCGATCCAGTCGGTGACGTTGTCAGTATAGTGTTGGGCGTTGATCCACGTTGAGTCAGCCGACAAAAGGAAGGCTTTCTGGACTGGTGTCAGTTCATTAACTCCGTAGAACCACAATAAAAAGTGGATCGTTCCGAGCGGATACTTCCGTGTGAAGTTCTCTTTGTAGACGCCGCGTACTTCATTAAGGTTGAGACTGTTCTGGAGACCAGTGAGCTCGTCGTCGAGCTGAGTGCGGACAATATGATGGCCGATGCTTCGCAGGTCTTGCCGGGAGACGTCGAGATCAACCCACACGGCATCTTGGATGGCATCTTCGTCCGTATAGTAGATATTTTCAAACCCCGTATAGAACCCTGAGACCTCCCACCCCAGTTCGTGATGGAGGAATACAGCTGAAAGAATTGCGTCGATGTCACCTCCGACGACCATAGTCCGGTCGGTGTCGTCGAGAAACGGATAGTCCTCGCGAATGTCTTTCCGAGAGAGTGCGTCTGCTACGGTATGTTCTGGGCCAGCCACACAAGCGTTTTCACAAGATAGGGGTATTACTCTTTCTCTTGACAGTATCACAAACAGCAAGTTCGGACAGGTAATCTACCCAAGTTACTGGGAAGTACAATTCCCTATATTCGTAGACCTCTGATCCAAGATACGTAATTGTAGCGACGGTACCGGATAGTTGCTGGAGTCTATACTACAATAAATAACAGGAAGTCTTGGGCCCTAATTATTGAACGACCCGAGTGTTTCCTGCTGGCCAGGCAAAGACTTCGTTTTCAGTCCAGATGGGTTTTCTCGCACCGTAACTTCACCACGATGGGCAATCAATATCCGGTCAATTTCGGTGGCTTCACCTTTTGTATCTCCCCATATCCGGGATACTTTCTCGTTGTCTGGTACGCGATCCTCAACGATTCGTCCAACCTCAAAATTCATCATCGGGGCGACAACCTCCTCAGCCACTTCACGAGCCAGGTTGATTGTCTCCCCATTCTGATCGACGTCTCCAATAACGAACGCCGCCACCCCAGTGTCGGGATCGACCACATCATCCATAACCTCAAATGTATCCGTCATGAACTCCAGATACGCCTCAAGGTCGAGTTCGTCATCTAGACGTTGGTCTACCGTATCAGGCTCTTGGTTAAGGAACCACAGCCGGATCCAATTATATAGGCCGTATTTCAGCACCTTCAGATACGGAGGTGAGGTAAAGACAAGATCTGCCCGATCAGGTGTCTCCTCAGCGTCGGCTAACGTAGACGGCAGATCCCTCGCATCCCCGAAGAACGCGTGTCCCCGACGTGCCGGCGGGCCATCTTTGTATATTGTGCGGAGCCGATCGAGCAATTTCTGAAACACATTACGGTTCGGTGGCTCAAGACCCTCCTTTTCGATGTACTCCTCTACGTACCCCTCCGACATCGAAAATGTGTTTGGCATCGAAACAGAGAGATACTGCCCGCTCTGGCCGTGCATAATGCCTAAAATTAATCCTGTTATGAACGTGTCTGCTGGTGACAAACTCAAAATTGTCTTGGGGAAATCAGCGTCGTCTAACCCAAACTCCTGTTTCAAATAAACCAGTTGGCTCAACGTATTCTCATGATACAGCATCTGAATTCGCTGTGGGACGTGATCAATAGTCGGGGGATTGTACTGTAACCGCAACTCCTCGATGCGCTCTCTCACTGTAGCCGCTGGGGGCGGTGTCACCTTTGCTTTATTAAGAATGTAGGCCATCGGATTCAGGTCATTCCCAATACCGATGCGGCCGTCCACACAGGCTTGTAGTGGTGTTGTTCCCCGCCCAGCGAATGGGTCAAGCACCACATCGCCCTCATTAGTCAATCTATGGATAAAGTAGTGCGGAAGCGATGGGGGAAACATCCCCATGTACGAACACATTGGATGGAAACTGTGTTCCCACTTGCGCTTCAGCGAGCGCCATGCGGGTCGAATATCATCAAGATCGCTCATTGATACTACCTCCAGTAGAGCCCTATTGAATCCGACGATGAATAAGTCGCAGTCTCTAGTGTAGGTGTCCTCCCGTCTGGTTACACCTACCTACTCAGCCAACGACTCAAGTGTTTCATTAAACACCCGTTTTGCTTCTTCGTTTAAATCACCCATTACTGCCTCTCGATTCTGCTGTGCGGAGACGACCCCGACGGCACCAGAGCCCGCTAAGGGATCAAACACCGTGTCTCCTTCTCTGGTGAAGTGTTCGAGTAGAACCTTCACAAGCTTGGGTGGTAACCGAGTAGGGTACTTTGGCATTTCTTTGAGGTAATTCCGCTTGATCTGGAGTGTCGAGAGATTGGCTTCACCGCTCTGGCAGTGCTCATACGAACATTCGTTTGAATAATACCAATCATTCCCCTTGACTATCCAATACAACTCATAGACGTTGTGTGCCGGGCGAAGTTTACAATACGGAGCAAAGTTGTACGCCCAGTAGAGTTTTCCTTCTAATGTCCACTCTGGACGGTCAATGACTGCCTGATGAACGAGATGGCTGTTGTCCTTTCCCGAAAACACGATTCCTTGCCCTTCCGAATGCGTATTCCGCGCCAGAACATCCAGTAGAGAACTAATTTTTCCACCGTACGTATCCGATTCCCACTCGACATATCCGTCGACGACGCGTGACGTATCTCGGTTGTAGTTACTGGCCTTCCCATCAAACTCAAGGCCAAAGGGCGGATCAGTAATCGCAATATCCGCATTTACGTTGTCCCACTCCGTCATGTCACAGAGTTCATAGGTAATATCCGCCGTGATGGGTGACTCACTCATTGTTCTGTCCAACGAAGAATTGATACAAGTGACTTCTGAAGACAGGCTGTTGCCGGTCCTGTTTTGATAATAACAATGCTCTAACCGTTGATCCGACCACTTCCCATCTATACACACTCGCGATATTACAACTCCGTTTGTGTTTAACCAGCAATGCCTCCTGCCGTACCGGAATCTGCTCCGGCGTGCGTGCGGATGTAATCATCATCGCTGCTTGCGGCGCAACTGTCTCGTTAGCCGCCTTTGTAGTGCGCCGCGCCCTCTCAGGCGCATGACAAAACCACAGAGAGTTGGTGTGTGTAATCTTGAGCATAGACCGATTAGATCGCTGGAAACTCTGCGCCGAACTCGAGTGATACGATACTTGCCGTGTGAGAACTTGAGGTAGTTTCTATCATTCCAATAATATTTTCTAACCGAGCACTCATCCACTAGTCATATGGATCGCGACAGCGCCAAACGCCTGACTACAGAAATTGCCCAAATAGGGCGCGATAACACAGAGGCAGTAAGCCCGACTCTCCCAGATGTCTCGGAAATCTCTCCCTCAAACCCAGAAGTACTAACGCGATATCTCTACCTAATGGCTGTTCTGGATCAGGGACCGGATCCAAAAGGCGTCAGAATGCTTCTTAACAACGTTGTTGAGCGATTATACAGCGAGGGAATCCCAATTCTGACAGAACCCGATCTCTTCTTCGAGCACCTTCAGCGCGTTAGCACTCTCATCGAAGAAGAACACGGCGTGGTAAAACAGGCTAGAGCGGCTGAATGGGCTGAATCAAATGAGTCCTCCCCGGAAGACTATGCGCTGTACTTCTCTCAGTCACGATTTGGCATGCAAACGACCGATTATATCGGGTTTTACCTGATGAGCCGTTGGGGAACTCCTTTTTATTATATAAGCCGGCTATCAAACGAAGGGAAGACAGTTCGCGAATTTATTGAAGAATTTGATTCGTGTGAAATAATGACTGATAAACTGAAGAGTCACTCAAAATATGGCCTCGGGAAAGCAATTGGGCCCAAAGCAGCGCATCTTTTCGCGAAGTGGTATGTCCACACCTTCGACTTACGTACCCAATCAGCACGAGATCGACCTGGCTGGGGTCAGTATTCGTATGAGGTGCCGTTCGACAGCAACGCTGGGCGAGTCCTCTTCAGAACGGGATGGCTACTTGCGTGGGCTGATCTTGACGAATACCGCAACTGGAATGCGATCCAAACCGAAGCAGGGCGGGGGGATAACCACTACATTCGAGTTACAAACATCCGAGGAAGTGGCGCGACGAAACACGTTGAGGATCCAGAGTTCCGATCGGCGTACGACCAGCTTCTCACGCAGTTACTGCGGACGAAAACAAGCCAATGGCGGAAGGTTGAGATCCAGCAGATTCCGAATGTCTTGCTGCTTGACTCCGAGTACACGCTAGGAGAATTCGATGACGGCTTGATGAGTATTTGCCTTGTTGAATGCAAGACTGCGTCGGGGTAGGGTCGATAACTCACGGTTTCACGGTGTCAGAGACTG
>NZ_JAODIX010000085.1 GCF_026586675.1 Halorubrum yunnanense
ACTCAACACCGTCTTGCTCAACTATCCGCATAAACACCGCCTCGACGCGCCGCTAAACTACAACGGATGGTGGGCCTGCAACCGTATCGCTGTGTGAGTAGGTGATGACGGCGCTGTATCTCCACCCTACTCCGCTCCCTTCGGTCGCTCCGTTGAGGGTGGGGGCTTAGCGCCTACATTCAGCTAATAGCATACTTGAAATGTACGCCCGCGACACTACCGGACGAAAATCTACTAGTAGGCTCGGTGAAAGTGTATTACCAGTTTGAAGGCCTCAAACCCTTGACATCCTCTCCGCCCTGAAGGGCGAAGATTCCCACGGCACCGCACCGCTGGGTTGGGATGTTGAAGGTTTGTAGACGCCTCGATGACGGCTACTGGCTGTGCCAACCAGCCGTTACTCCTATCCCGGCATGGGATTCGGAGGTACTTCTGACTGCCTACACCCTATTTCGACACGGAAGAGGGTGTCTTCCGCTTGAAATGAGGGAATCCCGATATTGTCCGATTAGTGGGGCGGGTGGACCGCCTCGGTTGCCATTAAATACGTCTCAGGTTACTTAAAACATCCTTTCGGCACGCCGAACGTGGTTCGTGGAGGGTTTGTCCGATTCATCCCCGCCGTGAACGGCGAGGCTTTCTCCTCAATTCTCCGTAAAACTGATACATCTGATTAAATCCATGGATCGATTTCTTCTCGTCCACCGAATGCATCTCGGGTCGGATACGTATCGACCATGTTAATAAGCCCAGCCGCAACCTGGTACGCCGGCATCGTATCGTCGTAGAGGAGAACGATGCCTGCGTGGGCATCTGGTGGTAGTCCACCGAAGTCTTTCACGTCACTCGTTACCGTGATCAGTTGGTGTTCCCGCGCGTACGGTAGGACATCCGCTTCGTCATCGGCTCCCTGCCAGAGCGCATCGCGGACGTGCTCGGAGTGAATTCCTTCTTTCTTCAGATACGTCGCCGTCTTCGGATCGATGTTTTCGTCCAGTAGAAATCGCCACCCGCCCATTTCAGGCGGCGTCCGGATCGACGCCTTCGGGACGATCGATCGACTCGTGGAAGTCCACTTTCGCGTCTTCGCGCTCTCGTTCGGCCTCACGCATCTCTCGTGGGTGGTCGTGGTAGTACGCCAGCGCGTGGTACACGTCAGCTACGTCAAGATCGTACCGATCGGCAACGGCCTCGGGGTCTTCACCCCGGTCTTCGACGAGGGCGTACACTTGCCGGACGCTGATTCGACGGCCGCGAATGTGGGGCTCGCTCATGAGCTCGCGTGCGATCCGCCGAGATTCACCCTCAGCCATACATGGGTGTTGCTGCTACTCCCGCAAAAATATACTGTTGACTGGGTTGAGAGAGGACTGCAACAGTTGAAATGTACGCCCGCGACACTACCGGACGAAGATCTACTAGTAGGCTCGATGGAAGTGAAAATAGGGTTGAACCCGCCCCAGACGTTCAAGTATAGTGCCGGCGTAGCGTACCGTATGAGCCAGGCGACGAGACGTATCGTCCAGGAACTTCACGACGAACCGCATCTCGAAGGCCGACGGATTACTGTTCAGTTCATCAAAGAACAGATCGAAGAGCGGGAGCTCGACCCGAGAACGGTCGCCGATCGCCACGATCTAGACGTGGCTGATGTCTATCGAGCGCTCACGTACTACCACGACCATCCCGAAGAGATGCGTACGGCCGAACGCCGGCGGCAATCTGCGATCGAAGAACACGGCCACCTGACGACAGACCCCGACGACGTGCGTGATTGATGAGGTATCGCATTCTCGCTGACGAAAACGTCGAGCAGGCGACGATCAATTATCTGCGGAAACTCGGTCACGATGTCGAGTGGATCGGCGATGTGGCGGAACTCGATCTCGGCACCGACGATAGGTCGATCGCTGTGTACGGACGCGAGACGAACCGTCTCGTTCTCACCCAAGATGACGACTTCTTTACTCAGATCGACATCGAAGATACTGCTGGAATCCTCTTTCAGAAGGATCAGACGCTTTCGGCCCGAGAGGTAGGAGATGTCGTGCATGAACTCTCCGAGCATATCGACCAGTCCGACGTGACGCTCGAATACGTGAGTCGAAACTGGCTGTGAAACTACCGTTGGGTGCTAATAGCATAGTTGAAATGTACGCCCGCGACACTACCGAGCGAGAATCTACTAGTAGGCTCGGTGGAAGTGTATTCACCGATTTCATTGTCCCGAGCGTGTCCAGTATACCAGATCAAACCAGTATGCTAGGGCTTGAGATACATCAATGATGTTGAGGTCGTACCGATCGGGAAACCCCGGGTTTTCTTGGCTTTCTTGGACGAAGGCGTATACATAGCGGATGCTGATTTGACGGCCACGAATGTGAGGTTCATTCATCCAGTCACGTCTGATGGGTCAGGAGTCTCTATGACTCATAATATACGTTGTTACTGCTTCCGCAAAGCATATTCATGATTGGATTGAAAAATAGAAATAATATAAATAAATTTATAATCAGTAATTCTGGTAACTGTATCGTTCGAGGGGTAAAAATATAAAAGGATAACTATAATCAAGAGTATGGGTATTGAGCCAAACTCTGTTAATTCAGGTTATCGTCGGCGGCGAGTATTACAAGGTATGGGTGTCGTCTCAGCTCCTGTGTTGGCAGGATGTCTGGGCGGTGGGGCGGACAATTCAAGCAATTCTGCGACGGTATTAGAAGTCCCATTTGGTCTTGATTGTGGTGGTGAACATCTCAACGAGGCTCCGGTAATCGATGGGCTTGAATTCCATCCTACGTCAAACACTCGTACGGATATTGAACTTAGTAGTGCGAATGCTGAGGTTCCTGAAAACGCCCGTTGGTGGGGTGAAACACTCAATTTTGAACCAATTCCGGTTGCATATAACGCACATCCCAACGAAGGGGCTCAGGACGAAACATTACCAACATACGAAGAGATTCAGGGGACCGAACACGACACGCTATATCAAACTGCGTACTGGGGGCCAGGAGAGTTTGAGATGCAATTTTCTTTGGAGAACGGTACATACGAGGTGATACTCCATTTTGCGGAAGTTTTCTTCACAACTGAGCAAGAGCGTGTCTTCGATGTGATAGTCAACGATCAGGTGGTGGAAGAAGATCTGGATATTTATGCTGAAGTAGGTGAAGGAACTGCGTTAACCATTTCAACTGAAGTCGATGTAACTGAAAATCTCTTAACAGTCACCGGTGATTCGTCAAGTAATAATCCTCAATTCAGTGGAATAGAAATTCGGTAAGTGCTTGAGTAGCTCTGTCGAATTTCTCAGAAAATGATATATTTTGCCCCAGTCACGGTCAATACAGAGAGTGTACTTCAGCACGAAGCGGTCTTTCTATTCCGACATAACTTCGTTCAGTCGTCAGTTGAGAGACGTTGCTTAATCAAATATCCAATCCCACCTGCCGTGAGTGCCTGTAAGACCCCGAATCCAGGTGTCTCGTCTTCAGTCATTTCCTGTTGATCCGTGACTGAGTCATCATCAGCTTGGTCGTCGTCTTGGTCGTCCTCTGTCTCTGTACTTTCGTTGTCTTCCTCGACTGGTTCGTCAGTTACTACAATGGGGTCTCTGACAGCCGTTTCGTTTACACGCAGGGTGAATTCGCCTGTCTCCTCAAAGGCCGTTTCGAGTTCAACAGTTTCTGTACTAGTCGGATCTATCTGAACCTCTGTTGTTTCGATTTCGGCTGTTCCGTCTTCGGGCCCATCAACAGCGAATGAAATGGTCGTCAATGATTCGACATCAGTCCAATTCGTTGTGACTACGCTCACCGTTACAGTGTCTCCAACACGTGCTTCGCTAGCGGGTTCTTCAAGAGTCACATGAACTAGCTCGAAGTCTTCTTCGATCTGTTCTTTGTGGAAATCGGCTGCCTCTACCCTGTATTCCCGATCTGGGACGTGAGGTTGTCCCTCAAATATCCTGAACGTGGCAGGGACATCAAGATGGTCGTAAATTTCGCGGCTAGTCTCGAACCGGTCGTCAACCTGTAACGTCCCGAAAATCTCTTCGACCACTTGATCGATCTCGCGGTCGCCTCTGAACAGTTTGTGAATATAATTCTCGGGGTCCTCAGAGCCTTGATCTTCACCGCCGATCCACCGGAACTGCTCAATATCCATCCATGCTTCTTTGTTAAACTCTTCGCCGGTGAGTTCCTGTGAACTACCCTGACCTACCGCGCTCGGGGCTACTCGCCCCTCGCTTGTTGAGGACAGGGCTTCCTGTTTCTGCGTCAGAATTTATACCCGACGTGGGCACAGGGATTCCAGACTCCGCAGGCGACTTCCCTTCACGGGTGGTTCGGAGTGTCCCACTCCTACCGGATGGACACTCAGCCACAACCGAGGGTGCGCGCTTCTTCTCGCGCTTGAACACCACCGGAAGCGTGGTGAGCATCGTACTACCGATATTAATCGCAGGGGTAGTAAGGCTATGCCGTGTAGTGAAAGTAAAACGATGACGGCGCTGTATCCCCGCCCTACTCGCTCACTTCGTTCGCTCCTTGAGGACGGGGGCTTAGCGCCTATAGTCAGCTAAATTTCCAGACCCGATCGGCCATGGAACTGTTGTTCGGTCTGGATCGCCGTGAACTGGAATGTCATCGGTGAGTTCTTCGAAGGGAAGAAATGCGAGTCCATTCGCACCGGATGAGTACGCATTGATATATTCGGGATGAAGTGGGGCGATTTTGTCGATGAAATAGCCAGCAGACGATCCGCCGTCGTAATGGATTCCATCTGTAATTGTATAGGTGCCAGTATTCAGTCGGGATTTGGCATCCTCGATCATCGCAATGAGTTGTAGGTCAACACGCTCACGTCGGGGGTCGTCGATCTCTAATTCCGGGGCCAACGTCAACTCCTGTGGTTCCAAACCGAGGTCTCCGCGTGTCAATGTGAGTGGTACACTCAACACAGGGCAGTTCATTGCGTCTGTAATGCGTCCCGTAATGCCGCGATCAGGCCGGCGAGCCCCCTCGACCCGTTCTTCAAACTCGCCCCAGGGATACGCTGTAACGACTAGCGGCCGCTCTTGGGAGTTGTTCAGAGATTCTTCAACTGAAGGAAAGGCTGGCGTATAGAGGAAGTATGGGGAATGAAATCCGGCGTCGGGATCTGCTTCGATCTTCAGGACTCCCGGTTCAGTCCCATACGGGGTTCCAGCTGGTTCGGCACCATCAACAGCCTCGGAAATGAAAATCTGAGAACTCATTGTATCATACGATCGGCCACCGCCAATCGGGTACAGTGATGTTCTTACAGATTTAGATTCAGGGATGGAGTCATCGAGTTCAAGCTCCCGGTTGGTGAATTCCGTTCCTGCCTTGATCTCCATTGATTTATACACGGGTCCGTCATCCGTACCTTGGATCTGGAGCAATCCGTCAACATCGGTTTCAAAGGCTGTGTTGAATCGCCATACGGAGGCGAGGTAGGCCGCTAAATCAAAGGAGTTGAAGCGGGAGAATGCGGTTGTCTATGACGCAAATCTCCCGCTTCATCGGGGAAGTTGTCCCGGTTGCTCAAAGAGTTACTGGCGATGGAGGCGAATCCGCCGCCCCGGAAGGCGGCGGCGGATTCGCCGACTATGCACTCGTTTCCCTTCACTGTCTGCGGATTTACCTCGATTCATCGTACCGCATGACGATCGACTTGCTCAAAGAAATGCCACAAATAACCGGGGAGATCGGCCTCAACGCGGCCGATCTCCCCGCGCCGTCCACGTTGTGTAAGGCATTCGACCGGATCAGCATCAGCGTCTGCCGAGTGCTGCTGCGCCAGTCGGCGCAGCTGCACGATCTCTCTGAACACGCCGCGATCGACGCCACATTCTACGACCGCTCACCAGCGAGCCGCCACTACTGCCAGCGAATCAGCTACCGCGTTCAAAAGCTCAAAGTCACAAAACTCGTCGATACAGCGTCTCAAGCCGTTCTTGACGTTCACTGCTCAACGAATCGAGAAGGAAGCGACGCAGACCTTGCTGAGCAGATCGCCCGCCGGAACGCGGGCGATCTGCGGTCTCTTGCCGCCGATAAAGGCTATGACAAGCAATCGCTTCGTGAAGGATTACGCGACCTCGGGATCAGACCGCTGATCAAGCATCGTATCTTCGCTCCGTACGACCACGCACACAACGCCAGAATCGACGATAACAGCTACAATCAGCGCTCTATGACCGAAACCGTGAACTCGGCTGTGAAGCGCTCGCTCGGCTTCGCCGTGCGAGCGCGGTCATGGTTCCGTGAGTTCCGCGAAATCGCGCTGATGTGTGTCGTCTATAACATCAAACGCTTCGTCAAACAGTGAATCTCTACGCCTTACAGCGATTCAACACAGCCGTTTCAAACGATTCCATTACGATAGATTCCCCATCCGATACTTGATCAGGAACTTCGATAGTAACGTTCGCGTCCTGTTCATCGCCCAGAGTTCGTCCGCTGAATCCAACTATACCTGCTGTAGAAATCCCCGCCATCTGGACTATTCGTCGTCGCTTCATTCCGGTATGAGGTGAATCCATTGGTATACTATGTCTATTTGAAGACAAAAAGTGATGTATATGTCGATAGTAGAATATATGGGTCCATTCGCTAATTCCTGTCACTACAAGGCTCGCGCCTTGTATTCAGCAGAGGTGTCCGGGTTTGACAGACATACAGTAGTCCCGGCAGACACCATTCCACACCCTTTGCCAGTACCTATTTCCCGAGATCCCGACGGTTTAGAGGATTATGACGATATATTCTATTTGAAGGATGGATCGTGTCTGATGTGATCTATATTATTCAAGTATAATTCTAATACTTTACTGAAAATGTACGCCCGCGACACTAACGACCGGTCTCATCTCCGGCGGCGTGCCGCGTCGACCGGGAAACCCTCGTGGCGGGCGGTCGCCTGCGCGGCGACGGGCGGGTCGCGTCAGCGACCGGATGTCACGCGCCTGGGTTCTCCGCGCTGTCATCGCTCCCATCGGGGAGTACTCGGGCGGGGACTGAGGGCGCGCGTCTACCAGTAACCGGCGAGCGCTTTTAAACGGTCCGCTGCTCGGGACCGGTCGCTCGAACGCTTCGGCGACCGGGCGGTCGCCTCGCTCGGTGTCGGGGACGGCGGCGTCGGCCCGCACCCGGCGGCATCGGCGCGTATCCGAACGCACTTACGTCCCTGTCACGGACCCACGCGCAATGTCTGTTCAAGTCGGCATCCTCGGTGCCACCGGCGCCGTGGGTCAGCGGTTCATCCAGTTGCTCGACGACCACCCGACGTTCGACCTCGCGGCCGTCACCGCGAGCGCGGACAGCGCGGGGAAGTCCTACCGCGAGGCGGCCAAGTGGCGCGTTGACACGCCGATCCCGGAGAGCGTCGCGGAGATGGAGGTCGCGGAGACGACGCCCGCGGCGATCGCGGGCGACGACGTCGACCTCCTCTTCTCCTCGCTCCCCTCGGGGGTCGCCGCCGAGGTCGAACCCGACTTCCTGGAGGCGGGGTACGTCGTCTCCTCGAACTCCTCGAACGACCGCATGGCCGCGGACATCCCGCTCACGATCCCCGAGATCAACCCGGACCACCTCGGCCTCATCGAGGTCCAGCGCGACGAGCGCGGCTGGGACGGCGCCCTGGTGAAGAACCCGAACTGCTCGACGATCACGATGGTCCCCACCCTGGCGGCGATCGACGAGTTCGGCCTCGAAAGCGTCCGGGTCTCGACGCTCCAGGCCGTCTCGGGCGCGGGCTACTCCGGCGTCACCTCGATGGAGATCCTCGACAACGCCATCCCGCACATCGGCGGCGAGGAGAACAAGATGGAGACGGAGTCGCGCAAGCTCCTCGGCGAGTTCGACGGCGCGGCGGTCGGCCTCCACGACGCCGACGTGGCCGCCTCCTGTAACCGCATCCCGACGCTTGACGGCCACCTGGAGAACGTCTTCGCCGAGTTCGCCGCGGACCCCTCCCCGGCGGACCTCCGCGAGGCGATGCGCTCGTTCGAGGGCGCCGGCGACCTCCCGAGCTCGCCCGACCAGCTCATCAAGGTGTTCGGCGACGACGAGCCGGAGCGCCCGCAGCCCCGCCTCGACCGCACGTACGCGGACGGGATGGGGATCGTCGCCGGCGGCGTGCAGACCACCGACGCCGGTGCGAAGTACAACTGCCTCGCGCACAACACGATTCGCGGCGCGGCGGGCGCCTCGCTGCTCAACGGCGAACTGCTCGTCGAGGAAGGCTACGTCTAAGGCTCGAACTACTCGGCGGCCATCGAGCCCAGCAACGGCGACTGTTTTTAAATAGCCAGCAGCGACTGGACCGCTGATCGAAATATCAGTTTTTCCCAGTGGCGCGCCTCCGAGTGGCCGCCCCCGGCGGCCACGAGGAGCGCGTGCGAGGGAGTCGGGCGGCCGGAGCGAAGCGGAGGCCGGCCGACGAGGCTGGGGAGGCGTGAGGCGCGGTGCGGTCGCTGTGTGGGCGGGACTTGAAGGGGCAACCGTGAGGCGGGCGCAGACGACGAAAGCACCGCAACGAGGGAGCGGTAGCGACCGAGTGAGGAGCGCAGCGAGTGTGCGCCCGCCTCACGGCTGGGGCTTCGGTGGTGTTCGTGTCGATGAACTATTTAAAAGGCACATCGTCGTCCAGCCGAGCAGCTGGGGCTCCGGCAGTGTCCGCCGCCGCTCCGCTGTCTCAAGTTTATAAATAAACGGTCGATGAGGTGACCGTCCCCACCGCCACGACCGACCCGCTCGCGCCTTATTTCCCTTCGAACTCGGGCTCGCCGTCGCCCATGAACGCCGTGACGCCCTCCATGAGGTCGTCGGTGTTCATCACGTGGCCGAAGCCCATCGCCTCCACTTCGAGGCCGGCCTCGCCGTCGGTGCGGCCGGCGTGCATGGCGCGCTTCGTGTACTTCTGGGCGATCGGCGGGCCGCCGGCGAGCTGCTCGGCCAGCTCCCGCGCCCGCTCGCCGAGCTCGTCGTCCGGGACGACCTCGTTGACGAAGTCGTACTCGGCCATCGTCTCGGCCTCGTAGCGGTCGGCGGTGAGGATGATCTCCTTCGCGCGGCCCTCGCCGACGATCCGGGCGAGCCGCTGGGTGCCGCCCCACCCCGGAAGCAGGCCGAGGTCCAGTTCGGGCTGGCCGAGCTCCGAGCGCTCAGAGGCGATCCGCATGTCCGCGGCGGTCGCGAGCTCCATCCCGCCGCCGAGGCAGTAGCCGTCGATGGCGGCGACTACAGGCTTGTCCGACTCCTCCAGCTTCCCGAACGTCTGCTGCCCCTGCCGCGAGAGCTCGACGGCGGTTATCGGGTCGGCGCCACCGGCGGCCATGCTCTGGACGTCGGCGCCGGCCGAGAAGGCGCGGTCGCCGGCGCCGGAGAGCAGGATCGCTCGCACGTCGTCGTCGGCGTCGAGCCGGTCGATCGCGTCGGCGAGCTCGTCGAGCAGCTCCCCGCTGATCGTGTTCATCCGGTGCGGGCGGTCGATCTCGACGTGCCCCACGCGGTCCTCGACAGCGACGTTGAGCGCGTCGTAGGCGGCGAGCGCGTCGTCTCCGCCGTCGCCCTCGGCGCCGTCTCCGCCGTGGAAGCCGCCCGCCGCGGCGGCCTCGCGCAGGTAGTCGGTCGCCTCGTAGCGCTCTTCGCCAGTCTCGTCGTGGAGGTCGTCGAGGACGTCCACGAGGTCGGCGAGCCCCTCGCCGTCGGCGAGCTTCGCGGGGCCGTCCGGGAAGCCGGCGCCGAGCGTCACCGCGCGGTCGATCGCGGGCGCGTCGGCGACATTATTCCCGATCAGGCCGCCGACCTCGTTGGCCATCACGGCGAGCAGGCGTCGTCGGACGTCAGCGTCGATCGCATCCGAGGGGATCTGGGCGCCGTCGCCGTCCTCGTAGTCGTAGAAGCCCGAGCCGGTTTTCCTGCCGAGCGTCTCCTCTTCGACCTTCTCCACGAGCAGCGGGCAGGGGCGATACGCCTCGCCGAGCACCTCGTGCATGTACTCTAACACGTGGTAGCCCACGTCGATCCCGACCTGGTCGGCGAGCTCGAACGAGCCCATCGGGAGCCCCATGTCGAACTTCGTCGTGGAGTCGACCGTCTCGACCGTGGCGTCGCCGGACTCGACGATCCACGCCGCCTCGTTCATCAGGGGGACGAGGATGCGGTTGACGATGAAGCCGGGGCTGTCCTTCCGGACGCGGACGGGCGTCTTCCCCATCTCCTCGGCGAGTCCCTCGATCAGTTCGAGCGTGTCCTCGGACGTGTGGTTCCCGGAGATGACCTCGACGAGGTCCATCCGCACCGGCGGGTTGAAAAAGTGCATGCCGCAGAAGCGCTCGGGGCGGTCGGTCACCTCGGAGAGCTCGGTGATAGAGAGGCTAGAGGCGTTGGTGACGAAGACCGCCTCCTCGGGCGCGTGCTCGACGACCTCCCCGTAGACGTCCTTCTTGATCGCCATCTTCTCGGGGACGACCTCGACCACGACGTCGGCGTCGGCGAGCGAGGCCTCGAGGTCGACGAAGGTATCTACGCGGTCGAGCGCCGCGTCGGCCTCGTCGTCGCCGATGCGGTCGTTCTCAGCGAGCTTGCCGAGCGACCACTCGATCTGGTCGTAGCCGTCTCGGACGAACTCCTCTTCGATGTCCCGCAGCGACACGTCGTACCCCGCGAGCGCGGCGACCTCCGCGATGCCGTGCCCCATGTTGCCAGCGCCGAGAACCGTTACGTGCTGGACGTCATCGAGTTGCATACGCTAACGGTCGGAACCGTCATGGTTGAACGTTTCCATCTTCCAAACGGGAAACCCGAGGTAAGTTTATCAGGATCTGGGAGGGCGGGGTTCGACCGCCGCGACCGAAACCGTCGGGTGGCTCCGGTTCGAACCCCCCGCCCATGGACGACCGAGTCGCGGCGACTCTGCGTGAGGACCCGACGATGGCGGCGCTGATCGACCGACACGGTCGGCTCGCGATCCGGCCCGCGGACGACGAGTTCACGCGTCTCTGCACCTCGATCGTGAACCAGCAGCTTTCGACCGCCTCCGCGGCGGCGATTCACGAGCGGTTCGTGGCCGTCCTCGGCGGCGACCCGACGCCCGACCGCGTGCTCGCGGCCGACGAGGACGCCCTGCGCGAGGCCGGGCTCAGCGGAACGAAGGTCGAGTACCTGCGCGAGGCCGCCGGGGCGTTCCGCGACGGCGAGCGCGACCTGACTCGGGAGGGACTGGCGGGTGCGAGCGACGCGGACGTCGTGGCGGCGTTGACCGAAATTCGGGGGGTCGGCGAGTGGACCGCGCGGATGTATCTCATCTTCGCGCTCGGCCGCGAAGACGTACTCCCCCTCGGCGACCTCGCGGTGCGGAAGGGGATCCAGCAGGTGTACAGCGATGGTGAGGAACTGGGGCGGGCGGAGATGCGCGAGATCGCCGAGTCGTGGCGCCCCTACCGGAGCTACGGGACGCGCTACATCTGGGCGGAGTACGAGTCGTAAGTAGGTGGGTTCGGTTCGGCGGTGGACCACTCCAGTTTCCCAGTCGCTCGCTTATAAATAGGTGATTGCGGATCGGCGGTGAACGCCTCCAAAACTCCAGCCGCTCGTTTATACGTGATTGAGTGAGGATCGGCGGTGAACGCCTCCAAAGCCCCAGCCGGCGAAGCGGGCGCACGCTCGCTGCGCTCCTCACTCGGTCGCTATCGCTCCCTCGTTGCGGTGCTTGCGTCGCCTGCGCCCGCTTCGCCGACTGCCCCTTTGATTCCCACCCCGCACCGCAACCGCACAGCCTCACGCCTCCCCAGCCTCGCGGTTCGCGCTCTCCGAGCGCTCACCGCGTCCCTCGCGGGCTCCTCGCGGTCGCCGGTGGCGACCGCTCGGAGGCGCGCCAACACGATTATTTAAATAGTCGACCGCGAACCCGTCTACTCCTCTTCTTCGAGGATCTCGCCGGCCTCGCCGCGCTCGGCCTCCTCGGTGTCCGCGCGCTTGCGCACGTCGACCCGGTAGTCGGTGAGGATGTCCCGGCCGAGCAGGAGCGGGTAGTCCATGTGGCCGCGGTCCTCAACGCTCGCGGTGACCGTGTGCTGGTTCCCGCCGATGCCGATGACGAGGTCGACGACGGGGCGGGCCTTCCCGCCCTTCACGCTGCCCGACTTGACCCGGGTCATGCTCTTGATCGGGCCGGCGCCGATCTCGGCGGCCAGCTGGGTGTCGATGCTCGTCCGCGTCGCGCCCGTGTCCGACTTCCCGAGCGCCTGCGTGGAGCCGGAGGTGCCGGTGACGACGACCTCCTCGATGTAGCCGATGACGGGTTGTTCGGTCGGGCTCGGCTTCGGGACGGGCGCACAGGAGGGCCGCGAGTCGTCGAGCTTGGTGGCGATCCGCGCCACGTCGTCGTCGTCAACCTGGCCGCCGACCCGCTCGATCGCGAGCCTCGCGATGTGCGGCGCGGGGCTCGTGCCGGTCGCCTCGTAGAGGCCCTTGAACCCGGCCGTCGGGTTCACTTCGAGGACGTACCAGCCGTCGTACCCCTCGACGAGGTCGACGCCGGCGTAGTCGAGGTCCATGACGTCGGCCGAGTAGAGCGCGGTCTCGGCGGCCTCCTTGGGCATGTCCTCGGTGGCGTCCTCAACCGCGCCGCCGAGCGCGACGTTGGTGCGCCAGTCGCCCTCGGGCGCGTAGCGGTACATCGAGCCGACGATCTCGTCGCCGACGATGTACACGCGCAGGTCGCGGTGCTTCTCGTCGTCGCGGTCGATGAGCTGCTGGAGGAACGCCTGCCGGTTGCCCACCTTCGGGTTCACCCGTTCGGTGAGATCGACCTTCCACGTGCCGCCGCCGTGCGTGCCGATGGCGGTCTTGTACACGCCCACGTCGCCGAAGCGCTCGCGGCCCTCGTTGAGCCGGTCGTTCGACAGCGCGAGCAGGGCGTCGGGCACCCGGATGTTCCAGTCGGCGAGCGTCGCCGCCGTCGCGAACTTGTGGATCGACGCGAGCACGGCGTTCGGCTCGTTCAACATCGGCCTGATGCGCTCGAACGTCGTCGCCAGCCCGAGCAGCTCCGCGGGCTGGTCGGTGTTTGAGAGCAGCAGGCGGTTCGCGATGACGTCGATGGCGGGCTCCACCGAGACGTCCCCGTCCTCGACGCTGATCGCGGCGTTCTCCTCGCGGAGCCACACGGGCTCGTGACCGAGGTCCTCGACCGCGTTGCAGATCGCTTTCGTTTCCTTGCTGTTGTGCAGCGACAGCACTCCCACCCGGACCGGATCCGAACTCATGGCCACACCTGCGTGGGCCCCGGTAAAAGGTCGCCCGATCGGCCCTCGATCGGCGAGCAGAGCGGTCGGGCGGCGGTCCCTCGGTCGACGGGTCGCCATATATATACCACCCGCCCCGCTCCCTCGTGACATGAGCGACGACCGGGTGTTCACGTACAACGGCGGCGCGGTCCAGCCCGGCGAGACGCAGAACATCCGCTACGGGATCAGCGAGACGTACCTGGGCGACCCCGTCCGGATCCCCGTGACGATCGTCAACGGCGAGCGCGACGGGCCGACCGTGTTCCTCACCGCGGCCGCCCACGGCGACGAGCTCAACGGGATCGAAGTCGTCCGCGAGGTGGCCCACGAGTGGGACCTCGCCGACCTCGCGGGGACGCTCGTCTGTCTCCCCGTACTCAACGTCCCCGGGTTCATCGCCCAGCAGCGCTACCTCCCCGTCTACGACCGAGACCTCAACCGCTCGTTCCCCGGCAAGCCCGGGTCGACGAGCTCGAA
The DNA here is from genome assembly GCF_026586675.1 of Halorubrum yunnanense. GTDB lineage: Archaea > Halobacteriota > Halobacteria > Halobacteriales > Haloferacaceae > Halorubrum > Halorubrum yunnanense. The sequence goes on from NZ_JAODIX010000085.1 coordinate 13,802, forward strand.
GCGGATGGCCCACCAGATCTACTCCAACTTCATCGCGCCCTGCGACTTCGGGCTCGACTTCCACACCTCCACCCGCGGCCGGACCAACATGCTTCACGTCCGCGCGGACATGGCCGACGCTGGCGTCCACCGCCTCGCGATGGCGTTCGGCTCGAAGGTGATCATCGACAGCGACGGGCCGGACGGCACCCTCCGCGGCGAGGCGACCGCCGACGGGACCCCGACGATCACGATCGAGATGGGCGAGGCCCACCGCTTCCAGCGCCCGCTCATCGATGACGCGCTCGGCGGCGTGCGTTCCGTCTTCGCCGAGTACGGCCTGCTCGAGACCGACGCGGTGCGCTGGCCCGGCTGGCGGACGATCGTCGCCGGGACGGGCGAGAAGACCTGGCTCCGCGCCGACTCGGGCGGCATCGTCGATACGCACTTCGAGAGCGGGTCGCTCGTCCGCGAGGGCGAGCGGATCGCGACGATCACCAACCCCTTCAAGCAGGACGCGGTCGCGGTCGAGGCCCCCTTTACCGGGCTCCTCATCGGACTCTTGGAGAACCCCGTCGTCTATCCCGGCAACCCCCTCTGTCACCTCGTCGAGATCGACGAGGCGGTCCGGCGCGCGATCGAGACCGGGGACGCGCCGACGCCGGTGGGGCAGCCGGACGCGACGAACTGAGCCGCCGTCGGCGACGACCATTTATAAATAAATCGCGTGGCGCGCGCCGCCGAGCGGCCGCCCTCAGCGGCCGCGAGGTGCGCGTGCGAGGTCGTCGGGCGATAGTGACCGTCGAAAACTTTGTAATATTTGAGCGAGAGTATGAAGTATGCCTGGACCGTCGAAGCATCTC
>NZ_JAODIX010000086.1 GCF_026586675.1 Halorubrum yunnanense
GCATGATCACCCGTGTCCACTCACCCACCGGCCTGGACACCCACGAACGACCACGGTTCACACAAGACGCCACACCCCCTCCCAACGCGGGAGGGTGGGCTCATAGCTCAGCGGTAGAGTGCCTCCCTTGCAAGGAGGACGCCCTGGGTTCGAATCCCAGTGAGTCCATGTCACTCCGACTCCGAATCCGTCCCATTAAGTGGGCGACGCGACTCGGATAGGATACGACGACCGATGCACCATCCCGGGAAACCGCGGATGGGAAGGGTTCGACGAACACCCCGCCAGGGTGATTCGATGACGACCGTGTATACGTGCGATCCAGACGTCCACTGAACTCAACTGAGTTCGTGGAACGTCAGTGAACCATATACAGTCGAGTGACTTTACAGTCACACGACACCGTTGGACAACTCTTCACAGATGCGTCCAACAACACTACTGGCTACTGTGCCAGCTGGTGAATGGCTCGGCTCGAGAGCCGACGAAGGACGTGCCAAGCTGCGAAAAGCTCGTGGGACCCGCATGGAGGGAAAGAACACGAGATTTCCGAATCGGAATCCGTTTTACAATTGCTACGCGCAATAGGGAACTCCCTGAATTGAAACATCTCAGTAA
>NZ_JAODIX010000087.1 GCF_026586675.1 Halorubrum yunnanense
GCATGATCACCCGTGTCCACTCACCCACCGGCCTGGACACCCACGAACGACCACGGTTCACACAAGACGCTACACCCCCTCCCAACGCGGGAGGGTGGGCTCATAGCTCAGCGGTAGAGTGCCTCCCTTGCAAGGAGGATGCCCTGGGTTCGAATCCCAGTGAGTCCATGTCACTCCGACTCCGAATCCGTCCCCTTAAGTGGGCGACGCGACTCGGATAGGATACGACGACCGATGCACCATCCCGGGAAACCGCGGATGGGAAGGGTTCGACGAACACCCCGCCAGGGTGATTCGATGACGACCGTGTATACGTGCGATCCAGACGTCCACTGAACTCAACTGAGTTCGTGGAACGTCAGTGAACCATATACAGTCGGGTGACTTCACAGTCACACGACACCGTTGGACAACTCTTCACAGACGCGTCCAACAACACTACTGGCTACTGTGCCAGCTGGTGAATGGCTCGGCTCGAGAGCCGACGAAGGACGTGCCAAGCTGCGAAAAGCTCGTGGGACCCGCATGGAGGGAAAGAACACGAGATCTCCGAATCGGAATCCGTTTTACAATTGCTACGCGCAATAGGGAACTCCCTGAATTGAAACATCTCAGTAA
>NZ_JAODIX010000088.1 GCF_026586675.1 Halorubrum yunnanense
TCGCCATCACCAACATAGAACCACTGTGTGAGCCGCTGTAACCGTGACTCAGCATCTATTCAACACAGCAATCAGAACACCTCTCTGAGCTAATAGAGATCTCGACGACCAATACGCAGGTTTCAGTGACCAGCTGTTTCAGACAATAATATGCCTAAAGAAGAGATTTCAGCATCTTCAGGTCAAATTTCACCTCGATAACGGGGTCTTCATTTCGAAGGCGGTGTACGTCGAGCTACCCCTTCCTGTGGGGCGGTTTGTGCGTGAGGGGAGCCACACCTATTCGGGCTCGCCGCCCGGATGCCGTCAGCATCCGGGCGGCCTCCCATGATAGTGCGTCCTTGGCAGGCAGGCCAATCAGAGCCACGCGTTCTATGACGCTGTTGAATCATCGGCCTTTGACCACCCCAGTACCTCTTCACGCACGCTGGGGACTTAGCAGGCTTTCATCCCATCAGAACTGTTGGTGGGCACAAACAGTTCTATGATACGGAGGGTGTCATAGAACTCTTCTCACACCTCGTTGACTGACCTGTGGATCGCTCAGTACAGAGATTGTATGTGTCAGTCCGCGAGATACGAAAGTGGACTGACCGGTGCCATCATCGGCGCGCCAGTCAGTATCTGTCCCAGTTGCGGCACGTGTGACGCGCCGTAGACGACCAGCACTCGCTCGTCATCCGCCTCAGGCACGTTCCAGATGTTCGATGCAATACGCAGGTTCCGCTGTGTCCACGCTGTCATGAGCTTTACCATGGTATAGTCTCCCGGTTCGCTGTTCTCGAACGCGATCGCGTAGAAATTCTGGTCGTTTCCCCAGGCGTACGACCCCACATCAAGTGTATTCAGTCTCTTGTAGTGGTCTACCAGTGAGCCTTCATCGAGACGCTGTTGTTCCTCTTCGATCCGGTCAGCTATATCCGGGAGCGGATATTCGACGGTGTCGGGATCAACACGCAAGGGTCCCAACGAATCCGGCAACTGCTTTCTTTCCTCATCGGTGAACAGCGCCGCAGGACTTTGGAAGTAGTCCACAGCGGCAACGGAGTCGTGTCCGAGCTTATCAGCGAGTCGAAACCCAACCTGAGCGATTTCGCTGCTTCTGTCCCGCTCCCACCCGGAGACAGCACTCAGCGTGTCGGGATCGTCACGGTATGCTGCGTATGCATCATCGATGACCGACTGCTGTGAGACCCTCTCCTCGACAGCAATCCGGTCCGGATCCCACTCTGCGAGTCGATCAGTCAGTGTCTCGAGTTCACGTTGGCGCTGGTCACCAAGAATGTCCCCTGGATCAGTGGCATAGGTGTTGGCCGTGTCCCCAGGAGTCTGTGCCAGATGACTCGTCCCGAGAAGCATCACTTCGCGCTGGCCGTCCTTCGGGTCCGGCCACTGATCGGCAACGTCAGAAGCGGGCGTTTCGGTGTCTGATTGTAGTGTGGCACATCCGGCGAGCCCAGCCGTCACTGCGGCGGCAGTCGCTCCGAGAAATAACCGTCTGTCCGGCTGACAGTCCAGTTTCATGTTGACTAAATCGGCGGGACACGACTTCTATCCTAACTGCGTGTTTCAGGGCGTGAAACATAAGAAACGGATCTCGTAGCCGCTATTAGAACTGCGAAGGCGTTAGTTTGTATACTCAATACCTGTGTTATGAAAAACCGGACACTACGTTTGCGCTACGTGTTTCGTACGGCACTCCGTGTCTCAATTTAATCCGATAACATCATCAACGCACAGTCCGCAAGCTTCATCGACCGACTGTTTCAGCTAAGAATCTATCTGAAGAATGAGATTTTAACAGAGCCACACCATAGCAACAGTTCGATGACACCCCCATAAAGAGACGTAGGAGGTGGGTACACTAAGGCGCTCGTCCGTGAACACGGAGCTATGTATCAGTTCGGCTCGCTTCCGTCGCTTGCGGCGGTTGCTGACGGCGTGCTCACGGGCCACCTTTGGCTTACCGAATATCTTGCTGGCGGCCACCTGCGCTTCCAGATGCAGCCGTCCGGCTTGCTACAGTTCGGCGACCGAACCACGGTGTATGACGATCCGGAGGCGCTTCCACCACAGTACCGCCTCGCCGTCCGCTCCGTCCGCGAGCAGTTCAATCGGGAGGCGTTTCGTTCGACCGACATTGACCCGTCCGCTGTTGTCTTTCATGGTGTCGCAACGTTTACCACCGGTTTCGCCTACGATTGGGATCAGCTCCCCCCGTTTGTGGGCCACGATGTGTGGGTTAGCGACGCCGAGCAGTACCGGCCCCCAGATGCTGTCGACACAATCTTCGAAACACTCGGGCTCGAAGCTGTCAACACCATCGCCCGGGAGCGACGTGCCCGCGATTTTGATCCGACGACCTACACAGTCCCACCATCAGCGTGGGGTGACAGGACCGCTGCGGGTGTCGTTGTCCGCAACAAGACGACCGGTCGGGGCGTTATCTGGCCTGACACTGCTCCGACCAGCAACGTCCCGCATAAGACAGATCTTGAGACGCTTGTCACAGAGTTCGTGACACCAGCGTGTCTCGATCGGATTGTAGCCACAATTGCTCCCCCAGTAACAGTTGAACAGTTGGCCACACGTGTTCACGAGCACCTCTGGCATGAGGTGTTTGGCTCTGTCATCGAGGTTGAGCCCCCGGTTGCCCTTGACGTGATCCGGCAGGAGTGTCGGACGTATCTGGCGGCCGACTGACCACAATCCTATACGAGCTTCCGGCCAGGAGGTTGTCAGCGACGGGGATGTACTCACGAGGCTCTGTTGAACTCTTTCGACGCTGATATATCCTAAGCCGCGTGCTGAATATAGAGGCTGTAGTCAGAACGGGAACTACGTTATTTTCTCCACCTAAATCCTGAACCAACCGAGAGAATGTGCCTGCGAATTCAGATATAGGCCATACTAACAGGACCTAGCGGCTGGCCATCATCCAAGTGTACTGTCCCCGGTTTCACTACAACTAATCCCGTCTGAAACTGCTGTAATTGTAACGAACTCCGTTTCAATACACTACTGGCCAGAGTGCGAAATATGTACCCTGTACTGAGCGATCACTATCTCCCGAAAATTAACCTCGGTTCGCACTACATACACACCATGTAGTCTCTAAACAGCGAGGAATATTTGACCTCCTCCACGCCCTGAAGGACGTGGAATCCGTCCGCCGGATTCGGGCTGTCGATACCTTTTGGTTCCAACCCGCACTCAAGGGGAACCCGCAAACATACGGGCGAAACTCTCGTTTCTCCCCTTTATAGGGCTGCGGCGCGGTCAACAACGCCCCATCGGAATCCGTGTCATTGCCGGGTGAACCACCGCAGTTCACCGCCCCTTGTGGTTCGGGTCGGCATCTCACCGATTCCGTACTACTTACTATAACGTACATCACCGTAATAAAATTACGGAGAAAACAAATCCGAGTGTCGCTTGACCTCCGCCTAAAGACAGAGGTATGCGCTTGTATCTCTATCACGGTGGATTTTCTGCGTCATTGAGTCCCTCGAATGTTCCATTTGTGTAGGCGTATCGCCACCGCTGGAGAATCGCTCGCGTTACAAGGCTTGTCTCAGACACAGCAATACAAGATGGGTCGACGGGCCGGCTCGGGGCATCGGGGGGTGAATGGAAGTGTCGTCGCGGCGCGTCGGGTTTCGGGTGACAGTCAAACCGAAAATTTCGGTCTCGGGAATCTGTGTAGTGTGCGGCGTAGTTCCCGGTGAGACTCCACCGGACGTCTATCCGGGCGGTTGACGCCGCTCCGACGCCATCAGATAGTTCGACCGAGAGTGTCTGTGGATTCAGTGGGTCGTCCAATGACGCGGTCTGGACCAGCGGCTCAAGGTCCACGAACAGGTCTCGTATCTCCCGTAATGCCCCGGCGTCGATGGGACCAAACACCTCAGACTGCTCGTCTGGCTGAATATGGTGAGCGGGGTCTCCGTCGTCGGTCATACGACGATAGATGTATCGTCATTGCCATCGTCGTCTGTATCCGTGCCAGTGAGGTGACCAGTTTGACTCACTTCGCCAATCGCGAGTGTTGCCTGTGCGAGCGCGAGGTTACGTCGCGTCGTTTGCCATTCCGTGAGGAGCGCACCGTGGTCGCTGTCGGCGTCGCCGATATCCAGTTCTCGGGCGAATTCCTCGGGTGAATCAACACCGTATTCCTCGCGCCACGCCTGTATTTGCGCCTTCATATCAGCGATGCCGGACGCGATCTCTTCGGGCGTCCGTTCCGCGAGGAGCGACTGGGCGTGTTCAGTGACGATAGCTGTTTCCGACCGTCGGTAGTGCGTCGTCTGACCATCCTGAGACGTCGTTACCTCACCAGCGCTCTCGAGCGTTCGCAGGTGCTTTCGCGCCGTGGTCGATGAGACGCGGGCACGCTCGGCAACCTGTGCTGCAGACAGCGGATCGTACACACGAGAGATGACTTCGTACACTCGTTCAAAGGGCGTCGTCTCCTCGATCCATTCCTCTTCGACGACATCGTTCACGTCACGGTGTTCAGTGCCGCCATCCGGGCTCATTCGGTGGGGCGGGGACGGCTCCTCGGACATTATGTGCCAACCAACGGGAGAGCGGTATAATAATCTGTGGGGTAGTATATTGATCACTAAATCCAAGATATGGAGGACTGTCCACAGCAGTATTAACCAACAATTATCTGTGAAACAGTCGTTCTGTTGGTTAACGCGTGTTCAGAGGTTCGGATCTCAAACTGCGAAACAATTCCGGAAGCTGGGTTAGCAGAGAAAATTCGCGAGAGTACGCTGTTTCTGTCAAGACGATCTCCATTCCCTGAAATCCGGAACAGACACGCCGGCGATTATGCGAGACTCCGGTGTAGAGACGAGAAGGTGGGTGACTTACGAAAATGCCGTTCACAATCGATTTCTTTGATCATGGTCGCGTTCTCGAGTGGGAGGCGACCAACGACGGCGCGACCGCGACCGAACGCGACGACTACACGCCCCGGTTTTACGTCGCACCACGTGACCCTGACACCGACATCGATCTCACACCACTTCGCGAACAATATGAACGACACCCGGATGTCGTCGCGACAGAGATCGTATCCCGGCGGCCGGGATTTCGTCGTGACGGCGAGTCCGCTCTCGCTGTCGACGTTAACCACGTCGACCGCGTCACACCGCTTGCGCGACAGGCACGCCAACTATCAGCGCATCCGGTCGGCGATCTCGCCTGCTTCAACGTCGATTTCTCGCGGGAGTTCCGGTACTGTCTGGAGACGAATTGCGATCCAACGCCGACGGCGGAGCTGTCGACACTCCGGCTTGGTGTTCCAGTCACCGAGATAGGCCAAGACACGTACAGCGAGCTCACAATTGCCGGCGAGACTGTTACCGGGTCAGCAGGAGACATCCTCACCACCATCCAAGCGGCGATCGAAACACATGATCCAGACATCCTCGTCTGCTCGACGAGCGAGATCGTCCCGACCCTCCACGAGATGGCGGTGGACGTCGGCGTCGACGACTTCTCGCTGAGTCGGTGGCCAGACATCGATTATCAGCAGCTCGCGAGCCGGTCGACGTACTCAAGCTACGGCCGCGTCGGTCACTCCCCGGCGCGGTACAACGTGCCCGGTCGAGCGATCATCGACGAGTCGAACACGTTCTTCTACGGGGAGACGAACCTCGACGGCATCCTCGACCTCGTGTCGCGCTCGAAAAAGCCCGTCCAGGAGCTCGCGTGGGCGTCGATCGGGAACGTGCTCACGGCGATCCAGATCTGCGAGGCCCACGACCGCGGCGTCCTAGTCCCGTGGAACTCCTGGCGCCACGAGTTCTACAAGCCGATGGGGACGCTCCACGACGCCGACCGCGGCGGCTTCATCTTCGCCCCCGAGGTCGGCCTCCACGAGAACGTCCACGAACTCGACTTCTCCTCGTTGTATCCGAACATCATCTGTACCCGGAATGTCTCGCCGGACGTCATCCGGTGTGACTGCCACAGCGACCACAAGGACGTCCCCGGCCTCGGGTACTCAATCTGCGATGATCGAGGCTACCTCGTCGACGTGCTCCAGCCGATCATCGACGCTCGCGACGAGATCAAGGCGGCCATCCGTCGCGAGAAGAAACGAGACGACCCCGACGAGGACCGGCTGGCGGAACTCGAGGGGCGGTCGGGCGCGCTGAAGTGGATCCTGGTGGCTTGCTTCGGATATCAGGGATTCAGCAACGCGAAGTTCGGTCGTATCGAGTGCCACGAGGCAATCAACGCGTTCGCTCGCGAGATTCTGCTGACGGCGAAACAGCAGCTGGAGAACGGCGGCTGGCGCGTCGTCCACGGCATCGTCGACTCTATCTGGGTGACCCCGGACCCCGACGTCGACGACGAGAACCGTGAAAACCTCGACGCGCTCGCGACGGCGATCACCGAGCGCGTCGAGATTCGGCTCGAACACGAAGCCCACTATGACTGGGTAGCGTTTGTTCCCCAGCGCGAGAGTGACGCCGGTGCACTCACGAAGTATTTCGGCAAGGTGGCTGGCCACGACGAGTTCAAGTTACGCGGTATCGAGGCTCGCCAGCGGTCGACCCCGTCGTTTATCGAGGACATCCAGCGGGACTGTCTCGAACGGTTCGACGCGACTCGATCTCCGGACGCCGTACTCGACTGTCTCCAAGACGCCATCAAGCGTCTCCACACTGGAACGGTGCCGATTGACCAACTCGTCGAACGAAATCGTGTCTCCAAGCCACTCGAAGGATATACACAGAACACCCAGAACGTGGCGGCGCTGAAGCGGGCTCGCGATCATGATCTCGCTGTTCATCCAGGCCAAGACATCGAGTACGTGGTCGTCGACGACGAGAAAAGCTCGCGAGAACGGGTCGCGTTGACTCACGAGGAGGTCGAGTCGTACGATGCGTCGTACTACGAGACGCAACTCGTCAGAGCTGTCGAGAGTGTGCTGTCACCGCTTGGCTGGGATCGAGAGGAGATCCGTCGAGAACTCACGGAGACGCGGGTCCCGAAGTTGGCAGCGTACGCGAGCACAGAGAACAGTTAACCAACACAGCGGAGTGGATTTGTTGGTTACCTAAGATTCCTTTGAGGTCGAACCCCCACACCCCGTGTGCGATATGAAATTGCGAAGATGGTGGGGAGGGGTGATCGGGGAGAGAGACCATGAAACATCGGGAATCCGCGATTTTACGGAGAAGAAGCCTCAAAGACATCGATATCAAGACAGGCTATATTTTGGAAACCTTTACATAGCCGCTCTGTCAACCATAGCCGCAATGGGCCTAAAGTCGGTTAAAACGAAACAGTATGTTTCGTGATATAACCGAACTTGTCCGGGGCTTTATTCCTTCGTGAGCTGAACGTCTCTGTCGGTTTATCGTCTTCTCGTGGACTCTCTCACCGAATTCCGACATCTTTGGATGGTTCGTCCGTGCCTACCTTCTCGTCAAATTCATATCGCACACGGGGTGTGGGGGTGACTTATCGACGAGATCAGACTCTACTCGGGACATTCAAGAGATATTTTCGGCACATCCGGTCGAGAATACGTCTAATGTTTCATCTCGCACACGGGGAGTACCTCCGCTGAGTTCTTCTGTCTTGCCTCGACGTCGACAGCTGTTCGATGGCCTGATCGACATTTCATATCGCACACGGGGGGTCACTACGACTATAGTAGTCGTTAGAACTTTCTGCTCAGAGAGTAGTATAGTATCTAATGGATCATCTCGACAAGATCTCCGTCAAAGAACTCCAAGACGCACTTGACAACGTTGACGGAAACAAACCGACGCAACGGTTGTTAGCTGCGATCGCGTACAAAAACGGCGTCACGCAGACTGAACTTGCCGAGTGGCACAATACCGGCCGAAGAACGATCTACAGTTGGCTCAAACGATTCGATACGGACGAGCCGCTTGAACAGGCCGTTACTGATGCTCATCGATCTGGTCGAAAGCGAAAACTCTCAGAAAAACAGCAAAAAGAGTTTGAACAAACAGTCCACGAATCACCCGAAGAGATCGGCTTTGACGCGCCGGCGTGGACGCCGGCGCTTGTCAAAGAATTTCTCGAAGAAACGTACGGCGTCGAGTATTCACTCCCGAGCTGTCGGCGGTTGTTGAAAGAGGCGGGATTGAGCTATCAAAAACCACGCCGTTCAGCTGCTGAATCCGACGAAGACGACCAAGAAGCGTTTCACGACGAGATCAAAAAAAGCGGCGAGAGATGGACGCCACAGTAGTTTGTATCGATCAAACCAAGAAATCGGTCCAAGTCGAGCCGCGTGCCGCGTGGTTTCCGCGCGGCACGCGGCCTTCCGTCGAATTATCCGGTCAACGGGACTGGACGTGCTTGTTAGGCGCGATCACCGAGGACGGAGATCGCTTTTTCTCTCGTCTCACCGAGTATATTACCGCCGATCACGCGAGACATTTCATTTTAGCATTATGTGAAGAATTTGAAGATGATTTGATCATCGTGCTCGATGGAGCACCGTATTTTCAGGCATCGGCCGTCACGGACCTCGCGGCCCGTGACGACCTCGCCTTTGTAACGCTCCCGTCATATTCGCCGGAGTTGAACCCTGTCGAGGAATGCTGGAGACAGCTCCAAGCAGCGCTCAGCAACCGCTTCTTCGACTCACTCGACGAACTGACAACAGCGATCGACACCGCTCTTGATCAACTCACTATCCCAAAAGTGAGTAATTATTTCTAACGTTTACTATAATTGATTTCGCCCGTGGTTACGGTATTATTTCGTCCACCCATCGAGAAACAGTCTGTATCGGTAGAATTCAGCAAATTTAATCTCGCACACGGTACCCATATTTATTTATAGTTTCGACCTAACTGCGCAAATATGGCTGACGGCGACGATCAACAGTCCCTCTCACAATCTATCAAAGGTCGCCTCCAAGAGGGCGTTCAGAATTCGGTTTTTCGAGATAAGGGTCTTCTTGACCCGGATGCCGTCATCGACGAGGACCGGATCGTCGGTCGTGATGACCAGCTGGACGACATCATCACCTATCTCCGACCGGCATTACAGGGGAACCGCCCGCCCAATATGCTTCTCTACGGCCCATCGGGGACGGGGAAGTCACTCATCATCAATGCGGTCTGTCAGCAGGTTCTTGAACTCGCGAACGCCCAAGATGACCGTTTTGGCGTTATTAAGATCAACTGTCAGACAATCAAATCGCACGATAGGGCTGTCTATCGTCTTGTAGAAAACGCCGCTAATGAAGCCGACGTCGAAGTCGGTGTTCCGCAGAGTGGCGTCTCGACAGACCAGAAACTCAGCCGATTCTATGAGATCCTGAGTAACAATTTCGACTCGGTCATTATCATCTTGGATGAGATTGACCTCCTGGTGGGACGACAGCGGGACCCGAACGAGGAACCAGCTTACTCAAAGCTGCTTTATCAACTCTCTCGGGCATCACAACTTGGTCAAATCGAGGGGCACGTGTCCGTTGCTGCGCTCACGAACGATCCCCGATTCATGGAGAACCTTGACGGCCGGGCTGAGAGCTCGTTCAATCCGCAAGACGTCGTCTTCTCAGACTATGATGCGGACCAACTACAATCTATTCTACGACGACGTCGTGATGCGTATCGGGACGATGTCCTTGAAGACGGTATTATTCCACTTAGCTCAGCGTTTGCGGCACAGGATCACGGCGACGCGCGGAAAGCGATCGATCTATTCCGGAAAGCAGGCGAGATTGCGGACCGAGAGAACGAAGATACGGTTGATGAAGGACACGTTCGCGATGCCCAGAAAGAAGCGGAACGGGATCGGACATTGACTCAAATGCAGGGTCTGTCGACCCAAAAGAAGCTCTCGCTTTACGCTACTGCAATCGTCCCCGTCTACTCACAACGCAACCTGAACGCCGTTCCCAGCACAGTCGCGTACCGTGTGTATCAGTATCTTACTGACTTACTTGATGCCGATACAAAATCGCGCGACTCCTATCTCCGCTATATGAGTGAGGCAGAGACATACAATTTTGTCACATCAGAAAAGCGGGGACGTGGCTACGGGAGTGGCGTTCACAAAGAGTACACGTTCGTTGACAATCCTGGCGTGGTTGCTGAAACCCTTCGAGCAGATATCCGGATCGAGGAAGCAGATAACGAAGGTGATCTTATCAAGTCAGTTGTCAACGCACAGATAGACGACTTCTTTGAGGGAAAGGTACGTGTTTACCCTGAGAAGGATTTCGGCACTCTCTCGTAGGTTGCCCCTGACCTAACAGTAGAGCAA
>NZ_JAODIX010000089.1 GCF_026586675.1 Halorubrum yunnanense
CAGTCTCTGACACCGTGAAACCGTGAGTTATCGACCCTACCCCGACGCAGTCTTGCGTTCAACAAGGCATGATCTCTTCAACCTGGTCGACTCGACGGTTGATTTCTGAGTCTTTCGCCATTACTCAGATCACCCCCAACCAGAGTGTGGTGATAAGCAGCAACAGCACCAGTAGTACAGCGATTGCGGCCTTGTAGTAGACGGGCGACAGACCCTCAGGAGTGGACGCCTCCTCAACGGCCTCGGCCAATTCCTGTTCGTGTTCGTGCTCCTGCTCAAAGGTCTCGTAGGCAGCTTCGAGCTGTTGCTCCAACGGTTTGATTTCGCTGGCAAGAAAGTCATTCCGGGACTTCGCGATGTATTCGCCGGCGGCTGTCGGTGTGATCGCGGCCATATCCGCTACCCGATCCGCGATCAGCCGGTCGTCAGTATGGCCAATTGCCGTGACGATCGGCGTGCTCGCGGTGAAGATCGCTTCCGCAACGCGCTCGGTGTTGAACGCCTGGAGGTTCGAATCGCTCCCACCGCCGCGGCCGACAATGATCGAATCGACGTCCTCGGAGCGGTCCAGATGGTGAATCCCGTTCGCGATAGACGTCGGTGCCTCCGACCCCTGTACGGTCGCATCCTCAACTAAGATATCGACGCTGGGGTCCTGCTCGTGGATCGCGCTCTGGATGTCGTACCGGGCGTCTCCTCGAAGGGACGTGACGACGCCGACACGCTCCGGGAACGCCGGCGGGCGCTGTTTCTGCTCGTCGTCGAACCAGCCACGCTCTTCGAGTTCGCTTCGCAGTCGCTCGACGGCAGCCGCCTGGTCGCCGTCGCCGACGACGATCACCTCCCACGGTTTGAGGTCGATTTTCCCACCTTCGACCCAGTAGTCGATATCACCCTCGAGGATGACTTCGGTCCCGTCCTCGAGGTCGGCGTCCATCTCCCGGTAACGGTTCGCCCAGATCATACAGGGAAGCTCAGCGTCACCGTCGGTGAGCGTGAAGTAGAGCGCCGTGCTGTTCTGGTGGAGGTCGGTGACCTCGCCAATACAGCAGACCCCGTTGAGAGCAGGCGTGTCCTGGACGACCGACGCGATCCGGTCGTTTAGCTGGGACACGCTAAGGACCTCTCTCGCATCGGGTTCGACCGCCTGCCGTTTGGTATCCGGTGGGTCCGCCATCTCCGTTTCCTAACTTCTGAACAGGAACCTCAAAAAGCTACGTTTGAGTGGCGGGGTTGGCTGCGTTACGCAGGCCTACAGATCGCGGGGCTGGACCGTCTTCCGGTCGTTGGCCTCGGCACGCTCTGCGGCGTCATCGAGGAGTTCGGCGAGCTCTTCGTTGTGCTCTGTTGAATCCGATAACGACGTGGGGATCATCTATTCACAGCTTCGGATTACTCTCGAATCCATCAGTGGTTCACTCAACTTCATCCACCAGTATCGGCTGTATAGGATGACTCCAGAAAACACCAAGCGAGAAATCACTAGGGACAGTTGTTCTTCCAGCTAAATCTATAGCCAATCCCGACGCCTTCTGCTTATTCAACAAATTAGACGGGACGAATTTGTCCGGCCGTTCCCGCCACTATCGACGATGGAGAGGCCTTCATTTCGTCAAATTACACGCCGGACATGTAACTCTCTGAGGATTTCAACAGAGCCACGCGAATCTACATTAATGCTATCTACCGGCGAGAATCCGTTCTCAGAGCCATATTTTCGATCCCAACCGCGCAGAAAATAATATTAACAGACTAAAATAATTGTAATTTGTAGTCGGAAAATCGTCCAGTTTTATTTTCTAATGGCGACTGAGTTTCGAGAAACCTCTTGCCGGAGAGCGATTCTGACGGGAACATTCCCTACTTAGCAGAGAAGCAAGTACAACCAATACGGAAGCTGGATGATACTCTCACCGAGGTCCTCAATCGGTTGGCTACCTCGCACTGTGTCTCCCGCGAGGAGGAATCCAACCGGAGCATCATACGCCTTCTTGAATTCTCGAACAGCTTCAAGTGACTCCTCACGCTCGCGTGACTGATATGCTAGTCCAATCGGGACAGGAGTCCCATCTATCTCGAAGACGAAGTCGACTTCTCCGTCCCGTCCGCGCCAGTACTGAACGGACGGTGTCGCGTCGTTGCCCTGAGTGGCGTTAATCCCGTAGGCGAATCGCATCGTGTGGTCGAACGCTGCGACCCGAGCGAGGTCGGCTTCACGGTCAAAATCATTCCGGACTGTTGCGGCGTCCCCGTCAGCCAGTGCTGTTACCAGGCCCGTATCTCGGAGATAAAGGCGCACTGACCGGGGACGACTATTGTTATACTCAGTGACCCCAGTCAACAGGTACAGCTCTGCCAGCGCAGGGAGGTAGCTATCGGCGATCGTCCGCCGGTCGACGTCGAACAGTTCGACGAGCTCCTGATACCGGAACGGTTCAGTCCCTCTGTTTCGGGCAGCAAGCGCACAAAGCCGTTCAAGATCGGCAATCGTCTGAATCGATTCGAAACCCGGAACCTCCTGATAGAGCGCGTCTCGAACGTCCTCTCGCAGTCGCGCGTAGTCATCCTCAGTCAGATCGGCCGCAGATACGGTGGCGCCGTCAAGATCATAGCTGATGGTGCCGCCCATCGCGAGGTAGTCGACAACCTGTGATTGGATGCGTCGTTCGACGGCTGCCACTTTTTCGTACTTTTGACGCAGTTCTGCGACGAGAGACTCGGTCTCCCCACTCTCGAGTGCCGCTGGGAGGCTGTTTTCCCCAATCCGGAGTGAGGTAGGGCTCACGCGAGTATCATCTTCCTCAAGGTCTGGATACAGCGTGAAGAGGTAGTCCCGGAATTTCTCGGGGAGAATCGGCTGGATGTCGTAGTCGTCATCCGGCATCCCGATGCTTTCGAACTCCCGTTTGACTTGGATACCGGCACTGGCAGTCACGACGATGTGTCGACCTGGGACATCCTCGAGCAATTCCGCGACCGGGCCACCCCATCCGTCGATAGTCGGCTTGTTCGGATGTTCGATTTGGTGGACATCGTCGATCAGGATGAAGTGCGGGTGGTCTGCCTCGATGCGGCCCAGAATCCGACTTTCGTAGTACCGGACCACACGCCGCAGCTGTTCGTCGGACTGGAGTTGGTAAAGCGGGTCCGCGTCGAATGGAAGATAGAGGAATCGTTCCGGATCGTCGCCAGCCTCAATGCGCTGATGAATGAATTGGTGGAGGAGCGTTGTTTTCCCGGCGCCCCGTCGTCCCACGAGACCGAGCAGTGGTTGGTCCTCGAACTGGCTTCCGGACTCGTCGGGTCGGGCGAGATGATAGAAGTCGCTCTTCTGTCGTGCGGGGAGTGAGAATGCCTCTGTTCCACGCTCCCACCACGGATTATGGTCGTGAAGCGCCCGGACGAGAGCGTCACCGGCGTCGATAGCCATGGGTTTGTTGACTAACCCACGACTCCCTTCGCAATGATTGTTTCGACACAATACTCGACAGCATAGCGGCTATTTCCTTCAAACAATCTCTCCTTTAGAGTAGTATATTCTCTCAATAGCGATTTAAAGAACACTGTAGTGAGTCTTTTTTCTCTAATATCTGCTCTATCCTGCTTATTGGCGAAGCATTTATCACATCTTGTCTCATAATGGTGGGTGTGAAAGTAGGAAAAGACACATCGTAATGGTGGTTACTCTCCTCAGCGATCCGGGGCGAGCGTCCACGCTGTCGTCAACCACCCGTTGGCTGTCCGGGGTATGACAGACCACACAGACACCATGGATACGATGTACGCGGACATAGCAGACGGGCAACGTCATGACATCGCAGTCGAATTCATCACCCGGAGAGCTATCGACTGCGACGGAAAACAGGTCCACCGGTTGCTGGTAGCCGATCAATCTGGTCGGCAGTTCACGGTACTCGTCACGCCTGACAGTGAGACACTCCTCGACCTGAAAACTGGAGCAACCCACCACATTTCGGGGCTCCTGGGCGCTGCTCCCGTCTCCGCAGCAAGCGGTAGTAGGGATGAATGCCCTGACTGCGGGGGAGCGCTTCGACAAGGACAGACTGTCGACGCGGTTGGATCTGCCGCCACGCGGGCGGCATCACAGCTCTCTCTCGAGGAGTCATTCGGAATCATCGATGCCGAGGCGACTATCCGTCGGGTTCGTGACGACCGGTCGCTCGTCGATGACTGGACGTCGATGGACAACGACGAGACGATTTCCCCACCCGACTACATATGTGAGTCCTGTGGGCGCCACGTCGACGCGTACGAACTTCGGGAGCCCGCTGAGGACGATCGGATTCTCGAAAACCAGGTGATGGAGAGCGTATCTCAGGCACCGGCAAGCGCAAACTCTGCGAGTCAGGAGACAGTTGGACTCGCCGCTGGTGGGGCGAAAGACGTGGCCAACTTTCGGGAGAACCTCGCAAACGGGTATACGCCACAGCCGGAGGCGATCAGCGACGAGGGACTATTCTACGATTACCATTTCGAGACAGGCACGCGGACCGAATCGGACGCCTTGTTCGCGCCGCGCTACGCGACCGCTGTGACCGATCACCCACTCAGTGGAGAGACTGAACGCTACCTATCGGTTGGACTGGATTCGACCCTCTCGGTTGATGAGTTCGAGCGGCCACGGCTGGATCTCGTCGCCGTCCTTGACGTCTCTGGGTCGATGGACAGCTCTTTCGACGCGTACTACTACGACGAACACGGGCACAAGCGCGAGGCTGAGGACGGCGCGGCAACAAAACTGGACGCGGCGACGCAGTCGCTGTGCGCGCTTACCGAGCAGCTCCACGACGAGGACCGGCTGGGCGTCGTCCTGTACAACCACCGCGCCCACGTCGCGAAGTCACTCCGCGATGTCGGAACCACGGACATGCCAGCGATACGTCGCCATATCCGGGAGGTCGCTGCTGGCGGCAGTACGAATCTTGAGGACGGGTTCGAGGCAGCTGTCGATATGCTGGTCGACGGAGCGTCTGGACCGAACGTTGAGCGTCGTGTCGTCTTCATGACCGACATGATGCCAAACACGGGGGCGACGGGAGAGAGCGAACTCACCCAGCTGTTCGCGGAGGCGGCTGTCGAGGGAGTTCACACGACGTTCATCGGCATGGGGTTAGACGCGAACGCGGAGCTCGCCGACACCTTGTCTGGCATTCGCGGAGCGAACCACTATTTCATCCACTCGGCCACGGAGTTCGAGCGCCGGCTTGGTGAAGAGTTCGACTACATGGTCACTCCATTGGTGTATGACCTGAACCTCGATCTCGACGCAGATGGCTACGAGATCGAGGCGGTTCACGGCTCACCGTCTGCGGACGCCGCAACTGATCGCCTGATGCACGTCGGAACGCTGTTCCCTTCCACCAAACAGGATGGCGAGGCTCGCGGCGGCGTCATCCTCGTTCGCCTCAAACAGATGCGCTCAGACGCGGATCTCGATCTGGTCGCCTCATGGACGGAACGAGATGGTGGTGAGTACACTGAGCGGGTCACCGTCGACGTTCCCAACGAGTCTGATACGTACGCGCACAATGGCGTCCGAAAGGCTGTCGCCCTGGCGAGGTACGCTCGCGAACTCCGAACGTGGGCAGCGGATCTCCACGACCGGGCCGATAACACGACTGGCGTCGACGACTGGTTTCTCACCGATCACCGCGGCGAGCACGAGCGCACGTCTGTGCCGCTGGTTGTTCCCGAGCGATATGCCGAGCGGTTCGACCAGCTTCGGCGTTACCTCGTAGACGAGATGGACACTGTCGGTGATGGGACGATGGAACAGGAGGTGGAACTCCTAGACCAGCTGTGCCAGCAGGCTCCCGCGACGTCAAATGAGGTGAGCGATTGATGCTCGTGTTCGCGTTTGACCGTGACTGGACTGTTGACGTGAATCCACATCCCCGCCAAGACGCCGTGCCGTTGGAGTGGGTGCGTCATCTCGCTCATGAGACGCCCCATGCGGTCTACGCCATTGGGAATCAAACGCTGGCTGAGGAGGCCGCAATACCGGGTGTTGTCGATATCGTCGGCCGCCATCGTGATGAGTGGGACGAGTGGATCGGCGAGAAGCAACCCACTGGTCGGTATGAGCGGTTTCCGCTCCGTCGCGAGCGCCTGGCACTCATCGCCGATCTACACCCAGACGCGGTCGACTACATCGTCGTCGACGACCTTGATCTGAATGACGTCGACGGGTGGGAGCACTATCACGCCTGGGAGTTCGTGCCGGCAGTCAAACAGGGCCAGATTCACCCAGACCTGCCGTGGGCTCGTGATCTCGAGGCTGACGGTGGGCTCCCAACCTCAGCCGGAATTATGCCGGCGGATGCGTCGTCGCTATCGTCGTTCCTCGACGAGCATGCCGATGCGGTTGGGTTTGAGATTACGTACTTGGATGATGGTGTTGAGCGGACACGGCTGTGCCATACTGTTTCCATGGATGCCGTGGCACTCGAACGACCGTCCGCAGCGCCGGCGCTCCAGTGTACCCCGCTTGCGCCCGGTGATGACCAGTTCACTGTCCCCGTCGATAAAATTGAGCTGCTCTCTGTGGTTTTTCCCCTGCCGAGTTTGTACACCGCCGGCGGAGACACCCCTGCTGAGGAGGCAGTAGGACTCCGTCGCTTGGCCAATACACAGCCGGAGGAAGTCCGTATTTCATCGCTTCTCACGCTTTTGGACCGGGACGACGGTGACATACGCCAGGATGAGAATGCGCTCCGAGCCCTGCGTCAGGTGGCCAAGGTTCGCCCCGCGGATTGTACGCCAGCAATTCCGATCCTCCAGACGCTATTGGATGATGGAGACCACCCCGCCCGGGCCGACATGTTAGCTACCCTCCGGACAATTGGGGATACCGATCCAGGGGCAATTGCTCCGCTCGCTGACGACCTCGTACCATGTCTCGATTCGAATATTGTTTCCATCCGACGGGAAGCAACCAGGTGCGTTGCTACAATCGCCGCTGAATACCCTGACGACGTGGTGGACGCGGTTCCGACACTCACAACGATCATTGAAGACGAGGCTGACGCACTGCCGTATGCGGTGTACGCACTGTCACGGATCACGCGCGAATATCCGGACGCGGTGAAACCTGCTGCTGACTCACTCGGAGACGTCATCCTCGATGATTCGCTGTCCGACACCATCCGATTGAATGCGACTGCTGGACTCGGTCGCGTCGTTGGTGAATATCCGAGCATTGCCGTCGATATTGTCGACGATGTCGCGACCCTGCTTTCCGCTGAAGATCGCCAACTCCGAAATAACGCAATCGCGCTGATTGGCGACGTAGCGATCATCCACAGCGATGTCGTTGAGCCGTATACGGAGGAGATATCTGAATTGTTGACCGTCGACGACACGTACACACGCGTCAACGCAAGTGGTGCGCTTAGCCGGGTTGCTGAAGACTTCCCGGACTCGGTTGCGAACGTCACGCCGACGTTTATCGAACTGCTGTCGGATGACGACCCACGGGTCCGTGAGAACGCCTGCTGGGCGCTCGGTTACCTTGCTGCTCAAGACGCGACTTCCACGCTAAAAGACCGTGCGCATGGCGACGAAAATGCTGATGTCCGCACGAGGGCCTCCTGGGCTCTTGACCAGATCAACGGATGAGGGTGGCCTTGAAATTCCGATCGTTGACTCGGTCGAAGGGGGCGCCCTGTGTAGAGTTATGTGACCAGGCAGATGTCGTAGTCCCATGACAATTGAGCAAAGCGCCGAGGGATGTCTCCTCGGGTTGGCCTGTGGTGACGCACTCGGCCGACCAGTTGAATTCAACAGCGCCGCGGAGATCGAATCCAAGCATGGCGACGTGACGGAAATGCTTGGCCACGGCACGCATGGCCAGCCACCGGGCACGATCACTGACGACACTGAGATGGCGCTTTGTATCGCGGAGAGTCTCGCCGATCGACGTGGGTTTGACCCAGACGACGTGGCGAGTCGATTCGTCGAGTGGCTGGAGTCTCGCCCATTCGATATCGGAATGATGACGCGTGATTCCCTGTCCCGGATCAGAGAAGGAGCGTCTTGGGACGAGGCTGGTGCTGACGTCTGGGAATCGCGGCCGGAAGGATCCAACGCCGGCAATGGGAGCGTAATGCGGTGTGCGCCGTACGCGATCGCCTTTCGGAACTTCGACGCAGAACTCACTCAGGTCAGTCAGTTTTCGTCGACGATTACACATGCCGACCCGCGCTGCCGGTGGGGTTGTGTGATTCTGAACCGAACGCTCGCAAACCTCATTCGTAACGAACGCGACCCGCTCAGGACCGCGCTCAAGAATACCGCTTCAGCTCCAGACGAACTTCGAACGGCACTCACGCACGTACAAGACGTCATCACTGGCGACCGCGATGCGGCACCGTTTGAATCCCAACTTGCGACCTCTGGGTACGTCGTCGATTCACTCCAGGCTGGACTCTTCTACGGGTTAACCGCCGAATCCGCCGAATCCGCGATCGTTCAAGCAGTGAACAGTGGTGGCGACACCGACACTGTCGGTGCGATCGCAGGCGTTGTGGCTGGCGCCCGATTTGGGACGTCCGGTATCCCGAACCGATGGGCAAAAGAAATCGAGGAATCTGACCGCCTCAAGCGACTAGCACAGCGGTTGTTGACGATCCGGATGCCGATTCCTGGGAAGCGATGTACGACGATGGATGACGGGACGATCGTCTTCAGGGAACGCACAATCGAGGGGCCTGCGTACATTTCCGCTGGTGAATTCCAAGAGGCAACTATTGGACACCGTCCGCATCCGGCGCCACATCGCAGTATCGGAACTGCGTATCACGAGCTGACACCAGCGACAGCGGCGATGCTTGACTGGGAACGGCGAGCGTATGCGATCCACAGTGGTCGTACTTCCACCTATGCCGTCCCACAGATCGATCTTGATGAGAAGTTAGATCCTTCTCAGCCGGCTCTTGTCCCTGTCCCACAGTATCCGTTCGTCGACGCCTTCGATGACCTCCCCGAGCAAGACCAGCAACGAATCAAGCGTGACGGACATGCGGCAGGGAATGCGTTCGTTCAAGCGTATTCGGCGTTCGCAGGAATTCGACAGTCGATAACCGAAGGCGAGACTGAGACGGTTGGCATCGAACGAATGGACCCGATTGCGGGGGCGACGCGGGTCTTGGTTGGTGCGTTCGCCGACGCCGGTGAGGCGTTGTTGCGACGTAACGAGATCGGTGGCTACGACTCACCAGCGGAAATCGAAGCAGCCTACGATGTCTCAGTTGCTGAAGAGATCATTGCTGCCCACCCGGATGCTGTCTACGAGGTGGCCGAGATATTCCTGCAATTAGCGAGCGGGACGGGGGCTATTCTGGATTACATCACACATCTTCGGCTCCCGCAGGAGCAACAGCCAGTGAGGGACACCAGTCCAGAGGATCAACTAGCGGGCCTTCGTGATACCGCTCACACGATGGTCGGCGAACTCTACGTCATGCATGAATCGCTTCGACGCGTAGCGGTCCGGCACCCGGAGATTGAGTACGAGCAATGGCAAGCCAGCAGCGCTCCGCCTGGAGGTCGGTGAGCAATGGTGGATGCGTGGCTCACTACAATGAGCACGAACCTGGAGGCAGTCATCAACCCGCTGATTGCGGCCTGTGAAGAGGGATTTCGCCCCGACGAACTGTACGTGCTAGAGAATCCCGGAGTCGGCGACCAGTTTGACGATATTACGTCGATGATGGAGCGTGTGGTCGTGGAATACGGTGGTGAGGAGCCCAACCTCTCCGTGACTCACCTCGAAACAGAGACGGACTTCCAGGGGATCGTCGAGCACTTTCGTGAACCAATCGCTCAGATACAGGCCGATGGGGGTACGGCAGCGGTTGACGTTACCCCCGGTCGGAAGTTTATGTCGGCGATCGCGTTCCAAGCAGGGATTCAGTTTGAGGCCGACCACGTCTTCTATCTCTACGTTTCGAACAACCGGTTCTACGGTCGATTGTACCCCGATGTTCCCAGACCAGTGGTCGACCTCGTTGACTTCCAGGAGGTCTTCTAATGAAGCTTGCTCGTCACCACATCACGCATCTCCTCAACGCGCTATACACGGACGGAGTTACCTCGGTTAATGTCCAGCACCCGTGTGAGGAAATTGGAGAGATCCTCGAGATCGATCTCTCCGATCCTGTCGCAACCACGGTCCGATTCACGCAAGGGGCGCTCACATACCAAGATTCCCGCGAGGAAATCCACACGACATATGGTGAACAGGCCTACGAAGACCTGCCTGACAAGGATACATACATTCGAGCGCTCGTTGCTGGGGGCCTTGTCGACATCGAAAATCGCGAGGACGTGGCGACGTTCTTCCGCCGGCAGGGGTATCCCGACCTAGACGCTGGCCATCAGCCCGTGGCCTTGGGCATTGATACGAATCTCCTTGCGTGGCGGATGCCGGATGTACTCCAACTGGATCCGGAGCGATACAGTGACGACAACGGACGGAGTCCAGTCAATGGCTTCGCTCTCGCGACGGGTATCTACGAGGAACTCAATTGGCATTACAACCACTACGAGACACGGGCTCTCGAGGATGCGTTCGGGCCCGAATTCGCACGGTTAGACAATCAGCCAGCAGGAGCGAATCGTGAAGGATTCCTCGGGCTCTACGAATATCGACATCTTCGCGATCAGCGGTACGCGGATACGATTGAGAGTGAAACGGGCGACGAAGCGATTGTCGACGCCTATGCTGAGTACGATCAGGATAGTCGAAAGCAAGTTGTTCTCCTCAGCAACGACTACGGGTTTGTTGATCTGGCTCGCGAGGCCGGAGTCCTTGCTCACCACGTGAGTTTCCCGGTTGACATCCCACGGAAGGTGACCGTAACTTGGGACGAACTCCAGGACGTGCTCTATACGCTCTCGGTGCTGTTCGGCGTGTTGCGACTCCCAAAGGTAACACTGTACGGAGTGTGGAACGGCAAATCCGGGGAGGATTGGCAACGAAAGCGGCTGGATGTCGATTGCCGAAGCGAGAACGTTCGTGAGAAACTGCGACGTGATCGCGCACTCACAACCGAATATGAGGCGACGAGATGAACTGCCCCGTAGATTGATGTATCCGTAGATGCCTTTCTAGGTAGTGTCAATTCGTGTCAGAAACACGTTCTCTATTCTCTGGTCCTGATCCAGATCTGGTTACTGATAGAGCACTCACGTGGGCTGCCAATACTGCGGGTGAACACCCAGAAAGCATTCTTTGTCTCACTCAGTCCCGGGAGCGCGCAAATGCCCTCCAGCAGCGTTGGCGAGAGGATCACAACGAGATTCAGTTCTCTTGTACGACGCTCGACGATTACGTGAGTGAACTGTACGAGCGCGCGACGGGAAATCTCGCGAATAGCACGCTCAGTCGTGTCCAACGGTTTCGGCTTGTCGAGGCAGCCATCGAACAGTACGGCGAGTGCGTAGCTGATGGTCCGTTCGCAGGGATCGAATCCCCCGCGAACGATCTTATCGACCAAGTACAGGGGCTGTTTTCGCTCTTGGAATACGCGGGCTACGATAATCCAGACGCAATTGAAGACGCACTACAGGCTGCCGGTGCGGCTGGGAGCGAGTCAGTCGACGCCGCTGAACTCTATGGTTCGTTCAGAGAGGCTGACCCGTCCATCGCAGACAGCAGCCTCACGGAGCAAGCAACCGCATTCTCTGGGCTATACGCCGAATATGAACGCCTCCGAAGTGAGCTACACTCCGACTGGCAGGGCGTCGTTGCGGAGCAGTATCTCACGCTCCTTGACAATGACCAGCTGCTCACGACGGTTCCGGAGTCGGTTGATGCCATCATTCTTGATGAACTCACGCGTCTGGCACCCGCTGAACGAGAGGCTGTCGCCCGTCTCTCACGGGCATATCCCACCGTCGCAACGCTTGCGCTCACACATGAGTCATGGAACGGTGTCGGCGTCGACTCAGGTCTAGAACGGGCGCTCGATGTCTACCAGGCATTAGATTTCGAACTGGAATACCAGACGCCGAGCTACACCAATGAGGATCGGTTGGCGGCAGTGCGGAGTCTCTACGATCATACCGCGGAGACACCCTCGTATCGTGACGAGGATGTCGGTCTGACGTTCACTGAACCCGCAACAGAACGTGACGAGGTCCGAGCCACGGCTCGCCGAATTCGGAGCTTGCTGGATGATGGTGTCGACCCGGCGGACATCGGTGTCGTCGTTACCGACCGGGCGACGTATCGAGGGATCCTGTCTGAGGTCTTTTTGACGTACGACATCCCCTTCACCTTCGTCAACGAGATTGGTATCGAGCAGACCCTGGTCGGCGGCGCGGTGGAGGCACTGCTCGATCTAACCGACGAAGAGGCACAGACGAGTAGTCTTCTGGACCTCGCCTCGAATCGCCTCGTCACACTTGACGCGTTCAGTATTGATCCTGACGCGCTGTCGGATACCGCCGCGAAGGCGCCTGATCAGACGCTCGACCGTCTTCTCGAAACGTTAGAGAAGGACGACCACACGGCGACTGCCGACGGCATTCGCGACCTGATCACAACAGTCAATCCCAGCGAGGGTGGACTTGCCGAATTCACGTCACGACTTGAGGACGTTCTGGAGAGACTCGCTGTCGAGGACGCTGTCGACACGTACGCTCCATCCGACGAGGCGAGTGGCTCGCACCGCCCTGCGTACGAACAATCCGCTTGGAGCGCTGTTGAGCGCGTTCTCTCGTCGTTCGACGCCGTCGCTCCATATCTCACCGACCAACAGCCTGCGCGACGTGTTCGTCGCGCGTTGCTCGCTGAACTCGTCAGGGGGCCCCGCCAACAGCAGGGGTACGTTCGGGTGTATCCAATTGCGGAAGCCGAGATGGCCTCGTTCGACCATCTCTTCACACTCGGATTGACGATGGGCTACTTCCCGAGTGAGTCCGACACGATGGCGTTCTTCGAGGCAGTGAATAACGCTGACGAGGAATTCAGCCGCGAACATTCCGGTCGACGCGCACGATACATCCTCGGAACGCTGCTCACCGGCTCAAACCGGGTTACCCTCTCTATTCCGCAACACACTGTCGAGGGTACCGAACACGTCTCAGCGCCCGTCATCTCCGAACTCGAGCGCTACGTCGAAAGAACCGATACCGAAGACGGTGACGAGGAACTCCCGCATGTCGTCAGTGAAGACATTCAACAGTCCTACAGGAGATGGGCAGTCCGTGAATCGTTCGAAACACCGGAGCGGGCGACCGAACCGCTCACAACTGCCGACGGGGTGACAGCCGACTCTCGCGCGTTTGCGAAGCAGGGGATAACCTGTTCGTGGCGTCGATCGCGCCCCGGTGTGACCGACCATGAGGCGCAGCTCGGAGAGATCGTCGATACCGTGTTCCCCGAAGATCGGAGAGAACCGTTCAGCCCGAGCGCACTGGATGACTACGCCCGCTGTCCGTTTGTTTTCCTGATGAAGCGCGTCCTCGGCTACGAAGAGGACTACGGGGACGAGGCAGGAATCACTCGTGCCGACCGCGGCACCTATGTCCACGGCGTACTGGCGGCCTTCTATCGACGGCTCCGAACAGGAGATGACCAACCGGTCGACCTCACTACGTTCGAGCGCGAAACACTGGAGTCGACACTACTCGATGTCGCACTCGACCATCTTGCCGACATTGGCGAAGTGGAAACTCCATTCGAGCGCAGAACTATCGGCCGATTGCTCGCTGGACTGGGTGACCCAGCCCAAAATCCGTATCATGGATGTGGTGGCGAAGCAATGGGGGGCCTGTTCGCCCGCTTCCTCGACACAGAGCTTGAACGCCAGGCCGACGTGGCGACGCAGCCGACGTACTTCGAGGGAGCCATCGACATCGATTATGACGACGTCGAGATTCTCTCCGAAGATCCGGTGATGATCGATACGCCAGATGGACCGGTGGACGTCCGGGGAATCGCAGATCGCATCGACAAGACAGGTCGCACGCCCTACCGATTCCACATCCGTGATTACAAGACCGGGAGTACGCCAGGGCGATCCGACATCACCGGTGGAACCAAACTCCAGCTCCCGCTGTACGGACTCGCCTTCGAGACAGCCCTCGAAGCACGGACTGGCGACCCCCACGAGGTCGTCGCCGGATCATACTACAAGCTCAAATCTCCCGACGATATTGACCCAATAGCTGGAGAACTGACCTCGAGAGAGGCTGTGGATACTGACTCGCCCCCACTGGCACCGCCACTGTCCCAGTCTTGGCGGCTCCCATTCGAGACTCGGGCGGAATTCTCTCGGTTCATCCGCGATGTCACACCCACCCGCGTCGGACGGATCGGGACTGCTATCGAGAACGGTGCGTTCCAACCGACCCTCCTCTCAGAGAATCACGCGAACTGCGAGAACTGTACATTCCGACACAGCTGTGACGTGCGGCATCACCACCAGCGTGACACTATCGAGGAACTTGATGGCCGCGAGCATTACATCTCCGAACGAGCCCGAAACGAGGACCTGGATCTGGATGCCTACCCTGACGGGGGTGATGTCTGATGGTTGACTTCGAGCAGCTTGAGGACGCACAACGGCGAGCTGTTCTCGCTTACGACCGGAATTACGCGGTAACTGCCGGTGCGGGGAGTGGGAAAACGACGACGTTCGCCGCGCGGTATCTACAGTTGCTTGAACGCACAGAGACCGACCCGCACTCGATAGCTGCCATTACGTTCACCGAGAGCGGGGCGATGGAACTCCAAGAGCGTGTTCGAGAGTCCGTCAGTGACCGGCTCGCGACCGTCGATGGCGAAACCTACGAAGAGTGGCGTGAGTACCACGACACGCTCCCCGAGGCGTACATCCACACGATTCATGGATTCTGTGCCAGACTCCTGCGTGAGTATGCGCTTGAGGCCGACGTTCCGGTCGGCTTTGATGTCATTGAGGAGACGGCTGCTACTGGACAACAGCAGGATACGGTCGAGCGATTCATCGACCAGCATCTCGAGGACGACCGGCTGGAACTCCTCACAGACATCTACTACCGCGACCGGCTTGAGGAGTTGTTGGCTGACCTTCTCCGTGAGCACCACCAGGCTCGCAATTGGGCCGACACGTGGGCGGACGCGACGCCTGGCGACTACGTCGAGTACGTCGGTGAGCGGTACTGCGCTATTGACATCGACGCTGCGCGACGACACTTGGGGAGTGACGAGATCAGGGTCGCCCTCGAGGATATTTCT
The DNA here is from genome assembly GCF_026586675.1 of Halorubrum yunnanense. Lineage (GTDB taxonomy): Archaea > Halobacteriota > Halobacteria > Halobacteriales > Haloferacaceae > Halorubrum > Halorubrum yunnanense. The sequence goes on from NZ_JAODIX010000089.1 coordinate 15,248, forward strand.
CACGTCGCGTCGAGTGAGTCTGCGGGTAGCGAACGCATCGGGATCGCTCAGAACGTCGCGAGCGGGGTAGAGGCATACGGGCTCAACACCGAAGCGATGGACGACATCACGATTCACGATGCAATGGCAACCATCTGTGAGGCGCTAACGAGCGACGGCACAGCGTATCGCGGTAGCTTCGACGCGTGGTCTTACTCCGGACATGACGATTGGGATGATGAGAATGCGCGCCGATACGAGAAGGGCACGACTACGCTAGTGGAACGGTTGCCCGTTGAGTCGTGGGCGACATCCGATAGACTCGGTGTAGACCACAACGCCGCACAGTACTACGTCGCTCTCGCATCGCTCTACCAGGATCTTCACGACACGTATCAGCAGCGCAAGCGTCGTGAGACGGCACTGGACTTTGCTGATCTGATTGACGCAGCGATTGACCTCCTTGAGTCAAACGAGGCGATTCGGGACTCCCTTCGTGACTCGTTTGACTATGTGATGCTCGACGAGGTACAGGACACGGACCCACGGCAATGGGAGCTGGTGCAGTTGCTCACCTGGCTGGATGGCGACTACGACAAGTGTAATGTCTTCGTTGTGGGCGACGAAAAACAGAGCATCTTCCGATTCCGGGGCGCCGATGTGGCCCAGTTTAGCCGCGAACGTCAGCGTCTCGAGACTGCGAACGAGACACAAGAACTCTCCCCACTCGAAGACATCCATCCGGTCGACGGTGACGGGGGCCTTGACCGGAATTTCCGATCGGTACCGGCTGTTCTCGAACCCATCAACGACCTATTTGACGAGCTCTTCGGCGTCATTCCGTCTGCGTACCAGGACGCCCCCACCGGAATCCGGTCGGATGACACGAGTTTCGAGCCGTCGGCCCAGCGTCTAACGCCCGACCGTGATGATAGTGCGGGCCTCAGCACCGGCGCTAGTTTCGTCGTGGTGCCGGAAGAAGCAGACACTCGCGAGAACGTCCTCCCCGACGGTCATACACTCCGAGATCTCCCGGCGGACGACACCGAACTCGACACGCGGGCCTTGGCCGCTGAAGTCGCGGCGGTACTCGATGACGACACGCAACGCTACGAGACAGTCGGCTTCGAAGACGGCGAACCAGTCGAGGAGCCAACGTCACTCGAGCCATCGGACGTTGCGATACTGCTCCGTAAACGGACTCACCTGAAAGAGTACGAGCGTGCGCTCGCGGCGTTGAATATCCCCTACACTGTCGCCTCAGGGATTGGCTTCTACGATAGCACTGAGATCGTCGCACTCCGAAACCTGTTCCGAGTGCTTTCGGATCCGAGCGACGACTTGGCGCTGTACAGCCTGTTGCGATCGCCATTGTTCGGATTCGAGGACTCGCGCGTCGTCTCACTCTGGACGGGTATCGACCGGGACCAAGTCGGGGAGGGAGAACTTTGGGACGCACTCGCGTCGACCGATGATGAACAATTAACGGCTGCTCAAGAGAACATCCAGCGGTGGCGGGCCCTCGCCGGTGCTACGGATGGAGAGACCGTCGTTGAGACGTGGGACGCACTCCTTGGTCGAATCATTGCGGATACGGGCTTCATCGCAAGTCTCGCGACGGACGAACGCGGCCAGCAGGCCGTCGCGAACGTCGAGAAGTTCCGAGCACGGCTTCGGGGCTGGAGTGAAGATGGACTCCAGACGCTGCCGGCTGTGGTTGACCGGATCGAGCGGGAGGTTGAGCTGTCGACGCGGGAGGGAGAAGCCGAGGTCTCAGAAGACGCCGATGGGGTTCGGATAATGACTATTCACGACGCGAAAGGTCAGGAGTTCCCCGCAGTATTCGTTCCAGGGCTATCGAAGGACTTCAACCTCAAAGTCGGCTATGGGGAAGGTATCGCCGAGTTCGAGACCATCGAAAACTCAGCTGGTGATGGACGGACACCGCTCCTTGGCATTCGCGGTCCTGGTGTCGAGGACGGCTTTGCGCAGGAGGATACTATCTTGAAGCGGCGGTTAAAATTCGCCCGCAAGCGTGAAGCTATCGCTGAGGAGAAACGGATCCTCTACGTCGCGATGACGCGCGCTCGCGACCACCTGTATCTCGTCGGAACGGCGTCCGCTGACGATGGATCAATGGCGAGCCTTGAGACGGGTGACGCAGATGATCCCTCGAACTGGTACGATTTCCTTGGGTCGCTACTCGTCGACGATACGGCGACAGACGCACTCGACGCCGATAGTGAATTTGCTTGGCACGGGGAATCTGAGGTTCCGCTCACGATTCGTCTTCCGCGAATCGAACACCAACTTACCAGTGGGGAGGACCGCGAAGCGCCCCCACTGTCAATCGATATTCCAGAACTTGAGTCGGAGCCGGAATACAGTATTCCCGCATCGTATCTGGGGTCGCTCATTCAGGACGGCGCACCAGGCGACATCGTCGTCGACCACTCAGGGAGACACGTCTCCTACGTTCCAGCAGACGAACGGGATGAAGAGAGTTCTGAGGAGGACTCTTCTCCAGAGTATCTGCCACGGGCCGTGTTCGGTAGCACGCTCCACAAAGCCGTAGAGCTGGAAATTGAGCCGGATAACGCGGAGAGACTTCGGGAGTTATTTGAGCAATTTGCCGTCCAAGCTGACGTTTCACTCGACCGCATTGGCGAAAGCGATCTGTCCGAACTAAAGCGTCATCTTCGTGTGGCACGCGACTATCTGGACGATCTCGACGCACCAATAGCGACTGACGAACGGCGGGTTCATGCGACGCTCGAAGACGGTGAGACGTACGGGGATATCGACCATCTCATCGTTACCGATGACGCGTACCATATTGTCGACTACAAGACGAACAAGATTACCGACGAGGCGTCCATCGACGAGAAAGCTCAGCACTACAAGTGGCAGATGCTCGCGTACGCAGTCGCGCTACACCAGAATGATTCTACGCGAGATGTGAAGGCGACATTGCTGTTCACAGAGGTTGAGGAGGCCCGAACGTTTTCATGGACCTCAGAGGAGCTTTACAGAGAAGGAGATCGTCTGAACGAATACATTTGTAACGAATTAGAGATCTAATAGCGGATTAGTTATCTTAAGCCCACACAGGATTAATTCGAAACACCGAACTTTTCTAAGACATCTTCTCTGACGAGTTGTTCACAGCGTTCCATGTACTCAGAGAAGGTCTCAACGCGATAAGGTACCTCATCAGCTGGAATCTGGTGTCGCTCGTAGTAATTTTCCGTCCGGGTTGTGCTTCATTTCTCAAAACTAACTATCGGCCTTTCTAACTGTATTGATTACTATTATACATTTGTTGAGAGTGTATCATAGTATGCCTGATAATTTGGACACGGCATATGTGAATCACACCTCCTCCACATCAGTCCATCAAGACGTGCTTGCGGATCTGTATGAGAGGCGGTGGGTTGGTATCCACTACGGGGATATTCCAAGCCTCAATAAAGAGGAATGGAAATCTGACCATGGCTATACCACTGGTGGAAACGCGGTCGGTCGATTGTGCGACTATGCTGAAGAAGGAAAGATTCTCTCAGCATCATATACCGGCCATCCTGATCTTGATGGCGGCCGTCTTGTGGGTACTATTGGTGCTTCTGATGAGAATGAGGACGACGATGTGCTACTGATTGTTTGCCGTAACAAGAGAGTAGAGGGGCAAGAACGCGGTGTTGTAGATTATCTCCGTGTGAAACCTGGTGCCGACATATCAGAGGTCGAAGCTGAAGTCGGCGGCCTGACCACTGAAGCTGAGCAAGTTGTTAGAGAAGCAATTGGGAACGATGGATTTGATGAAGATGATCCAGACTATCGAATACTCAAGGGGCTGGAATTCAACGATGAGGTAGAGTGGGTGTGGAATCGGGACTTTCCCGGACTGTGGGCGGCAAATAAACGACAGACAATCGCAGGATGGAACACTGGGAAATCACACCTCTATGCTGCTTATTATGCTGCTTGTGAATCCAAAATCGACGACATGCGAGAGGTGAAAGACAAACTCCCTGACGATGAGAATGACGATAACATAGAAGATGTTGGGTTACTATCTGAAGGTCAATTAGAAGTCTTGTGTAGCCAATACTTACGGCGAAAACACACGGAATATTTTGAAACATTACCTGTCGGGGGATCACTTTCTGGGGTTGATATCGTCGCGAGATCAGAAGAAAACGAGATCTTGGCTCAAGTTACCTTCACTGAAGATGTCGAGGAGAAACTCCGGCGGTTGTTATCCTACGCAGACCATAGTACAACTGATCAGAATGTCAGATTCTACTTTTTCGGGCCTAGAAAAGGAAAAGAGGGGCTTGGCGAATCGATTGCGGGGTATCCAATCGAGGACATCTACATGCCAATTAAGGACGTGTACGATAAATTTGAATCTGATGACTCTACTATAGTGGACTCATCGACCGAACAGGTAGCCCCGACGTCGATATTGGACCAACTCCTGAACGTTGATCTTTCCGATGACAATCCTCCAAGTTTTGATTGACCGGGATATCTTCCATAATATCCCATAGTTATCAAACGAATATCGAATATATTCGTTTAATTGAGGACAGACATCTTCACGCGTCGTTACGCATGTAATCCGTCCGCTCTTCTACTTCTTTTTCGAAGTTTAGAATCCACTCTTCAAAAGAGGTTTCCCGTGGCTCACTGCTTATGAACCGCTCGAAAAATCCCTTACGCTCGCTATCTGCCACCATAGTGGGGGAATGTACGTTTAGATTAGGTCCCTCCGGGTTTTCACCTCGCTTCAGGGCTGCGAATGCTTGGTCAACGATAACCGGATCATGATTGAGCCTGATCTGGGTGAGATTGTTGGTCCATGTACCTGGATTGACCTCTCCAATTTGGTCAACACAACACGCAAGCTGGATAGTCGTTATACAACATAATGTGGCGAAGCCATGTAATTCAGATTCGGCTGCGTATTTTGTAATCTTCTTCCAACCGTCGTCAATTGAGCCCTCAGCGAACGGATACTTCCCTTGGTCAACGCGATATCGTAGAATGGCCTGTGTGAACCGCGTATAGTCTTGCCATAGGTGGCGCAATGGTTCTGCATGGCTGTGTTGAATCGCCATACGGCAGAGAGGTAGGCCGCTAAATCAAAGGAGTTGAAGCGGGAAGATTCGGTTGCCTATGACACAAATCTCCCGCTTCATCGGGGAAGTTGTGCCGGTTGCTCAAAGAGTTACTGGCGATGGAGGCGAATCCGCCGCCCCGGACGGTGGCGGCGGATTCGCCGACTATGCACTCGTTTCCCTTCACTGTCTGCGGATTTACCTCGATTCATCGTACCGCATGACGATCGACTTGCTCAAAGAAATGCCACAAATAACCGGGGAGATCGGCCTCAACGCGGCCGATCTCCCCGCGCCGTCCACGTTGTGTAAGGCATTCGACCGGATCAGCATGAGCGTCTGCCGAGTGCTGCTGCGCCAGTCGGCGCAGCTGCACGATCTCTCTGAACACGCCGCGATCGACGCCACGTTCTACGACCGCTCACCAGCGAGCCGTCACTACTGCCAGCGAATCAGCTACCGCGTTCAAAAGCTCAAAGTCACAAAACTCGTCGATACAGCGTCTCAAGCCGTCCTTGACGTTCACTGCTCAACGAATCGAGAAGGAAGCGACGCAGACCTTGCTGAGCAGATCGCCCGCCGGAACGCGGGCGATCTGCGGTCTCTTGCCGCCGATAAAGGCTATGACAAGCAATCGCTTCGTGAAGGATTACGCGACCTCGGGATCAGACCGCTGATCAAGCATCGTATCTTCGCTCCGTACGACCACGCACACAACGCCAGAATCGACGATAACAGCTACAATCAGCGCTCTATGACCGAAACCGTGAACTCGGCTGTGAAGCGCTCGCTCGGCTTCGCCGTGCGAGCGCGGTCATGGTTCCGTGAGTTCCGCGAAATCGCGCTGATGTGTGTCGTCTATAACATCAAACGCTTCGTCAAACAGTGAATCTCTACGCCTTACAGCGATTCAACACAGCCCTTCATTCAGGCCGACCGCAGCCAACTTATCCCTCAGCTGCTCGAATTCCGCAGTTGCAAACACCGGGTCATCAAACGTCTTGGGTGCCTCTAATTCGAGGAATGTATTAGTGTAGTCTGCGTTCGTTTTGCGAAGCCACTCCAGGAATTCATCGACGAACTCTTCCTCGCCATCTGAGCCGATCCCCAGCTTCTTCTGCATCATTGCGTAGTACTGCGCATCAAATCGATCCTCAAATTCGTCTAGCTTGGCTTCGAGTTCACCATACGTGAGCGCTGACTGTGTACACAGCGGTTGGAGTGCCTCCGCGAACCGCTCGAGATTCCACCGCAGGACGGGTCGCTGGTTTCCGAATGCGTATCGCCCATGCTTATCGATTGAGCTGAAGACCGTCTCCTCGTCATAGTAATTCATGAAGGCACAGGGTCCGTAATCAAACGTTTCTCCATCGATACTCATGTTGTCCGTATTCATGACGCCATGGACGAATCCGACACGCAACCAGTCAACAACCATTTCGATCGCTGACTGCATGACTACATCGAAGAACTCCACATATGTACGATCTTTCTCGTGTAGCTGCGGGTAGTGCCTGTCAATTACGTAGTCGGTGAACCGCTGTAGTTCGTCGGATGCTCGAGCTGCGACGTACTGGAAGGTTCCGTACCGAATGTGGCTGTTCATTACTCGGACTAGGACGGCTCCGGGCTCTGTCCGGCGTCGGTTGACCGCGTCGTCAGTCTCGACGACCGCAAGACTTCTCGATGTTTTGATATTTAGATTTCGCATCGCATACGAGTACAGATACTCTCTGAGCATCGAGCTGACAGTTGCGTTTCCATCGCCTCTTCCGGAGTAGGGCGTTCGACCAGACCCTTTCAGTTGAATATCGTATCTACTCCCATCGTGCACGTGCTCGCCGAGTATCATCGCCCTCCCGTCGCCCAAGACCGTAAAACTCCCATACTGGTGACCCGCATATGCTTGGGCGATCGGTTCTTCCAAGCGATCTTGACCTGCTAGCATCTCTGCATCAAGCTTCGCTGTATCCAACCCAAGGTCAGCGCATAGCTCGTCGTTACGAACCACAATTTCGGGATGAGCGATACTCTTCGGTGTCACTCTCGAATACAGCTCCGAGTCTAACTCTTTGTAAGTCGTGTCAAATGAAAAGGTCATTTAGGTCATATAGTGTTCTTTCGCTTGCTTTGATAATTTGTACGGCTCATCCCGCCCATGGGCGTGACAATACGAGTGAATAGGGCCCAATAGAGAGAGAATATTCATATATCGTCCGTTCGCTGTCGTATTTCCTTTCCAATACCAGCATTGGGCGAGCAGGACGGGCATGCAAGAACGACGCCGTCCTTGTCGCCGAACACATGTGCAAACTGAGCAGAAATATGCTCGCCACAGGTAGCACAATCAGGCATGTGTATCAGTAGAACTCCCGAACGAGATTCGTTGCATTGTCCGGAGCTCCGTCGGGTATGACCGCCATATTGTCTGAGAGCCCTTCACGCTCTTCGTAGGCAACCGAGTGCTCGTCCTGATAGAGTACACCCTGGTACTCTTTATTTCCATCCATAATCATGTCTGTAGCGTCATCGTAAGCCGTCGGATCGTGGTCTGTCTCGGCGAGATCGACAATCGTGTCTCGGAAGTAGTCGTAGGTATCGACGTCGTTAAACGTCACACAAGGGCTGTAGACGTTGACGAAGCCGAACCCGTCGTGTTCGACGGCTTTCTGAACGATCTCGGTGTGGCGCTGGCTGTCCGAACTGAACGACCGGGCAATGAACGTCCCGCCGGCAGCCAGCGCGAGCGCAAGTGGGTTGACCGGCGGCTGTTTCGGCCCTTCGGGCGTCGTCGAGGTTTCGAAGTCCTCACGCGATGTTGGCGAGGCTTGCCCCTTCGTGAGGCCGTAGATGCGGTTGTCCATGACGACATATGTCATATCGACGTTGCGGCGGACCGCGTGGATGAAATGGCCAGCGCCAATCGAGTAGCCATCTCCGTCGCCGCCGGCGACCATCACTTCGAGGTTCGGATTCGCTAGCTTCGCCCCGATTCCCACGGGAAGGGCGCGACCGTGAACGCCGTGGAGTGCGTAGCTGTGCATATAGGTCCCGATCTTCCCGGAACAGCCGATCCCTGCGACGACGAACGTGTTGTCCGGGTCGTTCCCGGTGTTCGCGAGGGCTTTCATCATCCCGTTCATGGTGCCGAAATCCCCGCAACCGGGACACCACGTTGGCTGCTTGTCGGATTTGAAGTCAGTGAATCTGATGTCGGTACTCATCACCTTACCGTCCCCCTTCGACCGTATGTAAGAGGACATCCTTCGAGCCGATGCTCGCGGGTGTCGGTCGTTGCGTAATCTGGCTTGGTATCATGCTTTCGAGTTCGTGACTGTCGCGATATCGACGTCTGTTATTCCCTGTGCTTCGATTTTGGCCTTCACTGCCGGTGGGAGCGTTTCCAGTGTCTCGTCAACTTGTGGGTTAATCGGTACGCCGTCAACTTTGATCGCAACCAACTTGCCACGGCGACCGTGTGCAGCGACTTCGAATTCGAACGGTCGGTCACGTTCATCCACACTGTGGACCCAGACTTTCGCGAGCCCGTTTGCACTCTCCCAGTGAACGCTGTTGACGACGGTGAGACTGCCAGCCGGCGGAACGCAAGAGGAGCCGCATGCTGGGCACTGTGCGGAATGTGGACTCTTACCGATATAGGTATACTCTGCTCCGCACCGGTAGCACTGGAGTGGGAGGGTCATAAGTGGTTCCTCAATCACCCCTCACAGGCGCCCCGCTCGTCCGGGATCGACATCGATGGCGTCGACGGGACACACGTCGACACAAAGCATACAGTCGATACACTGTGTCTCGTTAATCGGATCGGCTTTGATGTCGCTCTCGGGGTGGCCGGGTGTATCCGTCCACTCGAACACGTCAACGGGACAGTCCTCGAGGCAGGCACCATCAGCCATACAGATATCGAAGTCGACAGCCACGTGTGTGCCGTGGATTCCCTGCTGTTCCGGTTCGTCGACCGGCCCCCAGACTCGGTGCCCCTCGTGTTGCTCAGCGACATCGCGGTTCGCTTCGAAGTGTGGATCGATAGCCATGAGAATTTCTTGATAAGGGTGGCGTAGTCCAGACGAACTACTATCCGAGCGAGCCCTCCATCTCCAGTTCGACGAGTCGGTTCAGCTCGACGGCGTACTCGATCGGCAGCTCTTCGGTGATCGGCTCGATGAACCCGGAGACGATCATCTGTTTGGCGTCGTCGTCGTCGAGACCGCGCGACTGTAGGTAGAAGATGTCCTCGTCACCGATCTTGCCAACGGTCGCCTCGTGGGCGACATCGACCTTCGACTCGTTGATCTCCATGTACGGCATCGTGTCCGACGTCGACTCGTTGTCGAACATCAGCGCGTCGCACTCGACGGCCGTCGAGGAGTTCTCGGCGCCGTCCGCGATGTGGACGAGCCCGCGGTAGTTCGTGCGACCGCCGTCCTTCGCGATCGACTTCGACTCGACGGTGGATTTGGTCTCGGGCGCGTTGTGGTACACCTTCGCGCCGGTGTCGATGTCCTGGCCCTCGCCGGCCATGGCGATAGTGATGTGGTTGTCGGAGGCGCCGCGGCCCTTCAGGATCGTCGACGGGTACAGCATCGTCGCCTTCGACCCCATCGACCCCGAAATCCACTCCATGCGCCCGCCCTTCTCCGCGATGGCACGTTTCGTGTTGAGGTTGTACGTGTTTTTCGACCAGTTCTGCACCGTCGAGTACTGGACGTGGGCGTCCTCGTCGACGAAGACTTCGACACCGCCACAGTGAAGATTGAATTTCGAGTACTTCGGCGCGGAGCAGCCCTCGATGTAGTGGACTTCCGAGCCCTCCTCGGCGATGATGAGCGTGTGCTCGAACTGGCCCATCCCCTCGGAGTTCATCCGGAAGTACGCTTGAACCGGCATGTCTACCGTGGTGTTTTCGGGGATGTAGACGAACGAGCCGCCGGACCAGATGGCGCCGTGAAGCGCCGCGAACTTGTTGTCGCTCGGGGGGACGCAGTTCGTCATGAAGTGCTCGCGGACGAGTTCTTCGTGCTCTTGGACCGCCTCGTCCATGTTACAGAAGATGACGCCCTTCTCCTCCCAGCGCTCCTGCATGTTCTGGTAGACAACCTCCGATTCGTACTGCGCGCCGACGCCGGAGAGGGCGTTTTTCTCGGCTTCGGGGATGCCCAGCTTGTCGAAGGTGTCTTTGATGTCGTCTGGAAGTTCGGTCCAGTCGTCCACGCCGGCGCGGACGTCGACGTCCGGCCGAATGTAGGGGACGATCTCGTCGACGTCGACTTCGCTCAGGTCCGGCTGACCGGGCCAGTCGGTCGGCATCGGCATCTCTTGGAACTGTTCGAGCGCTCGCAGGCGGCGCTCCAGCATCCACTCGGGTTCGTCTTTGTCCTCCGAGATGACGCGGACCGTCTCCTCGGTGAGCCCTTTCTCGGTCTGGAAGGCAGACTTCTCCTCCTTTTTGAACTCGAAACGGGCCTCGGTGTTCGTCTCTTTGAGATCGTCTTGTTTTGAACTCATCAAAGTATTCTTCAGAGACTACAAATATAAGTGTGGTGCGCTGGAACACACTTTAGTAACTTATAATGGTTTCTTTAACAAAAATAGATAACTTTGCGTAGTTTAATTTGGTTTCTATAGTTGGTAGAATTTAATATGTGAAAATAATTTATTGTGTATTCGTCATTCCACCGTCAACGATGAGCGATTCACCATTCACGTAGTCCGAGAGATCACTTGCGAGGTACAGCGCTGTATCTGCGACGTCTTCAGGCTGGCCCGCTCGCCGGGACGGAATCGACTGAAGGAAGTCTTCTTCAGCATCTGTACCCATAATCGGATAGTCCTCAGTCGTCATCGTCGTCTCGATCAGTCCCGGATGGATAGCGTTCACTCGAACGCCGTCGGGCCCCAAATTCGCCGCCATCGCATATGTAAGTAGTCGTACGGCACCTTTTGTCCCACAGTACGTGATGAACTCCCCTGAGCCCTCGAGACCGGCGACCGAGGAGATGTTGATGATCCGCCCGCCACCAGCTTCGACCATCCGTTTCGCCGCCGCTTGCGCGCCAAAATAGACACCTTTGACGTTGATGTCCATCATCCGATCAAACGCATCTTCGTCGACTTCGAGAAACTCCTCACCATGGAAGATCCCCGCGTTGTTCACCATCACGGTGACACCACCGAACTCCTCGGCAGCCTCAACCGCAGTCTCAAGATCGCCGACGTTTGTGACATCACACTCGACGAACGTTGCCCTCGCCTCCGTTTCGGCCTCGATCAGTTCGTGGGTTGGATCTCCTCCCTCGCGAGGAGACTCCTGGATGTCAGCGATAACGATGTCAGCCCCTTCGGAAGCGAACCGACGGGCAATTGCGCGTCCATTCCCGCTGGAGCCACCGGTAATGACTGCCACGTTGTCTTTGAGTAGTGTGGACATACCACATGATCTATGGTGAGTGAGAAAGTAACTGTATCGCGCTTGTGCGGTTCGAACACCATATTGTGGGCGCTAAAATCGCATCCAAGATTGAGGAAAAATAACTATACCGACAGATCACTCTCTCCCGTAGTTCAACCTCGTCTTGTTCCAAATCTGCGCTATGTGCTCAGGACGACTCAAAGAATATATCACTAATTGAGGATTTTAATAGAGCCGACGAGTGGGATACTACGATAATTCGAATCAAAATCACTCGTTAGCGAGAACGACTCGACAGCACTCGATCGCTGCTTCGATGTGGCGGTCGGCGACCACGTCGCCCGTTTCGTCAGCCGACTCAAGCAGTGTGGCAACTTGGCGGACCCGTTTCCGTCGAGTTTGCGTGTCAAGACCGTCACTGGTAGCATCGCGGGCGACGGCTTCAGCCTCTCCGAGCCATCGGTTCGTCGCTGGCGGTACTGGGCGGTCTGCGGTCGCAGTTAGATGAGTCGCCAGTGCGTCGACCGCAGCCCGCGGCTCGGTTGGGATGTCGATTTCGTCCGTCATCGTCGGTGTATTGGCACCCACTGTGAAGAATTGTTGCGCCAAGCTACACTCCAGATGCTTGCGAACGTCTCCAGCCGAGTGCGACCTCTTCTTCGCCTATAGTAGCACGTCCTCATTATCTGTCCGGGCTCGTTCGAGAGATACACCAGACGACACAAACCCATGCGCAGCCGAGAACGACTATGATCGAGTCGCTCCTCCGGATTGACGTCGTCCTCTTCGTTCTCATCGGCGTGCTCGGCGGCGCACACTGTATCGGGATGTGCGGTCCACTTGTGACGATGTACTCGAAGCAGATGACGCCGCAGCCAGACGGCGGGACGGTGACAGCCAACGACGGACGTGCCAGTCATCTCACGACCTACGAGGTTCGCCAGCACTTCCTGTTCAACGTCGGCCGGGCGACAACGTACGCGATTCTCGGGGCCGTCTTCGGCGCGCTCGGAAGCGTCGTGTTCGTCACCGCTGATCAACTGACACCGATCGCCGACCTCCTGCGAGGTGTTGTCGGTCTTGCGGTCGGAGGGTTCATTGTGGCAACCGGCGTTCGATATGTGATTGGAGGAAGCGGAGGCGATATTCGTATCCCGGGCGTCCAGCGCGTTACGTCGTGGCTCGCAACGAGAGTCCATCGGCACGTCAACAGCCCGAGTATTGTTGGGCTCGGCGCCGTCCACGCGTTTCTTCCCTGCCCGATGCTGTATCCCGCGTATCTGTTCGCCTTTGCGAGCGGCTCCCCGACCACCGGGGGAATCGCTCTCGGTGCCCTCGGCATTGGGACGATCCCTGCTGTCTTCCTCTATGGAACGATTATCCAGTCGATCGATGTTGCCCACCGGCGTCGTGTTCATCGGCTGCTCGGCGTGGTGTTCGTCGTGCTGGGGTACGTGCTGTTCGCGCACGGATTGATGGCACTCGGTGTTCATCTTCCACACCCGATGTTCCCGCATTACCAGCCCCTCGGGGGCGCGATGGGGCACTGACCGAGTACTGGCCACATTTCGCTGGCTCGATACAGGCGACGGACTCCCTTCGTCGGCTACGATGCGGAAAACGACGGTAGCTGGCCTCCCGGAACTTACGAGCTGTCACGCGGTGGCCACTCGTTCGAGGTCGTCGACGAGCCGTTCGATGTCGGTTCGCGGGCCCCGTGGGTACGCCCGCTCGATGATCCCTTGCTTATTGGCGAGGATGATGAGCCCGTAGTGCGGGAAGCGATACTCTAAATTCTCGATGTCATCTGCCGGTTGCTTCTCGATCTTCAGACCAAAATGCTCGTCGTGTATCTCTTGAGACCGCTCGTAGGTCTCTGGGCGGAGGAAGTGCCAGTTACCCGCGTCGAGGTCAACCCCCTGCTGCCCGGCGTACTTGCGGAGGGCCTCGGGGGTATCACGCTCGGGATCGAACGTGATGGGGAGAAACGCGACTTGGTCGCCGTACCCCGCCTCGGCCGCGGCCTCCTGTCCGCGACGGAGCCGAAGAATGAGTGCGGGACACACCCCGTCCGGACAATTGGTGTAAAATGACGTCCACAGCACCGCGCGCTCGCCCTCGAACTGGGCCGTCGATATCTTCTCGCCATGGATCGGGTCGGGGACGGTAAACTCGGGCATGTTGTCACCGTAGCTCGGGAATGACGCCTCACTGAGGTCTCGCTCCGGCGGTCCGAGAACGGTTCCTTCGGCGCCACTAGTGCCAAGGACACCAAGACAACCGGCAGTGCCGGCGGTGACTCCCGCGACGCCGGCCGTTTTACAAAAACTCCGTCGGTCCATACGTTCACGTATCGGTTCCGCGGTTTTGAGGTATCTGGTGTGACCTTCGAACGCGCCACTTGCGTCCGATCCGGGCGGGTTCAGCTAGTCGTTTCCTTATTCGAAGAGGCTGTCGACGGTCCGAATGAATCGGTCGACGAGCCGGTCTGGCAGCGAGGGCGACACCACCTCAACCAACTCAGCCGTGCTGTCCGGGCGGGTCAGCGTGATCGTCATCGGGCGGTCGTCGGACTTCGTGACGATCCCAGCGTCGCTGAGGTTCGAGACGTGCCACGAGACCGTGCTCCGCGCGAGGTCCAACTCTGTGGTTAGTGTTTCCGGGCGAAGGGAACCGTCCGCATGGAGCCGCAGTACGATCTCGCGGGCGGTCTCACGTCGAAGAAATGCGAGCGCGCGTCGTTCCCACGGATCGAAGGTGGGATCAAAGTAATGAGCTTGACCAGCGATCCGTTCGACAACCAACTCCTCATCGTTCACCAGTCGTCGGAGATGATACTGCGCCTGTCCGGTGGCGATGTCCAGATCGCGTTCCACCTGGTTGAAGTGGACGCCGGGTGTCTCGCGGACGTGTCGTCGCACCCGATCTCTGGTCGTCGCCATCTGAGTATTCGCCCGTAATCGGCTGAGAGATAAAACCTGTCGGGGCGTTCTCCTCGCACGGGAATGTTTCGCCCCGTGTCTTCTTATCACTTCGAACGCATACTGACTAGTGTCGTGATCGCATCGCTCATCTCCCGGACCGTCTTCCCGGCGCTCGTGCCACTCACCGTCCAAGGGTCACCCGTGCTGCTGGCCGTCATCGCGTGCGCCGGGATCGGAACCGGTGCACTGTTTCTCGTGAGTCTCGTCGCGTATCGACGCCGCCAGACCGGCCAGTACCGACTGATCAGCGCAGCGGTCGGCGTGCTCGTTCTGCGGTCGCTGGTCGGTGCCGGGACCGTGTGGGGGATCGTCCCGATGCCGGTTCACCACTTCGTCGAACACAGCCTCGATTTCCTGATCGCCGCGATGGTTCTCTACGCGGTGTACGCGTACGCGCCGGGCTCACTAAGTGACAGCTCCACTGCGGACTGACTCGACCAGACCCAATCGCAACTGTGCCCGCGCTGTGACAATCGGTGACCGCCTCCCCCCGATCCGTCCGGTTCGTCCACTCAGTTTTCCGATTGTCGAATCCCTTCGATCAGGGTGCGGTCGATCTCTTCGTAGTCAAACATCTGGCCGCCGTGGGTGTCGATGAACGATCGGGCCTCCTCTTGATCCGAGAAGGGGTGGAGCGCCGGGCCCATTCCACCCATCACGTCGCTTTCGGCGACGTAGACGAGGTCAGTTGCGTCGGCGAACGTCTCCGGTGCCGTCGGCGACGGCATTCGCGGCGCACCGTCACGCTGCCGCACGGTATAGTCGACGCGCGAGAAGTCGGTCACGTAGACGACGACCGGCTCCCAGTCGCGGTCGAGCCGATCGAAGTGGTAGGGAAAGAGGCTGTGGACGAGGGTGTGGAACCACGCCGGGTTGCCCTCATCCCGCGGATCGGCGTCTCGGTAGAAGATCTGCCCGTTTGCGCCCCCGTGGGGGCCGATCGCCATCCCGTGGTCGGTGTCGAACTCTCCCTCAAGATCAACCGGGTCGGGGAGCGCTTCCTCGGAGGCGCTCCCGCCCAGACAGCCGGCGAGTCCGGTGACCGCACCGCCGATCCCGGTAGCGATGACGCGGCGTCGGTTCATACCCATGCTTACGCTCACCCGATCATATCCGTTCTGGTGGGAACGTCGAATTCGCCTCACGCAGGGATTGGGTGCGTTGATGCCGCGAAGGGAACGTACGACTCGAATTCCGATACGATCCCGCGACCGGATTTCTCACTCCGCGAACCGGAATCTGCTCCGTTCGATTACGGTACTCAGGCGCTCGCGGAAGGCAAGCGTTCCGACCGAAGCGAGGCTTCCGAAGAGCGTCCACCCCGCAAGCGAGCCGACCGCCCGGCCGACGTCAACGACGTTCCCCTCCTGCGCGAACGAAACGCCGATTACGGTCTCGAAGACGAGCCCGCGGAAGGCTCCGTTCGGCGTGAGCGCTGCTCGTCCGGCGACCGCCGACGGGTCGGCACCAACCATCAGCGACTGAATGAGCGCTAGGTCGCCGCCGAGCGTTCCAACGAGGAACGCGAGGACCGCGAGCGCGGCCGCGCCCCGCCGGCTCGTCGCTGCTGCCGACACCCACATCGAAAGTGCGAGGAACACCGTCCCGAACAGCGTGATCAGTGCGAGAAAGCGGACGTACAGCAGCGGCGAGTCGACGCCCGCGTGGGTCGCGAAGATTCCGGTGTCAGGGGCGGCGGTCAACCAGACGTAGCCGCCGATCACGGCGAATGGGAGACCGATGACCGCAACCAACGCGACCAGCCGTGCGAGCAGGACGCCGACGACGTAGCCCGCGACGCCAACCGGATACGTCCGGATCACGGCGAACTCCCCGCTGACCGCGTCCGCCAACAGAGCCCGATACCCCAGTACGACCGCGAGCAGCGGCACCAGCAGCTCGGCTGGCAGGAGGAGGTCGACGACCGCCGGAACGAACCCCGTCGCGCCACCGCCACCGACAGCGACCAGAAGCCAGAGCACGGCGAGTAAGCCGACCCCTAGGACGCCGTAACCGGGCGTGCGCAGGACTGTCGCGAGCTCTCGCCGGAACACGGTTCCCGCGCCGGCAAACGCGTCGGTCACGCCGAGATCACCTGTCATTGTTCGGATACCCCCGTCACGTGGACATCGCGGTCGCCGTCGTCGCCGGACATGTTTTGCTCGTCTTCGGCCGCCGCACCGCTTCTCGCTGGGTCACCGTCGTCGGCGGTCTCGGACAGGGCAGCGTCGCGTCCCGCGGCCTCGTACAGCGCCGCGGTCGTGTCGACGCTGTACTCGTTGCGGAGGGCGTCGAGGTCGCCGGCGGCTACAACCCGTCCGCGGGCGAGCATGACGACGCGATCAGCGTGGGCATCGACGAGGTCGAGATTATGTGTACTCACGACGACCGTCACGTCGTCAGTCGCGTGGGTGGCCGCAGTCCGGAAGGCCCGCTCGCGCATTCCGGGGTCGAGCCCGCTGGCCGGCTCGTCGAGCACGACGAGCGGCGGATCGCCCAGCATCGCCTGTGCGATACCGAGAAGCCGCTGCATCCCGCCCGAGAGATCCTCGACCGCTTTGTCGGCGGCGTCCGACAGTCCGACCGACGCGAGCGCGGCGTCGGGATCTCCGTCAACAAGTCGCGCGTAGAACGCGAGCGTTTCCCGAGCGGTGAATCCCTCACGAAACGGGACCTGCTGAGGGAGGTAACCGATGGACTTCCCACTCCCGTCCTCGGCGTTCGGCCGTCGGATCTCCCCGGTGATCGGGGGAACGGTTCCCGCGAGCGCACCGAGCAGCGTCGACTTTCCGGAGCCATTCGGCCCGATCACCGCGGTGAGTCCCGACCCGAACGCGAGTGACACCGAATCGAGCACCGGCACGCCGCCGTACGTCCGAGTGAGGTCGTCGACGACCACGCGATCGGGTTCAGCGCCGTCGCTCGGTGACTCAGAGTCGGGTGTCGCCTCTGTCGAGGAGTATTCGGTCACAAAGACGCCTCCTGGACTGCCGCCCGTTCGTTCGGCTCGGTACCCCAGTTCGGCTGCGTAGCGTTTTGGCCGGCGACGGTCATAGGTTGGTCGTCAAGTTGCCGAGCAGCATGGCTGCGGTCATCGATCTGCGCCCGCCAGTCGGCGTGGACCGCCGTCCCGTTCGGGTCTGCGGCCGCTGCGACCCGATCGGGAGCGTACGGCTCCGGCGCTGGTGCCGGATCGATGATACTCCCAGAACGCGCCCCGGCGACGGTGCCGCGGAGCCGTTCGAGAAGCTCGTTCACCGGTGACTCGCGGAGCGCAACGACGGCCGGTTCCCGGTGGAGGGCAGCGTCGATCGGCGATGTCGGGCGGTAGGCGCGCTCGCCCGGCTCGTGGAGTCCCGCGTTCGCTCCCTCCCAGTAGTTGCCGCGGTCGCCGTCGGCCCACACGCGTAGAGGCCCTGCTCCCGCCCCAGCGTGGCGGTCATTCTCCACGAAGTCGTTTGCGACCACGCGGCTCGCAGGCACGACCGTCGTCGCTCGTGCGCCCTCTTCATTCTCCACGACGACGTTGTGCTCGTATAGTGAGCCGCGCGAGCTGGTGGAAAAGCCCAGGTCGTTGTGTGCGAGCGTGTTGTAGCCGATGTACGTCAGCGTGCCGGATGACTGTATCCCGGCCGCTGAGCCGCGGACATCGTTGCCGACGATCGCGTTGCGGGCAGGTCGAGTCATCACCGTGATCCCCGCGAAGATTTCGTCCCGGAACGAGTTGTCCGCGATCAGGGCGTCTCCGGTGTACATGAGATGGACGCCGTAACGGTTCTCTCTGAACGTCGAGTTCCTGACGATCGACCCGTCGGCGCGGTGAAGGTATATCCCGTCACGACCGTTCGTGAACGTCCCGTTGGTGACCGTCACTCGGGATTCCATTCCGGTGATTCCCATGAAGCCGTCGTCCCACTCGGCCGTTCCGTTGACCTCGATATCACGGAGCACCGAGTCTGATCCGTCCCGCAGGAGAACGCCGCTCGCGCTCGTGTCGATCGTCACGTCGTCTATGAACAGCCCCGGGGAGCCGAGTCCGCGGATCCCGGCGTCGCCGTAGCCGTATCCGAGTTGGATGTTCGTGTCCCACGACTCCGTCTCGTTTCCTTGCGCGGCCTCTTTGGCCCGTCGTTGGGCTGCTTCGGGATCCCGAGTCCGATTACCGGTGTCGTCGATCGTCAGTCCCGTGATCGTGACGTTCGGCGCCCGAACAGTGATCACCGAGCCGTTTCCGCCGCCACTGACGTGTGCGTCGGCGCCGGCGATCGTGATGGGTTTCGTGACGTTGATCCGCTCCTCATAGGATCCTGACGGCACGACAACCGTCGTGTTCGGCGGGGCTGCGTCGACCGCGGCCGAAATCGTCTCGGCATCCTCACCCACAGTGACCGAGACGGGGCGGTCGGCGGTTCGCTCTGCGGCTGTGATCCGTCTGTCCGCCACTTTCCACCGTTCTGGTGCCATCGCCCGCGCAACCGCCCCGGAGTCAACGTCGAACGATCGCGTCCGAAGCTCCGCCCAATCGACGATTTCCCCGCCGTGACTTCCGGTGAACGCTGTTGCCGCGTCCCGAGAGGAAAACGGGATAACCGTCTCGCCGGCGGGCGTCCGGGCTTCACTGTCGATAACGTAGACCGCTTCTTCGGCAGACGTCCACGACGACGGTCTTGATTCGGCCGCTGTGAACAACCCCGCCTCAGTCGTTCCCGGTTCGGTTCCATCGAAGGTTTCGACGTACGCGACGAGCGGATAGCCGAACCGACGTTCGGTGTAGCCATCGTCGAGTCGATCGACAAAGGACTCGACGCCGTTGTATCCAATGACGTACTGGAGCTGCGAGTAAAACACCTGAACCCGCGGGATTCGACCGGAGTCGGACATTAGCGAATCCGTCTCCGTAGACAGCCCGAGCTCGACGGTATCATCGTACTTGACGGGGTCAGGCGCGTTCGCCGCAGGGTCGGAGAGAAACGCACCAGCGACGACGAATCCGACGATGGCCGCGAATATGACAACCCAAGCAAGCACAGCCCGCGATCGGTCGCTGTACGGGTCGAGAATCGCCACAGAATGGGTACACGTCGTCGGGATATATCTGATCTGGTTCGATTTTCGAATACGAACTCCTGTTAGTTGTGAACAAAAGTATCATACATCCTGTTTTTCGAAGGCTGGATCTCGTAACGCCTAGGACTGTTCTTGTATGAGTAATTCTAACGAAGCTTATTCTGAGACGGAAGTCTCGAATATGTTCAGTCTGTGAAACGTATCAGCTAGGGATTTCCGTCCGGACTAAATTCAAAGAGACCGACCTCGCTACTGTGCTCAAGGGCCTTGATCACTCGACTGACGCAATTGAACACGGGTATCCAGCGTGGCATCCTAGGTCACTCTCCTTTCGCGCGAGGGCGCCCTCTCACTCGTGTTCATGAAAGTAGCTGGTAACTCGCACACCGACTTCACAGTGGAGAAAATGAGAACCTCACAGCCTCAGGTCGAAAGAATCTAACACGGTCGATCAGGAGCTAGAAGCGTTTTATCTGCTAAAATCGTAACTATCACGCACGCGATGGCAACCTCAGAAAACGAATCGAAAGACACGCTAACCGTGTATCAAGAGCGGTTAGACGCACTCGATGCGACACTGGCATCGAAAATGGACCGTTGGAGTGTTCCAGCGTTGCGAGCCGCTGTCGGAGCGGTGTTCATCTGGTTCGGCGCACTCAAAGTACTCGGCGTCTCGCCGGCCGGTGACCTCGTCGCCTCAACGGTGTACATTCTTCCGCCTGAGTTTTTTGTCCCGGTACTTGGCGTATGGGAGGTGATCATCGGGATCTGTCTGCTCTATCCACCGCTTACGCGTGTTGGATTGCTGCTGTTAGCACTCCAACTTCCGGGGACGTTCCTCCCGATGGTACTGCTCCCTGAAGTTGTCTATACCACGTTCCCGTACGGGTTGACGGTCGAGGGTCAGTATATCGTAAAGAACCTCGTAATCATTGCCGGCGCACTCGTTCTGGGAAGTACTGTGAGGGACGAATCTGCGTCAGTGTGAATTAGACAGTTGGGTGCTCGTGCTGAACGATGAACATAAAACAGTACAAGTTGTTGTTTGCAGTTAAAATATGTCTGAATTAGTAGTTGGAGAGATCCTGCGTATTGACCGCCGAGGATTCTACTAACTCAGAGGAGTGTTCCGATAGGCGTGCGAGATACAGAGGGTACAGTCAGCACGGGAACAATGTTATTTTCACCATCTAAGCCCTGAATCAACCGAGAGAATGTGCTTGTGTGCTGCTCAATCGGCTATCCAATTTTGTCTTACTTGACCGTCAACAAGGACTCTGCCATCACTATGTACAGTTACATTATGATTTGGGAGTTCAAATTCGAGGTTCCATGTACTGTTACTGTGCCTTGCGAGCTGCTCTACGGCGGCTAGGTCGATATAATCGGCAACAACAACGTCTAGCTCGCTCGGGTCAACGCTCTTGTGCTCAGCGATTGATCTGATGAGGATTGAGGTTAACGCCTCGTACATACTACGTTTCACATGTAGGACCCAATTAAATATAAATGAAACTATAGGTCGCACAGTTACCCGGATAGTAACGACATGTGGACTGTACTAGGCGGTCTGTGAGTACTCTGTACTGAGCGATCCGCGGTCCCTCTGTACTGACCAATCACTCCCTCACGAAGATCGGCCTCGGTTTGTACCACATTCGCGCGCTCTATGTAGCACGGACTTCGTGTCAATTGTACAGGGTTACAGCAGAGTCTTTTATCACATCTGGGTAGGCAGGCGTACAGGAAACGGGGGTTTTCTGAACACAAAGATTAGAACTAAGTTTAGGACTATTCATAGGCCTATACAACGATGGCGAAAACGCGAGTCAGTCAGGGGGCGAACGGGCAGTACAAAGTGACGGTGCCGAAGGGGCTCGCGGAGGCGATGGATCTTAACGGGAAGCGTCTAGACTGGAAGGTCAAATCAGGAAGCTCACTAGAGGTGACAGTGGTCGATGAGTAAAGCTCTCGCGTGGATTCGGAAGTCGAAGGGCGACGAGTCCGACATCGGCCTCAAAGAGCAGCGAGAGCTCGTCCGAACACTAGCGAACGACGTCGCCGACGAAGTAGAGGTCCTTGACCTCGGTATCCACACTGGCTTCTCGACGATGACCCGTGACGATCCCGCGGGCCTCCTCGATCAGAACGAGAGCGTCCAGGAGCGCGTTAACGAGCTACAGGCTGGCCAGTACTCACATCTGGTCGCATTGGACGATCGCCGGATATGCCGGGATGAATACTTCTCGGTGATTCAGTACGCAGCGACACAGGGTGACGCCGAGATCGTCTACGTCGGCGACGTGAACGAGGACGATCTCACGTTCGATCTGAAGCGGCGTATCGAGCGGGACACGAAAGAAGAGGAGATCGAGAAGTCACAGCGGGCGATCGAGCGTCGGAAGGAACACGGCTACGACCACGGGAGACCACGGTTCGGGATGACCTACGACGCGGACGGTCACTACCAGGTGCCGGGCGAGGACTTCGACACAGTACTAGAGATCTTCCAGCTCGACAACGCGGGAGACAGTCGACGGGAGATCGCTGACGCTGTCGGTGTCCCCACGAGTACGGTTCAGAACGTGCTTGACCGGCGCGAGTGGTACGCCGAACGCGGGAAAATGACTAATACGTGAACTCGCAATCCAAGACAAATGTACACTTTTCAGGGTCGCTGTCTCACGTAGTGTGTGACCAAACAAGGGCTAGATTCTGACGAAACAGATGCTCTACTTGATGTGACACTGCCTTGTTGAATGCAAGACTGCGTCGGGGTAGGGTCGATAACTCACGGTTTCACGGTGTCAGAGACTGG
>NZ_JAODIX010000009.1 GCF_026586675.1 Halorubrum yunnanense
CGGGTTAATCTGGCGGAATATTACAGTAAGAGCGTCCGAGACCGTCGTCACTAGGCGGTAAAACAAGGCATGTAGCCATCAAGTTCAAGTACGAGTTCACTATCTGTCGGGCCATCGATGTCAGCACTGTCAACAAAGAGTTGGTTACCAGCAGCGTCTTCAGCACCAGACACAGTGAATGCGTCGGCAAGGTCGCTGTTGTCAGCACCATCAGCGAGATCCACATTGTCACCGAAGTCAACTGTGATCTGACTTCCGGTTGCGCCACCAGCGTCCTGCACTGATGTGTCTGTATCACCGAACGATGGCTGTGCTTCGGAAATACTGAACTCCGTATCTACGTCACCCAGCTCGCCATCGGTGAAGGCGGCGTTGTATTGGACATCTTGGTTGGTGAACGTTGAGAGATCCCACTCGACCTCAATTGCCAGATCGGATACCGTACCGGTAGATCCGTTGAGTTCGATGGTGATCTCGTCAGTCGAACCGTCATAGCTGACAGTGTCGACATCGTGGCTTCCCTCGTCAGCTAGACGGGCTTCGCTAATCGCACCCGTTGTATCTAACGCACCGCCATCTGTACCCTCAGTGGTAATTCTGATTGTTTCGCTATTCCCATCATTTTCGAGTTGGTCGAACGTTACGGTCTGATTAACTGAGTCGGTTCCAGCGATCAAATCACCGGCCTCAATCCCATTGGAACCGATATCTTGTGCATCTGCTGCTGCGGTTCCTGTGAACCCTGCAGCAACCATCGAAACCATCATTACCAACGCGCCTAGCAGCGCGAGTGATTGTTTGAGCTTATCTCTCATGTATCGTCGTCTCTGTTACACTTGCCGCACGCTACGCCTGTGACCCGTCCTGATGCCGCGGTATGTTGTCGGATCACGTTTCCAAGTCGTAGTAGTCCACGAGGACCTCCTCGAGCTTCTCGGAGACGTTCGCGCCGTCCGCCACGGCGTCCGAACGCACCTCCCGCCAGACCTCGCGGTCCAACTCGATCGTCGTCCGCGTCAGGTCCGCGGTGTCGTCCCCGCTGTTTTCGTCTGTCATCGCCACGAATGTCTGATCACCCCCTCTGTACTCCCCTATTACGTTCTGGTATCCACTTCACGTTACAGTAGTCACACTTCCCGGCTGACCACTTATATCTACCGTTGGTATCTGTTACCGATACCTACCGGAAACCGCCCGACGCGTCGGCCGTGACCGGATGGCGGAGCCGCCACTCGCCACCTCTCAAAACGCGTAAAAACGGCGAGACGGAGCCACTCGAACCGGTTCCCGGCCGAACGGCCATCGACGACGCGACCGGGGTCGCGTCTACGAGACGACCTTTTTCGAAGAGAACCGATGGGATACGAACCGCTCCACCGACGGTATCCACTGATGGCGTTTTCGCGTCGCTCCGCGCGATCCACTCGATTGGCGCTTCGCGACCGGTCCTCCGCGACCGCGACGCTCGCCCACCATGCTCGTCGCGCCGCGCGCGCCCCGTCTTGGAGTCACTCGTCGGTGCGCTCCGCCTCGTCGGTGCGCTCCGCCAGCTCTCGCTCGATCAGCGCGTCGAAGTCGACGTCGTCGTCCTCGTACGCCTCACGGTGGCTCGCCGCGATCCGTCCCCGATCCGTGATCTCGTAGAGCCCGCTGTTCGGCGCGGGACCGACGCGGTTCAACAGCCCGTAGTCGGCCAGCACCGGAAGCCGGGTGTTGACGTACGACCGGTTTTTGTCGAGGTGGACCGCGATGTTGACGGCGTTGTTGCGCCGCCCGTTCGAGAGAATCTGCAGGATCTCGAAGTCGGTCGGAACGGTGAGCCGCATTAGCCCGTTTTCCACACCGAGCCAATATATATCCTGATGAATCCAGCGCGGACCTCGAGACGCGTTTCCCGGCGATATCACTGAACAGCGCTCTTCGTCCGCAGGAGTCGCCGAGGGACCGACCGCGCTCAGTCCTCGTCTTCCACCGCGACGAGCTCGCGCGCGGCGCGAAGATCCTCTAACGCTCGCTCGTGACAGGCGACCGCCTGCGCGAGGTACTCGTCGATGGTCTCTGCGTCGAGGTCGACGTCGTCGTGGGTGGCGTAGAGGGCGTACCGCTCCAACGACGCGTTCGTGTGCTCCTGGGCGTCGATGAGCGACTTGATGACGGCCCAATCCGTCTCGAGGGCGTCGTCCTCCTCGGCCGTCACCGCTACGCCCCGCCCGTCTTTCGGTCGCTTCGACATTGTCTCATATCAGAAACTACCGCCACATAGTCTTTCGGTTGACACCTTCGAACGTCGGTCACGTCGACGCGTCCCCGCTATGCTGTCGCCACGTCGAGGGTGACCGTGCCCGTCTCGTCGTTCGGGGGACGGGTGACAGTTGTCAACGCGGGAACACCCGTGTCGGGTACTGAGACGGCTGTTGCGGTGGTGTCGACGGATCCACGAGCCGCCGGCTCCGCGGTCGGTCGTCGATAAAAATCGCGTGTCGTCGAGGCCCGAAGGGGCGCGCGACGGTCGGTCGGCGGGTCGATTCGGCGAAGCGGCTGCAGTCGGCGTGGGTGGTGTAGTTGTCCTATCGGACGCTTACATCGCACCGCCCATGCCACCCATGCCGCCCATGCCGCCGCCCATGCCGCCGGGCGCGCCGCCGGGGCCGCCCTCGTCGCCGCCGTCGTCGGTGCCGCCGCCCTTGAGGTCGCCGGCCGCGATGACGTCGTCGATGCGCAGGATCATGACGGCCGCCTCGGTGGCGGACTCGATGGCCTGGGTCTTGACGCGGAGCGGCTCCACGACGCCCTCGGCCTCCATGTCGATCACGTCGCCCGTGTAGGCGTCGAGACCGGCGCCGAACTCGCCGGCGTCGTGCCGGGAGCGGAGGTCGACCAGGGAGTCGATGGGGTCGAGGCCCGCGTTCTCGGCGAGGGTGCGCGGGATGACTTCCAGCGCGTCGGCGAACGCCTCGACGGCGAGTTGCTCGCGGCCGCCGACGGAGTCGGCGAAGTCGCGGAGCTGCAGCGCGAGCTCGGCCTCGGGGGCGCCGCCGCCAGGCAGGACCTGCCCGTCGAGCAGCGTCGTGCGGACGACGCCGAGCGAGTCCTCGATGGCGCGCTCGACCTCGTCGACGACGTGTTCGGTGCCGCCGCGGAGGATGAGGGTGACGGACTTCGCCTCCTCGACGTCCTCGACGAAGATGCGCTCGTCGCCGCCGATGTCCTTCTGGGCGACGGAGCCGGCGAAGCCGAGGTCGTCCGACTCGATGTCCTCGAGGTTGGAGACGACGCGGCCGCCGGTCGCGCGGGCGAGGCGATTCAGGTCGCCGGACTTTGCGCGGCGGACGGCGAGGATGCCCTCCTGCGCGAGGTAGTGCTGTGCCATGTCGTCGATGCCGTCACCGACGAAAACGACGTCGGCGTCGATGTCGACGAGGTGGTCGACCATCTCGCGGAGCTGCTCTTCCTCCTGATCGAGGAACTGCTGGAGCTGGTCGGGGTCGGTGACGTTGACCTCGGCGTCGATCTCCGTCTCCTTCACTTCGATGTCCCCGTCGAACAGCGCCACGTTCGCGTCCTCGACGGCGAAGGGCATGTTCTCGTCGACGCGCTCCTTGTCGACGATGACGCCCTCGACGAGTTCCGACTCGTCGATGGAGCTGCCGACGACCTTCTCGACGGAGACGTTCTCCGTGTCGATGCCGTCGTCGTCCTGGACCGCGAGGACGGAGTCGACGACGAGCTCGGCGAGGAGGTCCTTCGCGTTCTCGGCACCCTTGCCCGTCATCGCCGTCTCGGCGATCTCGACGAGCGTGTCGCGGTCGTCCTCGGAGACGTCGATGGCCTCCTCTTCGAGGATCTCCTTGGCCTTCTCGGAGGCCTGACGGTACCCCTGTGCGAGGGTCGTCGCGTGGATGTCCTGGTCGAGGAGCTCCTCGGCCTGATCGAGGAGCTCACCGGCGACCACGACCGCGCTCGTGGTCCCGTCGCCGACCTCCTCCTCCTGCGTCTCGCTGACCTCGACGATCATGTTGGCCGCCGGGTGGTCGATGTCCATCTCCTTCAGGATGGTGACGCCGTCGTTCGTGACGACGACGGACCCTCCCGAGTCGACGAGCATCTTGTCCATCCCTTTCGGGCCGAGCGTGGTGCGGACGGACTCCGCGACAGCCTTCCCGGCCGTGATATTCATGTTCTGAGCGTCCTTTCCGGATGTTCGCTGCGACTCCTCGGAAAGTACGATCATGGGCTGATTGCCCATCCGCTGGCGCTGTGACATTACAACCATTGATTGTTTGTGATTCTATATAAACCCTTCGCTCGTGTCGTGCGAAACCGCAACACGGTGGGGCAGTACCGGCAGGTATGAGGCACGTTCACACGGGCATTTATATAGAACTCCAGATCGAGCGTCGGGGCGGGGGTCTCCGATAGCCGAACCCCGGTGGCGCGTGCCTCCGACCGACGGGACGAGGGCGAAGCTCTCGCTCGCAACCGGACGGCGTCCGGCGACGAGGCCGGGGCTTTGGAGATGTCCAGCACGGGGTCATCGGCAGCCTCGTATAATCGAGCGGCCGAGCGTTCCCGCGGTATCACCTCGGCGGCAACCGCTCCCAGACGGCCGGCCGAGGGCTCGGAGGCGGTCTCCCGGCGATCTCCCCCGTTTTTAGCTGACTATAGGCGCTAAGCCCCCGTCCTCAAGGAGCGAACGAAGTGAGCGAGTAGGGCGGGGATACAGCGCCGTCATCGTTTTAGTTTCACTACACGGCATAGCCTTACTACCCCTGCGGTCGATATCGGTAGTACGATGCTCACCACGCTTCCGGTGGTGTTCAAGCGCGACAAGAAGCGCGCACCCTCGGTTGTGGCTGAGTGTCCATCCGGTAGGAGTGGGACACTCCGAACCACCCGTGAAGGGAAGTCGCCTGCGGAGTCTGGAATCCCTGTGCCCACGTCGGGTATAAATTCCGACGCAGAAACAGGAAACCCTGTCCTCAACAAGCGAGGGGCGAGTAGCCCCGAGCGCGGTAGGTCAGGGTAGTTCACGGTTTGACGCCGAACCGAACGCATGACCCGAATCGTCGCCGTCTCCGGCAGCCGGAGCGCGGACAGCACGACGCGGGCCGCGCTGGAAGTCGCGCTCGACGCCGCGGCCGACGCCGGTGCCGAGACCGAGATGACCGACCTCGGCGCGGTCGACCTCCCGCTGTACCACCCGGACGAGGACCCGCAGGGCGACAGCGAGGCGCTGAAGCGGCGGGTGCGCGAGGCCGACGGCGTGCTCGCCGGCACCCCGGTGTACCGCGGCTCCTACTCCTCGACGTTTAAGAACTTCCACGACTTCTGCGGCTCGACGGAGTACGAGAACACCGCGGTCGGACTCCTCGCGACCGCCGGCGGGGGCTCCTACGGCGGAACCTTAGAACACCTCCGGTCGACGTTCCGGAACGTCCACGCGTGGACCGTCCCCCACGAGGTCGGGATCCGCGGGGCCTCGTCGGTCGTCGACGAGACCGGGATCTCGGACGAGGACGTCCGGGAGCGCACGGAGCGGCTCGGTCGAGTCGTCGTCGAGCACGCGGAACGGCTTCGGGAGTGAGCCGGCGGTAGCAGTGGGTCGCCGCCGCAGACCACGCCCGCGAGCGGTAGGGATTTCGGCCGCGAGCCCGACCGTTCGCCGATGAGTCGCATTCTCCCCCATAAGCTGGCCGAGCGCCTCGGGACCGACGACGAGCCGTTTGTGTTGGACATCCGGCCCGAGTCGGCCTCCGAGCGCGACGCGATCGACGCGAGTCGAAACGCCCCGCGTACGACGACTTGCGGGGCGGCGACGAGTCGGCGCTCCGGCGCCGGTTCGACGAGCTCCCGGACGACCGGGAGATCGTGACCGTGTGCAAGATGGGAATCGTCGCCAAGCGGGCGACGAGCGTCCTCGATGAGGCCGGCTACGACGCGTCGACGCTCGCGGGCGACATGAGCGGGTGGAACGGGGACGAACGGAATTCGCTGGGGTATCGGATCCGGTCGCTGTGGTGGCGGCTGCGGGGATGACGCGGGGCGGGTCGGGTTCGAGTGGGAGCGACGGATCGGGGGTGACGAGACCGCCGACCCGCCGCCCTTTTGACCGCCTCGCGCCTATGGCGTCCATGACCGAATCGGGTGACGACGACCGTGTCCGCTAACCGGAAGGGGGACCGCCGCGAGCGCGAGCTGGTGAACGCCCTCGACGAGGCCGGGTTCGCCGTGATGCGCGCGCCCGCCAGCGGCGCCGCGACGGAGCGGGAGCTCCCCGACGTGCTCGCCGGCGACGGCGAGACGTTCTACGCGATCGAGGCGAAATCGAGCGCGGGCGACCCGATCTACCTCACCGGCGAGGAGGTCGAGGCGCTGACCTTCTTCGCGCGGAACTTCGGCGCGAAGGCTCGGATCGCGGTCCGGTTCGACCGGGAGGACTGGTACTTCTTCCACCCGGGCGACCTCTACACCACCGACGCCGGGTCGTATCGGGTGAAAAAGGAGACGGCGCTCGCGGAGGGCACCGACTTCCCCGAGTTCGTCGGCGAGACCGAGAAGGTGACGCTCGACGAGGTCGGCGGCGGGGACGGCGGAGGCGGAGTCGATCCGGAAACCGAGGAGCGCCGCGAGATCCTGGAAGCGGTGCGAGACGGCCACATGCCGGTCGAGGACGCGATCGACGTGTTGTGAGCCGCCTGGCGTGCGAGGGCCCGAGACCGGCACGGCGCCCCGTCACCCCCTCGCTTATCCCTCGCGGCGTCGAACGTCGAGTCGAATGAATGAGGAGTTCGTCCTGCTAGAGCCCGACGACCAGCCCGGCGACGAGTGGGAACAGCTGGACGTCTCCGACACGGAGGCGGACCGGATCGCCCGCAAACAGGACCGGGAGTTCGACGAGTTCCGCAAGCGGATCAAGAACACCGAGCAGTTCAAGCTCCAGGAGTCGGTGTTCGACGACGCGACGCTGGCGGCGGTGTACAAGCTCGTGCAGGACGGCTACGTCGACGCCTTCGGCGGGCCGGTGTCGACCGGGAAGGAGGCGAGCGTCTTCGAGGCGCTCGGCGGGCAGGCCGGCGAGCGGCCGGAGCCCGGCTCCGAGGCCGCGGGCGGCGGCCCCGAGGGCGTCCACTCGGAGCGCGAGGTCGCCGTGAAGGTGTACCGGATCAACTCCTCGAACTTCCGGCAGATGCGCGACTACCTCGAGGGCGACCCGCGGTTCGACGGGATCGCGAGCGACAAGAAGGCGGTCGTGCTGGCGTGGACCCGCAAGGAGTTCGCGAACCTCGAACGCGCGCGGAAGGCGGGCGTGCGGGTCCCCGAACCGATCGCGGTCCAGCGGAACGTCCTCGTGATGGAGCTCGTCGGCCACGCCGAGGACCGCGCTCGGCGGCTGAACGAGGTCGACGTGGAGAACCCCGAGACCGCCTACGAGGTCGTCCGCGAGTACATGCGCCGGCTCTACCGCGCCGGGCTGATCCACGGCGACCTCTCTGAGTACAACATGATCATCCACGACGGCGAGCTGGTGATCATCGACATGGGCCAGGCGGTGACGGTCCACCACCCGAACGCCGGCGAGTTCCTCGACCGCGACTGCGAGAACGTGGCGACCTTCTTTACGCGGGAGGGGATCGACGTCGACCCCGACGACCTCCGCGCGTACGTGACCGAGCCGGAGTCCGATCCGGCGGGGGAGCCGGAGGGCAAGCTGGGCGGGGAGCCGGACGCTGACCCGAGCGGCGAATCTGAGTGAGAGTCGGGCAGAAGGTCGGGCGCCGAGTCCGAGCCGAATCCGGACGAGTAGATCGGGTCGGCTCCCGGGTGAACTACCCTACCCTACTCGCTCACGGCTGACGCCGTTCGTTCGTTGAGGGTAGGGCTTCCTGCTTCTACGACGCGCTTTGCAGATACCAACGTATCCACAGGGAGCGCAGTCTCCACAGGCGTTCCTTCGGAGTGTCCCACTCCTACGTCTTCGAGGCCGCGAGAAAGAATGTTCCACGCCGTCGCAAAATCGCTCGCGATTTTGCTGCCCATCAGACGTAGTCTGATGACCGCATTCGCGTCCCTGTCCGCCTCAAACCCGCAGGCGGGACAGGAGTGTTCACGGACCCATAACGGCTTGTCCGTCGAGACGCCGCACGCCGCGCACTCTTTGGTCGTTCCTCTCGGGCTGACCGCGACGAAGTGCGTCCCCTCTCGTTCGCACTTGTATTCGAGCAACGAGAGAAACGTTCGCCACGCGGCAGACGCCGTATTGCGGCTGTTCGACGGCGACTCCATCATCCCCTTCACGTTCAGGTCTTCGACCGCCACAAGATCGTACTCCCTCGCGTAGTACGCCGAGAGTTTGTGTAGGAAGTCACGGCGCTTCCGTCGGAGGTCAGCGTGACACTCCGCGACGCGCCGTCGTTGTTTCTCGTAGTTGTTCGACCCGTGTTCCTTCCGCGAGAGCGTCCGTTGCTCGCGCTCCAAGCGGTCACGTTCGTCGGAGAGATCGAGCGACCCGACGGCGGTTCCGTCCGTGTCGTGGGCGTACGTGAGAATCCCTACATCGATTCCGACGCACTTCTCGGGATTCTCAGGCGGGTCGGGCGGTTCTCGGT
>NZ_JAODIX010000090.1 GCF_026586675.1 Halorubrum yunnanense
CTCCGGACCACCGACTCCCTCGCGCGTGCTCCTCGCGCCCGAAGGGCGCTCGGAGGCACGCGCCACCGCAGTTCTGTTGTATCCAATGTATCGTCTGAATCCCGGTCTGCGGTCGCGCTCGACTCCCTTTGTCTGCCCCTCTTTACGCGATCTTCATCATCCGGGTCTCGAACTTCCCCACGCGGACCCGGACCCACCCCGCGAGCTCGGCGTCGAGTTCGGGGTCGTCGGTGTCGACCCGAAGCGCGCGCACGTCGTCGAGCTTCGCCCGCGAGGCGACGATGCGCAGGTCGCAGCGCCGGACGACCGCCGGCGACAGCTGCGGGTTCCCGCGGCCGAAGACGAACCCCTGCCCCCCGATCGGCGAGACGACGATCACGTTCGCCTCCCCGAGCGCGTCGAGGATCTCCTGCTCGGTCCCGTCCCGCAGGACCACAGCGCCGTCGCGCCACACGTCGACGCCGATCGGGGAGGGCTCGAACCCCAGCTCGGCCTTGATCGCCCCGACGGTCGACCCCGGGCCGAGCACGAACGTGACGCCCTCGCCGTCGCGCTCTCGGATGTCGTCCGCGACCCCCTCCGCGAGCGACTCGACGGTCCCGCTCGCGGTCTGTTTCGACGACTGGAGGTCATCGGCGACGGGGACGTGCGCGACCGCTCGGAGCTCCGGGTGGACCTCGCCCTCGCGGTAGGCGTCCTCGTCGATGTCCATCACCTCGCGGCGCTCGGTGCGGGAGAACGTCGCCGCGACCTCGGCCGCGTCCTCCGGCGAGACGGCGAACACCGAGGAGTAGACCTTCACCCCGGCGGGGACGCCGAGCATCGGGCCCTCGCTGCCCGCCGCCTCCAGCGCCGCCGCCACGTCCGTCGCGGTGCCGTCGCCGCCGACGAACAGCACGAGGTCGACCGGACCGGTCTCTCCGTCGTCGCCTTCGGCCTCCTCGCCCTCCTCGACGAACGCCCGGACGACGCGCGCGGTGTGTTCTGCGGTCGTCTCCGCGGGACCGGGCGGGTCGCCGCCCCTGCCTCGGTCGTCGTCGCCGAACGGGTCGACGACGCGGACCGGGTCGAAGCCGGCGCCCCTGACCAGCCGCTCGCCCATCGGGTCGGCGGCGACCGAGACCGACGTCTCCGACGCGGCCGTCGCGAGCCGGTCCAGCGCCCGCGTCGCGCGGTCGGGCGCTCGCGGCTCCGCGCCGCGGTCGATCGCCTCCGCGACCTTCCCGTCGGTGCCCTTGAGGCCGACGCGGCCGCCCATCCCGGCAACCGGGTTCATCACGAAGCCGACGTGCATATCCCGACCTACGGCGGCGGAAACTTAAGCGGGCGCGTCTCGACGGCGACTCCTGACCGCCGCGCCGGTCCCGAAGTTCAATACTTAAGACGCCCCCGGAGCAATCGTCGCCTATGCTCCTCGAAGCCGCCGTGACCGAGCCGCTCCCGATCGACGCCACCGCGATCGCCGTGCTCCTCGCGAGCCTCGCCGTCACCGCCGTGTGGCTTGCCTACCTCTACCGGTAGTCGCTCGGGTCTCTCGTCTCTCCGATTCGAGCCGCCGAGCCGCCGACCCGCCCGGTCCGCTCACCGGGAGCCGACCCGCTCGGTCCGCTCACCGGGAGCCGACCAGCGTCGACCGCTCCCGAACCCACTCGGCGGCGCGCTCGGCCTCCGCCGCGCTCGTCGCCGTGATCTTCACGCGGACGCTCTCGCCGGGGTAGGAGCCGACGCTGACGTCGAACTCCTCTTGCAGCTCCGTGAACCGCTCCAACAGGGCACTCTCCGGCTCGTCGACGTCGACGGCGACGGTGTGGGTCGGCGTCCCCGTGAACTCGTCGGCGACCGACTCGAACATCGCCCTCATCTCTTTCGGGACCCCAGGCAGGACGTAGACCGACTCGACGACGGCGCCCGGCGCGACGCCGACCTCGTTGGCGAGCGGCCGGCAGTCGGCGGGTAGGTGCGTCGTCTCCGCGGCGAGGTCGCCGGCGCTGTACCCCCGCTCGGCGAGCCACTCGGCCGCCTCCTCGTTCCTCTCGATCTCCCGCCCAAAGGCGGCCGCGACTCCGTCCATCGTCACGTCGTCGTGGGTCGGACCGAGCCCGCCGGTGACGACCACCGCATCGTACTCGGCATGGTACTCGTTCACGACGCGCGCGATCTCGCCGATCTCGTCCGGGAGGACGGTCACCCGGCGGACGACGACGCCCCGTTCGTCGAGCCGGTCGCAGAGCCACGTCGCGTTCGTGTTCTCGGTGTCACCGACGAGGAGTTCGTCCCCGACGGTAACGACGGCGGCGTTCATACCGATGATAAGGCGGCGCGCACTCAAAAGCACCCGCGTTCGGACCGCGGCCCCGGGCCGGCCGACCGGGATCGGACCGATACCGGCGTCCGGCTACTCCTCGTCGTCGTACACGCCGAGCCCGAGGTCCCGGCGCTTCTCCCGCAGCTCCGCCAGCTGCCGCCGGAAGTAGGCCGTCCCGATCACCGCCGCGACGAGCGCGACGACGAGGATCACGCCGAAGACGAGCAGGTCGGTCTCGCGGTACGACTGGACCACGACCGACCCGCCCTCGACCGACTCCCAGGTGATCCGGTCGCGCCCGTCGACCGTCTCGATCTCGTGGTCGCGCGGGGCGACGTGGCCCACCACCGGGAAGTCGGTGCTGAACTCGGGCGGGAGCGTCACCGCGTACGACCCGTCGACGTACGCCAGCGTGGTGAACCGCCGGGGCGACCCGGCGGCGGCGAAGGCGACCTGGCCCTCGCTCATCCCCTCGGGGAAGCGGACCCACGTCTCGTCGGGTGTCCGGTCGACCTCGCCGCCGGCGGCGCGGAACTCGCTGCCGTTGAGCACCTCGCCGTCGACCGTCCGGTACCGGAACGCCTCGAACTCGAGCGGCTGATCGCCGGCGTACGGCGTCTGCCTGTACAGCCGGAGCTCTTCGGTCTCCGAGACGTTGTACACCGCCGTGTACTGGCTCCCTGTCGAGAGGTTGAACGCGGCGTCGCGGTCCGTGTCGAACTCGTACCCGCTCGGCGGCTCCGCGTCGAGGGTCTCGTTCGCGACCTCGCCGCCGTCGTTGACGTAAGTGAGACAGCCGGCGCTGACGGCCAGCAGCGCGACGACGGCGACCGCGAGGGCGAAGCGTCGGTTCACGGGTTCAGACGACGCAGCGCATCTCCGCCGGGAGGTACGAGCCGATCGCGGCGAGTAACCCCGGTGGGTCGGTGTTCTCAGTGCAGACGATGCTCTGTTCTAAGAGTCCGAGCCGCTCGACGGTGACGATGTCCTGCGCGTGGCCCGCGCGGTTCACCGTCGCGCGCACCTCGCCGCGGGTCGCCGAGTTGACGTCGACTCGGCCGTTCCCGCGCTGCCAGTCGTAGAGGCGGTCGCGCTCGGCGTCGGCGAGTCGGCTCGGCTCCGCGTCCGGGTCGCCGACGTCGCCGCCGTAGACGAAGGCGACGGGGAGGTGCTGGACCAGCCCGAAGCGCTCGACGACCTGCTCCGGGGAGCCCCTGCCGAGGCCGATCTCGGCGGCCGGAACCCGCACGTCGACGCCGGCGTCGAGGACGAACCCGTCGTCGTCCCACGACTCGAGGGTGCCGACGTACTCCTCGCCGGCCTCCAGGCCGCCGTCGTGGGCGACGACCTCGCCCCACGTCTCCGCGAGGACGTTCCGGGCGACCTCGGCGTCTTCGCCGTTCACGTCCACCTGCACGAAGTCGTCGTCGCGGACGCCGACGTTCCAGTCCACGCTCAGCTCGCCGACGTCGTTGGCGACGAGCGAGCCCATGCCGTCCAGCGCGCGGTCGCGGGCGTCCCCCTCGACGTAGCACTTGGTTGCGAGGAC
Source organism: Halorubrum yunnanense (assembly GCF_026586675.1). Taxonomy (GTDB): domain Archaea; phylum Halobacteriota; class Halobacteria; order Halobacteriales; family Haloferacaceae; genus Halorubrum; species Halorubrum yunnanense. The sequence continues at coordinate 3,855 of NZ_JAODIX010000090.1, forward strand.
GACCATCAGCCCGTCACGTCCACGTTGAGCTCGTCGCGGAGCTTCTCGACGCGCTGGCTCATCGCCTCGCGGAGCCGGTCGTTCTCCATCGCCTCGACCGGGGAGCCGCACTCGGGGCACTCGAAGCCGAAGTCCATCGCCTCGCCGAACTCGAAGCGGATCGAACACACCTCACAGAGGTAGAACTCGTGGGTGCGCTCGTACTCCTCGCGGTCCTCCAAGGCGTCGAGCAGGCGGTACATCTCCTCCTCGAGGTTCTCCGGGATGTTGTCGTAGTGGAACGTCCAGAGGTACGTGAGCCACCCCGAGTCCTCGTCCCGCACCCGGCGGTACGTCGCGAGGTCGTTCTCGTACAGGATGAACAGCGCGCGGCGGACGTCGTTGAGCTCCAAGCCGAGCTCCTCCGCCAGCTCCTCGTCGGTGACCTCGCCGTCGGGCGGCGCGGCCGCGACCGGCATCCCCGTCGGCCCCACCAGCTCGTGGAGGTACTTCTGGATGACGGGGTCGTTCAGTAGATCCTCAAAAGCCATTACGCGAAATTGGTGGTGGAATCGGGTTAAAAGCTCCGAAAGGGCCACCGGCGACCCCCCCTGACGAGGGCCCGTCGCGGCCGGGGTCTGTCGCGGTCGGCGGCCGGCGCCTCCGGCAGAGCTTTACGCGCCCCCTCGCACCACTCGTGCGTGATGAGCAACTCCGACGGCCGGCGCGAACGAGCCCGTGCCGGCCGACGGGGACGTCTCAGGCGGGCGGTCGGCGCCCTCGCGCTCGCGGCGGTCCCGGTGCTGCTCGTCGCGGCGCCGCTCGTCCCCGTCGCCGCCCTCCTCGGCCCCGCCGGCCTCGGAGCGCTCGGTCCCGCCGCGCTCGGCGGGATCCCCCCGGTCGCCGCCGCCGCGCTCGGCGCGGTCGCCCTCGGTCTCGGGGGGTCGGCGCTCGTCGGGCCGACCATCGTCGACCGGCGGATCGCGCGGCTCCCGGAGGCCGACCTCGACGATCGCCACACCGATTTCGTCGCCCACCGCGTCGCGACCCTCTCCGAGGCGGTCGGCGTCGACGCCCCCGCGGTGACGGTCGTCCGGGCCGACGCCGCCAACGTCGCCGTCGCAGACGGCTACCGGGGCGCGCGGCTCGTCGTCTCGACGCGGCTCCTCGCCCTCCCGGCGGCCGACCGCGACGCCGCGCTCCGGCACGCGCTCGTCCGGCTCCGGACCCGAGAGGCGGCGGTCACCGCGGCCCTGCTGCCGGCGCTGGCGCTCGTCGAGACGGTCGCGCTGCTGGCGACGCTGCTCGTCGGCCGCCGCGGCGACCGGACGGCTGCCGACCGACGCGTCAACCGGATCCACGGGTACGAGCCCGAGGAGGACCGGGTCCCGCCGTGGGCGTACACGGTCGCCGGGCTCCTGCTCTGGCTGCTCCTGCTGCCGGCGTGGGCCCCCGCGGCCGTCGGCGACCGGCTCTACGTCGGCGGGGGGCGCCGAGACGCGGACGCCGCAGTGGCGCGGCTCGGGAGCGACGAGCGCGCCGGGCTCGGGAACGCGGTCGAGTTCGCGGGCGAGGCCGCGGGCGCCGCCGACTGGCCACCCCTCCTCGACCGGCTGTCGCTCGCCTCGATGGCGGACGCCGAGACGGGTCGCGTGCGGGGGACGAGCCGGCAGGAGGCGCGCCTCCGGCTCGCGCTGCTGCGGTCGAAGCGCTCGCTCTGAGTCCGCCCACCGTGGACGCCGTCGCTCTCTCGCTCGGCGTCGAGCCCCCCTCTCGGCGTCGAGTCCCGCTACGGGTGCGCGGGCACGGCCAGTCGGACCGTGGTCCCCTCGCTGGACGTGTCGATGGACAGCTCCCCGCCGGCCTTGGCCACGACCCAGTAGATCAGCCAGATGCCCAACCGGTCCGCGTGCTTCACCGACGTTTCGCCGTGATCGAGCACGCGCGTCTCGTGGTCCGGGATCCCCGGACCGTCGTCCGTGACCTCGACCGCGAGCCACTCCGCCGACTCCCGCTCGACGCGAATCTCGACCCGCGGCTCCGGGTCGTCGTTGTGCTTGGCGGCGTTGTCCACGGCCTCCTCTATCGCGGTCATCAGCCCGACGGCCGTCGTTTCGATCGGGTCGTCGGAGGGTAGGGACAGCGAGATCATCGCCTCGGGATACCGGTCCCCCACCCGCGACCGCAGCTCGATCAGGCGGTCGTCGAGGGCGATCGGAGTCTCCGCCGGCGACGGGACGGACAGGGTCCGGTCGAGCTTCTGGACCGCGGTAGCGATCCCCATCAGGTCGTCCGTCGTGTCCCCGATCACGTCCAGCGAGTCGAGCGTCCCGTCGTCGTCGACCTCTTTCCGAAGCAGCTCCGTGTACCCCGAGATGAGGTTCATCTTGTTCCGGAGGTTGTGGCTGAGCACGCGGTTCATCACCTCCAGGCGGCGCTCCCGGATCTTCCGTTCCGTGATCTCCGTCTGGAACCCCACGAAGTGGGTGACCGTCCCCGCCTCGTCGCGGATCGGGGCGACCGTGAGCCGGTTCCAGAACTTCTGGCCGTTGCGGCGGTAGTTCAGGATGTCGACGCCGACCGGCCGTTCTTCGTCGATCGCCGCCCGGAGCGTCGCCGTCGTCTCCGGGTCGGTGTCCTCGCCCTGCAGGAACCGGCAGTCCGTGCCGAACATCTCGGAGCCGTAGCCGGTGAGGGCCTCGAACTCGTCGTTCGCGTACACGATCGGGTTGTCCTCCCGGCCGCTCTCGGCTCCGGCTCCCGACCCGTTCGCCTCCGCGATGGTGATCCCGACCGGCGACTCGTCCATCGCGCGCTCCTTCAGCCGGAGGTCTTCGACGGTCTCCTCCAGCTTCCGCTCGCGCGCAGCGAGCCGGAGCGAGGTGCGGCGGCGCTCGACGAGGTTCCCGATCCGGGTCCGGAGGGCCTCCTTTCGCACCGGCAGGTCGATGACGTCGTCGACGTAGTCCCACGTGTTTCCCGTCGTCGGTCCGGCCGCCTCGTCGCCCACGAGCAGGACGAACGGGAGGAAGACGGGCGCGGCCAGGTCGCGCCGCCGCTGGATCGATCCGGCGACCCGGCCGAACTCGTCGGCGTCGAAGACGCAGCAGTCGAACGTCGAGTCGAGCGTCTCGACGTCCGTCGTCTCGTCGACCCGGAACCGCTCTCCCAGCGCCTCCGCCATCAGCTCTCGGTCGCGTCCCGGGCGCATGAAAAGCAGGATCTTCGGGTCCTCGTTCGACTCAGGTGCACCTCCCGCCGAGACGTCCTCGCCGGTCCAGTCGGGGTCGCCGGCGTCCACGGCCTCCGCAGAGGACTGATCGGCCTCGTCGCCTCCGGAGGACACACCGTCGGCGGGCCCCTTGGGGCCCGTGTCCATCTCACATAAACGGTGTACGCACTCCCACTAAGAGTTACCCATTTATTAACTACCCAGCGCACGCAGAGTGGATCATGTCCGAGTCACTGCCCGAGCGAATGTCGACCGGGATCGCGGGCCTCGACGAGATACTGTCCGGGGGGCTCGTCCCGGAGCGGAGCTACATGGTCCGCGGCCAGGCGGGCAGCGGGAAGACGATCCTGAGCCTCCACTTCCTGCAGCAGGGCGTCCACGAGGGGGAGACGTCGCTGTTCATTAACCTGGAGGAGGACGCCCGCGACCTCAAGGCGAACGCGGCCGCGCTCGGGTTCGACACCGACGCGATCGACTTCCTCGACTTGAGCCCCAGCGCCGACGTGTTCACCGAAGACCAGTCGTACGAGGTGTTTGCGCCCGAGGAGGTCGAGAGCGAGCCGCTCACCGACCGGATCGTGGAGGGCGTCACCGAGGTCGACCCCGACCGCGTCGTCGTCGACCCGCTGACGCAGCTCCGGTTCCTGCTGTCCGACGACTACCAGTTCCGCAAGCAAGTCGTCGGCTTCATGCGGTTCCTGAAAGACCAGGACACGACCGTGGTGTTCACCGTGCAGGACACGGACTCGCTGCCGACCGACGACCTGGAGTTCATCACGGACGGGACGATCCGGCTCGGCACGGAGGAGTACGGGAAGAGGATCGACGTGCCGAAGTTCCGGGGGTCGTCGACGCTGAGCGGCGACCACGCCTACCGGGTGACCGACGACGGTATGGAGGTGTACCCGGCGCTCCAGCCCGGAACGCGAAACGGGGAGTTCGACTTCGGACAGATATCTTCGGGGATCGACGAGGTGGACGACCTCCTCCACGGCGGGATCGAGCGAGGCACGGTCACCATCGTCAGCGGGCCTACCGGGGTCGGCAAGACAACGCTGAGCACGCAGTTCATGAAACAGGCCGCCGAGCGGGGCGAGCGATCCGTTATCTACCTGTTCGAGGAGAACCGGGGGACGTTCCTCACGCGCTCCCGCGCCGTCGGCATCCCGGTCGACGAGATGTTAAAGCGGGGGACGCTGCAGGTGGTCGAGGTGGAGGCGCTGGAGCGCTCGCCGCAGGAGTTCGCCCGGATGGTCCGCGAGGAGGTCGAGGAGCGCGACGCGGAGCTCGTGATGATCGACGGGATCGCGGGGTACAGACTCACGCTCCGCGGCGAGGGGGGAATGTTGATCCATCAGATGCACGCGCTCGGCCGCTACCTCAAGAACGCCGGCGCGACGGGGGTGTTCATCGACGAGACGCGGAACATCACCGGCGACTTCGAGGCCACCGTCGAGAACATCAGCTACCTCGCCGACAACATCCTGTTCCTCCGGCACCTGGAGGTGCAAGGCGAGATGCGGAAGGCGATCGGCGTCCTGAAAAAGCGGACGAGCGACTTCGAGCGGACGATCCGGGAGTTCCGCATCACGGAGGACGGCGTCCGGGTCGGCGAGCCGATGACCGGCCTGCGCGGCATCCTGAGCGGGACGCCGGAGGTCGTCGACGGCGCGACCGAGTGGGGAGAGCGTGACGGGGAGAGCGAGGCGCGCTAGTCCGACTCCTCGCTCGCCCCATCGACGTCAACGACCGTCTTGCCGGTCGGCTCCGGGACCACCTCGCGGTCGGCGTCGGCCCACTCCCGATCCAGCTCCTCGCCCTCGAACAGCCGGTCCAAGAACACTGCGAGGCCGGCGACCTCGGAGTGCGGCTGGTTCGTCACGCCCACGTTGAAGTCGGCGCGCTCGTACAGCGCCCACGGCACCTTCTCGCCCCCGACCACGACGAGGAGGTCGTCGCCCCCCCGCACCGCCTCCCGGGCTTCCCCCTCGACGTCCTGCACGCGCTCGCCGTACATCGTGAGGTGGACCACGACGCCCTCGAACCCCCTGACGATCGCCTTCTGGTCCTCGCGCAGCTCGACCGCGAAGGGGCCGCCGAACCGGTCGGTGATGTCCCGCACCGTCTCCGCGGACTGGCCGGCGTTGTCGGGGAAGATCACGCGGTCCGCCCCGAGCGCCCGGGCCGTCAGCCCGACGTGCGTCGTCATGCGGTCGTCGCGTCCGGGCCGGTGGCCGTACCGGAGGACGACGACCTCGCGCGCCTCGTGCATGGGCGGCGATGCGCCCGCGACGGGTGTGGTCCTTTCGATGCGAGCGCGCGGCCGGTGCGTCTCCGGTTATGCCACGTTCATGGATCACGAGTCAGGTCGAAGCCGAGAGGTGACCACGTAAGTGAAAGATTCATGGGGGAGGCGGTCACCGGATGACGTATGACGAGCGTCAAGGAGTTCCGCGTCGACGAGCCCGCCACCCCCGACTCGCTCGGCCGCGGTCGGTTCGTCTTCACGGACGCGTACTCGGTGTTCGACTGGGGGCAGATGCCCGACGCGGTCCCGCGGAAGGGCGCGAGCCTCTGCGCGATGGGCGCGTTCAACTTCGAGCTGCTGGAAGACGAGGGGATCGCGACCCACTACCGAGGCGTCGCTGACCCCGATCGAGACGACGACGCGGGCGGAGAGGGCGACCCCGAAGCCGTCCCCCTCGGCGACGCGACCGCCCCGCCGACGGAGATGGCGATCGACCTGACGCAGGTCCCCGACCTCCCGTACGAGGGGCCCGACGCCGGCTACGACTACGACGCGTTCCACGCCGCGGGCGGGGAGAACTACCTCGTCCCGCTCGAGGTCGTCTTCCGCAACCGCGTCCCGGTCGGGTCCAGCCTGCGGCGGCGCGCCGACCCCGCCGACTTCGGCCTCGACGCGGACGCCGACGTCGCCGCCGACGAGTGGCCGGACGAGCCCGTGGACCTCCCGGAGCCGGTGGTGGAGTTCTCCACGAAGTACGAGGAGCAGGACCGGTACCTCCCCCGCGACGAGGCCGATCGGATCGCCGGCGCCGCCGACGTCGACGCCCTCGAATCGCTCGCGCGAGACGTGAACCGGGTCGTCACTGAGCGCGCCGAGGCCGCCGGCTTCGCCCACGAGGACGGGAAGATCGAGTGCCTGTACGCCGACGGCGAGCTCCGCGTCGCCGACGTGGTCGGCACGTTCGACGAGAACCGGTTCTCCTACGGCGGGCGCGGGATCTCGAAGGAGGTCGTCCGGCAGTGGTACAGGGCGAACGACCCGGCGTGGGTCGAGGCCGTCACGGAGGCGAAGGCGGCGGTCGCGGAGCGCGAGATCGACGACTGGCGGGAGCTCTGCGAGCGCGACCCCGAGCCGCTCCCGCCGGCGGTCGTCGACGCGGTCTCCGAGCTGTACGCGGCCGGGACGAACGCCTACACGGGCCGCGAGTGGTTCGACGTTCCCGACATCGAGGCGGCGCTCGACGCCGCCGCCGACTTATAAGTGAACGCGACCGTCGACGCCGGAACGAACGCGGCCGCTGACACCGCGGAAAATGTCCGGCAGAACCCTCACGATCGACGAAACGCGAGGGAACCTCTTTACTCTCGACGCTCGTGGACCGAGATATGGCTACCGACGCCGGCTTCGGAGCGCGGTTGGAGTCACGCACCGAGACGTACCTCGACCGGATCGACGACTGCGTCGCGCTCCTCCCGCGGATGCTCGACGAGTACGCCGAGGGCGGCCCCTACCGCGAGACGGTCGACGAGATCGCCGCGGTCGAGAGCGAGTGCGACGGGCTGGTCCGGGAGATCCGAGGGATCATCACCAACGCCGGCCCGGACGACATCGGCCTCCTGAACACGCGGATCAACTTCAACGAGTCCGCGCTGCTCGACTTCTACACGGAGCTCGACGTGGTGGCGAACCACACCGAGCGGATCGTCCAGGAAGTCGTCATGATGCAGCCGGAGGCGGACGTCGACCCGTTCCGCGACATGCGCGAGACGGCCACCCGCATCGTCGAGATGGTCGCGGTCCTCGGCGACGTGGTCGAGCGGTTCGTCCGCGGGCTCGCGCGCAGCGACGCGGCCGAGACGCTCACGGACGGCATCGAGGCGATCCGCGAGCTCGAAAGCGAGTGCGACGAGCTCCGCAACGACGCCGTCGCGACCGCGTTCGCCGCCGACGCCATCGACCAGCCGCTCGTCTACCGGGAGCTCGCGATCCTCTTGGACGAGCTCGCGAACACGATCGAGGACCTCACCGACCGGATCGTCGTCATCGCCAGCAAGGAGCCGGGGATCGTCACCGAGGCCGACCCCGACGCGGACGGCGAGTAAGGACGGACGGCTCCGTCGCACTCCTCCTCGCTAGATACAACATAGCACCATGCGGCCGGTCGCTGAAGACCGCTTCTTGATCGATAGCGGGTCTGGGTGAATCGGGTTGGCTGAGTTGTTGTTTATAAGTCAATAAGTAGTGTTGCTGGCGGTTTTTATAAACTATCGACGACTTCGCGGTGAACAACTTCAAATCCCCAGCCGCTCGCTTAGAAATGGTTGACAACGGATCGGCAACGAACACCCCCAAAGCCCCAGCCGCGAGGAGCCCGCACGCTCCCTGCGCGCTTCGGTCGCTCGCAGTACTCGCTCCCTGCAGTGCTTACGTCGCCTCCAGGCTCCTCGCGACTGCCCCTTTAACTCCCACCCCGCACCGCACAGCCCCGCGCCTCATGCCTCCCCAGCCTCGTCGGCCGCCCTTCGTGTCGCTCCGGGCGACCGACTCCCTCGCGCGTGCGGTTCGCGGCCTTCCGGCCGCTCACCGGCACGCGCCACCGCACCGTTCTTTATAAGAGATCGTTGCTGTCGCTTACATCTTTTAAATATTTCCTCACTACCGCCGACCTGCAACACCCGCTCCCGCTATCGCTCGCCGCTGTGAGCGGATCGCGCCGGCGGACCGCCTACCGCCGCGCCCAGTCGAGCATGCGCTCGTAGAACGGCTCGGACGCGAGCGCCTCGGCGTCCCCGACGAGCGTCAGCTGCTTTTTCGCCCGCGTGAGCGCGACGTTCATCCGCCGGTGGTCCTCGAAGATCGGGCCGTCGAGGTCGCCGGCCGCGACCAGCGAGACGACGATCACCGCCTTCGAGGAGCCCTGGAACCGGTCGACGGTGTCGACCGTGACCGCGGTGCGCCGGCCGATCTCCGCGACCTGCGCGCGGAACGGGGCGATGACGCCGACGTCGTCGGGGTCGACGCCGGCCGCGAGGTAGGCGTCGACGACCGCCGCGACGCGCTCGGCCTCCCGGACGTTCCGGTTGCCGTCGCGGGTCCCGTCCGGATCGACGAAGTCGACGCCGCCCGCGAGCCCGTCGGGCAGGTCGGCCGGGTCGACGCCGAGGTCGCGGAGGGTCTGGCCCGCGACTTCGGGGGTCGCCGGGCGCAGCGCGCCGTCGTAGAACTCCGCGGAGGCGAACGCCTGGATCCGCTGGCTCATCCGGTACTGGCGGTCGAGCATGACGCTCGCGTCGGGGTACTCCTCGATGAGACGCTGGAAGAGGGAGGTCTGCAGGTCGTTCTCGGCGCGCACGACCGGCGGGAGCTGCTCGTGGTCGCCGACGAGGACGAACCGGTCCGCGCGGTTGATCGCGGCGTGGGTGCCCGGCTCCGTGAGCTGGGAGGCCTCGTCGACCAAGGCGACGTCGAACTCGCACTCGCGGAGGACGCGGGAGCCGCAGGCCGCGGTGGTGGCCGCGACCACGGTGGCGTCCCGCAGTTCGGCGGCCTTCGCGTTGGGGTCGCCGCGCTGGACGAGCCGCACGTCCTGCATGTCGCTGCGGACGCCGGTCTCGGACCCGACCCGAAGCACGTCGTTACACCCCTGGTCGCGTAGCGCCTCGAGCGCGTTGTCGACCGCGCGGTTGGTGAACGCCGAGAGCAACACCCGGTTCCCCTCGGCGACGAGCGCCCGGATCGTCCGCGCGATGGTGTACGTCTTCCCGGTGCCCGGCGGGCCGTGGATCAGCGCGCAGTCCTCGGCGTCGACGGCGAGTCCGACCGCCTCGTTCTGGGACGCGTTGTTGTCGATGTAGGCGTCGGGGCCGTCGCCGGATCCGGGGGCATCTGCGGGTCGCTCGCTTTCTCCCCGGAACTCGGGCTCGCGCCGCCCGAACAGCACGTCCTTGCGCGCGTCGCTCCCCTTTAAGATCGCGTCGTGGAGCGCGGTGAGCGAGCGGTCGACGGAGATCTCCGAGGGGTAGACGTCGAGCCGGCGGAGCTCGACCGGCTCGTCGGTCTCGACGACAACCTCGTCCCCGTCGAGCGCGGTGATCCGGCCGAGCTCGCCGTGGCCCGTCACGGGGTCGCCGTCGCTCGCGAGCGCCACGTCGCCCTCGCGGAGCTTGGAGACGGCGTCATCGGGCTTGCGGGCGCGGAGCCGCCACCGAGCGTCGTCGATCTCCGTCCGCGAGACCGGCTCCAAGTCGATGAGCGCGCGGTCGTCCGCGGCGCGCTCCTCGGGCGTCTGCTCCCACAGCTTGCGGTACTCGGCGTGAGTCTCGCGGCGCTCCTCCTCGAGGGCGACGTAGAAGCGGTCGAAGTAGTCGCGCTCCTCGTCCGGAACGGGCGTCCCGACCGACCCCGCCTTCGACTCCTGGTCGAGGCGGCCGGAGACGACCATGCAGGTGTCCTGCTCGAAGCAGTACTCGCACTTCGCGTCGGCCTCGTACCCCGTCGGGACGGTCGGGCGCTCGTCGGGGTTGTCGAGCGCGCGCCACTCCATCGCCGCGAGGGCGTTGCGCTCGCGGACGACGAACTCCAAGAGCCCCCGCCCCACGGAAAACTCCTTGGCGGGCGCCAGGTCGCCCGACTCCTCGTTGCGGTCCAAGGCGGTGTTCTTCGTGTAGAGGAGGGTGCCGATGTCGGGGTCGACGCCGCGCTCGTCGAGCATGAGCGCGTAGCAGGCCGCCTGGATCTTGTCGTGGAAGCGCGGCTCCCGCTTGGTGTTTTTCCCGGTCTTCAGCTCGACGGGGGTCCCGCGGCGGAGCGCGTCGGCGCGCCCTTTTAAACCGAACGTCGGCGAGATGAGAGTGAACTCCGACCGCCACGTGTCCTCGTCGGTCAGGGTCCCCTGCGAGAGCCAGCCCTCGATCGCGGCCGCGTTGCGGCGCACCTCGTCGGCGACCTCCTCGGGCTCGTAGCCCAGCAGGCCGAGTTCGAGCCCGGCCTCTTCGACGCGGTCGACGACGGACTCCTCTAACTCCATCCCGCGGAGCAGGTCGCCGAACACCTCGTGGACGACGGTCCCCTTGACGACCGGGTAGTTGAGCGGGATCCCCGACAGCTTATTCAAATAGTACATCCGCGGGCACTGCACCCACGAGCGGATCCCGGTCACGTCGACGAGGAACTCCGGCTCGAGCACGACCCACGAGTCGCCGGTGGTCGCGTACCCGACCTCGCCGCCGAACTCGTCCTCCTCGGCGTCGGTCACCAGCAGCTCCATGCCCGGATCGGCGTGTTCGGCCGTCTCCGTCCACTTCCCCCACAGCGTCACGTCGACCGGGTCGCTCGCGCCGCGGTCGGGCCGGACCCGGAGCTCGCGGAGCTCCCGGTCGCCGTACGACGTCGACACCGTCCGCGCCTCTCCGACGGAGAGGATCGGCCCCCGAACGTTCACGGCCGTCATCGGCGGCGGCGTCGAAAAACGCTGTCGGTGAGGGGGGTCGGCGGCGTCCGGAGCCATTTATCCGCGCACGCTCCAACGGTCCGGTATGCCCGGCTCGGCCCCCTACAGGTACGGGCGCGCGGCGGTCGTCGCCCTCGTCGTCTCGCTGGCGGTGCTGTCCGCGGTGAGCGGTCTCGCCCGGCTGGAGACGCAGGGACCTGCCGCCCTCGGGGACGTCGTCGTGAACGGCTACATCGCGCTACTCGTCGTCTGGGGCGCCGCGGTCGAGGGGTTCGACACGGACCGGTTCCGGACCGGGCTGTACGTCGGGCTCGTCTCCTGGGGACTCGTCGACGTCGCGGTCGGGGTCGCCACGCCCGTCTCGGTCGTCTTCCTCGTCGGCGGGACGGCGCTGCTCGCGCGGATGGGGTACCGGCGAGTTCGGGAGTGAGGGCGTCCGGCCCGCCGCGACCGACACGCTCATGCGCCTCTCCCCGCTACGGTACGCCGACATGCGCGTGCGAGACTGGGACGACGTCCTCGCGGACGTCGCCAACGACTCGACCGACCCGGACGGCTGGCGGGCCGTCGCCGGCTCCCGGCGCGAGGGGCTCGGCGAGGACCTCTACTTCGGGCACCCGAGCGTCGGCGTCTACCACCTCAAGACGTACGCGAGGAACCCCCGCGACCTCCGCGGCGTCGGCGCGCAGGTGGCCCGGAAAGTCGACGACGAACTCGACCCGCTCCTCCCGAACGAGGAGTCGGGGGGCCGGTTCGCGGTCCGGTCGCCGCCGGAAGACGAGGACGAGGCGGAAGACGTCGCGACGCGGCTGCGCGAGACGCTGAAGGTCCACGCCGAGGCGCCGACGGACCCCGACCACCTGTTCGAGGACGTGATGGAGGCGATCGACTCCCCCACGTTCGGCCCGATGGACTACGAGTTCGACGGGCGACCGGACGAGCTCGACGAGCTCTCCGACACCTTCGACGAGGCCGAGGAACTGCTCTCGTCGGAGCTCGAGGACCTGATCGACGAGGACGACGTGGACCGCGGGTTCCATTAATAAGCGGGCTCGCTGACTCGGATCCCGTGGACCGAGCGTGATCCAGCCGCATTCGCGTCGGTCGGACCGCACTCGTCGCGTTCGCGGTGAAGATCTCCAAAGCCCCAGCCGCTCGCTTATAACTGGCTGCCGGTGACTCCACGACGAAGGCTGCCAAAGCCCCAGCCGCTCGCTTATAAGTGGCTGCCCCTTTGAGTCCCACCCACCCGCAACCGCACCACAGCCTCACGCCTCCCCAGCCTCGTCGCTCGCTTCGCTCGCGACTCCCTCGCGCGTGCTCCTCGCGCCCGCAGGGCGCTCGGAGGCACGCGCCACCGCATCAGGAGATCGTCCGACCGCTCATGGGTATTGGTCCAGTCTGTGAATCTCGGCTGTTGAAGGCTACAAGGCGGCCGACAGCGCCATCTCAGTCGTCGACGCGCTCCAACTCCTCTCTGGTCAGTTCGTTCTCGACGTCGCCCGTGTTCCGCGTGCCCGCCGGCTCGAACAGCAGGACGTTCGCCTCCGGCTCGGCGACCGGTCGGTGTTCGGTCCCGCGGGGGACGACGAGGAGTTCGCCTTCTTCGAGAATCGCGTCGTCCCGGTTGCGGAACTCGATCCGAAGCCGCCCGTCGGTGACGAGGAACAGCTCGTCGGCGTCTTCGTGGCTGTGCCAGACGAAGTCGCCTTCGGCCTTCGCGAGCTTCACGGCCTGCCCGTTCAGCTCGCCGGCGAGGTGCGGGTCCCACCGCTCGTCGACCGACGCGAACGCGCTCGCGAGGTTGACTTTCTCCATACGCCTCCGTGAGCGTTTCAGACTTATAAACGGCCGCGGCGAAGGGAGGCGACAGCGCGGTGTCCCGGCTCTCCTCAGTAGTGCCAGGGGTAGTCGCGGAACTCGGGGTCGCGCTTCTCCAAGAAGGCGTCTCGGCCCTCCTGGGCCTCGTCGGTCATGTACGCCAGGCGGGTCGCCTCGCCCGCGAACACCTGCTGGCCGACCATCCCGTCGTCGGTCATGTTGAACGCGTACTTCAACATGCGCATCGCGGTCGGCGACTTCTTCGTCATCTCGTCGGCCCACTCTAAGGCCACGTCCTCCAGCTCCTCGTGCGGGATCGCCTCGTTGACCATCCCCATCTCCGCGGCCTCTTCGGCGGAGTAGGTCTTCCCGCGGAAGAACACCTCGCGGGCCTTCTTTTGGCCGATCTGCTTCGCGAGGTACGCGGAGCCGAACCCGCCGTCGAAGGAGGCGACGTCCGGGTCGGTCTGGAGGAACTTCGCGTGGTCGTCGCTGGCGAGCGTCAGGTCGCAGATAACGTGCAGCGAGTGGCCCCCCCCGACCGCCCAGCCGGGGACGACCGCGACGACGGGCTTGGGCATGAACCGGATCAGCCGCTGGACCTCCAGGATGTGCAGCCGACCGGCCCGGGCCTCCCTGACCAGCGGGTCGTCCTCGTCGCCCGCCTCGTCGTCGTCGCGGTACTCGTAGCCGGAGCCGCCGCGCACCGACTGGTCGCCACCGGAGCAGAACGCCCACCCCCCGTCTTCCTCCGCGGGGCCGTTGCCGGTGAGGAGCACGCAGCCGACGTCCGCCTGCTTGCGCGCGTGGTCGAGCGCGGCGTACAGCTCGTCGACGGTGCCGGGCCGGAAGGCGTTTCGGACCTCGGGGCGGTCGAACGCGATCCGGACGGCGGGCACGTCGACGCCGCGGTGATAAGTGATGTCGTCGAACTCGTCGGTCACACGCTCCCACGCGTCGGGGTCGAAGATCTCCGAGACCATGCGTCTCCGTTGGCGGGCGACCTCATAAACGACGGCGGGTCGTCGACGGGATCTGCGCGGTGACAGCAAATATTGCTGTGATCGGTGACTCACTTTTTGCCGAGAAGTCCGTCCAGAACTGTCTACAATACAATTCACACGGTTTCCATGGGAATTTGGCCGTCACCGGAACTGGATACCGTTGCTGGTGACGCGGGGGTGTTGACCGCGGGGCCAGTTTATAAACTACGCTCTTCTGTAGGAGATTGTTGATACTGTTGAGCTGTCGCTGTGGAGTCGAAGAGGACAAGGGCACC
>NZ_JAODIX010000091.1 GCF_026586675.1 Halorubrum yunnanense
TTTCCTTTCCGACCCATCCACCGCTCGCGGTCGAGGAGAGCGGGCGGATAGGTGTCGGGCCGCGTCGTCGAAAAGTCGACGTCGCCCCAACCAGTCGCCGCGTCGTCGCGCGGTTCCGGCGTCGCGGACCCGCTCGCGTCGGCGTCACCCCCGGGGTTCGGGCGGTCGGGATCGGGGTCCTCCTCGGCGCCGTCGGCCGGTTCCGGCGCGTTCGACGGGTCGCAGACGGCGGCGACGGGGTCGGCCGCGGCGAGAGCCTCCTCGACGACGTCGACCCATCGGGCGGGGTCCGCGCCGACGTGTGCGACCGCCTCGATCGCGGACGTCGTCGGGTGGAGTCGGACGTACTCGGCGAGCTGCTCGCGGACGTCGTCGCTCATGTCGACACCTCCAGGGCGTCGGGGAGAGCGTGGTCGGCGCCGGCGGTCGCGTCGAGAGCGACGACGACGACCCACCACCCGGCGGACGGCGACGGCTCACGGTGATCGGGATCGGTACGACGGTGTCGGATCGGGTTGTGTTCACGCATTTGTCGGTCCGACCCGGCAGACAAACTCCCGCCTAAGGCTCACGGCGTGAGTAGGAACGAACACCACGTTGGTACACGGAGGTGACCGTTCCCGCGTCGCCGGGTCAACCATGAGTAGAAAGGGCGTGATAAAAAAACCCGCGGACGGACCGGGTCGTGGTCTTGTGTGTTTCAACCCCGCTTAGTTCTACTAAGTAGATTTATTTGCCTCCAGGGTATAGCTTCAGATGGTACACGGAGGTGACCGTCCCGCGT
>NZ_JAODIX010000092.1 GCF_026586675.1 Halorubrum yunnanense
CGGTCGGGACCGGCTCGCCGTCGCGGTTCACGTACCCATCGGCCGACGGGTAGACGTATATCGTCCCGAACCAGTCCCTCGACGGCTCGCCGAGAGTGTCCGCGACGTCGTCGAGCCGGGCGGCGAGGTCGTCGCGGTCGGTCATACGTCCCCCCGCTCGGCGTTGGCGTCGTTAGGAACGTACTCCCCAGTTACGATTATAGGCGTCCCGAAGGTGTCGGGGTCCGTGTCGTCGAGGTCGACCGGCTCACCGTCGGCCGTCTCATATCCGCCGTCGTCGGTCGTATAGACAACCGGCGAGCCGAACCCGTCCGTCGACGTGTCCGCGAGGTCCTCCTCGACGTCGTCGAGCCGGGCGGCGAGGTCGTCGCGGTCGGTCATCGGTCCCCCTCGCGGTCGGCCGCGTCCTCCAGGGCGGCGATTCGGCGCCGGAACTCCAGGGTGTCGATCCGCCGGTCGAGATATTCGTCGTAAGCGGTCGCCGCTTTTCGGGCGTCGTTCCAGTCCCCATCTTCAAGCGCGCCGGTCATACACCGCTTTAGGACGCTCCCGATTTCGAGGTCCCGCCGGCGCCCGAGCCGTCCCCGAACGTATGCGTCGAGCCGGTCGAGGTCCTTACTGATCTGCTGTTGGCTCACCCCGTACCGGTCCGCTAATTCGGTTTGGTT
>NZ_JAODIX010000093.1 GCF_026586675.1 Halorubrum yunnanense
CCGTAGGGAGTCCTCGTTGGATCTGCTGTTTCAGGGTCGCAAGATCAGGAATAAGACGGTGCTTGAACCATTCGTTGAGTCGATCCCAACATCCTTCTACTGGGTTGAGTTCCGGTAGTTTCGGTGGAAAGTACCAGACATCGAGGTGCTCCTCACCTTCATCGTCTCCGCGCACGCACGCGACCGAACTGTCTCCGACAGTTTCGGTCGCGCGCTCACCACTGACGTGCTCCCAGAGATCTCTGTTGTAGAAGTACCCAGCACGATCGAGAAACACCACTAACTCGTCACCGAATCGTTCTTGTAGCGCTCCGAGCAGCCAGATTCCTTGCTGTGAGGTGAGATTCTCTTCGGTCCAGCAGTAGAAGTTGTCACCGTTGTCGGTGACAGCGCCCAAGACGGTCACTTTATCCCACGAGTTTGAGGTCTCTATCGTCGGATTTGAACCGATCGGGTACCAGCCACGTCGTTGAACTGTGCCGACGCGCTTGGTAAATTGATCGACGACAACGACGGTTTTCTCGGTCAGTTCTGGCCGTTTTTTTCGACTGTCTCTTGGAACTCTGCCTCTTTTCCCGGGTCTGCCTCGTGATTGCGCGGCCGTGCTGTCCGGTAGGACAGCTCGGCCTTGCTCATGAGTTTGCGCGCGTGTCCTTTGCTGTACTCAACGTCGTATTCATCTTTGACGTGGTCGATCAGCAGCGTTGACGACCACGCTTGTTGTTCGTAGCCGAGTTCGGTCGGTGGCTGCTGGAGTTGCTCAAACAACTGCTCGCGTTGCTCTTCATCGAGTTTCGAGGGGCGGCCTGGTCGATAGTCGTCATATGGTGCCTGCTCGATCGGTTCGCGCGCGAACCGATCGAGCCAGTTACGAATCGTCTTCTCAACGACACCATGGCGTTCAGCCAGTCTGTCAAGTTCGTCGCCCTGTTTTCGTCCGATCGCAGCCAGCACCCGTTCCCGAGGGATCTCTCCTTCTGTTTGCTCACGCAGCTCTTGGAGTTCTTCCAGAGA
>NZ_JAODIX010000094.1 GCF_026586675.1 Halorubrum yunnanense
AACGAGTACGAGGATGAACTGAAGACCGAACTGTGGGGTGACTCGTTCTGGAACGACTCGTACTGCCTCATCTCGACGGGGCAGGTATCTTTGGACGTGCTGAAACAGTACGTCGAAGACCAGCGGGAGAACTGATGTACTACGCCTACAAGTATCGACTCAAGCCGTCCGACGCCGACCGAGAGGAGTTGGACCGCCACCGCGATATTTGCAGGCAACTGTACAACCACACGCTCTACCGCCTCAACGAGTACCAAGACGAACACGGTGAACTTCCGTCCATGACCACGCTTCGGTCGGAACTACCCGACCTCAAACAGTGGTGGGACGGCCTCTCGGACGTGTACTCGAAGGTTCTCCAAACCGTCGTGGAACGACTGTTCGACAACCTCAACAGCCTCTCCAAGCTCAAGGAGAACGGCTACGGCGTCGGTCAACTCAAGTGGAAGCCGCCACGGGAGTTCCGCAGTTTCACGTACAGTCAGTCTGGCTTCAAGCTCG
>NZ_JAODIX010000095.1 GCF_026586675.1 Halorubrum yunnanense
TGTACGTTCGATATACTGTCCAATCGTCTCGCTGGATACCTGACCAGCCGTTCCGATGTAGTACGATTGTTCCCAGAACCCACCGCTCCACAGATACTCCTCCAAGTACGACTCGTGTTGTTCCCACATCTCCCGCGCCGTGATGCTCTTGACCGTCCGTGCAATCTCGCTCGGTGCGTGCTTCGGGTGGGCTGACAGGAATAGGTGTATGTGGTCGGGTGAGATGTGGAGCGACAGTATCTCGTAGTCGTACTCGTCACACACGTCTCGGAAACTCACTTCTAACGAGTCCTCGATTGGTTCGAGAATCGCGTGACGGTACTTTGGACACCACACGAAGTGGTAGTTGACGTTGTACACCGTGTGGTTCGACCGCTTCTCACCCATACAGACAGTACGTGGACAAAAGTTAAGGATTTCAGTATCTAAGTAAGAGTGTGAGATGACAAAACGACTGTCCGTAGACTTCGAGGACGATGTGTACAAGGAGTTCTCGAAGAAGTGCATCGAGGTTGACGAAACCAAGTCCGACGTAGTGCGTGGACTCGTCAACGACTGGCTCAACGAATCCGAATAATGACCGACGCACAGGCTCTCGTCAAGACGCTGGACTTCCAACTCGACATTCAGAGTAACAACGAGAGTCTGCTGTACGACGCCACATTCGAAGCCCGCTCGGTGTACAACGAAACCATCCGACTCGCCAAGCAAGGCGTGGAGTGGGACGACATCCCCGACCGAGTAGCCGACGGCGCCGACCTCGTGAAAAACACGACACAGCGCGTCGTCGCCAAGGCTCTCGGCGCGATGGAGAACTATTACGAGTACGACGACTTCGGCCAGCCGAGTCACACCACGGATGGCGCGTATCCGCTCCGAGCGAACTTCACGGAGGGGTACAACCTGTCGCTCACCGACGACGGTGACGTGGGGTTCCGAATCAGCGCGAAGCCCTACAAACACGTCAAGGGTATTCTCGAAGGCGACGACGCCCACCTCGACATTCTCAAGACTGCACTCGAAAGCGACGAGTGGAAGATTGGGACGGCAGAAGCCCTGTTCCACAACGAGAATGCCGAGTTGCATGTCAACGTCACCGACACGGAACAGACCGTTCGAGACAAGC
>NZ_JAODIX010000096.1 GCF_026586675.1 Halorubrum yunnanense
GTGAACCGGGGAAGGCGCAGGGAAACCGATACGGCCGCAGCACTATGTGTGAGGGCCACCGTGTTCAAGCGCGGGGAGTCAATCGGGTGCGACCCGAAACCAGGCGATCTATACGCAGGCAGGGTGAAGCGTGGCGAAAGCCACGTGGAGGCCCGTTAGAGGTGGTATTCTACAATATCCTCTCGTGATCTGCGCATAGGGGTGAAAGGCCCATCGAGCCTGGCAACAGCTGGTTCCAACCGAAACATGTCGAAGCATGACCTCTTCCGAGGTAGCCCGCGGGGTAGAGCTACCGATTGGATGACCCGCCTCCGAGAGGAGTCGGCCATCCTGTCGAACTCCAAACCCGCAGGCGCCGTAGACGAAGGGAGTCCGGTGTGCGGGGTAAGCCTGTGCACCATGAGGGGAACAACCCAGAGCCGGGTTAAGGTCCCAAAGTGTAGATTAAGTGCGATTCGAAGGTGGTCTCAAGCCCTAAACAGCCGGGAGGTGAGCTTAGAAGCAGCTACCCTCTAAGAAAAGCGTAACAGCTTACCGG
>NZ_JAODIX010000097.1 GCF_026586675.1 Halorubrum yunnanense
TGATGAGCTGCAAGCAGTCTTAGCTGATGCCGGGTTCGACAGCCAAGGAAACCGCGACTACTGTCAGGACTCTCTTGATTGTCCGTTGTTGGGAGCGATCAATCCTCGCAGATCGTCGCCGTTAGCGACGATCAAGCAGGAAATCAAAGAGCTGTTCGAAGAACACGGTGACGAGATCGACAGTCCTTACGAGGCATTAGAGCAACTCCCTCAGGAGCAACTCTCTGAATACGGCGTAGAGGTAGGTAGCGTCGAGGAAAGCTACATATTTCAAGCGATCAAGGAGCGGATGCATCGACACCTGCGAGCAGGTGTCGAGCGAGTATTCTCTCGACTGAAGTCGTTTACTGGTCTTGATCGCGTCCGCGCACGCAAGGAAGGCAACGTCGAAACTCACGTCGTCCTTTCGGCGGTGGCATTGGTAGCAGGGTCTCTCACTGCAAAACGGCAGAACAAGCCAGAGCTGATACGCTCACCAAGTAAGCTCATCTGACCACTCGGTCCAAAAAATGACTGCCGCCGCCTGAGAGGCGTCGCTCTCAGGCGGCTGTTATTCGTAACTATCTCTTGATAGATCGAGGCCAAATACCAGATGACCCAACCGCTTCTATCAAAAAACACATCATAGTAGCACCCGCTTCACCG
>NZ_JAODIX010000098.1 GCF_026586675.1 Halorubrum yunnanense
TTCTCCGCACCGTTTACGTCTGCGTTCGCAACCGTATCGCACGCCTCACATACGTACAAACCACGTTCGACCCGTTGGTTATCGTCCGTGTGGCTGCACGCCGAGCACGACTTCGACGTATTACGTTCCGACACCAACTCCACGTCGATGCCCTCGGCTTCCGCCTTGTAGTCGAGTAGCGTCGCGAAGCGGTCAAACGCCCACCCGTGCAAGTCAAGATTGCCGTGGTCGCCCCAATTCCGAGACTCGCCGTTCTCATTATCCTCTCGGATCCCGCCGAGGTCGCCAACGACAAGCGTTCCAACGCCTCGTTCGACGCACTCCTCTACGATTGCTTTCGAGAGTGCGTGCAGGAAGTGTGTCCGACGACCCCTCCGCTTGCGGTCAAGTCGGGTGGCCACACGAGACGAGGAATCGTCGCACTTGGCTTTCTTTTTTGTGAAGTAGTATTCGTCCTCTTTGAGTGCGCCACCGGGATACAACACCGATTCGCCGCCGAACGAGACGGCGGCGAAGTTGCAAATCCCGAGGTCAACACCGGCCACTTCATCGCCCGGCGGTTCCGGGTCAATGGTGGTGCGACAGACGAATTGAAGTCGCCACTCGTCGCGCTTGTAGATCGCGCGAACCTGCTGAATGTCCCACTCGGTCAGGTCAACATCCGGGCGAGTCTGGTACTCACACAGGATGAAGTCTGAACGGTGTTCTTTGAGGTTGCGGCCTTTCGAGAGGCGAACGCGGTTGAACTGTGCGTCGTGCTTGAAGCCAGCCGCTTTGAACGACACGGTTGAACGCGGGTGGGAGTCTCCATTTTTGCGGTAGCCGGGCGGTCGGGCACGGTCGTCGCCGTTCTGACGCTTGCCGAACCAGCCGTTGAACGCTTCAGCGAGTTCTTCGAGAACGCGCTGACTGGATTGAGAATGTAAGTCCGTGTAGCGTTCGTGACTTTTGAGTTCGGCTTTGAGTTCCCCGTCATCGGGAATCTCGCCCGTTTCGTCCCACTGTTCTTGTGCGTAGTAGCGACCGACGTTCCAGAGTTTTGAGGCGTTTACGAGAACTTTGTTCTCGTAAGCCAACCAGAACCGTCGGTTCTGGTGACGGCCCATCCGAGTTGATCAAGGTCGTCACGAACCTGCCGCTGGTTCGTGATGGTGGCCTCGAAGGTTCGGACGGTTCGACTCATTTCTGGCTTCATAACTGGTTATAGATGCTGTTTTGTTAATAGTGTCGGTTGGCGTAGAATATCCGGCCTTGCTATCGACGGTTGATTGCGTAGGGGTTGTCGGATTCGTAGTGTTCAGATAAGCTGATTCCATGCGAAAGCGAATGATCTGAGCCACTCGTCAGCAGTTTCTGCT
>NZ_JAODIX010000099.1 GCF_026586675.1 Halorubrum yunnanense
AGAGCGTGGTAGATCGCTTCGCCTTCGGCCTCTTTCTCGGCGGCGTCTTCAGCTTCCCGAAGAATGTGCGCCCAACATCGCTGTAGCTCGCTGCTGAAAGCCGGATACGCTGTCCAGCCATCACAGACAACCGTTCCCGCGAAGTCCTCTCCGAGGACTTCTGCGGGAACATCGCTTCCTCGACTCTCTCTGACTGCGTACAGCGTGTGCTCCTCGGTGGTGAACGTCCAGATCCACGCCTGTTCGCCGTCCCGCTTGATTCCTGTCTCATCAATGTGGACAACATCGGCTTGCTGTATCCGGTGGCGGATCCGTTCGTATTCACAGCGACCGGCGCGCGCAGCGCGCTCGGTCGCGTGCCACGCGGACGCGCCAGATAACTCCAGTCCATGAAGTTGCTCGAAGCGGTCGCCGATCTTCCGGTAGGGGAGACGGTGATCATACCGAGACAGTGCTGCCTGTGCGATGACATTCACCCCGAACTGCCCCTCATCGGGGCAGTCGGGGTGTGAAGCGACGGTCTCGGACCCACAAGAGTGACACTGGTAGTGGTGGCGGTTGTACTGTGTCACTTCGGGTGGCTGTGGATCTGGAAGCTCCTCGACGAGTCGGGGGCTGACGCCCGCCGACTCGTCAAACTGTTCGCCACAATCTGGACAGCAGTCACAGGTGACCTCGATTTCTTCGTCTAGATCAGGTGCAGGCCGCCATGCAGGGTCGTGTCCAGGTTTTCGACCAGGCGTGCCACCGTCAGTACGTGGCTGTTCGTCGTCCTCGTCTTCATCAGACGAGGACGACTCCTCTTGATCTGATTGTTCCTTACTCGGTGGCGTATGTGGTCCCTCGTACCATCGGATTTTGGCTCTAAGGCGCTTGTTCTCTTTTCGGAGTTGCTGATTCTCTTGCTCGAGCTCTTCCCTCTCCTGCTCAAGTTCAGCAA